>QNYK01000093.1 GCA_003973385.1 Bacillota bacterium | reverse complement strand
TCGTGGCGGTGGTGGCGGCCGTGGCGGTCGAGGCCGTGGTGGGCGCGGGCGTGGACGCGATGACGATGACGGACCGCGTTACGAGGAGAAGGTCGTCAAGATCAACCGCGTTGCCGCAACCGTCAAGGGCGGTCGACGGATGTCATTCAGTGCTCTTGTCGTTCTTGGCGACAAGAAGGGGACCGTTGGTGTCGGATTTGGCAAGGCCAAGGAAGTTCAGGGAGCTCTGGAAAAAGCCTTCAAGGACGCCCGCAGCAAGATGCACAAGATTCCGCTGAAGGGAACAACGATCTGTCACGAGGTGCTGGGTGCCGCTGGCACGGCACGCATGAAGATGGTTCCCGCATCCCCTGGAACTGGCGTGATCGCCGGTGCCTCGGCGCGTGCTGTCCTCGAATGCGTCGGCGTTCAGGATGTATTGACCAAGCAGTATGGAAGCAACAACCCTCTCAATGTCGTCAAGGCGACTCTCGAGGGATTGCTGCGGATGCGCACCAAGGAACAGGTCGAGAAGCTGAGGGGAGTGACACTGGCATGAACCTCAACGATCTGAACCAGAGGGCCGGTAAATACAAGGACCGGAAGAGAGTCGGGCGAGGCCATGCTGCCGGAGGCGGAAAAACCGCCGGTAGAGGCATGAATGGTGCAAAATCCCGATCAGGTTGGAAACGCAAGCGAGGCTTCGAGGGCGGGCAAACGCCGCTCTTCCAGCGCCTTCCCAAGCGGGGTTTCAGCAATGTGCGTTTTCAGGTTTGCTATGACATCATCAATGTTGGGGACCTCAATCAGTTGCCTGCAGATGTGACGAGCGTGAATCTCGAATTCCTCGCCGAAAACGGCCTGATCAAGAAGCGCCATTCGCGCCTCAAGGTGCTCGGTGGCGGAGAACTCGGCAGGAAGATGGTGGTAGAAGCGAACCGATTCAGCAAGACTGCCCGCGAGCAAATCGAGAAACTTGGCGGCGAAGCAAATACCGTCTAGGGGAGTTCATGTTCAAGGCGATTGCGAACATCATTGCGATTCCAGACCTCAGGCGCAGGGTCGGATTCACTCTCATTGCGTTGGCGATCTACAGGATCGGCTTCTTCATCTATCTACCAGGAGTCCGGCTGGATGTTCTGGAGGATGCGCTTGCCAATGTGCCCGATGGTGGCGGTGGCTTGCTCAGTTTTCTCGGCATGACAAGTTTGCTGACCGGGGGAAACCTCAGAAACGCGACGATCTTCTCGCTCGGAATCATGCCCTACATCAGTGCGTCCATCATCTTCTCCTTGATGACCAAGGTGTTCCCTAAGCTCGAGGAGTTACAGAAAGAAGGCGAATCAGGGCGCAAGGTCATCGCCAGGTGGACGCGCTATTCGACGGTTCTCTTCTGTCTGCTTCAGTCGATCATCGTCGTGCAGGCGATCACCAGCCCCAACTTCCTGGGCAACGGAGTCGCAGTGTCGGATAGCGGATTTGCCCTCGGGTTGCTTCAGGTGATGGTTCTGACCTGTGGAACCCTGTTTCTGATGTGGCTCGGAGAGAAGATCACCGAGAATGGAATCGGCAACGGCATCTCCTTGATGATCATGGCCGGAATCGTCGCCAGCATTCCGACGATGTTCCTGAGTTTCTCAACTGAATGGGCGTCGATGGCCATGACTCCCGACGAACGTCCGTTTTTTGTCGTGAAGATTCTCATTCTGCTGCTGTTGTTCTTTGCGATCGTTGCTGGGGTGGTGTTCATCACCAAGGGCCAGCGGCGGATTCCCATCCAGAATGCTCGTACCGTCAGGGGACAGGGGAGCCAGAGGCACTACATGCCGATCCGGGTCAACAGTGCCGGAGTGCTACCCATCATCTTCGCACAGTCTCTGCTGATGGTGCCTGGAGTTGTCTTGACCTTCATACCCGGCGCTCAGGGAATCGGAGCACTACTGGCACCAGGAGCATTCTGGTACCTGGCGCTGTATGTCGGGATGATCGGGTTCTTCACATATTTCTGGACCTCTCTCTACTACAACCCGGTAGAGATCGCCGACAACATGAAGGAGCACGGATCCTTCATCCCTGGAATCCGCCCCGGGCGGAGGACTGCAGAATATCTTCAACTGGTATTTGCACGCATCACGCTTGCCGGAGCGGTCTTCCTCGCGGTGATCGCGTTGATTCCGCAACTGATCTCCAAGGTGCAGCCCGGAGTGGGAGGCGGCTCCCTTGCGCAGATGATGGGTGGAACAGCGATCCTCATCGTGGTCGGGGTCGCACTCGACCTTGTCGATAAGATCGAGGCTCAACTCCTGGCACGTCAGTACGAGGGCTTTGTTGCACCTCGACGGGGGCGATCGGGAGCGACCTCGAGGGATCGCTAACCGGTGCGGCTCGTATTCCTTGGACCTCCCGGGGTTGGCAAGGGCACCCAGGCCGCGAGTCTCGCCGCAGACCTGGCGATACCACACATCTCGACCGGGGCGATCCTTCGCCAGGCGCTGGAGCGCCAGACTTCGACAGGACTCGAGGCCAAGAAATTCATGGACGCCGGAGACCTCGTACCGGATGCAGTGGTGCTGCAACTGGTTCGAGATCGATTCTCCGAGCCGGATGCTGCCGCTGGTTGGTTACTCGATGGCTATCCGCGCAATCTTGATCAGGCTTCAGCACTGGACCAACTCATCCAGGAACTGCAGTTGACCCTCGATCACGTTATTTTCTTCGATTGCGCAGAAACTGAACTGGTGCGCCGTCTCAGTGGCCGCAGAGTTTGCCGCAACTGCGGAGAGACCTTTCACATCGAATTTGCACCTCCTCCGGAGTCCGGGCACTGCAGTGGTTCGGGAGACTGTGAAATCTATCAGCGAAGTGACGATGCTGAGGAAGCGATCCTCAAGCGGCTCGAGGTTTACCAGCGAGAGACCGGTCCTCTGGTAGAACATTATCGTGGACTGGATCAGCTCATCGTGGTCGATGGCGCCACAGCCATCGAAGATGTGGCGCAGTCGTTGCGCGGAGTCCTGGGTCTGACACCGTGATACAGATCAAATCACCCCGTGAGATCGACCGGATGGCAGTACCGGGCGAGATGGTGGCTCTCACCTTCCAGGCGATTGCAGAACTGGTCAGGGCAGGAGTCCGTACCATCGAGATCGATGAGGCAGTTCGAGATACCGTCAAGGAACTCGGAGGGAAGCCGCTCTTTCTCGGATACCAGGGATTCCCGGCCCATTCCTGCATCTCTGTCAATGAGGAGGTGGTCCACGGGATCCCCGGTCCCCGCCAACTGGCCGACGGCGATCTGGTGTCCATCGACATCGGCATCGAGGCGGAAGGGTTCTGCGGCGACTCGGCACGATCCTTCATCATCGGGGAAGGAAGTGAGGAGACGCGCTCCACCCTGCGCGTCTGTCGTGAGGCACTCGCTGCAGGGATCGCCCAGGCACGGCCTGGAAACTCCCTGGTCGGGCTGGTAGAGGCCATCGAGGCTCGAATTCGTGCCGAGAGTCACGGTCTCGTCGAGAAGTTCGTCGGCCACGGCATCGGCAGAAAAATGCACGAGGAACCTCAGGTGCCGAATTTCGTCTCCAGGAGCCTCAAGCATAATGATATTGAGCTTCGCCCGGGTCTGGTTCTGGCCCTGGAGCCGATGGTCAATGCCGGAACTGGAGATGTCGTCACGCTCGAGGACGGTTGGACGGTGGTGACTGCAGATGCGAGAGTATCGGCCCATTGTGAACATACTGTCGCCATCACGGAGGAGGGGCCCAGGGTCCTCACACTCGGCCCCGGAGAGTGCTGGCCGCCGAATCCAGGGACGCCTGGCCAGTAGCACTGCTGCAACTGCGCCGGCCACGAATTTGCGGGAATTATCCTGGAATTACAGGGATGCGCCTTGACGCTTGTTGCCCCCTCTAAGTATAGTCTCCGCTTCCCCTTGTCCACGGTGGGCGAGTTGTGTCGTTCCGATTCCGGGCGGAATCGGTTCCGTGGCTCGTTGCATTACTGAGTTGTCGAACCGGCAGTGCGACCGAGTGCTGAGGTGCAGGTGGGGAGAGTTGTTTCGAGGAGCAGGGTCTGCAGATAGATCCCCATCCAACGACAGACTGCCTGACTGTTCTCCCGGGTACGGGAGAGAGGGGACACCATGAAGGTACGAGCTTCCGTGAAGCGGATTTGCGAGAACTGCAAGTTGATCCGTCGCAAGGGAGTCCTGCGTGTCATGTGTACTAATCCGCGTCACAAGCAGCGACAAGGCAAGTAAAGAAACCACCAGGATGTTGCGGGCGTGAATCCGTGACTCTGGAGATGAGTAGGGTCGGGACAAAGTATGCCGAGAATTCAGGGCGTTGACATCCCAGCGAACAAGCGCGTCCATGTGGCGTTGACTTATATCTATGGGATCGGAAACAAGGTTGCGATGGACATCTGCGAAGCGGCTGGTATCGCTCCGGAGGTCAAATCGCGGGATCTGAGCGAAGATGAAGTGAGTAGGATCTCCACGGAGATCCAGAACTCTCATGTCGTCGAGGGTCAACTTCGCCGACAGGTTCAGCAGAACATCACCCGTCTCAAGGACATCGCTTGTTACCGAGGAATTCGACATCGCCGTGGATTGCCGGTTCGTGGACAGAACACTCGTACCAATGCTCGGACCCGCAAGGGCCCCACTCGAACCATGGCAAAGAAGAAGAAGTGACCCTTTGAACTGGAGATCTTGAATTGGCGAAGGCAGCGAAAAAGAAGATCCGGCGAAACATTTCGCGTGGAATCGTTCATATCAAATCGACCTTCAACAATACCGTCATTTCCCTCACGGATTCGGAGGGAAATGCTCTGATGAGTCAGAGCGGCGGTACGGTGGGGTACAAGGGTAGTCGTAAATCGACTCCCTTTGCTGCCCAGAGGGCGGCTGAGAACTGTGCAGCGGCCGCCAAGAAGATGGGGATCACCCAGGTGGACCTGAGGGTCAAGGGCCCCGGGTCGGGGCGTGAGTCGGCGATACGGGCCATCCAATCGAGTGGACTGGAAATCCTCGCCATCGAGGATGTGACCCCGCTTCCCCACAATGGATGTCGGCCTCGCAAGAAGCGTAGAGTCTGAGGAGAAGAAACAGCATGGCAAGAATCCTCGGACCAAAATGCAAGCTTTGTCGGCGTGACGGCGATCGCCTCTACCTGAAAGGTACCCGCTGTCATACTGCGAAGTGCGCCATCGCCAAGCGTGGATATCCGCCTGGAATGCATGGCTTCCGTCGTGGGCGACCGTCCGAGTACGGAATACGTTTGCGTGAGAAACAAAAAGCAAAGCGGATCTACGGAGTGCTCGAGCGGCAATTCAGGAAGTACTTTGCTGAAGCCGATCGGCTTAAAGGTAACACGGGAGCAAACCTGCTGATCTTGCTGGAGCGGAGACTCGATAATGTCGTCTTCCAGCTCGGGTTTGCCGACAGCCGCAGCCAGGCTCGTCAATTTGTTGCGCATGGTCATGTGACCGTGAATGGAAGAAAACTCGATGTCTCATCCCATATCGTGAAGGTGGGGGATGTCATCGCTCCCAAGACGCACAAAAAGAGCGAGTCGCTGGCGAGAGAGAGGGTCGAGGGGCAGCAAGGCCGATCCGTTCCGGAGTGGTTGAACCTCGATGCCCAGGAGTTGAAGGGAACGGTGACCCGATTCCCTGCCCGCGAGGATGTAGCGATTCCGATCCAGGAGGCGTACATCGTCGAGTTCTGTTCCCGCTAGGGGAGTTGTTTAGGTTGATTTTTGATTCCTTGTAGCGACGGGTGCATTTCCAACGCTGCGAGAAGGGAGCCCAATCCATGTCGATGCGTGTTCGTTGGCGTGAATTCGAACTACCGAACCGAGTCGAGTGCGAAGCTGATTCCAGCAGCACTAGCTACGGGAAGTTCATCATCGAGCCCTTCGAGAAGGGGTTTGGCCACACCGTGGGAAATAGCCTGCGCAGGGTGCTGCTCTCCTCCATCGAGGGTGCTGCACTGGTTCAAGCCCGGATCGACGGTGTCGATCATGAGTATGCGTCCAAGGGAGGTGTCCTGGAGGACATCTCCCATGTGATACTCAATCTCAAGCAGGTGCTGGTTGAATTGCGCGGAGTCACTGAAACCGAGATGACGATTCAGAAGTCCGGCGTCGGTGAGATCACCGCAGGTGATATCGATCATGGTGAGGATGTCGTCATCCACAATCCAGATCTGGTGATCGCCACCCTGACAAAGGATGTCGAGTTCAAAGCAGAACTGACAGCGCGGATCGGAAGAGGCTACTACACCGCAGCAGAGAACTCTGGAGACCAGAAGGACATCGGGCTGATCTGGCTCGACTCTACATTCTCTCCCGTCCACAGGGTTCGATATCGTGTTGAATCGACGCGTGTCGGGCAATTGACCAACTACGATAAATTGATCCTCGAAATCTGGACCAATGGGACTGTCGAGCCGGACAGCGTGCTGGTCGAGTCTGGCAAGATCCTGCGCAAACACCTCACTCCGGTGGTCAAGTACTTCGAACTTGGATCCGAGGTTCTGCAGCCGCGCATCCCCGATATAGAGATGCCAGATACCGAGGATGAGGAGACGAGGCAACTGCTCGATATGCCCCTCTCCCAGCTGGAATTGTCGGTGAGGGCGTCAAATTGTCTCGAATCGATGAATATCTCGACTCTCAGAGAATTGATCCGCCTTCGGGAAGACGATCTGCTGAGAATCAGGAACTTTGGTCAGACTTCACTTGAGGAATTGAAGGTGAAGTTGACTGATCTCAACCTCGAACTGGGTCAAGTCCCGGGCTAGGTCATCAGGAGTACCTTCGATGCGTCACCGCGTTGCCGGAAAAAAACTGAATCGTACGAGTAGCCACCGCAAGGCTCTCGCAATGAACCTGATGCGTGCCTTTCTCATCGAATGGCAGGGTAAGGGTCACATCGTCACGACTCGGTCCAAGGCGAAGTTCATCCAGCCGAAGATCGAGAAGTTGATTTCACTTTCGCGCAACAAGACGGTTCACAATGTTCGAAGAGCCATGGCTCTGATCGGCGATAGAGATGTCGTGCGAGTGCTGTTTGATGAAATCGGTCCTTACTACAGCGAACGACCCGGGGGCTACACGCGGGTGCTGAGACTGGTCAAGCCTCGACTCGGGGATGCTTCGGTCAGAGCCTATCTTGGCTATGTCCGTGAGGACGATGAATATCCTGAGGGCGACCGTCGAGCGAAGCATGCCGTCGAGAGTGCTGCTGCCGTGGAAGCCGTTGTCAGCGAAGAGACGGCCAGCGAAGAAGCCGCCAGCGAAGAAGCCGCCAGCGAAGAAGCCGCCAGCGAAGAAGCCGACGGTGCCGATGACGACGGTGCCGATGAGGTCGCCAGTGACGATGGCGAAGTCCAGGGGGCCGCAGCAGCGGATTCAGCTGCCGCAGATGAGTCCGATTCCGCCGAGGTGGAAGCGGCTGCAGGCGAGCAGTCCGGAGCTCAGGAGGCAGGTTCAGAGGCACAAGAGGACTCCGAATCAGCGGAAGAGAGCACTGAAGAGAGTGACGAAGAGAGTGACGAGGCGTCAAAACAAGCTGAAGCCGAGGTCGAGGACTCCAGTACTTCCGAGCAGGAGGAAGAAACTCCTCCAGAAAAAGACCAGTAACTGGCGGTGGACCGCCGCCAGTCTCGCCACGCTGATTGCATCTCGAACTCCATGAACGGAAACGCCCGAGAGGGTCGACGCCCGTCCCCCGTGGTTTCTCCCCATCGTCTTCAACAGGTCTCCACAAGCTCATGATGGACACGGAATTGCGGCCATCCCTGATCCAGACCGCAGGGAGCCGCGTCAGACGCGACCAGCATCTGCTGTTGCGGCGCCCAGAAATGAGGTTTTCCTGCAGTCAATCTTGCCTTTCTGACCCTCATGCAACGGCACTATCCGTGACATGGAGCGATCTTCCCGAGAATCCTGGAGTGTTGCCAGGGGTGCTCATCTTCGAGGATCATTGAGGAGTCCAAGGATGCTCAACGAAATCAGCAGTTGAATATGATTGAGTAGCCAATCTCTGACATTCGAACATTTGTGACTATTTTGAATTCGACACGATATCCAATACTTTGAGCGAACAAACGTGACATTACACAGTTGACACGGCAACTTAGGTGTAGTCATATTGTGTAGTGCTCAAAGGGAGGTGTTCTGAGTCAGATCCCCAATAAGCACCGGAATAGTATTTCGAGAACCCGTTGGGTTTCTCTCGCTCTCGGAAAGGGGAGCCCTGAGAAACGATCCGCTTGTTTGAATTATATTGGTTGGGCTTTGTTACACATTTTATTGACCAAGGGAGGAGATCATGGATCTCTCAATAGCAGCGCCCAGGGCGCTCAAAATGCAGTGGATTGCCGTTGCGCTCTTGTTCGTTTCCTCTTCGGTATTCGCAGGAGGTGGACAGTCGCTGAGTATCAGTAGTACCAGTACTCAGGGGCTCGCACCCGCAAGCATGACCATCAGCCTGGATTCGACAGATGCCACCGAGGGATATGTTCTCGCGGTTGCCTACGACGATTCACAGGCGAGCGTTTCTGATCTCTCCACGGCAGGCACTGTCACTGAGAGTTCCAACTCCGAGTTGGTGGTTCCGGAGATCCTCTCCGGCGGCTTCACTCTTGGAGTGGTCGTGGACGCGGAGCCGCCATTCGACGGGCATTCGATACCTGCTGGGTCTGGTCAGGCTCTGGCTACGATCACAGTGACCCCGATGGCAGTTGTATCTGTCGAGACCGATATCGATTTCTCCTTCTCTGACAACACGCTCAACAATCCACCTCTGGCCAACATCATCGTCCAGGGTGGAATGTCGATCGGTGCTGCAGATGGCCTGGGACTCAATGGGGGCACACTGACTCTCAATGTTCCGCCTCCGGCCACGATGAGCATCGAAGACGGTTCGGCAACTGCGGACGGAGAGGGCAGCACAGGCGATGCTCGAGTCATGCTCGATAACAGCCTCGGTGGGGTCCAGGGCTTCGTCACTGCCATCTCACATGATTCTGGCGTGATCACCCTCGAGGCGATCTCCACCGGCGCGGATACAGAAGCAGCTGGCGCCGAGTTCCAGATCTCGAACCTCTATGCGAATGGCGGCACCTTTGGAGTCGTGCTCGATTTCCAGACTCCCTTCGAAGGTCAGACGATTCCCGAGGGAGATGGCGTTCACCTGGCGAGTTACACCTACTCCTGCAACAACGAAAATATCTATGTTGAGGGAGAGCCGACACCTGCCAGTGAGACCAGTGCCTTGACCCTCACAGATGGGGTACTCGGATCTCCGACGCTCGACAATGTGATCGTCGTGGGTGGTCTGTCGATTTCTCCGCTGCAGGAAAATGGCACCTTTACCTGTGATCCGATCGCCTTCCCGGCTGAGGACACGACTCTCTGGATGGAGACCGAGTTCGACGAGGGCTCCGGAAACTACGCCTACCACGGCCAGACCGGAGACCTGTGTTTCTTCTATGCCGACGAGGACGATTACATCCAGGGCTTCACCTTCACCGTCTGCTACGACTGCAATCTGACGATTCATGAGGACTCCTGGGAGTTCAACGGCTCGATCCTGAATCAGGTTGGTGTCGAGTACACCGCGGTTCAGGTCGATGACGACCCCGATGACGGAGACGGCTGCGAACTGGTTGTCGCGCTACTGCTCGACGCGCTGCCGCCTTTCGAGGGCCAGACACTTCCGCAGACGGTGTCCACCAGCGGCAACTCCGCAGATGGGCGTCTGTTGGTCGGAAAGATGCGAATCACCGTCGATATGGATGCTGAGTGTAACGAGGACCAGTTGATAGAATGGTGCAACGACATCAACGGCACCGGAGAAGTGAATCTCTACAACAACGTGGTCATCGACTTCGAATCGATCCAGATCTACGAGCGCAACGACACTCTGGTACATGTCGTCCCGGAAGAGATCTTCCAGCGTGGCGACTGCAACAGCGACGACAAGGTTGACCTGGCTGATACCGCGACAATGCTTGCGAATCAGTTCAATGGGCTCGCTATCCTGTGCCCTGATGCTTGTGACTCGAATGATGATGGTCATCTGAACATGGCGGACGCTGTCCACCTGCTCAACTGGCTCTTCAAGTTCGGAGATCCACCGCCGGCACCAGGCCCCATCGACGACGGGCCGGATGCTACGCAAGATGACATGCTGCCAGTATGTGACAGCGACGATACGAACTGTTAGTGGAACTATTATCAGGAACTGGATGTTGGAATACCTGGAGGGATTCGGCATGAGACTTATCAATACTGTGCTGGCACTGCTGTTCGTGGTTTCGACCGCAACTATTGCTGCAGGCCAAGATTATACGTTGAGCATTTCTAGCGGGTCCATTCCAGATGGTGGCGGCGGAAGCCTCTCCTTTACGATGGACAACAATGGAGACGAAGTCGCTGGTTGGTCATTTGGAGCCTGCAACGACACTGCTTTTCTCACCTGTACGGGAGCTGCGGACGGCTCCACTACGGCTACGGTGAAGAATGGCGCCCCGCCGGATTTCAACCAGGTCAGCGTCTTTGACGAGGGCTTCACGGTCGGAGTTGTGATCTGTTTCACTGGCTGCGCAGTACTGGCGCAGGGAACCGGTTATGAATTGAATACTGCCGACTACACCTGCAACCAGGAGGGAAGCACCACCGTATCGTACTGCGATACTCTCGGGTCTCCGCCGGTGGCGACTGTGGTCGTGGTCCTCGGCGCTTCCGTCGTCCCGGCCCAGAATTCGGGCGATGTCGCATGTATCGGAGTCCCCGATCCAGAGTATACCTACTCTGCAGGGAGTACCTCGGCTGGTTACAACCCCGCTGACGGAAACGCCAGTGCATCGGTCGCCATCAGTATTGCGGAGACAGACAACAGCGGACTGGGAGCTCCTTTTCCCAACGATACCCAGGGCTTCTCGATGGGCCTGGGTAATAGCTCCGAGGTGACGGCAACTGCGGTGAACCTGTCGTTGCCATTCGAAGCTGATTTTGGAGAGGTCTCCATCTATACCGAAGGTTGGACCATCGGAGTGGTGTACAGCTTCACCGGCGGAAATGTGCTGGCATTCCCTACGGATACGACCGTGATCACCGCGGATTACGATACCGGCGGAAGCATGGCCGGGAATGAAACGGGTGGTACAGCTTCGTTGAGCTGGGATGGTGGTCTCGGATCACCGGCCGTGGCCAATGTGGTCGTGGTGGGTGGGGGTTCACTCGATGCGAACCTCTCTGATGGCAGTATCACGCTCAACCCGGTAGTGACGATCGATTGGACCCGCGGTGACGTCAACAGCGATGACCGTGTCAATATCGGCGATGGAATCTGGCTCATCAGCGAACTGTTCCTGGGTGGACCGATAAGCACTTGTCCGATCTCCCGTGATTCAAACAATGATGGGGATGTAACCCTTGCGGATGCTGTCTTCATCTTCTCCTACCGCTTCCTCGATGGGCCGATGCCAGCATCGCCGTTCCCCGACTGTGGACAGACTTCCGGCCAGACTCCGGAGGACTGTTCCGATTCTGGTTGCAGTTAGGTCGAAGAACCGTCTGTCGATCGGTAAACCAAAATCACCTCGCCATCCTGAATGGCGAGGTGATTTTATTTTGGAGTTCTGCTCGAGGGAGTCACAGCAACTCAGGCCACCCCTGTCAGCCATCTGACACTTGCTGGAAGTCATAAGCGTCTCAGGTCCAACAAGTTGTGGACATGATGGAGACATCCCCTCTCTCTACCTGGCCCCGATAAACTCGCCATCCTAACGCTGGAAGCATCAAAACTAGGTATTTGAGATATCGCCTTCAGGCTTTACTGTATGGGCAGCGCCACCTGACTATCTGGACAATGGTGTAATTCAAGGTCGGGGCGAGGTGAGTGGATTTACCGCTGGACCGATAAGCGTATGAGGTGGATCCACGAAAGGGTGAGAGATGGCTGTGGTGGAGTTCCACTGCAGTTCATGCACAGGTGTGGAATATGTACTGGGTGTCGAGGAGGGTTCGGGAGGAGTTTGTCGTCGTTGCATTCTGCAACGCGTGGATCGCTCTCCCGCTAGTTCTCCTGAGTTTACCGGTCCTTGGCAATGAGAAGGGCCAGTGGCCTCTGGCTGATAACTGAGAACAAGACTCTTGTGAGTTGCCATCGCCTTCAACAGCGTGGCGGGATCACATTTCCTTGAGGAGGGGTATTTTGATGCGTAGTTTCAGCACGCTGTCCATCACCGGAGTGCTCATGCTATTCGGCACGATCGTTGCGGGACAGAATTCCATCTCCATCTCCGGCGGAGGTCAAACGGTCCAGGGACTCGGCTCTGCGAGTTTCGGAGTCGACATGACCAATGACGCGGAGGTGGAAGGGTTCGTCGTGGCCGTGAGCTACGACAACTCAGCGGTGGCGATCACCGATCTTTCAACTGCAGGGACCGAGACCGAGGCAGCCGCGGCAGAACTGGTAGTCCCAGAAATCCTTGGCGCAGGTTTTACACTCGGGGTTGTGCTGGATGCCACGGCACCCTTCGATGGCCAGACCATCGCGGTGGGTGCCGATCAGAACATCTGCAATTTCACTGCCCAGTCAGTGATCGTCCTGGGGTCCTCCGATCCGAATGTCGTGACCGGGTTTGATTTTGTCGATGGATCCTTCAATACGCCTGTGCTCGACAACATTCTTGTACAGGGTGGGCAGGCTATCGGTGTCGCAGGAGGGTTGATCCTCAATGGCGATACCACGGCGATGTCCATCGGAGCTCCGCCTCCTGCAACCCTGACCATCGAGGACACGACTGCAGATTCGAGCGGTAACGGAAGTGTCAGGATCCTGCTCGAAAATTCAGGGGAATCTCAGGGCTTCGTGCTTGCCATCGCGCATGACGGTGCCGAGTTGACCCTCGAGTCCATCGAC
Source organism: Bacillota bacterium (assembly GCA_003973385.1). GTDB lineage: Bacteria > Planctomycetota > UBA8108 > UBA1146 > UBA1146 > QNYK01. Next base: position 6,824 of record QNYK01000093.1, on the reverse strand, counting down.
CTTGCTGGCACGGAAACCGAGGCAGTCGGTGCCGAGTTTTCATCGATCAACACCTACGCCGATGGTGGCACGATAGGAGTCGTGCTCGATTTCGGCGCTCCATTCGACGGCCAGACCATCGGTGCCGGGGTCGACATTCATATTGCGAACTACAATTACTCCGACACCGTCGACATATATTTCGAGGGGGACCCGATTCCTGCTGACCAGGTCGCAGCGCTCGGTTTTTCTGATGGAACCTTCGGAATGCCAGCCCTCAACAATGTCGTGGTTACTGGCGGGCTCTCCGTCGCTCCCGATCTGATGGATGGCACCTTCACGACCCCACCCGACGCTATCCCTGCCGAGGATACGGTGCTGTGGATGGAAGCTGAGTTCATCGGTGGCGATGCGACTGTCGGTGAGACGGGTACTCTCTGCTTCTACTATGCAGATGCAGATGACAACATTCAGGGGATGACGATGACGGGTTGCTACGATTGCGACCTGACAGTCGGATCCACCTGGGATTGGGGCGGATCGATCGTTGAAGAGGTCGGGGTCGAATACATCGCCGTTCAGATCGACGATGACGGTTCAGATGGGGACGGCTGCGAACTGATGGTCGCCATCCTCCTCGATGCCTTACCTCCCTTCGAGGGTCAGACCTTGCCTCAGACGAGTGACCTCAGCGAGGGACGCCTGCTGATCGGATGTCTGTCCTTGACGGTCGATGACACCGCCGAATGCGACACCACCCTGGAAATCAACTGGTGTAACGGGATCAACGGCAATGGAACGGTGAGCCTCTATAACAACGTGGTCATCGAATTCGAGTCGATTCAGATCTACGAGCGCCATAACACCACGGTAAATGTCGTTCCGGAGGAGATCTTCCAGCGAGGAGACTGCAACAGCGATAACAAGGTCGATCTTGCGGATGCAGCCGCGATCCTGGCCAATCAATTCGGAACCTTTGATATCACCTGTTCAGATGCCTGCGATGCCAATGACGATGGACTGCTCAACATGGCTGACTCGGTCAGAGTACTCAACTGGCTCTTCAAGGATGGCTCGGCACCTCCTGCTCCTGGCCCCTTCGATGACGGTCCAGATGAAACTGAGGATTCACTGCCAGGCTGCGACGGTGACGATACGAGTTGCGCGTGAGTAGATATTTGGTTATTGCGCAGGAGACGGCTCTGGCAGTAAGCAGGTGAGGAAGTAAATAAGGTGTCGATGGCATCACCCATCGTGAACAAAAGGGAAAGCGACTGAACTATGAGGAAGTACAGCAATCTCTGGATGGTCATCGCCGTCCTGGGGATCTCAGTGGCCCTGGCTGCCGATTTTGCGACGGCAGGTGGAGGAGCCACATACAGTATGAGTAGTGACTCGACGGCTGCGGGCGGCACTGTCACGCTGTCGGCAACCCTGGACAACAGTGGAGGGGATATCAGTGGTTGGTCCTATGGAGTTTGCCACCCTGAAGCGATAGCAACAGCCTCCAATATTGGCGACGGAGATGGAGCTGCCAACAGCACATCGACGGTCAACAACGGTTCTCCAGCGAGTTTCGACGAAACTTCCATCTATGCCGGCGGCTGGACACAAGGTGTGGTCATCGACTTTGTCGGTTGCTGCGTGGTCGCCTCGGGAACGACTGGATTCCTGATGGCCACTGCCGATTACACGGTGGATTCCGCAGCCGCACCGGGAGATTATTCGGTCGATTATTGTGGTGGAACACTGGGATCTCCCGTGGTGGCGAATGTCGTCGTCGTGAACGGAGGTTCCGTAGCGCCGATGGTGGAGAACTCTGGCACCATCACCGTGATCGAAGTCCCTGATCCCGAGTGGAATTACCTCGGTGGGACCTCTACCGCTAACAACTACCCGGCATCGGCTGGAATCGGCGGAATGTCGGTTGCTGTGGGCTTTTCGATCCAGGAAAAAGACAACAGTTCCCAGGGTGCGAATTTCCCCAACGAAACCCAGGGGTTCTCGATGGATTGCGGTAACGATGGATCCCTTGTGACTCCCACTGGTGTCACGATGAGCCTCGGTTTCGAAGCGGATTTTGCGGAATCCAACCTGTACGCAGATGCCTGGACCCTCGGAGTCGTCTACGCCTTTGCCGGTGGAGCCACCGTTACCTTCGAAACTGCTTCGGAAGTGGTGAGTGTTGCCTATGAGGGCGTTGCTGGCGCACTCGCTGGCTTAGAAGGGGCGACCACCACACCCCTGGCCTGGAATAACGACACCGGATCGCCCCCTGTGGTCAATGTGGTGGTGTTCGGCGGAGGAAGTTTCCCGGCGAATTTCAACAATGGATCGATCGAGTTTGTTGGAACCGTGACCAATGACTTCCAGCGTGCGGACTCGAATGATGATGGAACAGTCAACATTTCAGACATCATCTGGTTGCTTGCCGAACTCTTCAATGGCGGAACGGTGACCGATTGCGCCATGGCAGATGATTCAAATGACGATGGCACGGTGGATGCGGCCGATGCCATCTTTACCGCAACCTACATCTTTCTCGGCGGTGCTGCACCGGCAGCTCCGTTCGGGACTTGTGGATCGAATCCGGGACAAACTCCCGCAGATTGTGTGAGTTACAACAGTTGCCCTTAGGCGTGCTGTGAGTCCTCGAGCCGACATGGGTCGGCTCGAACGACGGATCAGTGCACTGTGTGAATCGAAACTGTGTGAATCGAATAAATGGACCAGGTATTTTTTGAAATTGGAGAAACGGCCAGCTAGGAATAGGAAGCAAAGGAATGGATTCCATGCTCTTGTTTCTGGGATCGATAGAAAACAGCTGAGGAGAGGTGGGTGTGATGTTGAGTATTGTATCTAGGGGAGGAACCGTTATTTCGGCATGGTGCATCGTTGTTATGTGCATGACGGTGATCAGTGGTTCCCTTGTATTTGGAAATGGTGATCCCAGTACCTTCACTGCAGAGAGTACCTCTGTGGCTTCTACGGGTGGTGGGACCGTCAGAATCATGATGGATAGCCCTTCCGATGTTCAGGGGTTCGTGGTCTCGATGTCGCATGATCCGATGATGATCACTCTCACGGGCATCGACATCTCAGGTACAGATACCGAGACTGCCAATGCGGAGTTCGTGGTCCCCACTGTTTATTCGAATGGTGGCACCCTGGGCGTAGTCCTCGATTTCAATGCTCCGTACGATGGTCAGGTGATCCCGCAAGGAACTGGAATCCATGGTGCGAACTACAACTACAGTTGCAATAACCCTGTGTTGTACTTCGAAGGCGATCCGGTTCCTCCGTCTGAAACCTCCGATCTCACCTTTGTGGATAACCTCTTCGGTAATCCTCTACTTGAAAATGTCTCGGTCAGTGCAGGCATGTCGGTGTGGCCGTCCCTCTTCGATGGCACCTTCACCTGTGAGCCGGTGGCGATTCCATCCGAAGATACAGTGCTCTCGATGGAGACAGAATTCGACGGATCTCAGGGCAACTACGCCTATCATGGACAGACCGGGTCGCTCTGCTTCTACTACGCAGATCAAGATGACAACATTCAAGGAATGACGATGACTGTCTGTACCGACTGCGATCTGACCATCGGCTCCGAGTGGGACTGGGCCGGATCGATCGTCGAGGAGATTGGCGTCGAGTACCTTGCAGTCCAGGTCGATGATTCTGATACCGATGGAGATGGGTGTGAGTTGGTCATTGCGATCCTGCTCGACGCTTTGCCGCCTTTCGAGGGCCAGACCCTCCCGCAAACCGCTGACCTCAACGAGGGAAGACTGCTGATCGGTTGCTTGTCTGTGACCGTGGATGACACGGCAGAGTGCGACACGGATCAGGAGATCAACTGGTGCAACAACATCAACGGCACTGGTAGCGTGAATCTCTATAACAACGTGGTCATTGATTTCCAGTCGATTCAGATTTACGAGCGAATCGACACGTCCGTGTTTGTCGTTCCGGAAGAGGTCTTTCAGCGCGGTGACTGCAACAGTGATAACCAGGTCGATCTTGCTGACGCAGCGTCGATTCTTGCCAATCAGTTCGGATCCTACGATATCGAATGTGCAGACGCTTGCGACGCCAATGATGATGGGCTACTGAACATGGCAGATTCGGTGTACCTTCTGAATTACCTGTTCAAATTTGGCAATGTGCCGCCAGCACCCGGCCCGGACGACGATGGTGCGGACCCGACAAGCGATACACTTCCAGTCTGTGACAGTGACGATACGAATTGTGGATAGAGCATTTTATTGGTAAAGGAAACCGGGTCGTTTTCAGCAATTAGCTGGAACGACCCGGATTTCGAGAAACGGGCTTGCGCTTTTCTGTTTCGAAAACAGGCGGCGAGTCCAGGAAGAGGGTGACGTGACCATGAGAGTTTTATATGTACCGGTATTCTTGCTGATGACCGTATGCGTCCTCGGCCAGGATTACTCGCTCTCTGTTTCCAGTGGGTCCATTCCTGACGGTGGCAGTGGCAGCCTTTCTATCTCCCTGGACAACAATGGCAGTGATATCGCCGGTTGGTCCTTCGGGGTCTGCAATGACACGGGATTTCTCACCTGTACCGGAGCCGTGGATGGCTCCACGACCGCTGTTGTGAAAAATGGCGGCCCCCCCGACTTCAACCAGATCAGTGTCTTCGATGATGGTTTCACTGTTGGTGTCGTGATCTGTTTCACAGGTTGCGCAGTGCTCGCTCCAGGGAGCGGCTATGAGATCAACGTGGCTGACTACACCTGCAATCAGGAGGGCAGTACAACAGTTGGGTTCTGCGACACGCTGGGTGCACCTCCGGTGCAAACGGTTGTTGTCGTCGATGGTGCTTCGGTTGTTCCATCCCAGAACTCGGGGGATGTCGAATGTATCGGAGTTCCCGATCCAGAGTACACCTACTCTGCAGGGAGTACTTCGGCTGGTTACAACCCCGCTGACGGAAACGCCAGTGCATCGGTCGCCATCAGTATTGCGGAGACAGACAACAGCGGACTGGGAGCTCCATTTCCCAACGATACACAGGGCTTCTCGATGGGCCTGGGTAATGGTTCCGAGATGACGGCAACTGCGGTGAACCTGTCGTTGCCATTCGAAGCTGATTTTGGAGAGGTCTCCATCTATCCGGAAGGTTGGACCATCGGAGTGGTGTACAGCTTCACCGGCGGAAATGTGCTGGCATTCCCTACGGACACGACCGTGATCACCGCAGATTACGAGACCGGCGGCAGCATGGCCGGGAATGATACGGGAGCCACAGTTTCATTGAACTGGGATGGGGGTCTCGGATCACCGGCAGTGGCCAATGTTGTCGTGGTGGGGGGGGCTTCGATCGATGCACTCCTTTCCGATGGCAGCATCACCTTCAATCCGGTGGTGACGATCGACTGGACCCGTGGTGACGCCAACAGCGACGGCATTGTCAATCTGGCCGACGGGATCTGGATCATCAGTGAGTTGTTCGTCAATGGCGCTGCGAGCACATGCTCCATCTCGAAGGATGCGAACTCGGATGGCATATTTGATATTGCAGACCCGACCTACATCATCATGTACCGCTTTGCAGGGGGACCAGCGCCAGCCGCTCCCTTCACCGATTGCGGTCAGGTCGATGGCCAGACTCCGGAGGATTGCGACGATTCTGCCTGCGCTGGTTGATCGGCCCAGGAAGATTCCGACGACCCGATGAGGTCGTCAGAGACGAGATCACTCGGTGCTATCGGTGCCGATGTGATCTCGTTTTTTTTTGGAATTGCCCGCCAACCAGTGGCAGCGAGGCCGATGACGACACTGGTCGCCCTGTTCCTTGCCTCGGTGGGCAGGGTTGGAACAGGCGGGTCCAAATAGGGTATTTGAGGACATCCAGGTGAGGGTTGCCGCACACCGATGAGTTTCTTAACAAACAAATTGTATACGCTGTTCTGGGGAATCAAGAACCGACCAAATTCGGGCTGCATACAGGCTCTCTGGCCCTTAGGATGCCGCATTGGGACCATGGAGGACTCAATACTGGCTGACGATACCGGCCTTCCTTGCTCGGGGGGCTGTGATCGAGAGCTGATAGACCATATTCATCCTATCGACCGTCACGACTTGGCGGTGCAGTAGATGACCAATCGATGTGGGTCAGCCAGATCTGACCATTGAGAGAGAAGGATCCCGCTCATGAACAAGTTGAACGCCCTGCTGGTGGTGCTGCTCTTTTCCAGCACACCGGTGCTTGCCCAGGATTACCTGCTATCGATCAGTGGTCCTGCGACCGCAACACTGGGAGGCGACCTGGACCAGTCTGCGAACTTTGATAACAATGGCAGTCCGGTAGCGGGCTGGTCCTTTGGTGTCTGCCACGATTTTGCGTTGATGACCATCAACAGTGTAGTGGATGGAGCGACGACCCTGATCGTCAAGAATGGCAGTCCGCCAGACTTCAACCAGACCAATGTTTTGACGCAGGGTTATACAGTCGGCGTTGTGGTCTGCTTCACAGGTTGTGCGGTGCTGGATCCGGGCACCGGATACGAACTCAATGTTGCCAACTACACCGCGGATGTCGAGGGTGTGGCAGTTTCAGACTACTGCAGCACGATTGGATCCCCTCCTGTGGACACGATTATCGTCGTCGGTGGAGCATCCGTGATTCCAGATCAGTCGGGTACAACGGTCGACATTCTTGAGGTTCCACCGGTACCAGACCCGGAATTCGTATACTCGGTTCCGGATGTGGCGGTCAACTATGACGGCAACGCAGAAGAAGCCTCATTCAGCGCCGGTATAGAGATCTCGGAAGTGGATCTCAGCGCCAGTGGAACGGTCTTCCCCAACGATACCCAGGGCTT
>QNYK01000032.1 GCA_003973385.1 Bacillota bacterium | reverse complement strand
CGGTCCATCTCTCGGATGCGAATCGGCCCCTCCGGCTCGACCAGCAGCGGTTGCGGATCGAAGGAAGAGATGACCTCGACTGTCGGTGGTGCCACGGTTCCGGCGTGAAGAGGCTCGGCACCGATCAACCAGACCTTGTGTTCGCCAGGACTCACCTCGCATGCGCGAGATTCCGCTTCTAACCATCTCCATCCAGTGGCTTCGGGGTACACCAGGTGGCACTGGGCAGGCACCGGCGAGCGGCAGGCACCGGCGAGCGGTTGGCTACCAGCACACGCAGCCACAACTTCTCGCCCATCACGATGTCATTTCGCAATGCTTGCCCTCGCACCGAAAGTCGACCGGTGACCACCTCGGCACTGCTGCCCTCCGAGGCCTCGAAACTGAGCTTCTCGGTGAAACTCGAATCGAGCAGTGCCATACCATCCCGGCGGGCGCGTTCTCCCGAGGCGAAATCGATGAACTCCGTGCGTCGTTCGCGTGGGGTGCGGTCGAACAGGAATGTGGTTCCATCCTGGAAGTGAGCCATCTCGGAGAGCACCACCAGCAAACTGCCATCGGGGCGCACCAGATAACACTCCCCGGGTTCCACATCTTCGTGCGCCTCGATCGGATCGCCCTCGATATCGACCAGTCCCTGGAGTCGCTGCGCGACTCCCTCCTCGGTCGTGGTGCTGACCCTGAGTTGCTGGTCGAGTTGTCCCAGTTGACGCATCAGAACCAGAGTGGATGCCTCGAACAATGGCGCCGTTTTCTCGTAGTGGTCATCGGAGAGAAATCCAGCGTGGCCGATGAAGTCGTTTCGGTAGGGGGGCAGATGCTCGATCGTATCTTTCCATGCCATCGGCTTGGCGCTGCCGCGGCCGGCGATCTCCTTGACCAGCTGACCATGCTCCAGTTGCGGACTGCAAAGCAGTTCACGCATATCATCGAGCAACCCCATCGGGCCTATTCCACTCGAGAGTCGATCGACCTCGCGTGAGCCATGTCGAAGTAACACCTCGACCCACGAGCCAAAGGAAGGACGCTTCAGAAAGTTCTGGACCCGCTTGAGCCGATCGACAGGAAGCGTCAGTCGCGACCGCGCTGTCAACAACAAGATGCCCTGCCAGCGTGTGATCGCCTCGAGACTGGCAAAGGCTGCGGCGTGTCGAGATCGGGGGTCATCGCCTGCCGAGCGTAACGCCTCCAGGACCCGGGCCAGCGGCCGGGGAAGAAGATCGAATTGAGAATCGGCGTCGGTCGACTCCACCCGCACCTCCTCCTTGCCGGTCGACCCTGTAATGTACTCCTTCCCGGCATAATAGGGCCATGGAGCTTCAGATGGAGCCTCTTGCCCCCGCACGATCCGCTGTTCAAGATCACAACCGAGGATCCCGGGTGATCCTCTCCCAGGAGGATTCGATGTTCGGAGACGGTAGAAAACTGGTGGTGGTCGGGGATCGGGTTCTGGTCGCCCCTACCCGCGGTGAGGAACGAACCCGCGAGGGGCTGATCTTGCCCTCGAGTGCGGTCGAGAAGAACGAGGTTCAGAGCGGCAAGGTGGTCGAGATCGGCCCAGGAACTCCGATGCCGCCTCCCGCCGATGTCGGGGATGAACCGTGGAAGATGTCGGATCCACCGACACCCAACTTCCTGCCCCTGGAGGCCAGAGTCGGGGATCAGGTGCTGTTCCTGCGCAAGACAGCCATCGAGATCGAGTTTGCCGGCAAGACCTTTCTCATCGTCCCCCACGGCGCCATCCTGGTTCTCGCCAGGGAAGAGGAGAGCGAGGCGGAACACAGCCCCGAGTTCCGTGCCGACGATTTCCAGATCTGATCCGATGCTCACCATGAAGTGGATCATTGATCTCGTCGATACAGCGTTCGAGATCGCGGCTACAGATCGAGGTCCATATCGGTCTTTTTCACACCCGGATGCGCAGTAGCGGCACCGGTTCAGAGAAGCCCTTCATCGGATGCGGTTCCACCGTATCGCTTGAGAAGTCGTAGCCAACCTGCTCGGCGATCTCCGGCAGTGTCACCACCTCACCGATTTCACCCTTCGACTGCAACCTCGCCGCCAGATTGGTGGTCTTGCCGATGGCGAGCCACTCCTGCTTGAAACTGGAACCGAGCATACCAAACACCACGGATCCTGAATTGACGCCGGCACGCAGATCCAGTCCCCACTCTTCACCTTGAGCCCGGCGGATCCTGCTGGCGGAGTTGGTGCGCTGGACAAAATCGATGGCAAAGTGTAAACCACGCCTGCTGTGGTCATCCCCCTGACATGCTGCCAGCAGTCCGTCGCCGAGATGTTGCAACGGCCGCACCTTGTGCTTGGCCAGCAGCGGCACCGCCAGTTCAAAAACGCTTCTCACCGTTTCCATCACCTCTTCGGCGGAGAGTTCTGTTGAACGACTCGTGAAATTGGCGAGATCGGCGAAGATGATGGTCGCTTCCTCGGTGGTTGTTTTTTCCATCTCTTCGGCGGGGCGACCACTGAAGCGTTCGATGGTGCGACGAGAATGCAGTGTCGGATCGATCTCGCCAAAGAGTCGATCGACCTGCTGCTGCCATCCTGGATGATTGGCCAGAACTGCACGCGAGTAGGCCTGATCGAGATGGGTCACTGCACAAGATCGGTCGCCCTCCTGCATCGCCTCCTCGGCAAACAGCAGAAGACCCAGAATCTCGCCCTCACTGACCTTGTCCATCGAGTCGATCGCTCGCTGCATCGACTGTTTCCAGTCCTTTTCGCGCTGCTGACTCGGAAGTAATCGGATGCGCCAGTAATCGATCAGCAGCGCCAACTCCGGATGCTGGAGTCGTTTCGAGGCTCGATCGAGGTCTCCATCGATACCGTCGACATCGCCGGTGATCGCGCGCGAACGCGCCCTGGCCATGTAGGCAAATCCGACCAGGTAATGCTCGGAATCGGCACATTCCTGGAGAATTTCATCGATGCGATCGCATCGGGTTTGCAACCCGTCTGGATGCTCCAGTTCCACGGCTGCCTGCAACTGGAAGGTGGCAAGCCGCAGGCGAGACAGCGCCTCGAGATCTCCCGCTCGCCGCGACCAGGTCTCGTCGAGAACCTCCAGCGCACGTCCTGGATCACCGCCCTGGATCTCTGCCAGTGCCAGGTGACCGGTCGAGATGGCAATCCCGAGATGATCATCGACCGCGTCCTTTGCCAGGATCGAACTTCGTAGTGTGCGTCTCCCCTCGCTCCACGCGCCCAGGGACAGATAAGCCTGAGCGATGCTATCGAGAAACCACGAGCGCGAGGGCACATCTCCCAGTTCTTCCATCGCATCTGCCATCACCTCGAGGGCATCCCCCGGTTGATTCATCTGCAAACAAACCGCCGCCAGCAGATGACGAGCGCGAGCGCGAGTAGGACCATGGTCCTCGGTGAGATCGTCGATCAGTTGCTGAGTTTGCTCCATCAGCGTGACGAGAGTATCGCGGTGACCACTGCTACTTCGAAACTGGAGCCGTAGCCGTAGCAGCCGGGCCACCTGATCCCAGGGCTGCTCGAGTTCGCCAATTCCATCGAGCAATGTCTGGGCCCCGGAGAAATCGAAACGGACCTCTGCAACGGCAACCTCGCTGAGCGTTTTCACAGCGGCAGGAAGCCCCGGCAGATCGACGGCAGTTGCCTCGTCTGGGCTTCGGATGGCCGTTTCCTCGACACCGACCCACCATCGAGAAAGAGACCCGGAATCACTCACCGAGAATCGCTCCGGGATGCATCGTCTAGCCTTCTGAGCCAGACATTGCGGAAGCGGATCGGATTACCATGATCCTGGAGACTGATCTTCCCGGTCGGGCCATGCTTCGAGTAGGAAGGCTTCGAACGATGCGATGTGGGTCCCAGGAACTCGCGATGATCATGTACGACGATGCCGTTGTGCAGCACCGTTGCTCGCGCTGGAGACAGCAGCAATCCCTCGCCAGAGAATCGCGGTGCCGTGAACAGGATGTCATAACTTTGCCACTGGCCAGGACCGCGGCAGGCATTGACCGACGGCGGCCACTGGCCGTAGAAGGCAGCGCACTGACCGTCGGGATAGGTTGGATTTTCGTATGAATCGAGTACCTGGATCTCATAGCGCTCCATCAGGAACACACCGGAGTTGCCCCTACCCTGAGAAGATCCCTTCACCTCGGGTGGAGTTCGAAACTCGATGTGCAGTTGAATGTCCCCGAACGACTCGCGAGTGCTGATGTTGCCCGATCCAGGTCGCGCTTCCATCGCACCCTCGACAAATGCCCAGCGAGCTTCCTTACCTCCACTGCTCCACGCCGAGAGGTCTCCCGAATCATCGAGCAACACCACAGCGTCTGCTGGACGACCCTTGGAGAAGGTTCCCGGTCCCGGATCGACAACTACAGGATAGGGACGTTCGGAGTCGTGAACTCGCCACTTCTGTCCCGGAATGATGGGGGTGTCGCGATACCCCGGCCGTGGGCCATCGTCGATGGCACCGGCGAAGGCGGTGAAGAAGAATGCTGTAACGAGGAGCAATATCAGTGTGTTCTTGATCCGTATCATCCGAGTCACCTCCAGGCTTCAGTATCGCGGACCGCCCCGGAGACCAGTTGGCGGCACACCGGCGGCAGGGTCTACCGGGCATCAGGATACGACACCACTGCCAGGGTCGGAACCCGCGCACATCCGTCACCATCCAGGCGTATACCGGCCCAGATGGGCTGCTTGGAGTCTCTTCTGGCCCATTTAATAATCGTCGTCGCTATCGAAAGTGCGGTCGAATAGAGGCGATTCAGCCGATGTCTCTGCATCCATCTCTATCGACCTGGGGAGGAATCGATGCCGAACTGTGTGCCCTCATTCATGCTGAGTCTTGTCATGGGCGTCCTGCTGACGATCGGTCCTGATGCACAACAGGACCCCGCAGACACGCTCTCCATCGGTCAGGATCCGGCACACCAGGATGACGATGATCTGCTCGGCGGTGATCTTCTCGATGGAGATCTTCTGTCCGAAGACGAGTCTGAGCCTTCCGATGCGCCACAGATGGATCCGGCGACGGAACACGCGCGTCTCTTCAAGGATAGCCGCTTCCCAGTAGCAGCAGAGTGTGCCACTTGCCATCCAAAGCAGTACCGGGAGTGGTCGGTGTCGCAGCACGCGTCGCACAGATGAGCCCGTTACTGATGGCGATGCAGAACTCCATCAATCTCGGAACCAGCAACACCACCGGAGATTTCTGTCTCCGATGCCACTCGCCAGTCGGCTCCGACCTGGGTGAGCCGCTCAGCATTTCCAACCTCGACCGCCATGCCGCATCGCGGGAGGGAATCACCTGTGTCATCTGCCATCGGATGAGCCTTCCCTACCGCAAGATGTCGGGGCGCATCGGAATCGATCAGGGAGATCTCTTCGACCCGATCAAGGGCCCGGGGGGCAACTCTGAACTGGCAAGAATCCTGTCGAATCCGCGGGAGTTTCGCGTCGTCACTGATCGCGAGAAACTCGGCCGCGGTATCCATGTCGAGGTCGAACCCTTCTTCGAGATGACACAACCCTCCTTCTGTGCCAGTTGCCACGAGGTCTTCGCTCCCAACGGCCTGAGAATCGAAGAAGTGTTCACGGAGTACAAGAACTCTCCCGCCGCCGATGATGGTACGAGTTGTAACGACTGCCACATGAGCAATGTGCAGGGAATCCCGTCTGGATATCAAGAAGGGCCTGCCGCTGTCATCGGAGGCAAGCAGAGCGCCCCGCGAATGTTGACCAATCACTACTTCGCCGGACCCGACTACTCTGTCATCCACCCGGGGATCTTCCCCATCAACAAGCGCGCCAGCGAGTTCAAGTCACTGGCAGACTGGCTCGAATTCGATGTCGACAGTGGCTGGGGGACCGACCTGTTCGAGGACAGTTGTCCCGAAGATTTTCCCTTCCCCGACAGTTGGGTGGCCATCGACGACCGATACGAGGGTCGCGAGATCATCGATGCTCAACTCGAGCTACTGGAGTGGGCGAAAGGTCAGAGGAGGACCGTTCTCGAGAACGGTTTCGCCCTCAGCGAACCGCGCATCACTCGCTCAGATGGCGGCGGCATCGAATTCGAGATCGATGTCAAGAATCTGACGAGGGGTCAGCGGATTCACCATCCCCACCGGTGCCATCTGGCGCCCTTCACTGTGGATCTTCGGTACCTTCCGCAGCGGCATCAACTCCGTCGAAGCCTCTCCTGGAGGCGAGAGAATTGTTGAACTCGCCAACCGCCTCGATCTTTTCGCCAACCTGCAACTCTCCGGAACAGAACGTATCCTCATAGGGATGCAACCGTGCAGGATGAGGGCAACTTCAGCCGGTATGTCTGGCAACCTGCTTCAGACAGGGGCTGGACCGGCGAATCGGATACCAAGCTCACCACCTTCTTTTTCGAGGGCGAAATCGGCGAGGTATTTCCCCGTCTTGATCCGACCGATCATCTCCCTCTCGATATCGGCTTCAGCATCGGGCGCTGGGGAGTCGACCTTCAGGATGGGATGCTCGCAAACGACTTGATGGACGCGGTTGGCCTGACGAAGTTATTTCCAGTCTCCGGAGCATCGACGAGTCGGGTGACTCTCCTATACGGCTTCGGCGAAGTTCACCGCAACGACAACATTCTCACCGAGGAAACCGAACTGCTTGGCATCTCGACAGAAACAGACACTTTCAAGCACACCATCGGAGCCGATCTCCTCTATCTCCGCTCACCAGAATTCGAGGGTGGTGACGGACTCTACGCAGGACTCGGATCACAGCAGACGATCACGGCGTTCGGTCGTGTTATCAACTCGACAGTGAGGCTGTTGAACTCTCACTCTCTCGGAGCATCGAACGCACAGGTGAGCGATGGCACTCTCCTCTTTGCGGAGGCCTCAACATCGCCGAGGGGTACCCGTGACAACGCCTACCTCACTGCCTTCATCGGATTCGACGAGTTTTCGTCGGCAGCCCGTGGTCCGGCCACGGGAGGCCCACTCGGCCAGGCAGGCCTACTCTTCGATGCCCCGGGACTCGGTCGATTCGCCCCGGCACTGGGAAACAGGGCTGATGACTCCTTTGGCGGTGCCATCGGTTACCAGTGGCTCCTCGATGAGGATCATCGGCAACTGGTGGTGGAAGCGGGCGGACGTTCTCCTCTCGAAGCGGATGGCGACGGCAGCATCGCCTACGGTTTCCGCTTCCAGGAGAAGATCAACAACAACCTGATGGTTCAGGTCGATGGCTACAGCCGCCGGCAAGGTGGCGACGACTGGGGCCAGGGGCTGCGCGCAGAGTTTGTCGTGCAGTTCTAGCACTGTTCACCTGCCCGCTCGCCAAGGCGATGGCTTCCGCCGGTCAGCAAGATCTACTGAGCATCTCGATGGAGCACCACTGCATACCTCAATACCCACACACCGTTGTCCTCGTCGGGGATATTTCCGACCCAAACGGCCTGCTTGGACACACCTCGGGCCCATGTGATAATGGCTCTCGCTGTCTTCAGAGCGATGGATCGAGGGAAATCAGATAACGGACCCCATCCACCATCGCCAGTTCACTTCGGGAGGATTCGATGTCGCACGGTGCGCCCGCCATCTGCCTCAGTTTCATCATCGGAATCGTGATCACGACCGTCGCGCCAGCGCACGTCGGACCCGATGTCGGAGACCTGGCTCCCATTTCGTACAACAAGCAGATCAGGCCGATCCTCTCCAACAATTGCTTCCCCTGCCACGGACCAGACTCTGCTGCTCGCAAGGCAGGTCTCAGACTCGACAACGCAGAAGACGCATATCGCGATCGGGATGGATTCGCGGCCGTGACCCCTGGCAATAGTACCGATAGCCTGATGATCGAACGCATCTTCGCGCAAGACACCGACGACATCATGCCCCCAACCAGGACTCACAAGAGCCTTGACGAAACGGAACGCCTGACCATCCGGAGCTGGATCGAGCAAGGGGCAAAATACGAGCCGCACTGGGCATGGGTTGCCCCGGTGCGTCAAGATCCACCAGCGCTGTCAGAAGATGACGCACCGACCCCCGTCGATGCTTTCATACGATCTCGCCTTGAAGAGGAATCGTTACCGTGGAAGTCGAGAGCGACTCGCGAAACCCTGATCCGCAGGGCAACTCTGGATATCACTGGTCTTCCGCCCACCATCGATGAAATCGATGCCTTTCTCGCCGATGACAGGGACGGTGCCTGGGATCGAGTTCTCGATCGCCTACTCACCTCACCTCGCTTCGGTGAGCACTGGGGTAGGCTCTGGCTGGACGCCGCGCGGTACGCCGACACCCACGGCCTGCATCTCGACAACTATCGAGAGATGTGGCCCTACCGAGATCGCGTCATCGAACTCTTCAATGAAAACCCACCCTTCGACCAGTTCGTCATCGGCCAGCTCGCAGGAGATCTGCTCCCCGATGCCGACCTGAAGGACCAGGTTGCCAGTGGCTTCGTTCGCTCGCATCCGACCACCAGCGAGGGTGGCGCCATCAACGACGAATACCGCATGATCTATTCGGTCGACCGGACCAACACCTTTGCCACCGTTTTTCTGGGGCTGACAGCCGGGTGTGCGCAGTGTCACGAACACAAGTTTGATCCCATCTCCCAGCAGGAGTACTACGGACTCTACTCCTTCTTCAATAACACCACCGAGGCGGAGATGGATGGCAATGCCAAGGCGCATGCTCCCGTCGTGAAAGTACCCTCTCAGGAGCAGGCTGCTCGTCTGAAAAATCTCGGCGAGGATCTGGCCATCTTGAGCGAAAAGCGCGATGCGCCCGATCCCGAGATGGATGCTGCACAACTCGCTTTCGAGCAGGAGTGGAGCGAAACTTCCAGACGCTGGAAGATCATCACACCTGAACAACTGACCTCCAGTGGCGGGGCCATTTTCGAGGCACAGGCAGATGGATCGCACCTGGCAACCGGACCCAATCCCGCCAAGGACACCTACACCCTCACCACCGTGATCGATGGAGCCACCTACCACGCACTTCGACTGGAGGGCTTGCTCGATCCATCGATGCCAGGTACCGGGCCGGGACGGTCAAAAAACTCCAATGTCGTACTGAGCGAAGTGCAGGCGCAGGTGGTCGCAGTCGATCAGGAGTTGAATGACATCTCGGACCCGGTCTCCATCGCCTTTTCGGGAGCCTGGGCCGATCATGAACAGGCGAACTACCCCGTCAGTGCAGCCATCGATGGCGATATCGCCACCGCCGACAATGGCTGGGCAGTGGCAGGTTTCGATCGCAAGGAGCCGCGCACCGCCGTCTTTTCCAGCGATGAGCCCTTCGGGGACGAAGGCATGGTGCGACTGACGGTCAGATTTCTGTTCGAGAGCCAGTCTTCACAACATGCATTCGGCAGGGTGCGGTTTGCACTCGCAAAGCAAGCCCATCCCGATGCAGAGGAACTCGTCTGGATCGAGGACCACCAGGACAACGGCGGAGTCACCACCACAGGAACTGCCACTCGTGATTGGGACTGGGTAACAGAACCCGACCACCCGGTGCACTCGGGAGAGCGCAGTCGTCTTCAAGTGGTCGATCAGGATGTCATCATCCAGCACTACTTCCACGGCGCTTCGAATACTCGAACCGTCTACGACGGGGATCGCTTCTATGCCTGGGTCTGGATCGACGAGAAGCAGCCGACAAAAACAGTGATGATGCAATTCCACAGCAACAATTCGTGGGACCACCGAAGTTTCTGGGGTGAAGACCTGATCAACTTCGACGGGATCGATGTCAATGTTGTTGCACATCGGCCGATGGGACCGTTGCCTGCCACGGGCCAATGGGTGCGACTGGAAGTCGATGCAGCCGATGTCGGCCTGGTTCCTGGCACCGTCATCGACGGGTTCGCCTTCACCCAGTTCGGCGGCAAGGCCTACTGGGATGACGCCGGGATTCTTGGCTACGGAGAGAAGCAGCAACTCGAACCACTTCTGAATACTCCCACCGAACTTCGAAGCGACAAGGATGCCCAGGAGATCCGCCGTTGGTTCCGTGAACGTCACAGCCCAGACTACAAGGTGCTGCTCGAAGAAATCCAGACGCTGGAGAAGCAGAGCGCGAGCCTTAACGGCATGATTCCGACCACCCTGGTCGCCGCCGAGCGGATGGAACGTCGTCCAGCTCGACTCCTCAACAGAGGCCAGTACGACCACCCGGTCGGAGATCCCATCGACCCCGATGTGCCCGCTTTCTTGCCTCCGTTGCCTGATGATTTTCCGAAAAATAGACTCGGACTGGCTCGCTGGCTGACGGATCCCCAGCACCCATTGCTGGCTCGTGTCACCGTCAACCGCATCTGGCAGCAACTGTTCGGGACCGGAATCGTTCTCACCGCGGAGGACTTCGGATCGCAGGGAGAATGGCCCAGTCACCCGGAACTACTCGACTGGCTCGCTCGCGACTTCGTCGATGATGGCTGGGATCTGAAACGGTTCATCCGGTCGCTGATGATGACCGAAACCTACTGCCAGAAATCCCGCTTCACAGAACTCGATCGCACTCAAGACCCGGACAACCGACTTCTCTCTCGAGGTCCTAGATTCCGCATGGATGCGGAGATGATCCGCGATCAGGCGTTGTTCCTTTCAGGACAGATGGTCGAGAAGATGGGTGGCCCGAGCGTCAAGCCGTACCAACCGGATGGCCTGTGGAAGGCTGTCGGGTACAGCGGCAGCAACACCGTGAAGTTCAACAAGGACTCCGGAGACAAACTTTATCGCCGTAGCATCTACACCTTCTGGAAACGCACCAGTCCGCCGCCCTATCTGGCAATCCTCGATGCGCCCAATCGAGAAACCTGTGTCGTTCGCCGCGAACGCACCAACACCCCCATGCAGGCACTGCTGCTACTCAACGACATCCAGTATGTGGAGTGTTTCCGGCACATGGCCGCACGAATTCACCGAGACCACCCAGAAAAGGGTGATCCAGAGAAGCTCGAACAACTGTGGCGGATGGCAACAGGGCGCACCCCAGAGGCCAACGAACTTGCAGAAATCAGCGAATTCTTGACGGAGATGCGTAGCTACTTCGGTACAAATACCGAGGCTGCGAATCAGTTGCTCTCGGTCGGAGATTCGCCACCAGGTGACGCCATCGATCCGGCGGAACACGCAGCATGGACGATGGTCTGCAGTCTGATAATGAACCTCGATGAAGTGGTGACGAAGGGATAGCACGATGGACCCCGAACTGGAGATGAACATCCAGGAGACTCGCCGCCAGTTCTTCGGCCGATCGCTATCCACGGTCGGATCGACACTCGGACTCGCAGCACTCTCTCAACTCGATGGTCTCCCCCTGCTCGCATCCGATCCAACCCAGACGCTTGCCAATCCTGGTGTGCTACTGGCACCGCACTTCAAACCGAAGGTGAAAAGAGTGATTTCACTCTTCATGTCGGGTGCCCCCTCGCAGTTGGACCTGTTCGATCACAAACCAAAGATGCGAGAGTATTACGACAAGGATCTGCCAGAGACGATCCGCGACGGACAACGGTTGACGACGATGACGAGCGATCAGGCACGCTTTCCCATCGCACCCAGCATCTTCGAGTTTGATCGATACGGGCCTTCGGGTGCCGAGATGAGTGAGTTGATTCCCAACATCGCATCCATCGCCGACAAGATATGCATCATTCGCTCGATGTTCACCGAGGCGATCAACCACGATCCGGCGATGACCTTCATCCAGACCGGCAGCCAGCAACCTGGGCGACCCAGCTTCGGTTCCTGGCTCAGTTACGGGCTTGGTTCTCTCAACGCGAGTCTGCCCGCTTTCATGGTGATGCAAGCGACATGGACCGGACGAAAAGAAGCACAGGCTCTGTTCGAGCGCCTGTGGGGTGCCGGAATGTTGCCATCGGAATATCAGGGCGTGACCCTGCGCTCGATCGGCGACCCGGTGTTGTATCTCTCTGATCCTCCGGGGGTCGAGCGAACCACTCGCAGGTCGATGCTCGACCGACTGGCAAGACTCAACCGGGGCATTGCCGATCGAATCGGTGATCCAGAAACTCTCGCACGCATCGCTCAGTACGAAATGGCCTACCGGATGCAATCATCGGTACCTGAACTGGTCGACACCTCTGACGAGCCTCAGCACGTCAAGGATTTGTACGGACCCGAAGTCGATCAGTCCGGCACCTATGCCTCTTGCTGTCTGCTCGCCAGAAGAATGGCAGAGCGAGATGTCCGATTCGTGCAGATCTATCATCGTGGCTGGGATCAGCACGGTGCATTACCTTCGACGATTCGAAGGCAGTGTTCCGATGTCGATCAGCCCACTGCGGGCCTGATCAAGGATCTCGAAATGCGCGGATTACTCGACGACACACTGGTGATCTGGGGTGGTGAGTTTGGCCGTACCATTTATTGCCAGGGCGCTCTCACCGAGGAAGACTATGGGCGCGACCACCACCCACGCTGTTTCAGCATCTTTCTCGCTGGAGGCGGTATCAAGCAGGGTCATGTGCACGGTGAAACAGATGACTTCTCCTACAACATCACCAAGGATCCTGTCCATGTTCACGATCTCAACGCAACCGTCTTGCATCTTCTGGGAATCGACCATGAGCAGCTGATCTACCCGCACCAGGGACGCGATTATCGTCTCACGGATGTACACGGTGAGGTTGTCCATGACATCCTCACCTGAGTTTGTCTCATTCCAATCGGGACAACGGGGCATTTGATGACATCCAGAGCCGGAGCATTGCTGGAGTTTCGAACGACTCCATTTTCACACTGGAGAATCACTCCCCCGACAGGGCGAGGGCATTCCGAAATGATTCTGGTACACGGACTCGGCGAACATGCCGGTCGAATGATGCCACTGGCAAGAAAACTCTCCGAACTTGGATATCGTTGCCGTGTTCCCGATCTTCCAGGACATGGGGGCCATGGTGAAGATGCCCACCATGGCGTGATCGAGGCCTATCTGCAGGGCGACGAAGCTGCCGATGTGGTCGATCGCATCCAGGGGATGCCTGAAGCGTTGCAGCAGGAAGCAAAGAAGATCTCCGCACAGATGCACCAGCGATTATTTAGTACTTCTTTCGAACAGATCATCGACAGGGTTGAAAAACTGGCGCTGTGGAGTGCCATCGATGGCAACGAGTCGGGCGTCCCGCACTACATCTGGGGACACAGCCTCGGAGGGCTCGCTTCCTTTCACGCCGCCAGTCGCATCGATCGGGACCCGGCTTGTGCTCCAGCGGGCCTGATTCTCGGTTCTCCTGCATTCGCTCCTCCCGCCGCAGAACAGGATCTGATGGCACGTCTGCTCACATCTCAGGCCTACTTCTTCTCGTCGATGACGCTGCTTCGCCCCATCGCGGCTCTGCAGCGCCTG
This sequence comes from Bacillota bacterium, assembly GCA_003973385.1. GTDB lineage: Bacteria > Planctomycetota > UBA8108 > UBA1146 > UBA1146 > QNYK01. Next base: position 6,801 of record QNYK01000032.1, on the reverse strand, counting down.
TTGCTTCGAGGTCTCGGCATCGATGGCGACGGAGAGTTCGCCAACGAGGCGGTCAGCGACCTTCCAGCAGAGCGCTTGCTGCATTCCATCGATCCGTTACAGAACCACCAGATTCCGCTCTGCTTCGCCGGTCGGTTGCTCCCCTGGATGGCAAAGGCCCGAAGCAGTGCCCGCACCCTGCGCACCCCGGTCTTTGTATTTGCTCCCGGTTACGATCCCATCGTCGACCCCTCTGGAGTGCGAGCAGTCACAGCTTGCCTTCAGAAGTCCTTCGATCCGCGCCGACCTCACCTCCTGGATATCCATGAACAGATGAGGGTTCACGATCTGGCTCGATCGAGCTGCGGAGATTCCATCGTGACAAGGGTGCATCAGTGGTTGCAGGGAGAACTCGGCGGCTAGCCGTGGTGATTCTGAAATATCTCTTGAACCAGTTCGGTGTGGTGTTCAATCTCGGCCTGCAATCTCTCCTCCGGTGAGCCAGCCGGTGAGGCGTTGAAGCCGATCCTGATGGCCAGCTGGCGCAAACTCCCATCTTCCTGGGAAACCGCCTTGACCGATGCTCTGTGCATCATCGCCAGTCGATTCTCGACCATCCGCAAGAACTGATAGGCGTTGAGGAGAGTAGTCGACTCTCCTTCATCGATCAGGCCTACCTCTGCCAGCGCCTCGATGGCGCTGCGGGTGCGTGCCTGCAATATCGTCGGATGATCTTCCTGGTGGAGAAGCACCATGATCTGGATCAGGAACTCGATGTCGATCAGTCCACCACTGCCTGCGCGGATGTCGATTCCTTGCTGCTGTTTCGAATCTCTGCGTCGATCATGCATCAGGCGCAGTTCCGAAAGAACATCCGATTCGGCAACTCCGCGTCCGAGGTGTTCTCGAACCCACTTCATCACCTTCTGTCCCAGGTCGGGATCACCGCAGATCGGATTCAATCGAACCAGCGCCTGGTGCTCCCACAGTTGAGATCGCTCGCCGAGGAAGTAATCCTGGAACTCATCGAATCGGGTCACCAGTGCTCCACCGGCCCCATCGGGCCTGAGGCGAAGGTCGACGTTATAGAGCGGACCGCCGGTACCGGATCGACCCAGCATCTCGACGACATGCTTGAGGTGTTCGGTCCAGAAGTGACGCGCCTCATGGCCGCTCTCCGTGGTCCCGACTCCGTCGTGAACGAGGATCATATCGATGTCGCTGGCAAATCCCATCTCGTTGCCGCCGAGGCGTCCAAGCGCCAGCAGACTGTGGCGAGATGCCATTTCTCCAGCAGCACAGTTCAGCGGCCCCATCATTTTCAGGGTCCTCTTGAGTGCCAGTTCGTCGACGATCCGCAACACCGTTCGAGCGATACTGGAAAGATTCCGCAGGACCTGGTCGTGCGGCATCCTGCCGCTGAGATCGAGGATTCCGATGTGGACCGAGTGCAGCGCCCTGAACTCGTGAATCAAATGAAAGATCTGCTGCTCATCCTTCACCCCTTCCAGACTCGAACGAAACTCCTCCATCAGTGACTCATCCGTGGTGGGTTGATTGGTGCGAACCCTGTCCACGACCTCGTCGAGAATCCCTGCATGATTGAGCAACAATTCCGACAGGTATCGGCTCTGACCGAACAGATCGACGAAGATCTGGCATGTCTCGGGATTCTCCGTCAATTGCTGATAGAAGATCGCAGGAGCACCGAGGGTCTCGACACAGTGCACGAACATCAGCGCCGCCTGATCGGGATCAGGAGATGAACGGATCGCATCGAGCAATACCGGAAACAGCGCCGCAAGATGGTGTCTTGCACGAGGCGATCTCAATCCGGCCTGACGCGGGAAGGCGAGTCGCCGCAGTAATCGATACGCCTTGCCAGGATCGCGGAAGGAGTAACCACCGAAGACACGATCGATCACCTCTTGCTCCGGTCGAAACGCCAGGATGACGTGCACCTCTCCTGCCTGGTCGTCGCCGTAACCACGGAACAGATCATGAAAGAGGCTCTCGAGGATGCTGCGGATTCGATCCCGTCTGCGGTCGAGTGCAGTCTGAAGGTCATCGCTATTGTCATAACCGAGCGACCTGGCGAGTGCGCGGAACTGGGCAGGGTCTTCCGGCAGGCTGAAGGACTGCCGTCGGTGTTGCAGCATTCGATGATGCTCGACTCGACGCAGGAAGCGATAGCCGTCGAGTACACGCGCGGATTCGGTCGAGGTCAGGGCGCCGATCGCGCCGAGTCGTCGCAGTGCATGGTAGACATTGCCACCTCGGATCGATTCGTGCACCTGTCCATGCAACAGTTGCAGGAACTGGACCAGATACTCGACATCCCTTATGCCCCCCCACCCGACCTTCAACTCGGCGCTGTCCCGGCCAGCGGGGCTACTCTCGAGCACTTCCTTCCAGCCCTGGAGGCGCTGGATCTCGTCGAGGTCAAAGGGCCGCTGGTAGACGAAATGCTCCACCTCTGCGAGCAAACGCGGTAATCCCCGGGTGCGATCGTGCACGGCTCGGCTGCGGATGTGCACGATTCTCTCCCAGGTGCCCGCCACGGCGTGGAACTCTGCTCTCGCCTGGCTGACGGTCGGCACCAGCGGTCCGGTGATCCCGCCAGGTCTCAATCTCAGGTCGGTGCGATAGAGCGGGATCGATCCGGCGTAACCTGTTAGCAGTCGCAAGACGCCGCGTACTACCGCCTCGCAGGGACCCGCCGGTGTCTTGTCATCGCGAATGAAGTACAGATCGATATCGCTCGAGAAGTTCAGTTCGCGTCCACCCCACTTACCGAGCGCCACCACTGCCATCGGTAGATCATTGCCGCCCAGCACATCGAGCGCACAACGGATGGTGTGGTCTGCCAGATCGCTGAGCGCAAACCCGGTCTGCTCGACATCGAATACACCTTCCAGTTCGCAGCAGACGATGCGGAGTTGTTCTCGACGGTGCCATCGGTTCAGCGCTCTGGCCCGGGAGGTCTCATCGGCACCCCCGATGGCGGGCGCGTGCGGAATCTCATCGGGATCATCGGTGAATCCTGGAGAGGTCACATCCAGCAGATGCCCCTTCGCCAGCTCCGCCATCGGTTCGCCCGAACCGAGGATTTTTATCAACCTCTCGAGGCGGCCAGGATCGAGAACCTGCCGCGGAAAACCGAGCGATCCACACAGCAATCTCTCGAGTCCGCCCAGAGAAGCATCCGCATCGGACGCGCTCTTGAGAGCGTCGAAGATCCTCTGCTCCTGATCCTCGCCGATCTCCCTGAGCACATTCCTCAGATTCCACATCGCCCTGTCGGGGGTGGTGATCCCCAGAGACTCGAAGGACTGGCGCCGAATCTGCTCGGGATCGCTGGGATGGGGCCGGGAGGAGCCGAGATCGAGATCTGGAGTGTTTCCCGACAATGCCTTGCCTCCCGCTGTTGACGACCTCGACATCCTTGAACGGAATCCAGCCGGAGGGAAGGGTTTCCTCGAAACACACTGCCACGGATCGGGTGAAATCCACCATCGATTGGGTTAGAGTTCCCCTCCACCTGACGAGACTTTTTTGGAGGAATTCCCGATGGGCTCATCCGACAGTACCTGCCTCAGTCACGACATTCTCATCGTCGGGGGAGGCGGTGCCGGCCTGCGAGCTGCGATCGCCATCGGCGAGGAAAATCCCGACCTGACCGTCGGTGTCATCTCGAAGATCTATCCGATGCGCTCTCATACCGTCTCTGCCGAGGGCGGAGCCGCTGCAGTGATCCAGTCCAGCGACAGCCACGACCATCACTGCTACGACACCATCAGTGGCGCTGACTGGCTCGCCGACCAGGACGCGGTCGAGACCTTCGTCGAGGAAGCCCCGCGCGAGTTGCTGCAACTGGAGCACTGGGGCTGCCCGTGGAGTCGTAATCCCGACGGCACTGTTGCCGTGCGACCCTTCGGCGGCATGAAGATCGAGCGCACCTGGTACGCCTCCGACAAGACCGGCTTCCACATGCTGCACTCGTTGTTCCAGACCGCCATCCAGTACGACAACGTGACCCGCTACGACGAGTGGTTCGCCACCAAATTACTGATCGAAGATGGACGCTGTCAGGGGGTGGCCGCGGTCGAACTGGGCACCGGCCAGGTGCGAGCGATCGGCGGCAAGGGCGTGATCATGACCACCGGCGGTGCCGGGCGCATCTTCCCCTTCACCACCAACGCCGCGGTCAAGACCGGCGATGGTATGGCACTGGCCTACCGCGCCGGGGTCGCGCTCAAGGATATGGAGTTTGTCCAGTATCACCCGACCGGCCTGCCCGGCACCGGCATCCTCATCACCGAGGCATCGCGCGGCGAGGGCGGCGTCCTGCTCAACAAGAACGGCGAGCGTTACCTCGCCAACTACGACCTCGGCGAGGCTGTCGATGTCAACGACGAGCGTCATCCGGTCAAGCGGACGATGGAACTGGGACCACGCGACCGTCTGTCGCAGGCTTTCGAACTGGAACGTCAGAAGGGAAACACCCTGCAGGGCGAATATGGCGACTATGTCCATCTCGATCTGCGCCACATCGGTGAGAAGAAGATCAACAAGAAGCTGCCCTTCGTCAGGGAGCTGTGCCAGAACTACGTCGGCATCGATCCGGTTCATGAGTTGATCCCGGTGCGGCCGGTGATCCACTACATGATGGGTGGTATCGACACCGATCTGCAAGCCGCCACATCGCTGCCGGGATTGTTCGCTGCCGGCGAGTGTGCCTGTGTCAGCATCAACGGCGCCAACCGACTCGGTTCCAATTCACTGACGGAGTTGCTGGTGTTCGGTGCCCGTGCGGCTCGCTCGGCGGTTCGTTTCGCCGAACAGAACTCGACCATCAACAAACAGGCGATCACTGCCCAGGCCACCCAGGAACAGACCCGCATCCGCGAGCAGTTCTTCCAGCCCGGCAAGGGTACCGAGACGATCGCCAGCATCCGCGTCGATCTCAATCGTGCGCTGGAGCAGGGCGCGGGCATCTACCGGACAGAGGAGTCGCTACAGACCGCCTGCGATCAGGTCAGGGAGTTGAAGGAACGCTACAAGTCGGTCGAACTGGCAGACCACAGCCTGACCTTCAACACCGAACTGATCGCAGTACTCGAACTGGGCAGCCTGCTCGATGTTGCAGAAGCAGTCACCCACAGCGCACTGCAGCGGCGCGAGTCTCGCGGCTCGCACCAGCGCTCCGACCATGCCGAGCGCGATGATGAACAGTTCCTCAAGCACTCATTGGCCTACCAGACCGACGGCAATCCTCGCATCGAATACAGCGATGTGTCGATCACCCGCTGGCCCCCAGGAGACCGTGTCTATGGCAGCAAGTGAATCGCAGACCGCCACCGAGACGATGAAGCTGGAAGTGTTCCGCTTTCTTCCCGACGAGGGAGAGCTTCCGAACTTCCAGACCTACGAGGTGCCCTACCGCGACGACTGGGTCGTGCTCGATGCGCTCAACTACATCAAGGACGAGATCGACGGCACCCTCTCCTACCGCTGGTCATGCCGGATGGGTGTCTGCGGTAGTTGCGGCATGATGGTCAACGGCGAACCGAAGTTGACCTGCTCGGCGTTCTTGCGCGATTACTACCCGAACCAGATCAAGGTCGAACCGCTCAATTACTTCCCGGTGATCCGCGACCTGATCATCAACATGGACCAGTTCATCGACAAGCTCGGCGAGGTGAAGACATGGTTGATCCCTGCCGAGGAGAAGTCGGTCGATGAAGGCGAGTACCTGCAAACGCCGGCCCAGTTGGCCAAGTACAAGCAGTACACGATGTGCATCAACTGCATGCTGTGCTACTCCGCCTGCCCCGTCTTCGGCCAGCACCCCGATTTCCTCGGCCCGGCAGCGATCGCGCTCGGCCAGCGCTACAACCTCGATTCGCGCGACGGCGGTGCCGATGAGCGTGCTGATGTGCTCTTCAGCAATGAGGGTATCTGGGAATGCACCTTCGTTGGCGAATGTTCCGAGGTGTGCCCGAAAAATGTCGATCCAGCCGGAGCCATCCAGATGGCCAAGGTCACGGCGACCAATGACTGGTTCAAGGGTTTGCTGATGCCGAAGGGCAAGAAGAAGAGCGGTGGCGATCAGTGACAAATCGCACGGGCAATACCACCACGACGGAACGGCAGCTCATCCGCAAGATGCCCGCCAATTGGTGGCTGAAAAAGCCCGCATACCTGCGCTACATGATCCGCGAGATGACGTGCCTGTTCGTCGGCGGTTACGCGATGTTCTTGCTGATGCTGGCCGCGCGTCTCGACAAGCCAGAAGCGTTCGCCGATTTGCTGGCGAGTCCGCTCGCCATCGCCTTGCAGTGGATCGCCTTACCGATGGCGATCTACCACAGCGTCACCTGGTTCAACCTGACGCCGAAGGTGCTGGTGATCTGGCGCGGCGAGGACAAACTGCCCGGTTTCCTCATCGCCGGCGCCCACTACGCCGGTTGGCTGGCGGTATCGGCCGGACTGATCTACTTCGCCATGAGCGGAGGCACCGATGGCTAGGTCCAATGAACCCGCCTTCTGGTCGCTGTTTTCCGCCGGCGGCATGGTCGCCGCGTTCCTGATTCCGGCTGCCATCCTGATCACCGCCTACATGGTGCCGGCAGGAAAGATCGAGGCAGAACAGCTGAGGAATGTCATGGATCACTTCATCGCCCGGCTATTACTGCTGGCGATGATCTCACTACCGCTCTTTCACTGGGCCCACAGATTCCGCTTCGCCCTCGTCGATCTCGGCATCAAGAAGGCCAAGCTCCCCATCGCCATCCTCTTCTACGGCACCGCCGCAGGCTC
>QNYK01000084.1 GCA_003973385.1 Bacillota bacterium | reverse complement strand
ATCTACACCGGGGCATGATTGCAGCTACCCCGGGCTTTTTCCGTGCCACCGAGATGGTGGAGGTGAGTCTGAGGGCTCTCGACGGGCTGGCCAAACCGATGGTGCACAGGATGCCGGTTCGTTTCCTGCAGGGAACGATGGAAGCTATCGGCCGCCTTTACCTCATCGACTGCCAGACGGTGGAGGCTGGAGGTGAGGCTCTGGCCCAGATCCGGCTCGATCAGCCGGTGGTCGTGGCTCCGGGAGATCGCTTCGTGTTGAGACAGACATCCCCGATGGTGACTCTCGGCGGTGGAGAAGTGCTCGATAGATCGCGCTGGAGGCTCAAGGCGGGCAAGGAATTCGTTGTCGAGTCGATGCGGCGAAAGATGGAAGCTCTGGGTACACCGGAAGCGTTCATCACCAGTGTCATGCAGGAAGAAGAACTGGTGATCCACGAGCAGGCCGATCTGGCGCGTCGAGCGGCGATGACCACTGAAGATGTTGCGAACTGCCTGGACAGTCTTCAACAGTCCGGTGTCATCGAACCAACCTCGGATGGGAAGTGGGCCCTGAGGGAGGGGCTTGAACGAGGAGCAGAAAGAGTGCTCGACGCCCTCGATCATGCCTACCGAGAAGATCCCTACAGGATCTCGGTCAAGGTGCTGGAGATCCGCGATCGAACGCGGCTGGTGGATGCCTTTCTCGACAAGGTGATCGAGGATCTGGTTGCCGGGGGAAAGGTCGAGAAGATCCGAGGCGGACGAATTCTCCAGCCAGGCAGAGAGCCGGAGTTCTCTGACGTCGAGCAGGCCGCACTCACCTCCCTGCGCGAGCACTATCAGCAGCACCTATTCGATCCGGCAAGAGCAGAAGATCTGGCGAGTACTATCGGGGTAGAGATTTCGCTGATCGAGAAGTTGCAGTCATTCCTCATCGATCGAGGCGAGGTGATCCGGATCGCCACCGATGTGGCACTGTCGAAAGAGGCGATACCGGGCGCAGTGAAAAAACTGGTACAGTTGTTCGAGAGAGAAGGAGCGTTCTCCGCCTCCCAGGCCAAGGATGCACTGGGAACGACACGCAAATTTGCGATCCCGTTGCTGGAGTACCTCGACAAGCAGGGTTGGACACGCCGCAATGGTGATCGCCGCGAGATCCGCCAGCAGAAACAGGAGAAACTGGACGAATAGTCCCCATCCGTCGCCCGGTGGGGTGCACCACTATTCGGTGTGTTCGGTGTTCTTCTTCGAGACAACCAGCGCCAGCATCACGCCCAGCACGAAACCCACTGGGGTACAGCCCGTAGAGGAAACCGACGAACCCGTCCTCCGCGGCTCCATACGAGTTCGGATCCGCGTGTGCAACTCGACGATGAGCATCCCGATCACGGGACCGGCCACGAGCCCGACCAGGGCCATTGCAAGCACGATCAGTAGTGAGAACATCATGACTGTTCTCCCCGGGTGCGGTTCATTTCTCCGAGATGATGTCGGCGTTGATGCCGTCTCCACCCTCGGAGCCATCGGCGCCGAGGCACAGCACGGTGAAGCGTGTGGTACTGCTGTGTAATCGGTAGTGGTTGCCCCAGGGGTCGACCACTGGAAGCACCAGTCCTTTGTCCTCGGTCAATTCGTCGAGATTCTTCGGCCAGCGTCCCTCGTCGAGGAAGAACAACTGGGCAGCTGCCTCGATTCCCGCCATGTCGGATGTGATGCGTTGCAGCGGATCGCCAGTCGACCTTCTGGACTGCGACGCTCCCGCCTGCGCGATCCTCACCTCGTCATCGAGGATTCTCACGGCTGCGCCGTATCCGCCGCCGCCATTCTCGATCAGCATCACCAGCGAGTTCGAGCCGCGTTGCAGCGAAGCTTGTACAAGATGTCGCATCGGATCGACCCCCTGCTGGGCGAAGTCCTCGATCAACAGCTGATTTCCAACCATGAGGATGCAGCCGTCATCGGATCCTGCGGCGATGGTCACCATCCGATCGTCAGGGCTGTAGAGAACGCAATCGAGAACAACGGTGCACTTCTCGCTGCGGCCATGAGCGGCGCCATACTTCTTGAGATCGACGATGCCGGATTCCGCTGCCAGTACGCCTCGCCTGAAGGGGCGCTCTGACCCGGGCATCGCCAGAACCTTGCGCAATCCAGCCTCGCCGCTGAACGGCAACGGATCGGTGGCACGCCACTTCATCACCCATTGTCCCGGCAGAAGATGTGTGATCTCGGATGCATGAGGAGAAAAGCTCTGCTTGCCCGATTTCCGCAGCAGAGTGGTCAGGATATCGCCCGCCACATCGGCGGCCAGAGCGCGGAGGGCCACGACTCGAAGCCAGGGATCGGAACCTTCTGCAGTGGCGAGCTCGATGATGGGCTGCTTCAGCGCCGGATCGTCACCGCAGCCGATTCTCTCGATGAGACGGCAGGCACAGAGCCTGACCAGTCGAGAGGGATCGGTGATGCCCCATCGCGCCAGGGTTCGAGTGGATGCGGAGTCCACATTGCAGGCGTGGAGCATCGAGGCGCGCTGGTTCGGCTGGCGGGCTTGCCACTCGGCATACAGCATCGACTCGTTGTCTCCATGTTGCTCTATCCACAGCCGCGCCACTTCCACAGGAGGCGTGTATTTCCCGTCTCCATCGGCGTCGACATAGACAGGATTGGTGATGGCGATCGGTAAAACGGGCCGTTTGGATCCGGGAACGATGGGGTCGAGGCTGTCATCGCCCTCGACTCGCAGCGAGATCCAGCCATCGGTGCGTACGGGGATCATTCGTTCGTCGAGAAGGCGAACAATGTCACGCGTGTCGGGAACGGGAATCGTCTCGACGATATCGCCGTCGACGATCACCAGCACTCGATCCACATCGATCCAGTCCGCTGCCTGCACCTTCGTCTTGAGGCGCACTGCAGCTTTGCGCGCAGTCACGATTTCGCCCATCGAAGCGTCATTGACCGAGAATGTAACGAAGGGACCAAAGGTGGTGACGATCTGGCCCGCCTTCACGGTATCGCACACCTCCTTCACCGAAATTTCGGCGGGAAGGTCGCTCGATGAGGGAAAGTAGTTCCGTGGCCAGCCAGCCAGGTTGGAAGAGACGGTGTGACTATCAGAGTTGCCGACGCCGGTGACCCTGGCACCGTGGTTGAGCAGGTTATGCCAGTCCTGCAGCACCCAGTGGCGACTGGAACCGACCATGTGCTCGGTATTGTCGGCATCTCTGTAACCCCAGCCGGCGTTTTCATTGAAGATCTCGACGCTATCGAAATCGACCGACCAGTTTCTGGCTACCGACCCTCCAGTGATGGGGTCGAGTCCTGCGACGCGGAAGTAATCGATGCCGTCCCAGCGAGGATGGTTGACCTGCACCACGGGGATATTTCCAGATGCATCTCCTGCGGCGCGAATTGCCCTGAAGAGTGCCGGGCCGTCAGCGGAGTTTCGATCGATGACATTGGCCCACGGTTCCAGCGGGAACGCATTGAAGTGGCCCAGCGGCACTGAAATCTCGTTACCGACGATCCCCTGAAATTCATCGCCAGCTCCCAGTTCAGAGATGATGTCGGAGTAGTCGGTGTGAACGTTGTGATCGGTGGCGACACCCACCTCGAGTGCTTCGCTGGCGATGCTGATGATCCGCTCTGGCATGTTGCTGTCGCCGTGCCCGGAGTGGGTCAGTGTGTGGAGGTGGTAATCAGCCGCAGCCCAGCCCCGGGTGTCGACCTGGTGTTCCAGTGACAGGGTGATCTCGAGAGTCTGGTCCGTTTCTATGGTGATGGTTTGTTGATCGATGCTCCATTCGGGACCACGGCTGGCATAGACCTTCCAGGTGCCGGTTGGAACGGTGATGCTGCCAGCGCCAGAGAGTGTGCAGATCACATCGGCCCGGATGGCGAGATCTGACGGATTTGCGGCCCGGTTCATGAAAAGAGAGGGGGTGGATCCGTCTGGTTCACGAAAGGTGAGGCGAGCGGGAACAGTATTTCCATCGCTGGATTCGACCCGGAAGGTGAGAACGCCACGGGCTCTTTCACCTCCGACCGGATCCACCACATCGGAGCCGGGCAGGGCAGGAATAGAAAGCCACCCCAGCGCCAACAGAAGAGCCATCCACATCGTCGCCTCCTCGCAGGTTCAGCCCGGATGGTAGCCTCGACGGAGGCGACCGGAACCCCTCAACTGCGATAGATGTGCAGATCAGGATGATCGTGCAGGCAGGTGCCAGGAATCTGAGGGTCGTAGGGACCTTGTAAGCAACGATCGAGGATTTGCGATTTTGTAGCCTGAGGAACCAGAAGATAAATTCGTCTCGATGCCTTCAGAAGATCGAGTCCGATGGTGATCGCCTGGAGCTGGTCTGGCACCGCGTCGGAAAAGTTGTCATTCAGGGTTTCCTGACTCAGACTCACCGCGTGGTAACCCGGCAATGGATGATCGCAAGGCTCATTGAATGCGATGTGGCCATTGCTTCCGAGTCCGAGGATGGCGGTTCGAGGGGGGCCGAGTCTGGCAACGAGCAGTTCGAGTCTCTCGACCTCCTGTGCAGGATTAGCCGTCGAGTCGATGGTATGGATCTGTTCCGTGGGCACTCCGAGCGGATCGTAGACTTTCTGCTGGAGGGTTTCACGAAAACTGATGGTTCCTGCAGGAGGAGCGATGTACTCGTCGAGTTGAAGAAAGCGCAACTGCCGCCACAGATCGATGGATGTCTGATCCTCGGCAAGAGCAGTATAAAACCGTTCCGGAGATCTGCCGGTCGGGATGCAGATCAATTCCCCAGGTTGCAGATGGGAACACAGATCCTGCCGCAACCTCTCGGCGAGGAGCCCGGGATCAGCCTCTCGTATGGTGGTATTAGCGCCCATCATGAATTCACCGATCCGGTGCGGGATGCTGCCACAAGACAGGGTCCAGAGGGCGAAGCCTAGTGGATCGGGAGCGGGCGGCCAAGAGGGGCGGGGAGGAAATATGGCGACGCAGTGGCGAGGAAATCGTCCAGACGCGGTGTTTCCTGCACCCTGCACCCTTATGATCTTGGCAAGGTGCTGACACCGGTCCCGCCGGGAAGGCACGGCTTCGGCAGGGATCTGCAGTAGTTTCGGTACCAGTGGTGGTACCACGAACGAAATTCGGTGAACTGGGTGATGAAATGAAAATCTACGATCACATCCTGGAAACCGTGGGGAAGACTCCCCTGGTGCGTTTTCGCCAGATCTCGAGGGGCATCTCCGGAACCATCGCCGCAAAACTCGAGGCTTTCAATCCAGGGGGAAGCGTCAAGGACCGCATCGCGATCCACATGATCGATGCAGCAGAACGCGATGGATCGCTCAAGCCTGGCGGCACCATCGTCGAATGTACATCTGGAAATACGGGTCTCGGGTTGGCATTGATCGCCTGTATCCGAGGATACAAGGCCGTCTTCACCATGCCCGACAAGGTCGCAGAAGAAAAATCAAAGTTGCTTCGTGCATTCGGGGCTGAGGTGATCATGTGTCCGACTGCGGTGGAACCGGAAGATCCTCGCTCTTACTACTCGGTTGCAAAGCGCGTCACCCAAGAGCGAGAAAACTGCTTCTCGCCGAATCAGTACGAGAACGAATGGAATCCCCACGCACACTACACCAGCACCGGTCCAGAGATCTGGGATGACACCGATGGAACCGTGACCCACCTGGTGGCAGGAATGGGAACCGGCGGAACCATCAGCGGGGTCGCCAGGTTCCTCAAGGAGAAGAATCCCGATGTAAAAGTGATCGGGGGCGATCCGGTGGGGTCGCTCTACAAGGAGTACTTCGAGACCGGTGTGCTGGGAGAGGCGAATTCCTACAAGACTGAAGGAATCGGCGAGGACATGATTCCATCCACCATCGATCTATCACTCATCGATCAGGTGATCCAGATCAGTGATGTGGACGCCTACGCCATGGCGCAGCGATTGGCTCGTGAAGAGGGGATTCTGAGCGGTTCCTCCGCGGGTACAGCTGTCTGCGCAGCACTCGAGGCGGCGAAGCAGATGAAAGAGGGCGACCTGATGGTCGTGATCATCCCGGATACAGGGGAACGCTATCTCAGCAAGGTCTTTGACGAGGACTGGCTGCGTCGCAACGGCCTCGTGGAAAGTGGCCTCAGTCTCACCGCGGGCGAGATCCTGGACCGTAGAGGCACCAGGAATCAAAAACTATTCTCGTTGCAGCCAGCTGATGAGATCCGATCTGCCGTCGAATTGATGCAGAGTGAAGAAGTGAGTCAGATTCCGATCCTGGAAGATGGCGAACCTGTTGGCAGTATTCGTGAGGGTCTCGTCATCGAGAAAATCCTCAAGGGAAATTGCGAGTTGGAGCGAAAGATCAGTGAAGTCATGGAGGAGGCGTTTCCGATGGTGGAAGAAGGGGCTTCTTCCGACGATGTGTTCAAACTGCTGGCTCGCAGGCCGTCCAACGCAGTCCTCGTCAATACCAGCGATGGACTGCGGATCATCACCAATTACGACATGATTCACTCCGTCAGCGGAAGAAGGTCCTGAGGTGAAGTTCTCGACAAGAGCCATTCATGCCGGCCAGACTCCGGATCCGACCACGGGGGCGATCATAACCCCGGTATACCTGACCTCCACATATGTGCAGCAGAATCCAGGAATCCATCTTGGATACGAATACTCCCGCACCGGCAACCCGACAAGAACGGCCCTGGAACAGAACCTCGCATCTCTGGAAGATGCCAGGCATGGACTCTGCTTCGCAAGTGGGCTCGCTGCGACGGATGCAGTGCTCAAGCTGTTCAAATCGGGTGATCATGTGGTTGCTGGCGATGACCTTTATGGAGGAACCCATCGACTCTTCACGCAGATCTTCCAGCAGTTTGGAATGCAGTTCGATTTTGTCGATGCGACCGATCCACAGAGGGTTGTCGATGCGATCGGCGAGACCACCAAGATGGTCTGGATCGAAACACCCACCAACCCGCTGTTGAAGATCACCGATATTGCCGAGATCTCCAGAATCTGTCGTGAAAAATCGACTCTGTTGGTGGTCGATAACACCTTCGCAACCCCTTGCCTACAACAGCCGATGTCGATGGGTGCAGACATCGTTCTCCACTCGACGACAAAGTATTTGGGCGGTCATTCCGATGTGGTGGGGGGTGCACTGATCACTTCAGATGATGATCTTCGTGATCGACTTGCCTTCATCCAGAATGCAGCTGGAGCGATTCCCGGTCCGCTCGATTGCTTCCTCACCTTGCGCGGAACCAAGACTCTTGATGTCAGAATGGAGCGGCATTGCAAGAATGCCGAACAGATTGCGCAGTGGTTACAAGACGACCCGAGGATCTCCACGGTCTACTACCCGGGGCTAGAGTCTCATCCAGGATACGAGATCGCTTGCAGACAGATGTCTGCGCCCGGGGGAATGGTGTCTTTTGTACTGGTCGACGAATCTGAATCGCATGCTCGAGAGATGGTCTCCAGAACCAAGATATTTAAACTCGCAGAGAGTCTCGGTGGTGTGGAGAGCCTGATCGAACACCCGATTTCGATGACCCATGGCGCGGTTCCTGCAGAGGTTCGCCACAAGGCAGGACTCAGCGATGCATTGATTCGCCTCTCAGTCGGCATTGAAGATCTGGAAGACCTCAAAGAGGATCTGGACGCCGCCATCGGATAATTCTGCAAGATGAAGGTCTGCTAGATGCAGTTCGGTTGGGTTGCTGACCTGAGGGCTCAGGGTTTTTCGGATCCAGAATAAAGAGAACCCAGGAGCTGCTGAACGGCCAATAGCAAACCCCTGGGCCTCAATTTTCTCACTCGATTACTTTTCAAACTTCTGGTACAGCAGATGAGGTTCCGTCTGACTTTGAGTTGCTCGTGGTCTTTTCTGGTAACTCCATGTCAGCCTTGTCGCAGGCGCTGCGACAAAAGATGTTCGGATTAGTGATGGAACCGATCCTTGGCAGCAGGTAATCGGGGATCTGGCCCATTCCTGCAGTCCATCTTTCCTTCACTTCTTCTCCACCACCGTAGTGAATCCACTTCGGCCCATTCGACTTTTCACCGACCAGCAAATCCCTACCGACCAGTGCCAGGGAGAAACCAAAGCGTCGGATGGAAGTGGATGGTGCGATGATCCTGCTGCTGTAATTCCAGAAGGAGCCGTCGTACCTGAAAACCTCTATCCAGCCAGAATCGGATGAGCCGGGAGACCCGATGAGCAACGTGGACTTTCCAACAAAGATTAATGATGATCCAAACCAACCGTTTGGTTCTGGAAACTTGGACTTCAAGCAATCGACATGCAGGAATTCCGAACCGGCCCTCCTGAAGATGTGGACGGCACCACAATCGGCGTGTGGCAAATCCTGCAGCGGGGCACCGATCGCAATGTGATCGGCGGCACCATCGATGCAGTTTCCGAACATGTCGAAGGGTCCTCCCGGATCTCCGGAGAGAACCGACATGATCTGTCCGGTCTCCTGATCGAGCACCCAGACCTTGCCCGTGTACTGCAGATCGGTTGTTCCAGCAGGCTCACCCACGAATAGTCGACCGTGGCTGAAGTGGAGGGATTTTCCAAATGTCACATCGCTCGAAGGAGGATTCGGGAGCCGTAGCGGATCGCATCTTCGCGGATCGAGGATGGAGATCATCGGATCACCTGCCGGGTCTGTCTGGCAGAGGGCTACCTTCAACGAAGGAAGTTCAGCGTTGCTGGAAGGACATTCGAGGCCGATGCTGCTGACGGGATCTGATATCCCTCTCCAGTTCACGACTCGCAGCGGTGTCTGCCCCAGTGAGATGACTTCCACTGATTCTCGGGTGGAATCGAAGCAGGCGAGGATGCCCGACCGGTAATCGAGATTTTCCGACCAGAACTGGGTTCCAGTGGTGGAAGCGCACCTCATCGAGAATTAACCCTCCTGTTACCATCTAGAGCGGCTCCCGGATCGTCGCCGTGACAGGTTTCTCACGATAAACAGCGTGGAATGTCCAGCGGCGGCCAGGGTTGAGTGTAGGAGGGTTGCAGAGCACTGCTATAAACCCTTTAGATGAAGCAAGTTATGGTTGTTTCTGGAGGGTGGAGTGATAGAGTGAAAAACGACCTACCTGTTTCACCCCCAGCCTGCACAGGGAGTTGATGTGAGCGATTCCCCGAGCAAACCGTTGAAGGATCAAAGGGACGATCTGGTATCACTGGCCCGTGCCGGCGATGCCAAGGCCCGGTCGGATCTGTTCGAAGCAGCATTGCCCAGGATACAGCAATTCCTCATCCCCAAGATGGGGTTCCGATTGCAGCGTCACACGGATCTGGACGATATTTGCCAGGAGATTTTCATCCGTGGAATCAAGGCGATCCACTCCCTCGCACCCGATTCTGGCTATCGCGATTTCGAAGCATTGATGCTACAGCATGCAAGGTGGCAGGTGGTCGACTCCGCTCGCGCGGAAGGACGATTCGAGGGAGAGTCAAATGTACCGGGTGGATTGATGACGATTCCGATCGATCTCGATGATGACCAGGGGGAGTGTCTTGTTATCGAACGAGAAGATGTGCAGTGGCTACATTCGCTGATCTCACGCTTGACAGATGACCAAGCCAGAGTCGTGTGGTTACGGCTGGATGGACTCAAGAGTGATGAGATTGCCCATCTGCTGTCGATCAGTCCAGAGCTGGTGAGAAAGCGTCACCAGAGAGCAGTCGATAAACTCCGCCAGTTGACGACTTGACTGCGATTCGAAGGCACGGGGATCGGAGATACCGTGACGCAAGAAATCCCCTGGTGCCTCATTTTCGTTGGTGCCTAATCTTCGATGCCATCAAACAAGGTGATGCCGAGTGCTCCGAAGAAGAGCACCGGTAACCAGGCTGCGAGCATCGGGTTGAGTGCACCTCTGGTCCCCAGATTGGTACATACTTCGGTGACAATCAGATAGATGGTCCCCAGCGCCATGGCGATCGAGATGCCGAGCAGTGTCGATCGCGATTCTTTTCGGAGCACGAAGGGGAGTCCAAGCATCAAGAGGATGAAATTTGACAACGGGAATGCGAATCGTCGATGAAGTTTGACTTCAAGGTGCTTGAGATGGGGGCGGCGTTTGTACTGATTGCGGAGTTCCCTGAAGGAGAGATATTCGATCTCCCTGTCGCTCGATTCGAGGTCAACAGGCCTCATGTCGGTTTCCAGCTTCATCTGGGAAAATTTCTGAACCAGTTGCAAACTCCCGTCGGGACCGGGGACCGGAATCTTCATCCCCGAGAGGTCGAACTGCTCCACCTTTCCATCGCGAAGGAGCCAGAACGGCTCTCCCTCCTCCGGATCTTTCCAGAGGATCTCACGCGCACGGATGATGGACTTCGAGGAGGCCTGCCCGGCGTGTTTGGTGGTGATCTCGACATGTTGGCCGCGTTTTTCATGGGGCAAATAGCTGGCAACATCGATCAGGTTGTTCCTGCTGTCGTTGACGATATCCGGCTGGATGCTATCGAGCGCACGGCCGTATGAATCAGCGAGACGGATCTGATCCTTCAAATTTGGTACGACAAATTCCTGGACCGCAATCATCAAGGAAGCCATGAAGAACGCGAGGAGGAACAACGATGCAAGGATACGAGAAAGCGGTAATCCCGCTGCCCGTAACGGCACGAGTTCGCACCCCTTGTTGAGGTTGGTCGTGGTGAACATCGCTGCAAGAAGCGTCAATATCGGTCCAAGGTACTGGGTGAAGTAGATGGGAACCATGCCGGCAAAGTACTTGAGTGCGACCAGCGGTAGGGGGGCGTCTTGCCTGAGGAAGCGGTCGAGTCGTGAAACGCCATCGATCACGCTGAAAAGACCAAATACAGCGAAGGCGCAGATCCCCCACGAGATCATGAACTGACGCATGATGTAGCGATCGAAGGTGCGGATAGGAAGGCGCTCAAGAAATCTGTGAATTGCGTTCATCATCCGCGTGTCCTCACCCTGTAGATCAGAACAAAAGAGATGAGCAGCAAGACGTAGTTGCCCGACATCACTGTTGCCCAGGCAGGAGCACCCGTAGCTCTGGTGAACTGTATTCCGCCGTAGGTGAGCGGAAAGAAGAAAACCATCACGGTCAGCATTCCAAAAAAGAATGGAAGCAATTTCTGTGAGGTTCTCAAGGTCAGGGAGATGGGAAATCCGAGCAGCGAAAAGGTGACCACTGCCAGTGCCATCGCCCTGCGCCGCCAGATCTCGGTTTCTCCCTTTCGGATGTTTTTCTGGGCCAGCCTCATGGTTTGCCGCGCACCGTCGATGATGGCAGGATCTTCCGTATTCTCGATCTCCACGCGAAGAATGTTGATTTTATCCCGATATTCATCCAATCGCTTCTGGAGCTGGGCGGTAGGCATATCGTTCAGTCGCCGTGCCTCGGTATTGATCGGGAAATCGATGTTGAACCGATCCAGGCGAATCTTTTCATGGCGCCAGTCGAGAAAATCTCGCTTGCCCGAATCGACCTCACTGACTGGAAAGCTGACCTCTACCTTGCTGAGTGTCAGCCGAATCATGTCCTCGACGTCGTCGACGGAAAGACGCGCACGCTCGGCCCTGATCTTGGTACCAGGGATCTCGCCAATTCCTGCAGGAGTTGTCACGGCACTGGCGACTCCACCTGCCCCGGTTCCGATGTTCATCTGTTTCTGGATGAACACATCGGTCAGGTCTCTGCCGTCTCGTATTTCTTTCCAGTGAACGATACCTCCGTGATTATCGAGCCGAAGTTGCCCCATCTTACCGTTGCCGAGATTTTCTAACTGCTTGACGAGGAATCGCCCGATATCTTCTTTTCGATGCTGGAGTTCTGGAAGGATCGTCGACTGGGTCAGCATCAGGACCAGTGCCAGAGGAAATGCCAGACATGCCATCGGGAAGAACAATCTGATCGGTGAGATACCGCTGGCTACAGCAGCAGTGAACTCTCGATCTGCGACGAAACGTCCGTAACTCAGAGTGCAGGAGACCAGAATCGAGATGGGGGCGGTGAAGTACATGCTGTAGAGCAGGCTATCAAGCAGCCATGGAAAGATGATCTTGAGTGAATAACCAGAGTCGACAGCCTTCATTGAAAACACAATGCCGACCAGCAAACAGAGAAACAGCATGCTGAAGATGAAGTTCAATAGCAACTCGCGGAACAGATATCGATCCAGCTCGCCGAAGTAGCGAAATTTCACTGATCCCCCTCGCGGCGGTGCTGGCAACTGCATGGTGTTCCCTGACAACGAGGACAACCGGAGCCATACTTATCTCTCACACAAGCCGAGAGGTCGACACCACGAAGCGATGCGAGGCTAGCTAGCCAGGCAAATACATCTGCGAACTCGGCACGTTCCTCTGCGGAGTTGGGTTCACCTGTGTTGAGGGATCTGGCCAGTTCGCCTACCTCTTCCACCATCCACATGAATGAGCCCCCCACGCCCCTGGAGGAGTCCTTCTGGTAGTAGATCGCTTCAATCTTGCGCTGGAATTCTCGAATTCCGAGATCGGAATCTGTGCCGTTGTTCATCTCTTCATTGCTCCTTCGAACATGGCAATACGGTACACCATGATGGAGGTCTCGGGGCTTGCTTCGGCAGACTCAGGCGAGCGAATCCAGGGCGATCTGCTTGATGGCACATAGGTCCACCTTGCCGGTTCCCAGGGTGGGGATCCCATCCACCTCGATGAAGGCATCTGCTCTGGGAATCCACAGATTTGGAAGCACCTTCTTGCCTCGAAGTTCTTCGATGATCTGGGCCGGCTCGACCGGTAGTGGCCCGTGAAGTACGACCAATTTTTCACCCTTGGCTTCATCGGGAATCGCGGTGACTGCGAGTTGGGACTGGTCTTCCGACTCAGCATCACCCTTGAAGTGCTCATCGACGATTTCTTGAAGTTGTTCCTCGACCAGGATGTGCGGCACCATCTCACCGCCAAGTTTGGAGAAGCGGGAAAGGCGGTCGGTGATGCTGAGGAAACCGTCACTATCCATCTTCGCGATATCACCGGTCTTGTACCACTCGCCTTCAAAGGCTTCGGCAGTGAGATCATCTCTTCCAAGATATCCCTTCATGACATTTGGCCCCTTGATCAACAGCAGGCCAGACTCTCCGACAGGCAGATCCTCAAGAGTATCGGGGTCGACGATCCGGGTGACAACGCCAGGAACAGGCATTCCTATCGAGCCGAATTTTCGGGTCGTTTGGTGGATATTGGCTTCGTCCAGGTCGGGCAGGTTTACTGAAACCACTGGGCTCAATTCGGTGCAGCCGTATCCTTCCAGTAGCGCGCAACCAAACTTCTCCTCCCATGCCTCGGCGAGCGATGCCTTCAACTTCTCTGCTCCAGCCCCGGCGAGTCGGATACTTGCAAAATCTTCAGGCTTAAATCTTCTGAGGTAGGTGCGGTAAAAAGTTGGAGTGGAGAGGAAAATGGTTCCCTTGTGCTCACGGATGAGAGTGGCGAGTGCATCGGTATCCATCGGATTCGGGTGATAGATCGCTCCGATGGCATTTGCGAGAGGAAACCACAACGTGACGGTGAACCCGAAGACATGAAAGAAGGGTAACGAACCGACAACCCTATCCTGGCTATCAACATCGAAAACCTGCGAAATACTCCTCACATTGGAAAGGATGTTGTGATGAGTGAGGCGGATCCCCTTGGGTTTTCCCGTGGAGCCACTCGAAAACATCACGGAAGCATCATCATCCGGATCGTGAGGGACGTCAGCGAGTCTGGTGAGGATGAAGGAGGGGAGAAGTGCGGTCAGCAGTGACAGGATCTTGTCCTTCTTCGTGACATCTCGAGCCAGCAGTGATGGCAGGTCGATCACCTCGACGCCGGGCGCGAATTCTTCCGGGTCTAGATCGATCTTGCTGAGAAAGATCTTCGCAGTGATGATGGTCTTCAGTTCGGTCTGCTCGCAGGCAGAACGGAGCGCGTCCGGTCCTGCCGTGAAGTTCAGGTTGGTGGCGACCTTCCCCATCACCGTAACCGCAATGTTTGCCGCTGCTCCTCCGATTCCGGCGGGCAGCAATATTCCAATGTGCCGCTGCTGGGCAAATTTCGCCCGTAGTTTTCGACGCAGGATCAGCACAAGGATGAGAAATTTCCTGTAAGTGACAGACTTTTCCAGTTCGATCGCGGCGATACGTCGAGGAGCTCTCCGTGCAGACGACAGGAAACGGGTGGCGAGGGTTTGCCCCTCCTGCTTACGGGAATCGAGAGCGATGGCGCTCAACTCCTGGACGGCCTGCCTGACCTCCATCGCTGACGAGGTCGAGGCAAGCGGCTTCCCGATCGCAATGGTGATCGGATATGGCACTCGAAGCGGCCTCTTGAAGAAAAACCGATTTCCACGGAAGGAGAAGATGCTCCCCCAGACTCGGTCGAGATACATGGGAAGTATCGGGACATTCCCTTTTTGAGCGATTCGCTCCAGGCCCTTTGAGAAGGGAAGCAGGTTTCCCGTGCGAGAGATTCCCCCCTCGGCAAAGATGCAGACCAGGTGCCCATCTTTTGCTCGCTGCGCAGCTTCATCGAGTGAACGGAGAATCGACCTGGGTCCATCCTTGCTGGAGACGGGAATCGCCCGCATCAATCCAGTTGCAAAACCAATCAGCGACCTGCCACTGAACCGACGGTGCGCCAGGAAGTGAATGAACCGAGGTACTGCAGAGCCGACCAGGAATGGGTCAGCGTAAGAGAGATGGTTTACAACAATCAGTGCGCCGCCTCTGCGCGGAATGTGTTCCGACCCGATCACGGTGATGCGATAGAGCAGATGGACGATCAGCCAGGCGGGAAACCGAACAGAGATGTGGGGGACTGCAAGGAATACACCGAGGGTTCCGACCAGTGAAAGCACTGCCAGAACCAGAATGGCACCCTGCGGATCGAGTCCGAGTAATCTCTCGTTCTGGATCACCTCGAAGACCAGTGCAGATCCGAAGATGAACAGAAACGTGAGCAGTTCCTGAGCTCCTTGCACCCGTCCCTTCTCGGTTCCATTGGCGCGGTCCTGGACATAGGAGGCCAGCGGCACCAGGAATAATCCCCCGCCGACACCGGCCAGTGCCAGCGTTGCTCCTACGCTCAGCATCGTCTCGTCCACGAATGGAGCCAGCGCAAATCCGGTCGTCATCAGGATCCCGCCAAGAGGAACTATGCCGATCTCGATGTGATCTCCAGAGAGACGACTCGCCAGCAGGCTTCCCAGGGCGATGCCGCCGGCGACGAAGAAGAACAGGCGCGAGCCTCCGTCCGGCAGATCAAGGACTTCTGCTCCGAACACATTGAGTACCAGCAGCGCCAGTGCTCCGATCAGATAGAACCAGCTGGTAGCGATGACGGCGCCGAAGAGAGGTCGATCCTTGAACAAGAACCTGATCTCGCCGAATCCCGACAGAGGATTGAAGTTGAGAGCGCGATCAGGGTCTGCCGAGCCTCGCCCCTTTGCGATCCGGGTCGAGATTCCCCAACCGATCAGCGCCACGGTGATGAAGAAGAACCCGCTCCACCAGTTGGGGTGACCTGTCGCCAGATCGCCACCGGGGTGAAGAAAGATGAACATGGCGCCTGCGACCACGGTGCCGAGGATGGTCGCCACATTGGTGGTCATGTTGATGATCCCGTTGGCGCGGGTCAGGTCCTTCTCGAGAACCATCTCGGGCAGGATGCCGTACTTCGAGGGGCCAAAGAAAGCACTCTGAGTCCCCATCAAGAACAGCACCGAGAGCATCGCGATGATCGACAGGTTCGGATTGATCCCCTGCAGAGCGAAGGCAGCCATTCCGAGCGCCATCGCCACCACCTCCATGCCCTTGGCCACGACGATGACCTGACGCTTGGAGAATCGATCTGCCAGAGAACCGCCGAGAACAGCGAACAGCACGAAAGGCAGCGCGAAGACCGCCATCGCCATCGATTGTCCATCGACGGGCATCCAGTCGACGGAAACCTTGATGGCGATCAGCATGATGAACTGTCGGAACACATTGTCGTTGAAGGCGCCGAGCAGTTGAGCCCCGGTCAGCGCATGGAACGAGTTGTTTTCCCGCAGCGACAAGCGATTTCCTTCCTCGGGGGGGAGTTCTGTAGATGAACATCAGAGTCTATAGATTCAGCACCACTGTGTCTGCCCGGGATGAGATGTCCATGTTTGGCACGGATTCTGCACTGGTTTCGATGCCTGTCGCCAGTCCTGTGAGAGGGAAAGACGCCATGAACCACTTCAGACTCGCCGGGGAGGCCCAGCTCCCCCTCAGCGACGATCCAGAGCCAAGCCACTCCTTCGAGACGGTGGCTTTGCCCCATATGCCCTCGGTACGGGCGTTTGCGATGTCGCTCGCCGGAGAATTCTCCAGTGCGGAGGATCTGGTCCAGGACACCTTCCTGAGGGCATTGAAGGCATTTGACCGCTTCACTCCGGGCACTGATTGCCGCTCCTGGTTGTTCAGGATCTGCAAGAATCGCTTCTACGACCACTGTCGCCGTCGTCTACGCAGACCTCTGCACGAGGACGTCGACCTGGCCCAGCCGATCTCACACGATCGCCCCTGGGAGCTGCAAAAAGAGCAGGAGAGGCTCGAGAATGGTGATCAGCCGCGTCTCGACCTGGTCGGGGATGCGGTCAGAAACGCCATCCGTAACCTTCCCGTGGAATTTCGTGAGCCGCTGCTGATGTGTGATCTGGACGGTCTCGGCTACCAGGAGATCGCCACTCATCTGTCGGTGCCGCTGGGCACGATCCGCTCACGGATTTCGAGGGCCAGGGGCCGTTTGCGTGACGAATTGAAGGACTACGCCCGGGAAAGCGGATTCCCGGTCGACGCCCTTCCGGCGGCCTGATCGGCCCTTTTCCCAGGTTTTCCAACCATCCCTGACCCCCGAGCGCCTCGGCACTCGGGGGTTTTCTTATGGAAACATCGCCACGCGCACCCCGGAGCTCTTCATAATAACGCACTGAGGGTGCTTCATAGTAATGCACTAAAATGACGCAGTGTGCGGCACCGAACTTCTCCGATACGATCCCCCGGGCTGTGCAGGAGGTTCAGATGCGATGTCGATCCGCTTTCAACGCGATTTATCTGCTGCTGGCCTGGCTGCCGCTCTTCGTCGGATGCAGCACTCTTGTGGGGCATCCACCGCAGGCTGTCCGCGCCCCGAACATCGTCGTCATCCTCGCCGATGACCTCGGCTCGGGAGACCTCGCCGATACGACGGAAAGATCGCTGATCCCGACCCCGAACCTGGCTCGGATCGCGGCAGAGGGGCTTCGCTTCACCGACGCTCACTCTCCATCGGCGGTCTGCACGCCGACTCGCTATGGATTGCTGACGGGACGCTACGCCTGGCGAACGCACATGCGCCAGGGGGTTCTGGGAGGGCGCTCTCCGGCACTGATCGAAACCACGCGCCCGACGCTGCCATCGATACTGGCGGCGGCAGGATACCGAACTTCGGGGGCTGGTAAGTGGCATCTTGGACTCCAGTCGAGTGGGCCGACCGATTACTCGAAGCCTCTGGACCCCGGACCGACCAGCGCCGGATTCGAGCGCTGGTGGGGGATTCCGGCGAGCCTCGACATGGCACCCTATCTCTACTTCGAGGATGCCCGGGCAGTGGCACAGCCGACCGAGAAGATCCAGGGGAGTGCTCAGGCGCGCAAGGGAGGACGGGGTTTCTGGCGCGGCGGTGCCATCGCTCCCGGGTTTCGTCACGAGCAGGTGCTGCCCGACACCGCTGCCAGAGCCGTCGCCGAGATCGAACGCCATCACGAGTTGCAGCCCGCAGAACCCCTGTTTCTCTACGTCGCACTCTCTGCGCCCCACACTCCGTGGATGCCGGCGAAGCGCTTCCAGACCGTCGAGGGGGCAGGGGTCTATGGTCAGTTCGTGGCCCATGTCGACGCTGTCGTGGGGGAGATTCTCGACGCCCTCGATCGCACCGGCATGACCGATGACACCTTGCTCCTATTCACCAGCGACAATGGCGCTCACTGGACCGCTTCTGATCGACAGCAGTTCGAGCATCGAGCCAACGGAAATTGGCGCGGCCAGAAGGCGGATATTCACGAGGGAGGTCACAGGGTGCCACTGCTGGTGCGCTGGCCCGATCGGATCGGATCGCCTCGCCGAGGCGAATCGAACGACACGCTGATCGGCCTGACGGACCTGCTTCCGACTCTGGTCGCGGCTGCAGGAATCGAGGTTCCCGCAGGGGCTGCCCCCGATGGGATCAGTTTCTTGCCGACCATCGTGGCGGGTGCAGATGGATTGCGCGAGAGCATCGTGCACCACTCCCTCGATGGCATGTTTGCGTTTCGCCAGGGTCCCTGGAAGTGGATCGAGGGACTCGGAAGCGGCGGCTTCACGGCACCGAAACGAATCCAGCCCTCCGATGGCCCCAGCGGCCAGCTCTATCACCTGGAAGATGACCCCGGAGAGTTGAACAATCTCGCAACGACTCATGCTGAAGTGGCCGAGCGACTACAGCGACAACTCGACCAGGTCAGACTGCGGGAAGCGCCCTGATGGAGAAGAACCGTTGACGCGGAGAGTGGTCGATCGTCAGCATCGCAAACGGGGTCGTCGGTTGCGACTCTTCTGTGCACTTCACTCCGACCCTGCTGCGGCACAGCAACTGATCGCAGCCGTGGAGTCTATCGAATCGCTACCGGATCATCGTCTCACGCCCCTGCACCAGATTCACATGACGCTGCTCTTCATCGGAGATGTGGATGCCAGTGATCTCGACGAGGTCAGTGAATCGGTGTTGCGCGCCGCATCTGCTGTGGAACCGTTGCAGTGGCGGGTCGAAGGGATCGGTACATTGCCAGGCCGGGGTGCAGCCAGAACCGTGGCAGCACTGGGTCCATCCAGCCGTGGTCTCGAGGAGTTGCACCGGCGACTTTCACAACGCCTGGCGAGAAGTCGCAAGAATCGGCCGTTCTTGCCGCATATGACGCTGGCTCGATTCACGCCTGCGCGCTCGGGCTTCCAGCTCGATCGAGAGTTTGCGGGTCCGTTGCTGAGGTTCGACACTCTTGATCTTGTGCTGAGCAGGCTGTTGCCATCGGGTGCCGAACACCAGCGCATCCTGGAAGCACCACTGGGCGTCAGTTGAACGGCTCCGGTGCGTCCACCGATAGCCTTCGAGCGGTTGTAGGTTTACCCTGAACATTGCAGGGTAGGAGAGCGGCCAGTGTGCCTCGGGGTTGCGGAATGGGAGGTTTTCTTGAGATTCATGACGATGGTCACGGTGATGGGTGTGTCGTGGCTGCTCAGTGGAGTGTCCTGGGGGCAGACTCCCATCTGGCTCGAATGGCAGAAGGTCAGTTCCACCAACATTCTCGCTGATCCGAGCGTGGGCCTCGCCGATGTCGAGGAAAAGGACTTCGCCACGGCAGATTTCGATCAGGATGGCGATATCGACCTGGTATCCGTTCGAAAGTTGCCATTCACCACCTTCGGAAATCGCACCAACGTACTTTTCATCAATGTCGGTGGTGTGATGACCGACCGAACGGCCGACCTGGCCCCGGGAATGATGATTCCTGACAACTCCCGTGATGTGCAGGTCGGTGACTTTGATGGCAACAACTATCCCGATGTGATCGTCGCCAATGCCGGCAACGATGGCAGCAACGGTCAACAGCCGCGCATCTACATCAACCTGGGTGTCGATGCTTTGGGCAACTGGCTCGGCCTCGAAGAGCAACCCGACCGATTACCTGAGTTGCTCTCGTCATCAGGAGCAAATCCGAACTCCTGTGCTGTTGCAGTCGGCGATCTGACCGGCAACGGCGTCGATGACATCTATCTCGTCGACTACAACAACTCGGTCGAGGATCGGCTTCTGATCAATGATGGCAACGGTTACTTCACCGATCAGACATCGTGGATGCCAGCGGGATTCGTCGAGTCAGGATTTGCCACTGCCGGACAGATCGGAGATGTGAATGGCGATGGTTGGCCGGATATCGTCAAGAATTC
>QNYK01000030.1 GCA_003973385.1 Bacillota bacterium | reverse complement strand
AATCGTCGCTTTCTTCTTCCAGAATCAATTGATGCAACTGGTGACGGGACCTCACCGCACGGCGATGTCCCAGATCACCGCCCGCCAGGAGATCGCAGACCTGCACCAACAGATCAGCGAGGCGAACCAGCAACTCGACGGTGTCAGCGATGTAGATGCAAGAAGGGTGCTCCAGATCACTGCGGCGGACGATGACTGGTGGCAACGGTGGGACCAGTTCCGTCAGAGTCAGGGCAACTCGCCGATCCTGGAGAACATGGCCGGGTTGATCGAGGAGCGCCTCGTTGCGCTGGATCCTTCACGCTCGACGTCACGGATGCTGGTTTCCACCCACGAGCGATGGCTCGCATCCATCGAGCTGTTACGACTGGGTGCTGTAGACCTACCATGGGGAGGAAGTTCCCGGATCGAGCAGTGCATCGATGAACTGGAATTGCTCTCAGACCGCTGGAGCAGCTGGAAACAGGCACCGCAGGAAGCGGCGAGTGAAGATGAGGTCGAGCAGGAACAGAATCCTCAAGCGGAGCTGCCAGACCCTCAGGCGATCGAGATCCTCGAATCGGTGGCCAGGCAGTCGGTGGTCATCGAACAAGCATCTGCTCACCTGCTCGATTGGCGACATGGGGCAAAACCGCTCGCGTTACTCTCCTATTCAGAAGCTTTCTTCTCCTATCTCAAATTGAGCCTGATGCTGGGGTTGGTCGCGGCTCTTCCATGGGTCACGTTCGAGATGTGGAAGTTCATCGCAGCAGGATTATTCGACAAGGAGAGAAGGGCTGTACGGCCATTCTTGCCCGTCGCATTCCTGCTGATGGGGTCGGGAGTCACCTTTGCATACACGGTGTTGATTCCCGTCGGGCTATCCTTCCTCGGTGGATATGGTGATCCGGAGTTGCTTCAGGCAACATTCACACTCAAGGAATATCTGAGCCTTGTATTCACGCTCATCCTGGGTATGGGGATCGTGTTCCAGTTGCCGCTCGTGATGATCTTCCTGACCCGCAGCGGTTTGATGGAGATCAATACGTTTCGAGAGTACCGCAAGTACGCCATCATCGGAGCAGTACTTCTGGGTGCCATGTTGACCCCGCCGGATGTGGTGACTCAGATGCTGATGGCGGGTCCATTGGTGATCCTCTACGAACTTGGCATCATCGCCTGTGAGATGACTGCGCCCAAGCCCCGCGAGAATGAATTCGAACGGGGACAGGAGGAATCGCTGTGATCGCTGATGAATCGCCCGGGACGGAAAACGATTCGCCGCTCAGGTTCAGGATCGGCGTGATCGCTGTCGGCGATGAAATTCTCGAGGGACGCACCCAGGAACGCCATGGGAGGTCCATCGCCAGGCTGTTGACTCCACTCGGGTTTGAGATCTGCTGGCACATGACGGTTGCTGACGCTCCGGGGGCGCTGTCTGCCGTGTTGCGATCTCCGCCTACCGAGGTATCCACCATCATCGTCAGCGGAGGTCTCGGGCCGACCGAGGACGATCGATCCCGTCAGGAAATCGCCGCTGCTGCGGGCGTGCCGCTGGAGCACGACGAGCACAGTTGGCAGCAGATCCAGCACTATCTCGAACAGCGAGGGGTCACTCCGTCCCAGAGTAACCGTCGTCAGGCGTATCGTCCTCGAGGCGCAGAGATGCTGGTCAACGACCGAGGAACCGCACCGGGTCTGAAACTGGAACTCCCGACCGGGGTGACGCTCTTTGCCTTGCCAGGCGTTCCCGCAGAATTCGATGCGATGTTCGCTCAGCACTTGCTGCCCTGGGCGAACTCGCTTCCCGGGCTGAAGCAACAGGGGCAAATACTCGAGTTCATCGGAATCCCCGAAGCGAAGCTCGACGACTGGATCGTGAGTCAGATCGGGGCTCCTGACCAACATCATATCTGTGTCAGGGGAATCTCCCAGATCGAGGTGAGGTTGCCCGTGGGAGTGTCGCTGGAAGATGCGGCAACTCAGCGATTTGGTGCTCGGTTTCTGGGTGTTGGAGGCATCGGCGTCGAGGGCCATCTGGTGACGGATGCGACGGCGTCGGGTCAGTCGATCACGATGGCCGAATCGTGTACAGGTGGCATGATTGCAGCTCGCGTCACAGATGTCCCGGGTTCGAGTGCGGTATTTTCTGGAGCGTGGGTATGTTACTCGAATCGGTCGAAGCATCGTGAACTGGGAGTGGATCCGGCATTGATCGAACTCCACGGTGCCGTCAGCCAGGAGGTGGTGGAGGCGCTGGCCGAGGGCGCCCTTGCCAGGAGCGGTGCAGACCTGGCCCTGTCGGTCAGTGGGCTGGCTGGACCAGCGGGGGGAACCGAAAAAAAACCGGTGGGTACAGTCTGGATGGGGCTGGCCACATCTGAAGCCACCCGCTCTCACTGCTACCGCTGGACCGGTGATCGACAGCGCATCCGGGAGATGGCGACCAACGTGGCTCTGCATCTTCTGCTCACCGCTGTACGTGGGCAGGAGATTTACGGATGGAACGAATCCCGGTCCTGACATCGGACGGCTCTCCGACCCTCTATCATGAGGGTGCCGGGGAGCACTACCATTCCCTCAGCGGAGCCCACCTGGAGGCGAGGCAGCGTTATGTCTGGCCCTGTCGGATCGTCGAGACCGCGCTCCTGCGTGGCAGGGTGAAGATTCTCGATATCGGGTTTGGCCTCGGCACCAATCTCGCCTGGGCAGTACACGAGGTGCAACGAGGTGCCCCGGGTGCCACCATCGAGATCGTCTCGCTGGAGCGTGACCTGCTGTCACTGTCGAGCCTGGCTCCGCATCTCGAGGCGCTGCCTGAAGCACGTCTATCGGTGATGCTCAGGGGCCTGGTGACCCATCTCAGGTGGCGTCAGTCAGGAGTCGATCTGGCTCTTCTGGTCGGCGATGCGACCCGAGAGATCCTCAACGTCGAAGCTGGTTTCGATGCGGCGTTTCTCGATCCGTTCTCGCCAAAACGCAATCCTGAGCCCTGGAAAGTGCCATTCCTGGCCTCCGTCCGGAGCCTCATGGCGGAAGGTGGTATACTCTCCACGTACAGTTCCGCGCGTTCAGTCCGGTGCGCATTGTTGCGCTCAGGGTGGCAGATCGGCCTCGGCCCGGCGGTCGGAACCAAGTCATCGGGAACCGTGGCCAGTGCCGGATCGGTGATTCCTCCCTTGCCACCCCTCGATGAGAAGGTCCGGCGGAAACTCGAACAACGGATCGCATCTGTAGAGGAAGAAGAGACCGAATGAACTGGTTCCCATCTCCTGGTCGTCTGATGAGCCTGTGGCTGCTGCTTCTCTTCATCTCCACCGCGCTGGAGGCGGATAGCGTCCAACTCACCAATGGCAGCATTATCGATGGCACGGTGCTGGTGGACGATAAGGAGCGGTTGGTCCTGCGAATTGGCGATCTGGGAACGATGGAGATTCGCCGGTCAGATGTCGTATCGGTGCTGAAGAACCACCTCGTTGGGCACAAACGCACCGATTCGCCCGTCCAGACCCCGGCAACACCCGACAAGAAGGTCGCCCCGGACAAGCAGAAGCAGACGCGCCCTGATTTGCCGTTACCCCTGGCCCCTCCGAAGGTGGACCTTCCCCCTGAAATTCCTGAACTGAGCCCGAAACGACAGGCCGAGGTGCAACTCTGGGTGTATGAACTACAGCGCCAG
Source organism: Bacillota bacterium (assembly GCA_003973385.1). Lineage (GTDB taxonomy): Bacteria > Planctomycetota > UBA8108 > UBA1146 > UBA1146 > QNYK01. Next base: position 16,342 of record QNYK01000030.1, on the reverse strand, counting down.
AGATCGACAAATCGCACCCGTGCAGAAAGGTATCTCGGCCAGGTTGGACCTGGAGTGATTCCCCATCTCTTGCCCGTGGCCAGATCCCCCTTTGATCTGGCGAGGATCTCTGCATTGAGGATCCTGATCAAAACACCTCACTTCAAGGCCGCCGGGGTCGCACTCAAGGGGCTTCAGGCAGACAATCAATGGGTTCGTAAACTGTCATGGCAACTGGTGGTAAAAATCAGCGGTGTCAAAGGCCCTTTCTCGTGGCAGGATCAGGAATCTGCCCGCAAGAGATCGGTGCAACTTCGCCGCTGGCAGCAATGGTTCCAGCATCAAAAAAGCCTGCAACAGCAGCACCGCCGCTGGTTGGAGCAGCAAGCGATTCAACCGAGGGATAACAAGCAGTCAGGCCGATAACTGCGCTGATCTGCAGGTGTCTTGTGAATCACATCCGAGTCTGCTGTCAGTACTTGTTCACCAACTATTTCACACCGACATCTCCGCGCCTCCCTTGCGAGGCCATGGTCGCTTTGATACGGTCGGTCGCTGCCGTGGAGAGGTGATCTGACGGAACTCATGATGTTTTCTGACGCCATCACCATCGCTCCGGCAGAAGTGTTTTCCAAGATTGACTCCAACCCCTTTTTCAAGGGGATGACTTCGATGCAAGACTGACCCGAAGGGTCGGTGGGAGTTGGATCGCCCAGGTGCGGTTCTTCTTCGGGTCCGCATCACAAGTTACTGGATGCAACTATGTGTCCGGAAATTCTGGAGTTCATCCTGGAACACGATGGACAATTCATCGATCGGTTGGGCGAGGCCTCCGGGTTCGCTCATGGTCCATCGCCGCGATGGCAGATCGAGAATTGGATTGAAGTTGATTACTGAAGTCGACGTGGGAATCGAGATGAGTGGCGCACGAGATCGCCGCTTACGGTTGGGGGGAATGTTGAGCGCTCAGGAATCCACTTCCATGACCGCGGAACAACACTGGATAGATTTACGAGCAGCCATCTCCTCGATCATCGGTGACGCTCAGATGGCGCGCTGGTTCGGTCAGATAACTGCCGACAAAGTGGAGGACGGAGTTCTACGACTTCATGTCGAGAGCAAGTTCACCCTCGAGAGAATCGGCAACAGTTTCGGATCCATCCTCGAGCGAGAAGCGATGAAACTCGGGCTGGAATCGGTTCGCATGCAGGTGATCCCAGTTCCTCACGCTGCCAGTTCAACGGCCACGGGTGCCTCTTCCGATGCCCTCACCCGGCAATCTGGACTTCTGGAGTTGATCCAGCATCGCCCGAGCGAAGCTCACCCGGTCGATTCCGAGCGGGTCCGGAGAGGGCCGATCTGGCCGTCGAGGAGTTCAGAAACCGAGGCCCTGTCTTCGATCGAGCGGTCGCCAAAGGGGCTGCGTAAGGATCACACCCTCGATCGATTTGTCGTCGGACAGGCGAACAGGGTCGCTCACGCTGCTGCACTCGAGGTGCTTCGGACGCCTGGAATCTCCTTCAATCCCCTCTTCCTGCATGGAGGCAGCGGCCTTGGCAAGACTCATCTCCTGCAGGCGATCACGCGGCAATTCTTCATCCAGGGTGAGCGAAGCATGCGCTATGTTCCTGCGGAGTACTTCGTGTATCAGTTTGTCAGGGCCCTTCGACAGAAGAACTTGCAGCAATTCAGGCGCAGTTTTCGTGAGTTGAAGGTTCTTGCCATCGACGACATCCAGGCTTTCGTGGGAAAACGGAGCAGCCAGCAGGAACTCCTCGAGACGGTCGATGCCATCGCACAGCACGGGGGACAGGTGCTGCTCGCTTGCGATGTCCCACCTCGAAAACTGGATCAATTGCATCAACAATTACAGAACCGCTTCGCCGCGGGACTGGTCGTACTCGTCGACGCTCCAGATCATCCGACTCGCGTCTCGATCTTGCGACAGGAAGTCCTACGGGGGGGTGTCGATGTCCCTGAAGATGTGATCCAGCACATCGCAGATGCAGTTCGTCACAGCGTACGCGAATTGCTGGGCACCCTGGTGCGTGTCGTGGCGGAGTGTGAGTTGAAGGGGATTCAGGTCAGCCTGCAGCAGACCCGAGCGATTCTGGAACCGATCGCTGCAACGCTGAAGAGAAGGATCTCGATCGAGAGCATCGTCGAGAGGGTCGCAATTCGGTGGGGGCTTCCACCGGAGGAGATCCTGTCTCGGTCACGGACTCGTAACACCTCGATGGCACGCAACGTGGCGACCTACCTGGCTCGCATTCTGACCGATTACTCGCTCGTCGAGATCGGCGAGCAACTGGGTTCCCGTTCGCATTCGAGCGTCAGCAGTTCGTGTCGAAAAATTCAGGGTTTGATCTCCACCGATGCGGCGCTTCGTGATCAGGTCGAGGTGATGCTGCGGGATCTGCGCTGCTGAGGAGCTGGAGGCTCGATGGTCGAGGCGACTCCTGACCCCGATTCCACGGCCGAATCGCTCCCCTCTCCACGAGTTGCGGGGGCTTCCGGTGGTGAACCCTTACAGATGCCGTTGCTGAAACTCAAGGGCATCGGTCCAGCGACTGCCCGGCGATTCGAACGGATTGGTCTCACGACCGTTGGCGATCTGCTGCATCACTTTCCCTCCAGACATGAAGATCTTGTGATCCATGGCAAGATCCGTGATGTCCCCGATGGTGCTCGGCGAAGCATCTTTGGCACCATCGAGGAGCCTGCAATCTGGATCGCTTCAGGTCGAGGAAGGTGGGAAGCACAGCTGATCCCGGAGGATGAACCGGATCAGCCGGTGACGTTGCACTGGTTCACCTCGGGTCGTTACCGACCCCCGGTCAGTTCGAGGTGGCAGGGGTGGATCACTGGAGCATTGCGGCGCTTCGGATCCCCGGTGGTGGCGCACCCCAGCATGTCTCTCTGCGCCACCAGAGAACCGATTCCAGGAGGTCACGGGCAGATTGTTGGGGTGTATCCCTCCACCGATGGGCTTTCGCAGGGAATGATCCGGCGGGCAGTCGAGCAGATCCTCGATCAGATACCTCTGGAGTTCGATGCTCCGCTTCCCTCGATCATCGGTACCGATCGTACATTGCTGAGCATCTACTGCGGATTTCATCGGCCCACCAGTTCGGCGCAGTGTGAGGTGTGTCGTTCTCAACTGGCTCGTATGGAGTTGTATCTGCATGCGGTTCGGCAGGCGAAGACTCGCGCGATTCGCCAGTCCAGAAGCATCCTGCCGATCGAGGTCAGTTCCGCGGTGGAGCAACGGATACTGGCGCGAATTCCCTATTCACTCACCGATGCACAGAACCGGGTAGTGGCGGAAATTCGCGCTGATCTGGCCGCTGGATTTCCGATGGCGCGACTCGTCCAGGGCGATGTGGGAAGTGGAAAGACAGCAGTGGCCATCTGGGCTCTGCTTGCTGTGGCTGCCTCGGGTCGGCAGTCGGTGCTGATCGCTCCAACAACTTCACTTGCCGACCAGCATCGAGAAACACTGCAGCGGTACCTGGCAGGATCTAGCGTCCAGGTAGCCGAGGTGATCACTGGAACCTCGGCAGATGTGAAGCATACCGTCGCCAGTGGTGAAGCGAAGATCGTCATCGGCACCACTGCACTGCTCTCAGCATCGGTGCAGTTCGATGATCTGGCACTGGTGGTGGTCGACGAGGAACAACGCTTTGGAGTCCAGCAGAGACAGGATCTGGCGATGAAGGGAGAGGGTGTCCACCGGCTACATCTGAGTGCGACACCGATCCCGCGATCTCTGGCACTGGCATTGCGAGGAGAATTTGATCTGTCTCGCATCGACGAGAAACCACCGGGCCGACCACCAGTTCAGACCCGTTGGGTGGCCAGCGAGAAGTTGCACGACGCCCTGGAGTTTCTGGTCAAGGAGACCCGATCTGGCAACCGAGTCATGTTTGTTGTGCCTCGTATCGAGGATGGAGAGGAGGACGATCCGATCGGTGTGGAGCAGTTGAGGTCGAGGTTACAGCAGACGGTGCTCGCCACGGTCGGTATCTCGACCCTGCACGGTGGCCTGACTCTCGAGGAGCGGAATCAGAGATTGAGTCGGTTCCGCGACGGGAGTACCCCGGTGCTGGTCGCCACCAGTATCGTCGAGGTGGGCCTCGATGTTCCTGAACTGACGGTGCTCTGGATCGAGGGGGCAGAGCGATTTGGGCTCGCTCAACTGCACCAGATGAGAGGGCGAGTGGGTCGCAGCGAGCGCGAATCCTGGTGCTTCTTCAGTGCCGAGCCGACATCGGACGAGGCCGCCGAACGGCTCCAGGCGTTTACCGAGGAACCGGACGGATTCCTGCTGGCAGAGAAGGACCTGCTGATCCGGGGTGGTGGAGACGCCGAGGGAGAGCGCCAGAGTGGCCGCAGCGAGTTCCTGCTGGCCCGCCCGCTGCAGGATCTGCCCGCCTTCCAGGCCCTCTCCGAGGCTGCTGCCGAGCGGCTCCGGGCGGGGGACGAGACGCCCGAGGGGCCACTGCTCGGGCGATTGGGGAGGTATCTGGGACCCCGAATTCACGGATCCTGAGCCAGGTCTGAAGCTGGCGACCCCTTGCCGGGCCTCGTCAGGGGGCTACAATCCGCATCTAGCTTGATCGTGCCCGATCCAGGCCTTTCGTGCTGATCTGTTTCCCGGGAGTCCAACCGAGAAACCTCGCCGGGGGTGTTGAATCTCCAGGCCACCTGGCCGTCATCGACCTGGCCGTCATCGGATGAGGGATCATCCGTGCCGGGTTGAGGGGGTCATGTTGCCATTGCCAGCGGATCGTTCGATCGCGCGAAAGTGATCGAGTTGTAGAGACTGCGACAGGAAAGGAATCTTCATGATGCAGAACACAAACCTGCAGTCAGAAAACACCTCGGGACCAGATAGGAGTCGCTTCTGGCTCGCATTGGTGCTGGGGATCTCTCTCGGTGCTAACTTTGTTTTCCTGTTGGTTCAGCCTCCTTCACAGGATGTGGCGTTCGGTCAGGACTCCGGAGCCAGCAACGGATACATCATGTGTTCATTTGTGATGCAGGGGAAAGGTCAGGCCGAGGGCCTTGCAATCCTCGATACGAATGCCAAGAGATTGTGGACTGCATACGAATCTGGAAACGGATTGCAAATCAACAGTGTTCGTGACATATCTTACGACCTGGTACCTCAGATGTTTTCCGCCAGGGGCAAACAAAAGCCCACTGTTGAAGAGATGAAAAAGGCCGGCCGCAATTAGCGAGGTTTCCAAGGGAGGGTCCGAATCGATGTCTGATCGCATGAACTTTGACCAGGCCGCAGCAATGCTCGGAATCTCTGCAGATGAACTGCAGGGACTCGTGAGCAACCAGGAGATCCGTGCCGAGCATGATGGAGGCGAGGTGGTATTCCGTCAGGAGGACCTCGAAGCCTTCCAGAAAAGCCGCTCAACTGAGCCTACTGTTGTGCTCTCGGAGTCTACCGAGGGGTTACTCGATGATGGAGGTCTCGAACTGGAGGACCTCTCGACGGAGGAAACAGTGCTCAATATCGAGGGACTCCTCGAGGATGACGGCGGTGATGGAATCCTGGAGGGGGAAGTGGAACTGAATCTCGGCGTGGTCGGAGATGAAACCGTACTCGATACCGATGAGCTGTCCTTTGACGACGCCTTTGACTTTTCAGATGACGAGACCGTGGGTGAAACAGGTGCCGATGACCTGGTGCTCTCAGGAGCCACCGAGATGCAGCTCGTCCGCAAGAAGCCTGCGACTGCCATGACTGTCCTGCTCGCCCTGACGTTGCTCCTGATGCTGGTGCCAACTGCTGTGTTGCTCAACTTGATCAACGGCGATGGTAGTTTTCCACCCTGGGTATCGGGGTCGGCAGTCGGTTTCATGAACGGGCTTGTCGAAGCGGTGGTCGGGGCCTTCTGATCTGTCGCCACCCTGTGTAACTACTGAAATCCGGCTCCGGGACCCTGAGGGTCCCGGAGCCGATTTCAATTCCATTCAGAGATGGCTGTTGGTGTTTACACGGATGGATGAAAAGCGAAGAGGGAGAAATCGACCCAGCACTTTCTTCCCGGTGGGCTCCGTGGCACACTGTGCCGAACCGGGGGGCCGCGATCGAGTGGAGCCTACCCCCGATCGGCTCCTGAAAGGACCTCTGCACGATGATATTCAGTCCCACATTCCTACGTGACTTTCGCTTTGCTCTCGTAGTTGTGCTGGTACCTATCTTTCTCTGTTCCTGCGTCCCGTATGTGAAATACGAAGATGTGGCTTCTCGATTGAAACGGGCAAACCGTGTCAATACAGATATGGAGAAGCGATTGAAGGATTCGCAGTTGACCGGGTTCCAGGGGGATGCACAACTGCAGCGAGCCACCGCCAAGATCGGGTCACTGGAATCACAACTGGCGGGAGTGGCCCACGAGCGTGACGTGTTGCAGCAATCAAACGCATTCCTTCAGCAAAGCCTTCAGGATGTTCCGAAAGTGATCATCTCCACGGAACAGTTTTCGCCACAGATCAAGACAAATCCTGAAACCGGTGGGCTGATGCTCAGTGATGAGCTGTTATTTGATACGGGTCGCAGTGGGCTGCGGAAGCAAGGTAAGCAGGTCATCGCTGAACTGGTCGCACTGATCCAGCGCGACTACTCAGGTAGGACCATCTTCATCGATGGACATACGGATAACACTCCGATCCAGAAGTCCAAGAATGCAGACAACTGGGAGTTGGGAGCCAAGCGCGCACACGCCGTCTTTCAGGAGTTTGTGAGACTTGGAGTGAAAAAGTCTCTGATAAGTTTGACCTCGAACGGTTGGGCCAAGCCTGTTCCGGGAGTCGATCCCGATACCGAGACGGGGCGCGCACAGTGTCGTAGAGTAGAGATTCGCATCGGTGCTGCTTCGGAGTGATCACCCGAGTTGTCGTTACGGTACGGGCGATACGCGATCATCCATCGCTACGGTGAACCTCTATAGAGATATCAGGTCATCCACAGAGAGATGCGGGGCCAGCGATGACTGACCCCGCATCTCTTTTTTCTCGTCAACGGGTGCTCGATGATCTTCGTCTACTTGGCTTTCGTTTCCATCAGAAGCGCGGCCAGAACTTCCTGTTCGATTCCAATCTGCTCCAGGCGCTGGGGCGTGATTCAGGGGTCGGGATGGGAGACCGGGTGCTGGAGGTCGGCCCGGGAGCCGGCACGCTGACCCGGGTGCTGCTCGAACTGGGCTGCCAGGTGACCTGCGTGGAACTGGACAGGGTTCTGTGTCAGTACCTGAGGGATCGTCCGGATCTGGCACGGATTCAGCTGATCGAGGGGGACGCCCTGGAGACGAAGAATCGCCTCTCCAGTGCGATGCTGGACCAGCTGGACCTGCATGGTGGGGGTGGGGATGGATTCCACCTGGTCGCCAATCTGCCCTACTCCATCGCCGCTCCTCTGGTCGCCATGCTCGTCGCACAGCGCTCAGACCTGAAGAGTATCGGGGTACTGGTTCAGAAGGAGATGGCCTGCCGGTGGGTGGCACGGCCGGGAACGCGCGAATATGGCACGACCACGGTACTGCTGGCTCTGACGGGAGAGGGCAAGATCTCCAGAACGGTTCCGGCGCGCGCCTTCGTGCCTCCACCGAAGGTGGAATCCTGCTTCTACACCTGGACCAGGACGCCAACCCTTCCGCCGATCCCCTCACTCCTGATCGCCCTGATGCGTAGCTGTTTTCAAACGCGTAGAAAGACCCTGGGCAAGATTCTCCGGGACCAGCTGTCGCATGATGATGGCTGGTGGCAGCAGCAGGGTCTCGATCCCACCATCCGTCCCGACCAGTTATCGCCACAGCAATGGGCGTCGCTGGCGAGGAGAATCGGCGAGCACTCTCAGCACGGGTAGCGCAGCGAGTTTCGCCACGGTATCATCTGGCGCTCGTCCAGTCCGGGTCCCTTCAGAGGAGGATGACTCGCGCAACTGGCGACGCCATAGACGGCATCATCTGTTTTCCCGATCAGTGAGCAGCACAAATTTGTGCCGATTCATCCGTGAGGTTGAGTCGCGCCTGAGTTGGTTAGTTCAGGTACAGAAACACGCCTGATGGCGAGAGGACCAGGATGTCGGGAATACCCATCGAGGACGAGAGGGAACGAATCCGGGATGCCAATCCGATAGAGGATGTTGTCGCTGAATATGTGGACCTCGTACGTCGAGGAAATGTATTCAAGGGATTGTGCCCATTCCATCCCGACTCGAATCCTTCCATGGATGTGAACCCTCAGCGCCAAACTTATCGCTGCTGGTCGTGCGGTGAGCACGGTGACGTGTATTCCTTCATCCAGATGATCGAGGGAGTTGAGTTTCCCGAGGCGAAACAGAAGCTGGCGGACAGGGTGGGGATCGAAGTTCATCAGTATCGATCCGAGCGTGGCCGAGAGCAGGAAAACGAACAGGATTTCAGGATTCTGGAACGAGCAGCCAACTGGTTCCAGAGACAGTTTCAGGCGGAGACAGGCTCAGCAGCGAGGTCATACCTTCAATCGCGTGGTTTCGACGACTCAACACTCGCCAGGTTTCGCATCGGGTATGCGCCACCGGGCTGGAGTCACCTCAACGATGATCTGGGACTGCTGGGAGACGAGGCGGTGGATGTCAGGCGAAGGGCATTTCAACTGGGGTTGCTGAAGGAAAAGGATGGGGGACGTTACTACGACGCTTTTCGCGATCGGATCATCTTTCCCATCCTCGATTATCGGCGAGAAAGAGTCATCGGGTTCGGTGGCCGCCACCTGGGCTCTGCCGAGTTGGCTTCCGGCGATGCGCCTCCCAAGTACATCAACTCCCCTGAATCGAAGGTATTCTCCAAGAAGAGAGTTCTGTACGGCAGGAGAGAGGGGCGATTGGAGATCAGTCGGGAGCGCCGTGTGATCCTCTGCGAGGGCTACACCGATGTGATGATGGCGCATCAGTATGGATTTCCCACCGCAGTGGCCACCCTGGGGACCGCCTTCACCGACGAGCATGTTGTTGTTCTCAAGCGCCTGGTTAGCCATGTTGACCTCATTCTGGACGGGGATGAGGCGGGTCAGATGGCAGCAGAGAGAGCTTGTGAGCGATTCATGGGAACTGGATTGGAGGTCCGTGTCGTCATCCTCGATGACGGGGTGGATCCTTGCGATCTGCTCCTCCAGGAGCAGGGGAAACAGCGCTTCGAGGAACTGCTGGAATCGGGAGTTGACCCCATCGAGTTCATCGTGAAACAAATTCAGGGTCGCCATCCAGGGCAGGGCGCCTCGGCGGCACAGCAGATGATGGAGGAGATCTCAAGGGTGGTGCTCGACCCGTACCATGACCAGCAGGTCGCTCTCGAGGCGGCGGCGGGCCAGGTGGCACGGGTGATCGGGGTCACCGAACCGATGATCCTGGCGGATCACATGAGGCTAAGACAGCAAAGATCTCCACGCAGGATGGCCCCGGCAAACTCTGAATCGACACAGAAATCTCGTCTACCCGATGAGGAAGAGGCGATCCTGGTCGCGATGATGAGAGATCCGGATCAGGCGGAACTGCTGCTGAAACTCCGACCCGTTGAATTGTGGTCAGACCCTCTCCGCAGATCGCTCGCGATCCGGATCGGGCAACTGGGCAGAAACCTGGATCCTGTCCACATCGAAGATGATGACGAGAAGTCGCTCTACCTGGACCTGGATGCGAGAGTCGACCGTGAGAATGAGATCACCGCGGATGACGACCGGGAATCGGTCCGTTACAACACCTCTCTCGATCTCGTCAGAGCATTCCTGACCGACATGAATGGTCGGACAGGGATCGGCAAGAAGGACTCGCAACGCACCATTGACATTAACAAAGCAATACAAAGTATGGACCTGGATCGAGAATCTCACCAGAACCCATCGCTCTTGCTACAAATAATCAATAGGTTTGAAGGGGGGAAAAAGAGTGACGCCCCAGCCCGATAGAGACCCAGCCAAAGAAGAGGAATCGATGGATTCGTTCTATTGCGAACCTGGTGACGATGATGGTGCCGAGATGACCCAATCGAGCGCGGATTCTCCCGCTGAAGCATTCAAGGGAGATGACGACGCGGAGATCAGCGTAGCGGAGGTCGATGAGGAAGCCGAAGATGTAGAAGAGGCCGCGGAAGACCTTCCCACCCTTGGAGTTCGTGACGCGGCTCCAGCAGAACCGGAACCACTCGATGACGGAGAGCCGAGGCATCCCACCGAGGAAATTCCAAGGATTGCCACGGCGCGCAGTGCGTCCAGGGACCTGACCAAGGAAAAGCGGACGATGGCGGAGGGGCTCAAGCGCCTTCTCGAATTCGGGGCTGCACAGGGTCATGTCACCTTCGAACAGTTCAATAACTGTTTCCCGGAGGAGTGCAATACTCCAGAGCGCATCGACCGCGTCTACGATCTGTTAGATAAATATGATATCGATGTCACAGATGATCCGGTGAAGATCGATGAACTCCCGGAAAACTCCGATTTCACGGGGGAAAAGATCGATGACCCCGTGAGGATGTATCTGACCCAGATGGGGGAGATACCGCTGTTGACGAGGGCCGAGGAACTGTTGCTGGCAAAGACGATCGAAACCTGTAGAGATCGTTACCGTACGTCCATCTATTCATCCGGCTATTGCCAGAAGCAGATGATTCGGCTGTGTCAGGAAGTTCTTTGTGGTGATCAATCGATTGACAAGGTCATCAAATTGACTCCTTCCAGTGGAGAGCCCAGTCGTGAGGACATGATCCAGCGAATGAGTCAGAACCTGGCAACCATCGAGCGGTTGTATCAGATCAATCTCGCCGACAAGAAGAAACTCGACTCGAAGAAGTTGTCTGAGCGGTACAAGCAGAAGATCAGCGAGAAGGTATACGCCAGGGCGATCAAGATCGGGATCTTGCTGGGAGAACTGGTGTTCAAGCAGGAGATTCTCGACAACCTTCGGGACGCGATGAGAAGCCAGCGACACAAGGTGGTCCAGTCGGAGCGACGCATCGAGATTGTCAACAAGCGTCGTGGTAGGCGAAAGGACGATGGTGATCTGGTCGATCTTGAGCGTGACAATATCGCCGAGATCGAGAAACTCACCATGGAGGCTCACGATCCGTTTGCAGATCGAGTCTTCGCCATGAACAAGCATTTCCTTCGCTATGAGGTGGCCAAGAGGAAATTGTCTGCTGGAAACCTGCGGCTTGTGGTGTCGATCGCCAAACGATATCGCAATCGAGGCCTCTCCTTCCTTGATTTGATTCAGGAAGGCAACACCGGTCTGATGAAAGCGGTCGAGAAGTACGAGTATCGTAGGGGTTACAAGTTCTCAACCTACGCTACCTGGTGGATTCGCCAGGCGATCACACGCTCCATTGCAGACCAGGCACGAACCATTCGGATCCCCGTACACATGATCGAAACGATGAGCAAGGTCCGCAATGCGACCAAGAAACTGATGCAGAAGCTCGGCTACGAGCCGAGCATGAAGGAGATTTCCGTCGAACTGGAAATCCCGGAAGAAGAGGTCAGGAAGGTCTTGAAGATCTCCAAGCATCCGATTTCTCTGGATCGTCCCATCGGTGATTCGGATGACGGATTCTTCGGTGACTTCATCGAGGACCAAACTGTTGAATCTCCCATCCACACCGCGACCCACGAGATGCTGAAGGATCGCCTCAAGGATGTCCTGAAAACCCTCACCTACCGTGAGAGGGAGATCATCAAGCTTCGCTATGGACTGGAAGATGGTTACACCTACACCCTCGAAGAGGTGGGGAAGATCTTCAAGGTGACTCGCGAGCGGGTCCGCCAGATCGAGGCCAAGGCGGTCAAGAAACTGCAACATCCGATCAGGTCTCGCCACCTGGAGGGTTTCCTGGACGATTGATGAACCGGATCCTCACCGGGCAAATCGATAGAAATATGGGCTTCGTATCGTGCCACGATGCGTAGCCCTCTTTTCTGGTAGCGGCATGAGCTTGGGGATAAGATCAGCGATCTGGCTGGGGACTTCTCGATGGTCAACACCAGGTTGCAAGGGGAGGTGAGAGTTGGAATCGATCGATCGTCTCAGGGAGGTGCAGCGTCTTGCTGGCAAGATCTCGCTATACAACTCTGAAATCGACAAACACGATAACAAGTTGAAGATGGCTGAGGCAGCGATGGAGGAACTCGTGGCCGAAGCCTCACCCATCGAGACTCGTCTTGCGCAGGGGATGTCAATAGCCAGGAAACTGGAGCTTGAAGTTGCTGAAGTTGATGAAAAAGTTATAAAAACTCGTAAGCAACTGGATCAAGCAACGCAGGCTTCTGAATTCACGGGCCTCAAGCAGCAACTGGCTCGATTCGAGCAGGAAAAAGCAGCCATCGAGGAAAACCTGATGCTCGTGCTCGAGAAAATCGAAGAACTGCGCAGCCAGAGTAAGGATCTAGCCGAGCGAAGCGATCAGGCCAGGTCACAGTTTGAAGAGTTGAGAGCAGATGTTGAGAAAAATACAGTCGAGTACCGTGACGAGGTCCAGTCCCTTGAAGGACCGTTACAACTCGCCAGAGATGGGACAGACGCGGAACTGCTTGAGGTCTTCGATCGACTATTTCCTTCAATTGGCGCCACCGTGGTCGTCTCCCTCGAAGACCATACCTGCGGAGGATGCCACCTCAATGTCAGTTCTCAGGTGGTAGAGAAGGTGCATGCGGGAGCCGTCGTGGTCAATTGTCCCTCCTGCTCTCGAATCCTCGGATAAGGGTGAAACTGCCAGGCAAACGCGGCAAGAAATCTCTCCTGGCCCTGATGTCGTTACTGGCAGTTCTGGCGATTCTGATCAACTGGTCCGTCGATTCACTCAGAAGCCAGAATCTGCGCAGGATAGAAGAGTTCAGGCGCATCGTCGCCGCAGAGGGTTTTACAACATTCACCACCAGGGTCATCTCCGAGCGAAGCCCGAACTTATACCCGCTCCACGAACTATCTGCGGTTGTGCTCAATTTTCGTCTGCTGCCACTTCATTCGGCGGTCGAACAAACTGTTGCCGAGAGAGAAGAGCTGCTGGATGCTGCTATCGCAGAGTTCCAGGATTCTCCGCCACCTCTGGCGATTCAGCACGACGCTGGATCGATGCGCTTTCCCTGGCTCTTGGACGTCTTGAACGCTCAGAACCATTGGAAAAAAAGTGCTGAAGACCACTGGAAAGCGGGAGAGTTCAGCAGAGCGATCGATCGCTGGCAGCAGATTCTCGAGATCAACGAATCGCTTTCTGTCGGAGGATCGAGTTCCTGTGAGATGGTCAGATGTTATACCATCCGTGAGTTCAATTCGTGGTTGGTCGAGCGTATACCAAAGTTGACGGATGCTGATCTTGAGAAGTGTCAGTCGATCCTATCTCGCATCGAACCTCCTGGAGAGGGATTGGCGAGGATCGTCGTGGAGGAGAGCTTGAATCTCTTCGAGAGGGTGCAGGATCTGGATCCAGAAGATCCACTTCTGGATGGATCGACGTTTCTGGCCCTCGATGTGAAGGTTTTCCTCGATCGTGTGTTGCCGTGGGCGAGCGCCCCCGGCAGCGAGCAGGGGATGGCCTCATTGAGGAAACCGGCGCCCTTCTGGTCACCCTTCGTCAAGTTCACAGGCTATACCCAGTTCATCGAGTTCGTCGAACTGGAGGCTGCGCGATTGAAGTCGTTGCGCCATGGACTCACGGCCTACCTTGCCATGCGCCAGGGAGATTCATGGGATCCTCCCGACGGGATTGAAATGAAAAGCAGCGGAGGGACCATATGGATTCATGTGACCGGCGCCAGCGGTGAAGCAGACTGTTACCTTCCTGATGTGACCACCTCCCGACAGCAAGTGGAGCTCAAGCCTGGAGGGGATCGATGAGACCACGGATCGGAAGTTACGAAGCGAAGGTGCATTGGGGGGCCCAGTGACGTCCGCTCAGGGAGAAGGTGGGTCGATCTTCGGACGACCCTGGGTTCGCAATTTGTTCGCCGTCTTCACCCTCATGGTGATGCTGGTCATCTCTGTGTGGATTTTTCTGGATGCGGTCAGGGTGTCAAATCTGCAGAAGATGGACGAGTATCGTCAATTGCTCGGTGCAGATACGGCTGCGGAACTGTGGGCCAAATCCATCGAGGAACGAGATCCTGCTCTGTTTCAGTTGCGTGATGTGAGGGTCCTCAGCGATCTGAGTACGATTCAAGATCAACTGAATGAAGATCGTTCCAGTATCAGCCTCACGGATGATCAGTTGAGAGAGTTGCTGACTCTGGTTCGACAGTCACCTGAACAGCAAGCACCCGAGACGGTGGACCTGTCGACGGATGTTCACATGGTCACGGAAGTTCGGAGGGTGATCGGTGCCTGCTGTCGTTCCAGTGACGAGGCGAGCGCCCTGGATGCGGCTGGCCAGTTGAAATCGGATCAGGAACGCTGGTTGATCGGTGTCGAACTCCTTGAATCCCTCTCCTCCGGTGGGTTCCTCATCCATGAAATGATCCGAACCTCACTACTCGAAGTGGTGATGGAGAGAGGACGTGGATGGCTGGGTACTCAGGAACTGGCATTCATTGAAAGAGCCGAATCGGTTCTGGCAAGGATCGAACTGCCAAGACTGGGACTGGCCAGAGCACTCCAGATCGAGACCATGATGAGCTTCGAGATGACGGAAGTTGGTCAGAGTCCCTGGTTTCTCTCGCCTGATTTTCAGTGTTATCTCGATCGGCAGATTCCCATCAGTCTCGATCCCACTGACCCCGCTCTTCTGGATCGGTACCTGGAGGAGCCGCCTTTCTATGCCGTCATGACGAGATTGATGAGCCTGAGCATGGATTCCATCTCCAGGACCATTCGTTCTTCCGATGCAAAGTTGCGCACCCTGCGCTGCGCCTTCGCCGCAACGGCGGCGAAAATTCGCGGCGTCGAATGGCAACCTCCGGATGGTGTGGAACTCATCGGTTGGCCCCCCAAGATTCACATCACTGGTGCCCCTGAAGGAACCGACATCTACCTGCCGCGGTAGGACAAGATCCAACGCTTCAGGGCCAGGGACCCTTCGACCCTTGCGAGGTTGATCTCGGGATCGTTGAATGGGATCCTCTCGCCAGGTAGTGGAGTGGAAGTCTGGAGGAGATCGATGAGAGCACGGATCGAAAGTTACGAAGCAAAATTGTATTGGAGGGACCAGTGACACCCACACGGGGAGAAGGTGGGTCGATCTTCAGACGACCGTGGGTTCGTAATTCGTTGGCCGTCCTCACCCTCATGGTGCTGCTGCTCTTCTGTGGCTGGATTTATCTGGATGCGGTAAGGGTGTCAAATCTGCAGAAGATGGACGAGTATCGTCAGTTACTCGGTGCAGATACAACTGCGGAACTGTGGGCAAAATCCATCGAGGAACGAGATCCAGCTCTGTTTCAGTTGCATGGTTTGAACTCCATCAGCGATCTGAGTTTGATTCATGATCAGATCAATGACGATCAATCCAGCATCAGCCTCTCAGATGATCAGTTGAGAGAGTTGCTGACTCTGGTGCGACAGTCACCTGTAGCGAAAGCTCCTGAGCATGTGGATCTGGCGCTGGCAAACCCGTTACCATCCATGCTTGAAATTCGCTTGTTGATCGAAGCCTGCTGCCGTTCCGGTGACGATACCCGCAACATGGCTATTGCCGACAAATTGGACTCGGATCAGGAACGCTGGTTGATCGGAGTCGAACTGGCCGAATCGCTCGTCAGCGGTGGGCTCATGATCCACGAAATGATCCGAACCGCACTACTCATGTTGCTGCTGGAGAGAGGAACTGAATTGCTAGGGACTCTGGATCTAGCATCTCTTGACAGAGCCGATTCCGCGTTGGCGCGGATCGAACTGCCATGGCAGGGAATGGCCAGAGCACTCCAGATCGAGACGATGTGGCAATTCGAGGGTGATTTCATGGAATATTGGGGTGCTACCTGGTACCTCTCGCTCGACTTTCAATGCTTTCTCGATCGTCAGATTCCCATCAGTCTCGATCCAACTGACCCCGCTCTCCAGAAGAAGTACATTGAGGATCTTCCCTTCTATACTTACATCACGAAGATATTCGTGCCGAACATCGCTAACTGCATGGATTCGGTTCGTTCTGTGGATGTACAGTTGCGCGCCCTGCGCAGCGCCTTCGCCGCAACGGCGGCGAGGATTCGCGGCGTCGAATGGCAACCTCCGGATGGTGTGGAACTCATCGAGACTTCCGACGGTAGTCCCCCGAGGATTCACATCACAGGTGCACCTGTAGAGACCGACATCTACCTGCCGCGGTAGGGCAAGATCCCGACACTGACCAGGAACAGGCCGTTGGTCAGGTGAAAACCTGCTGCAGAG
>QNYK01000016.1 GCA_003973385.1 Bacillota bacterium | reverse complement strand
CTGCGAAGAAGAAGGCCAAGCGCAAGACCAAGAAGAAGGCTGCGAAGAAGAAGGCCAAGCGCAAGACCAAGAAGAAGGCTGCCAAGAAGAAGCCAGCCAAGCGCAAGGCCAAGAAGAAGGCTGCCAAGAAGAAGCCAGCCAAGCGGCGTAGAAAAAAGTAGCCAAGCCTTCCGGTCAGCATCGACCCTGGCGCACCGCTGCGGTGCGTTCCGAGTCTTCACCGAGAACTCGTCCCAAGTACGAGTACTGGTGAGGCGAGGGAAGAAGTATCCGGTACTGACCAGGGTCGATCCGGAGGGCCAGAGCTCACGGGTTCGGATCAGGTCGGGGCCAACAAAATGGGGAGATGGGGCAGTGCCCCGTCTCCCTGTTTTTTTTGAGGTGAATCAGGTATCGGCTCGGTCTCCTCGCATTTCCAGGAGACGCAAGGCAGTCATGCAGCAGATGAGGATGCAGGGGAAGTCAAATGCCGAGGGGGGGACTCGAACCCCCATGGGCTAATGCCCACCAGGTCCTTAACCTGGCGCGTCTGCCAGTTCCGCCACCTCGGCCTGGAATGGAAAACGGGAGTTTAGGCCTCGGTGACGAGAAGTCAAGATCAGCACCCGATTCGACACTCCACATCGGCCACCGGAGTGCATCAGGGATTGGCGCCTTCGTCGATCCACTGCTGGATCAGTTGGATCTGCGCCGGCTCCAGGCAACAGAAAGGGCCCAGTGGCATCTGGTCTCCGGCGTCCATCGCTGAACAGCCCGCAGCCGTCGCTGCCTCGACGTGAGTGCCGCTGATCTTCCGATATAGCCAGCTGGCCTCGGAGTCACCCGGTTCGACAAGATCATAGGAACCGCATTCGTCCGAGGGCGTGTTGACGATTCGTGCGTAAGGATCATTTCCAGCGGTGGTGGACAGATCCAGATCGGCGAAGTTGGACGGCGGGCCGTGACAGAATGTGCACTCATCGACGATGATCTGATAAATGTCCACTTCGAAGGACAGAGGGGGGACGCAGATCGGATCCACATCGCAATCGGGGTCATCACAGTCGATCAGTGTATCTCCATCATCGTCAACGCCATTGCTGCAATCCTCCACCGGTGGTGGGCAGCTGCTGGGGCCGGTCAGGCAATCGAGGCCATCCGGGCTGGGATCGGCACCACAGTCATCGGGGGGCGGAGGATTCGGCCCGCTGGAGAAGAGGTTGCTGAGTATGAAGATGGGGTCGCCGATATCGTTTCCGCCATCGTCGTTGACATCACAGGCGTCGGCGCAATCGGCAGGGCCTGCTCCTGAGAACAGGATGCCCAGTGCCAGCACGGGATCCGCGATGTTGATCACCCCATCGATATTGCAATCACCACGGGTAAAGAGCATCTGAGCCTCTGCGACGGATGGCGTCAGAAATACAGATCCTGACAGCAGCAACGCCAGCAAGCTGGGAAGGACGACCTTCTGGTTCATCGGGGACCTCGTTCAGTTCTAGCAGTTCCGGTGCTGTCGCAGCCGATTCGGGCCAAATCCACGATTTTCGACAATTCAGCGAGCGCCATACTCCTCCATCATAGCCACACTGCTGACATCTGCAACTTTCGGTATCGTGGCGAGATGGTGTTGAAAGCACCATTGAATGGCTTCTGTGGCTCGCAACGCACGATGCTTGGCGATAGTATCCGCACTCTCATCGCATCGATCCCTTCGCATCGAGAGAAATCGGAGTTCACATGATCAGCCAGCGGGTCCGTACCATACAACCGTCTGCGACCCTGACCCTCAACGCCAAGTTGCAGGACCTCGTCAGAGAGGGACACGAGATTCTCAACCTCAGTGTCGGCGAACCTGATTTCCCGACACCCCGGTTCATCCGCGATGCAGCGAAGGCAGCGATGGATGCAGGTTGGACTCGATACACCGCGGTGGCGGGTCATATCGAGGCGCGTGAAGCGATCTGCCGTCATGTCACACGAACTCGTGGCGTCGAGGTGGATCCATCGATGGTGGTGATCTCATCGGGAGCGAAACAGTCTCTCTCGCAGTGCTTGCTCTCGCTGGTGGATCCGGGTGATGAAGTGATGCTGGCGGTGCCTTACTGGGTCTCGTATCCGGAGTTGATCACTCTTGCGGATGGGGTTGCGGTAAAGGTCCCCACGGAGTGCAGAGACGGCTATCGCCTGACACCAGAATTGCTGGCCAGGTCCCTGACTCCGCGGACCACCGGGCTGATCCTCAATGAGCCCGGCAATCCGACAGGGACCGTGAGTAGCCCCGAGGACATCGCGATGGTGGTTGATTTTGCCCGCGAAAACGACCTCTGGGTCATTTCAGACGAGATCTACGAGGGCCTGGTCCACGACGGAGAACACCAGAGCCCCTACAGCGTCGATCCCCAGCGAGTGGCGCTCATCTCCGGTCTTTCGAAGTCTTTTGCGATGACCGGCTGGCGGATCGGCTGGACCGTCTGCAACCCACCTCTCGCTGCGGCGATGGGAAGGCTTCAGAGCCAGAACTCTGCCAATGCGTGTAGCGTTTCTCAGGCGTGTATTGCCACGGCACTCGATCAGTTTGATCATCCGGACCTGGTGTCGATGTATGACTGCTTTCGCCAGCGAAGGGATCTTCTCGTCGAGGGACTCTCCGATATTCCGGGGACACACTTCGCCAGGCCTGGTGGAGCCTTTTATCTGTTCCTGGATGTCACCGAGCGACTCGGAGTCGATGGGGTTGCAGCGGACGCCGATGCATTTGCTCTGCGCCTGCTCGAGGAGAAGAGCGTCGCCGTGGTGCCAGGAGGTGCCTTTGGCTCCGAGGGCTGTATCCGGATCTCTTTTGCCCGTCCAGACGATGAACTGCAGCAAGCGATCGCACGAATTCGCGATCTGCTGTGCTGATCCCGCGTCTCTGGAGATCCCGGCTCTGGTCATTGCCGAGCACGGGTGTGTCGGTCAGAATCACCGAGTAACGTGAGTCTCACGGGCTGGCGAATGGCCGAGATCTTCACCGCACGTGGACCTCGAACGCAGACCACGAAAAATTGGGACCTCCAACGAGGAGGAAGGGAAAAAAATGAGCATCATCCCCATGCACGTCTTCACCAGGGCAAGGGCCCTTTTTCTGATCATGCTACTCGGCATGATCTCGTCGAATGTGATCGCTGCAGATGTGATCCGTTCTGATTCCGTCACGGATGGAGTCCAGTTAGACGACGACCTCAAGGATATCGAGGCTCGATTTGTCGCCGAACTGGAGAAGATGAAGGAGCAATTCCGGGCCGAACTGGCTCGTGCTCAGGAAGGCCCGCG
Source organism: Bacillota bacterium (assembly GCA_003973385.1). GTDB lineage: Bacteria > Planctomycetota > UBA8108 > UBA1146 > UBA1146 > QNYK01. Next base: position 16,965 of record QNYK01000016.1, on the reverse strand, counting down.
CGCGCAGCTAGAAGCGGCGAGGCTCACCATCAAGGTCTTGGAGAAGGAGAAAATCGAGTTGCAGATGGCGCTCGAAGCCACTCGGGTTGAACTGGCCCAGGTCCGTCGTGAGCAGGCAGATGCCGTGGTGGCGGTGGCAGATCCTGATCGGCCCCGAGGCCAGCTCGGGATTCAGATCGTCGAGATGAGCCAGGAGCAGGCCTCGGCGCTCGAAGTCGATGGGGCAGGCTCGGTCCTGGTCGAGGGAGTGACAGAAGGCAGTACTGCCGATCAGATGGGCATTCGCTCGGGCGATGCGATCTTCGAGCTGGACGGAATCGACGCCGATATGGACCAGTTGATCGCGATTCTCGGTGCGAAGAAGGCTGGAGATCCTGTCACCATCGGGTGGGCTCGCAAGGGAACCGACGGAGTTCTGAAGGTGACCGGCAGGGGCATCATGAAGGAGTGGGCCGAAGCGGCGGAAGTTGCCGAAGTACCACGGAGCATCCCCGCCATACCGCTGGTCGAACCACAACCGCCAGCACCAGAGCCGGTACCATCGGTGTCACCAGGGATCTCGCTGGGGATCACGGTTGTGCAATCCGATGACTTCGGCCTGGAAGTGGTCAGCGTCGAGGACGGCTCCAATGGTCAGGTAGCGGGTCTCGCTGCCGGAGATGTGGTCACTCACTTCGGCGATGCCCGCATCCGCACCATCGAGGGACTCCGGGATGTGTTGAAGACGACCATTCCTGGTGTCGAGACCACGGTCGGGTACACCCGGGGCGGCTCGCCCTGGACCGTTCAGATTCGCTTTGGAGGCGGTGACCTGGCCGCGGTGCGCCTCGGAGATGCCACATCCGCTGCCGATGCCTCGGATGCAGCGGTGCCGCATGCCAATGTTCCCGGATTCCTGGGCGTGGCCCCTGTGGAGAAGGGCACGGGAGTCTTCGTCGACGAGGTCATTCCCGGTAGCTGCGCCGAGCAGATGAAACTGCAGGCAGGGGATCGACTCGCCACCGTCGGAGGCCATGCGGTGAAATCCATCGATGACCTGCGCCAGGCCCTCGCCGGGCGCATGGCAGGCGACAGCATCGTGATCGGCTTCGTCCGCTCGGGGGAGGACCCCAGGGTGGTCGAGGGGGTGCTGGGCAGCTATCCCACAGCGGAGGGACAGTCGGCTGTCCCCGACCACGATGAGAAGGTTTCCAGAGCGGTCTCCTCGTCGTTCCGCGTCGCTCCCGTGGCGACGCGCAGCCCCGGCAAACTGGGCATCATCGTGTCCTGGGACGCAGATGGAGCCCTCATCGACACGGTCTTACCGGGCAGTGGTGCAGGCATCGCTGGAGCCGAGGTGGGAGATCGACTGCTCAGAATCGATGGAGTGGCGATCCGATCGCTCGATGAGATCGGTGAGATTCTGACCCGCATCGGCTCCGGATCTGCCATCGAACTGGAGGTCATCCGTGGCGATGAGGTTCAGTATCTGGTGGCGCATCGCTCGGAGGCTCCGCTGGACCATCCTGTGATGGAGACGGATGTGGTGCCGGCAGCGTACCAGGAACCCCCGGTGCTCGGCATCGAGGTCGAGGAGAATGCCATCGGTATCCTGGTGACCGAGGTCCACGAGGGGTCGCTGGCTCACGATGCAGGATTGAAGCGAGGCGACTGGATCATCCGGATCTGCGAGATGGAAATTCGCTCCATCGAGGACATCCAGGACTCGTTGCAGTACTCGGGGCTCGCCGAGATCCAGATCACGGTTCGCCGCGATCTGCAACTGATCGAGGTCTCGATACCGTTGATGCGTCGCTGAAAGACAGCAGCAGATGGAGCGGATAGCGCTCATCGGTCTGCCAGGAAGCGGTAAGAGCACCGTCGGAGAACTGCTGGCCAAGCGCCTCGGCTATCGCTTCCTGGATGTCGATCAGGTACTCGAGAATCATTCGGGCTGGAGCGCAAGCCGCTGGATCGACGAGAAGGGCCTCCCGGCTTTCAGGGCCGCGGAGGCCCTTCTCGTTGCAACAGCGACCGATCAACAGCAAGCCCAGGTAGTCATGGCGACCGGTGGCGGCGTCGTCGAGATGCCAGAGAACCGCCACTATCTGTCGCGCTGGCGCTGCTTCTGGCTCGATGCGAGCCATCCGATCCTGCTCGAGCGCTGTCAGCAGCAGACCCGTCCGCTGCTCGAGGGCGGCAGCAGTAGCCAACTGCTGGAGCAGTTGCGTAGAGATCGAGAACCGCTCTATCGGCAGCTCTGTGCCGATGCGCTCGAGACCGACGGATCTTCACCATCGACGGTGGTCGATGCTATCCTGTCGCGTCTCGAGGAGGATGTTTGATCTCGTACCCGATCGTGTTGCTCTTCTCTGGTCTGCTCGGGGGGACCGTGGGGTCCTTCCTGAATGTGTGCATCTACCGCATCCCCATCGAAGGCTTGCGAGTGAGCCATCCGCGAGGTTCCTTCTGCCCCTCCTGCAAGGCTCCGGTGCGCTGGTACGACAATGTGCCGCTGCTGGCCTGGCTGTGGCTGCGCGGGCGCTGTCGAGACTGCTCGAACCCGATCTCGCCGAGATACCCGCTGGTGGAGGCGTTCACCGCTGCCATCTTCGTGCTGATTGCGGTACGTCTCGGAGGTCAATTCGATGAGTTCATCGATTTCTTCACGGTATCGGTGCTGTGGATCTGGGTCTCGACTCTGATCGTCGTCAGTGGCATCGACCTCGACCATCGCATCATCCCCGATCGGATCACGATTCCAGGCACAGCGGCCCTGCTGCTGCTGTCGCCTTGGCTGGCCTGGCTACCGCACAGTGGAGCCGTGTTCAGCATCGATCCCTCCACGGTGGCCCTGGACCTGAAGAATCCGCTGATCTGGGTCACTGCGGCGGTTGGAGCCGTACTCATCGGGGGCGGATTTCACCGCTTCGTGCCCAGTTGGCAGCAGCAGCGACGAGACTTCGGTGACAGTCTGCTCGCCTATGTCGTCGGCGCGCTGCTCGGATTGTTGCTGGCAGTGGCTCTGATCGATCCGTCCCATCTGACCGATTCGCCGCTGCACAGGGTCGTGCTGAGCCTCGGCGGCGCCGCGGTCGGTTCCGGATGCATCTGGGGTATCGGCTGGATCGGATCGGTCATCTTTCGCAAACCCGCGATGGGGTTTGGAGATGTGAAGTGGATGGGCTTTCTCGGCGCGACCCTGGGGCCGGTCGAGGTCCTCATCTCATTCCTGATCGCCTGTGTGCTCGGCTCGGTGGTGGGAATCTGGCTGTGGAAGGTCAAGGGATCGCGCTACATCCCCTTCGGCCCGTTCCTGGCTGCCGGGGCAGCATCGATGTTGCTGGCTCGTCCTGAATTGGTGTGGATCTGGAATCGATATATCCAGCTGCTGCAGGGCTGAACCGGGGGTCAGTTTCGCCATCTTCTCATCAGGTCAGTTTCCCGGCCCTCCGGTCAGGGGTATGCTGCGCGGCGTCCCTGGGGGCTTTCTTCCGGGAGGCGGTGACCCCTTCGGGTCACTCGTCGCGTCGAAACATCACTGAAAGGGGAGTGATCAGGATGTCATCGATTTCTCGTGGGCTACTGCTATTTCTCATCGCCTCGATTACGGCAGGATGCCAGACCACCAGTCTCGAACGGACACTGTCCTACAATCAGGGCAAGTTGCGAGAAGCGGAGGAACAACGCGACCGTCTGGAGTTCCAGCTCGCCACCTCCGAGCGACAACAGCAAGAGGCGGTGGCAGAGTTGGTCGGATTTCAGAAGAGAATTGCCGATTTCCGCGCCAAGAATGCCGCATTGATCGCAGAAAACGAGATGCTCATCGCCCGGCCGATTCCTGCCTCCGCGATCATCGAAGAGATCGGAGAACCCAACCTGGATGGCTTCGATGGAATCGACGGGCTCCAGGCGAGTGCTGTCGGTGGCATGGTGACGCTGACCCTCGACCAACAGGTCCTCTTCAACTCAGGATCTGCGGATATTTCCAAGCGTGGCCAGCAGGCGCTCGGAAAGCTGGCAGTGGTGCTTCGTGACCAATTCGCGGGTCGAGAGATTCGCGTCGAGGGGCATTCCGATTCGACCCCGGTCAAGAAAACAAGAGTCAAGTGGGCATCCAACTGGGAACTGAGTTCTACCCGGGCATGTTCGGTATTGAGAGAGCTCATCTCGTCCAACGCAGCGGATGCGAGCAGGATCGCTGCAGTGGGTTATGGCGCCCAGCGGCCGCTGTTCGATAACAGCACCAAGGAGGGTCGCAGCAAGAATCGACGCGTCGAGGTGATCGTTTTTCCGTAGCCATGATGATGCGCCAGGGCGAGCAGGCGACAGTTTCAACATGAGGGCACCACACGGTACCCGACCCAGCAGATGCGAGAGGAGCGACCGGGCCAGCCGGGTCGCTCCTTGTTGCATCCTGCAACACTTCTCGACCGAGTCGGGCAGTTTCAAATCACTCGGTACAGGAGTTGTGCGAGCGCTGGAGAAACCAGTTCATCGAGGTTGCCTCCTCGCAGCCCAGACACCTGCATCCCGGGCGCCAGCATCGACCTTTTGGGGTTGTTCCACGGCGTGATTCGGGGATTCGCAGAGAGAGTCCTTTGAGAGGCCGCTGAGCCCCAGTGGAGGCCGAATCGACCTCTCGGCTGCGCCTCCCTCTTGGCTCGATGAGGAGCCCAGATGCTACTCTTCCCTGTACTTCCGGGAATTCCACCGGGACCTGTTCTTTCGTCCAGAACCGGCCCCGTGGCAGCAAAAGGAGCCACAATTGAACAACATCGAGGATCTCGTACAGCAGCTGGTGGAGCGCGAAGGCTCCGATCTTCATCTGGGTGCGGGAACACCGCCCATGATTCGAATTCACGGTCGTCTGATCGCCGCCGGGGATGCAGTTCTCGACAACGACACCGTTCGTCGGATCGTCTACTCGATCCTCGACAACGAACAGGTGCGGAAGTTCGAGAAGGAGCAGGAACTGGACATGGCGTTCGGGATCAGTGGTCTCGGCAGATTCCGCACCAACGTGTTCTATCAGCGGGGAACGGTGAGCGCAGTGCTGCGGGTGATTCCGAATGAGATCCCGGAGATGGAATCGCTTGGACTTCCCATGGACGTCTGCGAGGCCCTCTGCATGAAGAAGAAGGGCCTGGTACTGGTCACAGGGGCGACGGGATCAGGTAAATCGACAACTCTCGCCTCGATGATCGATTCCATCAACAGGAATAGAAACGACCACATCGTCACCATCGAGGACCCACTGGAGTTTGTACACCGCAACAAGAACTGTCGCATCTCTCAGCGAGAGGTGGGAACCGACACCCCCAGTTTCGAGAGCGCACTCCGACGCGTATTGCGCCAGGATCCCGATGTGATCATGGTCGGAGAACTGCGTGATCTCGAGAGTATCTCGGCAGCGATCACCGTCGCAGAGACGGGACACCTGACCTTTGGCACGCTTCACACCAATGATGCGGTTCAGAGCCTCAATCGTCTCATCGATGTTTTCCCACCCCATCAACAGCAACAGATCAGAACCCAGCTTTCGTTCGTGCTCGAGGGGATCTTATGTCAGCAACTGGTCACTCGTTCTGACGGACGCGGAAGGGTTCTCGCCAGCGAGATCCTGCTCGCCACGCCTGCAGTCCGTGCCCTGATTCGCGATGACAAGGCTCACCAACTCCCGTCAGCGATCCAGACCAATGGCCGACTGGGCATGCGGACGATGAATCAGTCTCTCTACGAACTCTACCGCACGCGCCAGATCACCTATGAAGAGGCAGTCTCTCGCGCGTCGGATTCCGATGAACTCAAGAGGATATTCCAGCGGCAGTCCTGACCATGTCCCACGCCATCACCAGATTCAATCGAAGACTCGGGAAGATCCTCTCTCGCCACAGGCTGGTCGAGGATGAGGCGATCGATGACGCCATCCAGAATGCTGGCGAGCAGGGTTCCGTGACCCGCTCGCTGGTCGAGTCGGGGGCCCTCGATGAGCAGGAATTGCTCGGCGTGCTCGCCCTCGAGACCGGGGTTACCCCGATCGATCTGGGACGATTGAGGCTGGAGGAGAATCCGTGCGAAGAACTTCGCGAGAAGACCGCACGTTCCTGCAGGGTGTTGCCGGTGGCCAGGAGCGCCGGGGTGCTGACGATCGCCATCGCAGATCCTCATGACATCGTGCAGATCGACGAGATCCGGAATGTGACTCGCTGTCATGTCCAGGCGGTACTCGCCTGTGATTTCCGCATCGAGGAAGCCATCGATCGACTCTACGGGGATGGACGCAAGGAAATCGAGGCAGTACTCGACGACTACGGTGATCTCGAACTCGAACTGCGAGACTCCAGCGACGAGGATGACGGTATCCAGGAGCTCTCCTTCGAGGGCGACGAATCTCCGGTGGTGAAGATCGTCAATCATGTCATCTACCGGGCGCTCCGAGAGCGAGCCTCTGACATCCATATCGAGCCACAGGAGCGCTCGCTACGGATCCGCTACCGTTGCGACGGGGTGCTCCGCGAGGTCCAGGCTCCTCCGGCGAAGCTGAGAGCCTCGATCACCAGTCGAATCAAGATCATGTCGGGCCTCGATATCGCAGAGCGGAGGATCCCACAGGATGGGAAATTCCAGCTCCGGATCGATGGTCGCCAGGTCGATTTCAGGGTCTCGACCCTGCCGACGGTACACGGCGAAAAGGTCGTGATGAGGATCCTGGACTCGTCCAGCCTCGCCCTGAGCCTCGACACCCTCGGGTTCGAGGAGAAAGCACTGCGCGACATCAGAGATGCCATCACCAGTTCCTACGGAATGATGCTGGTGACGGGGCCTACCGGTTCGGGAAAATCGACGACGCTCTACTCCTGCGTCAATGAGGTGCTCTCCCCCGATGAGAACATCACGACCGTGGAAGATCCGGTCGAGTACCAGATCGATGGAGTGACCCAGGTGCCGGTCAATGTGAAACGAGGATTGACCTTTGCCAGGGCGCTTCGTTCGATTCTTCGTCAGGATCCGGACACGGTGATGATCGGAGAGATTCGCGACCTCGAAACGGCAGAGATCGCCATCAAGGCCGCTCTCACCGGTCACAGGGTCTTCTCAACCCTGCACACCAATGATGCCGCCTCGACCGTTGTCCGGATGGTGGACATGGGAATCGACCCCTACCTGGTCGCGTCCTCAACCCAGTGCATCGCCGCGCAGCGCCTCAGTCGAAGGCTCTGTGAGGACTGCAAGCAGGAAGCGGGGCCGTTGCCTGCAAAGAGACTGGAAGCGCTCGGCTTCCTCCCCGAGGAGGCCAAAGAAGCTCGCCTGTGGGAGCCGGTCGGATGCTCCCGCTGCCAGGGTGGCTATCGAGGGCGCTTTGCCCTGATCGAAACGATGCCGCTCGACGATGAGATTCGAAGGGCTGTGGTGGAGGGGGCATCTGCTCTGGCCATCCGAGAGATCGCTCTGCAGCAGGGAATGGTGACGCTGCGGCGCGTCGGCCTGCTCAATGCACTCCGTGGAAAAACATCACTCGAAGAAGTCCTGCGGGTAACGCAGGGGGAATAGAGCCGGGAGACCGCCTTGAAAAAGTACGAATACAAGTCCAGAAATCCTCAGGGAAAATCGGTGGCAGGCACCGTCGAGGCGGAAACCGAGTCGGAAGCGGTTCAGGAGTTGCGTCGTCGCGGACTGACCGTGACCTCTATCAGTGGCACTGGAGCGAGAAATAAGCTCAAGAAATTTCAGATCTCACTGCCGTCCTTCAGCAGAAACAAGCGTAACCCTGCATTCAGGGGACGCATCTCTCGCAAGGACCTGGTGCCCGTCTCTCGGCAACTGGCGACGATGTTCGAGGCGGGGATTCCACTCGTCGAAGCGCTCGAGGTGATCGAGGAGCAGGCTGAGAATCCTGCTCTCAAGGCTGTGATCGGTGATATCGCTTCAGAGGTTCGTCAGGGTAAGGACTTTTCCACCGCACTGAGTCGCCATCCCAGGGTTTTCGATGACATCTTCATCAACATGGTTCGCGCCGGCGAGGCGAGTGGACAACTCGATGGAGTGCTCGATCGGCTCGCGTCACACATGGAAGATGCGGAAGAACTCAGGGGAGAGATCAAGGGTGCGATGACCTACCCGGTGGTCAGCCTGTTCCTGATCGGTGTCATCAGCACCGGTCTGCTGGTCTTCGTACTGCCCAATTTCCAGTCTCTCTTCGCTGACATGGATGCAGAAATGCCAGCATTGACCCTGTTTGTCATGGGCATGAGCCACTTCGCCCAGTCCCATTTCATGATGTTGATGATGACTGCTGGCCTCCTCTACGGTGGCTACAAGCTGGCAGGCAAGACAAGCCGTGGAGAGATGATTCGCGACTGGCTGGTGCTGCGGATCCCCGTGTTCGGTCCGCTGATCCAGAAGACTGCGTTGTCTCGATTCAGTGGCACCTTTGCGACGCTGATTCGCAGTGGAGTTCCGATTCTCGGTGCGCTGGAGATCGTCAAGACGACGACAGGTAATGTCTGGTACGAACGAGCCATCGCTGATTCGGCAGAAGCGGTACGCCAGGGAGAGAGCCTTGCAGCGCCCCTCGCAAGATCGGGCCAGTTTCCTCCGATGGTCACACGAATGATCAGCATCGGTGAAAAATCGGGCGCCCTCGAGCAACTGCTCGAAAAGGTCTCGCAGTTCTATGACCGCGAGGTCCGAGCCACCGTCAAGCAACTGACATCGCTGATCGAGCCGTTCTTGATCGTCATCATGGGAATCATCGTGGGCACCATGGTGATTGCGATGTTCATGCCCCTGCTGAGCGCGTTCGGAGAAATTGGTAAGTAATCACAACGACCGGGAGTGGTGAGATGAGACAGGATCGACCCCTTCAATTCGTCATGCACTCTGGCATTCCGCTGCTGGCCTTTGGCCTCACGGCGATGCTTCCGGTGGGCAGTGGCGGCTGGTCTCTGTCTCTGGTGCTGTTTGCGTGGGCGAGTGCTTCACTGTCGACGTTGTTGCTGCCTGGCCTGCGCTTTCGTACTGAATCGGTCGATCTGGTCGGCGCCCTTGCTGTCGTCGCACTGACCGGCGGTGTCTCATCTACATTTGCCCCGCTGTTGCCGATCGTGATCGTGATCACAGGAGCCAGGCGTGGCACCGGTGTCAGTTTGATCCGAGCCACGATCGCGACGCTGGTGCTGGCCTCCGCCACGACCCTGATCTCTTCGACTGCGGGCGCTCCTGCGATCGAGCAGGGAGCCGCAGCGCTGGTTGCGATGGCGATCGCTCTGCACGTCGTGGCATGGCTCAGCGGTCGATTGAATCACAGTTGGCGCGCTCTGGAGGAGGAACACGACAGCGTCATCGTCGCCCTCGAGGAGGGCATCATCGTGACCGATGCGCCCGGTCGAGTGGTTCGAGCCAATCCCGCTGCCCGCAGATTGCTCGAGTTTCCCGACGGGGATGATTGGCGCGGCCAGATGCTCTCTGATCTGTTCCGGCGAAAGACCGATGAGGATCTGAGAGATGCACTGGGAGAGCCACGGACGGCTGCCAGCAGCATCGAGTGGCGTCCTCGCGAGGGAGCCAGCAAGTTCTTTCAGATTCGCACGACCGAGGTGGACGGTGGCTTGCGAGTCGCAGTGTTTGCCGACCGAACCTCTCAGCGGCGAACGCTCGAGGTAGAAGCCAGATTGGTTCACCTGGAAGAACTGGAACAACTGGCGCTCGGACTCGCTCATGAGATCAGAAATCCACTCGCTTCCTTGCGAGGGGCAGCGGTGGAACTGGCCTCGGGAACCTTGCCACCTCAGCAGGCAGAGCGGATGGAGGCGATCGTGCGACGCGAGTCCGATCGACTCGATCGGACCGTCGATGACTTCCTGGAATATTCGCGATCTCGCAGGGTCGAGCACTCTGTAGCCGTGAACCTCGCGGAAGTGGTCGAAGAAGTGATCGAATCCGTCAGCGGCCGTCAGGATGCACGGGGTGTTCAGATGACTCGTCAGTGCCAGCAGGGCGCAGTGATTCTCGGCGATCTCGATGGTCTGCATCAGGTCGTCAGTAATCTGACGATCAATGCGCTGGAGGCGGGTGCTCAGAAGATCGGATTCGTGATCGCATTGCAGGGCGATCATGTCCGCCTGGAAATTTCCGATGACGGCAGCGGCATGACTCCGGAACTGCAGTCCCGGGCGTTTCTTCCCTTCGTCTCGACAAAGACGAGAGAAGGGGGGCTGGGACTGGCTCTGGTGAAGAAGATCGTCGATTCCGCGGCAGGCTGGATCGAGGTGGAGAGTCTCCAGGGTCAAGGCACGACCTTCCTGATCACACTTCCCGTGGCGGTTTCTGTACCCCGGAAGGTGGGTGCTCGATGAAGCCGGAGAAGCTCGACATCCTTGTTGCAGACGATGAGCAGAGTATGCGTGAGTTTCTCGAGATCGTACTCTCCAACGAGGGGTACCAGGTGCTCTGTGTCTGCTCCGGAGAGAAAGCGATGGAGGTACTGCGCGACCGTGGTGCGCGGATTTTCATCCAGGATCTCAGGATGGGCGGCCTGGATGGGATGCAACTGCTGGAGACGGCGCGGGAAGCGGCGCCGGAGATGCCGATCCTCGTGATGACCGCCTTCTCGACATCGGATGTGGCGATGGAGGCGATGCGCCGTGGAGGCTTCGATTTTCTGCGCAAGCCGTTCCAGAATGACGATGTCAGGGGCGCTGTACGCAGGGCACTGGATTCCACAACTGAAGACGGCGATTCCCGGCCAAGAAATGTGACGCGACGATTGATCGGCAATACAGCGGTGATGCGTGAACTCTTCGAGGTGGTCGAGCAGGTGGCACCGACCGAATCAACGATACTGGTGACAGGCGAGAGTGGCTGCGGCAAGGAATTGATCGCTCGCGCAATTCACGACGGATCGCCGAGAAATCAGGGACGATTCGTCGCGGTCAATTGCTCGGCATTCACCGAAGGTTTGCTCGAGAGTGAGTTGTTTGGTCATGTCAAGGGCGCCTTCACCGGAGCCGTTGCGGATCGAAAGGGCGTGTTCCTCAGTGCCGATGGGGGAACACTGTTTCTGGACGAGGTGGCGGACATGAGCCTCTCCACTCAGGTCCGGATCCTGCGTTCACTCGAGGACCGCAAGGTGATCCCGGTCGGCGGAGATCAGGAGATCTCGACCGATGTTCGTATCATCGCCGCCACCAACAAGGATCTGGCTGCGCAGGTGAAGCAGGGCCTTTTCCGTGAGGATCTCTTTTACCGCCTCCATGTCATTCCCCTGCATCTGCCGCCACTTCGTGACCGAAAGGGGGACTTGCCGCTGCTCGCAGGTCATTTCCTGCGGCGCCATTCCCAGAAGATGGGAAAGGCGGTCGACGCTCTCAGCGATGGGGCCTGGGAGTCGCTACAGTCGCATCATTGGCCCGGAAATGTCAGAGAACTGGAGAATGTGATCCAACGTCAGGTGGCCCTGGCACGAGGTCGCATCATCGAATCGATTCAACTGGATCTTCCATCGGCTGCGCTCGAGAACACAACCGTGGCGGCGGATGAGGTCGAGTCGGCGGCGCCATCCGACTCGACTCTTCCTGCCGCGGGGTGTCAACTGGAACTGCACCTGGAACGGGTCGAGCGGGACCTGATCCTTCAGGCACTGGAGCGCACAGGAGGAAATCAGACGCGCGCAGCAGGACTGCTGGGAGTCTCCTATCGGCAGATCAGGTACCGCGCTCAGAAACTCGGGATTCGCTCCCGCACGGTCTCGGAAGCACCTTGAAACTTCGCCCCCCTCCTCACCAGAGGTTCCCGATGATCGGGATCGTGCTCGGATTTATCATCTGCATGGCACTGGTGCTCGTCACCGAATCGAATGGAGATCCGGAAACGATCACCGGCGTGGCTTCGGTCTTTCCCGAGACTGGATCGTGGCCCTTCGCGCATGCGAGGGCGAATTTTCACGACATCGATGCGGGTGTTCCGGAACTGAGAGAAACTCCGATCCTGACCGCCCTGGTGGGTGGCGCTTTCGCCTTCTTTGGTAGCGGTGTGGCGACGCTCAAGTTGTTCTCGGTGGTGCCATTTCTGATCTGCATGCTGCTGATCGCGATGGTGCTGGCGAAGCGTCGGGGAGAGGGAATCGCAGTGCTGGGGGCACTGGTGCTGGCGCTCCAGCCGACCTTCTTGCCCTGGTCCAGTGTTCCGAACACGGTGCCACTGGCGGCGCTGTCGATCCTCTGCATCTCATTACTGGCTGGCGGGCGCTGGAAATTTGCGCCGCATTCAGCGCTGCTGCTGTGCGGCGTTCTGTGGTGGGGACTCGGGCCGCTGGTGCTGGTCGCAGCGCCGGCCTGCTGGCTCGAGTTGATACGCAGGGAATTGCCGCGCAGACTGCGCCCGAAGGGATGGACCGTCACCCTGGTGGTGGCCGCCGTGCTGCTGAGTCTGCAGCAACTGGGTGCCGATGCCGTGACGCTCGCGACCGGGTTGACCGGTTCGACGGATCTGTTTCGCCCCGGCGAGGTGCCGTCGATCTTGCTCTCTGACCCGGGCTGGTTGATCGCAGTGGTGGCGGCGCTGATCGCAGGTCCGAGGGGGCGAGATTCTCGATTCAGGCCGCTGCGGATGACGCTGGTGGCCGGGGTGCTGCCCTGGATCATGGCTGGCCAGTTGCCGGTGTTTCCACTCGTCGTGCTGATGCCGATGGGTGTGTTGCTGGCGCTGGATCTACTCGCTGAACGCGGACGTACGCTGCTGACATCCGTCGCCCCGGTCGGCAAGTCTCCTCAGGTGGCGTTGACGCTCTTCTTCGTGGCCATCTTGCTGGTGGCTGCATTTGCCTCGGCGATGAGCGCCTCTGCGGCGGTCCGGATTGCGATCTCGCTGGGCCTCTCGACGGCCGCGGTCGGGATCGTGCTGGCAGTTCGCTCGGGGCTCAACAGGTCGCATGGGATCGGGCTCGCCGCTGCGACCACGGTGGCGCTCTGCTTGCCCCTCAACCTGTACAGGATCGCGCACGAGCCACAGCACTGGCAACGGTCGATAGCGAGCCTGGAGCGGATTGTCCCCGCTGGAGTCGGCATCGGAGGACGCTGGGCTCATGCGCTCGTTTGCGGCTCCAGTCGCCCGGCAACGGTGGCCCTGGATAGCGAGCATGTGATCCTGGCCAGGGGGCAAGATGTCGAGGGACTGGTGCTGGAGAATTACGCCCTGTTCGGGCAGCAACAATCGCTGTTGCGTCAGCGCGGCGTTCCCTTCGGCACCTTCGAGGTGGCCTGCGCACTGCAGCAATCGGGCCAGAGGTCCGAGGCGCGAGCAGACCTGGCTCTGCTGCTCAGGGCTGACCCGGCCTGTTCAGCGGCGTGGGAACGCTTTGCCATCATCTTGCTCGAGGATGGAATCGAGGACCTGGCTGCAGAGTGCCTCTTCTTTGCCCTGCAGGGCGACCCGGAGCGCTCATCTTCGCATCGTCTACTGGCGCAGATGTATGCCACTCAGGGGATGATGAGGGAAGCTCACCATCACATGGTCATGTCGGGAGCCGCTTCGCAACCACTGACGCTGCCGCTTCTCGCTCCAGTAGCAGAGCCTTCACCTTCAGGTCGCCGGTGAATCCTCCCAGCTGTCCATCGGCTGAAATGATCCGATGACAGGGGAGTCTCAGCGGTAGCCGATTCTTACCGCAGGCACTGCCGACCGCTCGTGCCGCACCCGGCACGCCGACACGCCTCGCCAGCTGCCCGTAACTGATCGTCTCTCCCACCTCGACCCGTTCCAGCTGCTGCCAGACGCGCCTCTGAAAATCGGTTCCACCGACGGGAGCGGCGTCATAACTCCAGCACACCGGCTCGCCAGCGAGGGCCAGGAGCAGCTCCTGTTCCAGTTGTGGAGGAAAGCACTCGACCACCTGGAAGGCTCCCGGGACCATCGACGCGCACGCCTTCAGCGCCACTTCTCTTCGGGCAGCCAGTGACATCGCGAGCAATCGCTGCTGGCACCAGAGCACCGCGATGCCCAGATCGATGCCGTCGATGGTGTGTCTGACATGGTGGAAATGATGGGTCGGTGGCACGCGCCTCCTGGCAGCCAGGATAACCGCCGTTGCATCTTGTGGCAGCGGCGTTCCGACCGCATCATCGGTACGGAAGGGAGTCTCGGGTGATCCTGTCAGAAGCGATTCGAGACCCGGTGCATCGGCTGATCCGTCTCGAACGAGAAGATCTGCCGCTGCTCGATGGGGCTCCGGTGCAGCGTCTCCGATCGATCTCGCAGCTGGGATTGACCGATCGGGTCTATCCGGGCGCCAGGCACAGTCGCTTCGAGCACGCCCTGGGCACCCTCGAGGTCGCCACCATGTTGCTCGAGGAGATGCGCGCCAGGCTCGGTCTCGACGCGTTGCTGGGTCCACTGGGGCTTCCTGAGAGCGAGGATAACTGGGACCAGCTGGTGCGGATGGCCCGCCTCGTGGCGCTGTTGCATGACATCGGCCATGCCCCCTTCTCCCATGTCAGCGAGGGGCTGTTGCCCTCGGGGGGACACGAGCAGATGACCCTCGCTCTGCTCGAACATCCGGCGGTCGCCGATCATCTTCGTCAGCGTGGAGATGCCATCTGCGATGCGGTGATGCGAATCCTCGATCCGACCGATCTCGATCTGCCGCCGCACCTTCGTTTTGTTCGCTCACTGGTGTGCGGCCGATTTGGTGCCGATCGGATGGATTATCTGCTCAGAGATTCGCACTGTCTCGGGGTCCAGTACGGTTGCTTTGATCTGCCGAGAATTCTCCACACCCTCACTCCTGTCGAGACCACCGACGGAGTCCGTCTCGGCATCGAACGTGGAGGAGTGCTCGCCGCCGAGGGTTTGCAGTGGGCACGATTTTCGATGTTCACCCAGGTCTATTTCCACCACACACGTCGGATCCTCGATCGCCACCTCATCAATTTTCTACGCGTTGTGATTCCGGAGGGGCGCTATCCACAGCAACCTGAGGAGTACCTGCACTGGGATGACCACAGGGTGCTGGGTTTGCTACAGCAGGCCAGACGTGACACCACGGCGCCGGGCCACCTCGATGCCTGTCGGATCCTTGACAGAAAACAGCACCGGGCAGTGGGTGACATCGTCGAGGGAAGCGATGTCGAGGATGTGACCCGAAGGTTGACCGAGCGCTGCAAGGAACTGTTACTGGGTGATCCAGATCTGGATCCGATCATCGATGTCGTGGAACCTCCGCCTGATCTCGATGCGGGCGCTGCCCTGCCGGTACTGCTCGAAAATCAGCAAGTCCGTTCGCTCGGTGAGATCAGTGCGCTGGTGGGCAGGCTTCGAGTCAAACCCTACGGACGCATCTACTGCAGCCGGGTGACGCAACCGAGCGGCTGAGTCACGATCAATCGATCAGTTCCTGGCGCCAGTAGGCATCGCTGATGAACTTGTCCCAGGAGGACCAGATCGGTCTCGGTGCGATCTTGCGGACCATCGACCAGTCAGGGTGTATCGGTGCGGTGAGAAGTTTCATGCGGGCTTCGTCTGGCGTTCTGTTGGCCTTGCGTTTGTTGCAACTGACGCAGGCGAGTACGCAATTTTCCCAGTTCAACTTACCGCCGCGACTGCGCGGCAAGATGTGATCGATGGTCAGTTCCCGGGTTCCCGGGCGCTTGCCGCAGTACTGGCAGGTGTTGCGATCGCGCCGGTAGAGGTTGAGCCTGGAAAAGGTCACGGTTCGATCACCGACTCCTGAATAGGAGGTCAGCACGATCACCTCCAGCGGTGCGAGCCACAGCGACTCCGATTTGATCGAGAGCCCATCGACGAACTCGCGCGCCTGGGAAACATCGTGCCACGACTGCAGATCATGGACCTCGTAGGTGTCTGGATCGATGATCCGGGCCGCATCTCTGGCGACCATGCCGATGGCGAACCTGGCAGGTAAGGTGTGAATCGGCATCCAGCTGCGATTCAGAACCAGGGTAGGGATCTCCAGAGCGGTCAAGCCTATTCCCTTCAGCGACAATGTGTCGGTGTTGCAAGGGTAGAGTGACCCAACGGTATGATCTAGCACCGAGGTGTGTGGGTGGTCGGTGGGGGATAAAATAATAGCCTCTGGTCGCCGTTAGTCGAAGGGGGCCATCCCTGTCCCCCCCCGAACCCCTGTCGGCAGACCAGAGGCTAACCACGCATAAGTGCACCGCGCGGTTTGAATAACATCGCAAGTCGAATATCAATTCACGATTGCCGTCAAGTTTCTTTGCGAGCCGGAGCATCGTGGGTGCTGGATATCGTTACACTTTTGTAAGCAAGTTGTATGCCAACGCTTAGTTGGCCTCGTACGGGGGAATGCCCGCAAATTGTGCCGGGTGGGGTGGCTGCATCTGGCCGATCAGCGATCCGGATGGCCACGGATAGCCGCTCCGACCGTCTCTATCTCCAGTCATTGTATTATTTTATGACTTTACATTCGGACCTGACTTAGCTGTCATTCTGGACCTGTACAACCCCTCCGTAGCGGGCACGATGGAGCCCTCAGGGAGAGCACACATCCAGCCGGGAAGGGACACCATGACGCATCCAGAACCGCTCGCCGAGAGGCATTGCTCGCCGTGTCACGGCGAGACGCCCCTGGCCACCGATTCCGAGCGACAGCAGTGGCTCGCAGAGCTGCAGGATTGGAGCATCGGGGGAGATCACCATCTGGTCAGGAAATTCGGTTTCCCCGACTTCCTGTTGGCCCTCGCTCATGTGCAACAGATCGGCGAACTGGCCGAGCAACTGGGGCACCATCCCGATCTGTCCCTCGGTTGGGGGCGAGTCGAGGTGAAGATATTCACTCACGCCGTCGATGGCCTGACCGAGTTGGATTTCATCCTGGCGGCCCGCATCGACCAGCTCTCCGGGTCAAAGTGACTGAATGATTCGCTCGTTGACGATCGTGCTTGCTGTCGATATTTCTGATCGCGCCGCTTCTCGTAGTCACTCCCTGGCACCTGCGGCCTTGAGGAG
>QNYK01000036.1 GCA_003973385.1 Bacillota bacterium | reverse complement strand
GATTGCTTTGGTGTCGGTGTCTCCCTGTCTGGTTCCTTGCTGGCGGTAGGTACGCCGGGTGACGATTTGCCCGGTTTCGATCGGGCAGGCAGCGTCCACCTTTTCGAACGCGATTCTCTGACGGGCCGGTGGTTGCAGGCGGCACCGATGATCACCCATTCTGATCCATATCCGGGTGGGATTAATTTCGGAGATATGGATCGTTTTGGTGCATCTGTGGCGCTGTCTGGAGAGTTCCTGGCGGTCGGAGCAGTTACCGATAATTTGCCGACAGTGCCCGGAGATAATCATGGCAGTGTCCATCTATTCCGGCGAGCTACCCAGTTCATGCGCCCCGACTGCAACGTCGACGGGGTCTACGACATCGCCGACGCCATCAAGGTGCTCAACTACCTCTTCATGGGCTCCGGGGGGGTCTACAGTTGCCTGGCGGCGTGCGATGCCAACGCCGATGCAGCGGTCGATGTCGCCGATGCGATCAGCATTCTCAACGGCCTCTTCGTGGCGGGCAGCCCGCCGATCGCCCCACCGTTCGGCACCTGCGGCACGGCGCCCTTCACCCCGAGCGTTGGTTGTGTCAGCTACGGAGTGTGCCCGTAACGACGGCAAGCCCTAGCTGCGCCACACCCCCTCGCACTACGGGTGCGAGGGGGTGTGTTTTTGCAACCATTATCGAGTGGCGATGCCGATGGCGATCGGTCGCACCCGGCGAGTCCACTCAGACCGTCACAACCACCTTGCGGCGGCTGCCGAAGTGGGCCAGGCATATCGGTAGCAGACCGATGCCGGTGGTGGTCACGGTTGCTCGGTGAGATGGCCATATTTTGTGGGGGATTTGAATTGAGTTCAGTAAATATCGAACGAATGGAATTCTCTTTTTATTAGGTGCTTGTCCGAAGATACTGACCGATGAAATCGCATCAATTTCTTTCCTTGTGAGGAGGTGAGCATTGAATCATTGTTCAGGGTTCGCGCTCTGTGTTCTTCTGATGTTCAGTTCGGGTTGTGCTACTCAATTGTCGGCGGTATTGGATGAATCGCAAACAGAAGTCGAAGGTACTGCCAGTTTTACTAATTCTGAGAGCGTAAATACTCTCGCAGTGGCGGGATCAACCCTGTTTCACATGTCCCCTTCGTTTCAATTGGGACCGCGTGTGGATCTTCAAAGAACATCATCCGACGGTGACTCATTAATGCTTTTAAAAGGTGGAGTGGAGGCAAGATATAATGTCTCTACTGAAGGAGACATCTTGCCCTTCTTTGGCGGAGCTTTGGGTTTTGTTTACCAAAGTTTCGATATTGGCAATTTGAGCGATTCCGATACTGGACTTGCTTGGGCGCTGAATGGGGGAGTCCGAGTGCCGGTAACACCTGGGGGATTCTTGGTAACAAAGGTGGAATGGTTCAATCAGTCTATTTCAGATGTTGATACAGACGGAATCGGTGTGTTCGCAGGGTATTCTGTTAGATTCTGAAGTTCCGTCAACGCGGGCAGCGATTCTTGGCGATGCATGGGAGGTGACAAAGATGTCACCTCGTCGGGGAACCGGCGCGCCGAGTTGTGCTGTATAGAGCAAAACTCTTGGCCACGCATCCTCCAGCGGGTCAACATTGTGGAGCCGATGATGTTTCATCGGCCCTGCTGTCCCCATCCAGGATCGTAAACTGCTGTCAGGAAGTGATCACAACCACCTTGCGGCGGCTGCCGAAGTGGGCCAGGCATATCGGTAGCAGGCCGATGATGGTGCCGCCGATGCCGGTGATGGCGAGGGCCAGGTCGCGCAGGAAGGTCTGATCCTGGATCGATGGCACCGCCATCGACAGCGATCGGATGATGTCGGATGGTAGGTGCTTGGTGTTGCCGTCGTGGTAGCGACCCTTGAGGCGTACCGCCAGTCGTTCCAGCGCCTGCTTGTTCTGGCGCGAGGTGCGGCCCGCCACCGGTGAGCCCTTGTGCGGATCGCCGACCCCGATCACCAGCACATCGGCGATGGAGATGGGGATCTGCCGCGGCAGGTCGCCGTCGACGGTATCTCCGTCAGAGACCACGACCAGCGTCGCCGTCTCCTTGGGCCACGGTTTGGCGTACTTCAGCGCCTCCTCGACTCCCTTCTGCAACTGCGTCTGGCCCGGTTCGAAGGCGTGTTCCATCGGCAGCGCATTGAGCACGTTTCGCACCACGTTGATGTCGAACGATTCCAGCACCACCGGCATCGCCTCGGTGTAGAAGGCGATCACGGAAACTCGCGTGCGGGTCATGTCGAGTCGCTCGAAGAGCGCCTCCAGCACATCCGAGGCGCGTTCGCCTCGGCGCTGGTTGCGTTTCTCGCTGGCATCCTCGAGGTACATGCTGGGCGACACATCGAGCGCCACCAGCAGGTGTTGCGACGGTTCCTTGTCGGGATCGATCTCCGGTGGTTTGCTCTCCAGATGAGCGAGCACCCACAACCCTGCCGCGAGCATCGTCACCGCCAGACAGCGAACAAGCGGAGCCAACCGGGTCCACGCCTGCGGGCCCGCCTCGCCGAAGGCGAGTTTCTCGATGCGGCGGATCCTGCCCGCATGCAACCACTCGCCGATGGCGACCAGGACCAGTGCCAGCAGTGCGATGACCGCTGCGGAATAGATCAGCTGTTCGGGATCTACCATGGAGTCACCCGCCAGCCAAGCGATGCGAACAGGTGCACTCCCAGCAGCGACAGACCGATCCATGCCAGCAGTGAGAAGTCCTCGATGGGGCGAGCCCCGGCCGGTTTCAACTTGGCCGGCTCCATCTCATCGATGTGATCGAAGACACGCTGCAGGGCCGCCGAGTCGTGAGCCGCAAACACTTCACCCTGTGTCTGGCCGACCACCTCGTACAACTGCCCCGGCGCCGATCCGGTGCCGATGAAGATGGCGTAGAGGGCGATGTTGAGATTGGCCAGTTCCTGACCGATCTGGCGCGCAGCACCGCCGCCGAGATCGGAGGAGAACCCATCGGAGACGAGCACGATGAGGCGGTCTCCCTCTTCCTGCTCGGAGAGGCTACCCATGCAGGATCGCAGTGCGGCACCGATGCGAGTCGAGTTCATGTGAGGCGGCATCTTTCTCGCATCGATGAAGGGAGTGGCGAGGGCGATGGCATCGAGGTCGAGGGTCAGAGGCGTCCAGCGGATCGTTTCGCCGCCGAAGATGGTCAGGCCGCAGGCATCTCCCTTGCGCATCTTGCAGAAGTGCTGGATCGATGCGACGGCGGTATCACTTCGCAGGGTGCCATCGCTCATGGCGACCCCCATCGACCCGGAGACATCGAGGGCGATCTCGATGTTGGTGATCTCGCGGCGAATCTGCGGTTCTCCCATCACCTGGGGCCCTGCCATCACCGCGATGGTGACCGCCAGGATCGCCGGAGGAATCGCTGCGGCCAGCCACAGCGACCTGCGCAGCCACGGTCTCTTGCCGTGCGATCGATGATCGAAGGGCATGGCGACTCTCGGGCCGCTGCGAAACGCTTCCCACAGCAGCAGAAACACCGGCACCAGCCACAGCGCCACGACCCAGGGATGAGCAAAACTCAAGAGCCCTCCTCGATGGTGTCAGGGATCGGCGTGGCATAGGGTGCGAGCAGATCTTCCAGTTGTTTTTCACTGACCGCATCGTCTCGACCCGAGTGCAGCCATTGCTCGACGGTCACCAGCAAGATGCCTGCCTCGGGATGGGCCCTCAGTTTCTGGATTCCCTCGCCGTGGCGGTAACTTCCAAGATCCAGATCGACACGCCAGTGCGCCAGCAGGATCCGTTCCATCGTCGCCTTCTGTGCGTCGTCCAGTTCTCCGGCGAGTGCAGCGATCACCAGTGGTCGCAGCAACTCGGCGAGGGTCGGCGGGGGTGCCGGTTCAGGTTCCGGTGGAGGCGCTTTCCTGAGCCAGCGGATCAGTGTCAGGATCAAGAGTGGCAGCAACATCCAGCCGATCGCCACTGCCCATGGCACCCACTCGGGGAATCCAAGGATCGGCGAGATCGGTCCAGGGATCTGATTCAGATCACCCTCGTGGTCATCCTTCAGCAGTGAACTGACCGAGATGATCAGTGCCGGCAGCTGGCTTGCAGCATCTCCCTCGCCGTGGCGAAGCAGAGAAGCCAGGTCGTGTTCGCCGGGCAGCATGGCGATCCACCTCAGGTCATAGGTCTTTTCTTGACCCTCTCCTTCCACGGCAGGGGTGATCGATGCGATACGAACCAGAACCGGCGAGCCATCGGGAATCGGCGCCACCTCGAGCGGTTTGCCGGCCCATTTCAGCAAGATCTGTCCCTCGATGCCGACCGTTCCTGCGGGATACTCATCGGTCTGGAGTGGATTTGCCTGCAGGCAGGTCACGGTCAGAAGGCAACTGGCGATCAGCAGCAGTGGCAGCACCGATCTCATGATCGTCCTCCTTGCCCTCGCTCAGAGATGAATCGGCGCACTTCAGGGATGAAATTCTGGTCGGTGTGAAGAAGCAGGTGGTCGATACCGCCACGAGAGAGATCGGCTCTTCTGCCTTCTTCTGGATCGATGCCCCAACGAGTCTTTCCTCCGGCCAGGAACTGAGCACCGGTTTCCGCCTCGCTTCCGCGCAAGAAACCAGCAGCGAGGGCACCCGCTTCGGCGGGATCCTGCAATTCGATGACGGCCGTGTCATGGCCGTGCGATATGCGAAGGATCGCATCGATGGCATCCGGGTCGTGTAGATCGCTGAGGACGATGACGACACTGCGTTGCTTGCTGGTGGCTCGCATCATGTCGAGGGCTTCTGCGAGGCGAGTCTGTTCATCGGGATCGGGGTGGCGCAGTGCATCCATCGATTGGCGCAGGATGTTTCGCGAAAGACTCGCGGTGGATCGTAACGATCTCGACCCGCCACTGAGAAGCCGTACAGGACTCATCCTTCGCTGGGCAACGGTTCCCAGAGCGGCCGCCAACCACACCGCCAGATGGTATTTTGACAACCGGGTAGAGGTGGCGACCATCGAACCTGAAGTATCGAGAACGATCTGGACCGGCACACGCTTGAGGGTGTCGTACTGCTTGATGTACGGCTCGCCGGTGCGCGCCGAGACCTTCCAGTCCATCTGCTGTATCGGATCTCCGGCGCTGTAGGGCCTCGATTGTGCATATTCGAGTCCGCTGCCGACAAACACACTGGCATCGGCACCGTGAGCGAGATCATCGGCGAGTCTGCGCACGACCATCTCGAATTCGTGGTGTGCGAGTGCCTCCGGCGGCGGAAGAGATGGGTGAGTCACATCCACGGCGGCCCCCATCAGGACAGTTGATCGAGAATTTCTGCCAGCACCTGTTCGCCGGTGCGTCCGCGCGCGACCGCCTCGTAGGAGAGTCGGATCCGGTGCAGCACGATGTCTTCTGCGAGCGCAAAGATGTCCTCCGGCACGACGTAGTCACGACCATGCAAGTAGGCGCGTGCACGAGAAGCGGTGACCAGGGCGATTCCGGCCCGCGGTGATCCACCCAGTTCGATGTCGGCGTGATCGCGGGTTCGATTGACCAGATCGACGCAGTGGCGGATGAACACTTCACTGACATGGACTTCCAGTACCTGTTCCATTGCAGTGGTGAGAGCCGCAATGGACTGCGGAGCATCCTTCTCGATGGCATCGAAGGCGGTCATCGGCATCGCGCCACCATCGTCTCCTCGCTTCAGTTTCAACTTGAGCGCTCTGCGCAGCACTTCCGTTTCATCCTCGGGGTCGAGGTATGTGAGCCGGTGACGCATCAGGAAGCGGTCGAGCTGTGCTTCTGGAAGTTCAAAAGTTCCTGACTGTTCGACAGGGTTCTGAGTTGCGATGACAAGAAAGGGTGATGGAAGAGAGAAAGTGTTGTCACCGATGGTGACTTTTCGTTCCTGCATCGCCTCCAGCAGAGCGGATTGGACCTTGGGAGACGCGCGATTGATCTCGTCGGCGAGCAGCAGGTTGGCGAAGATGGGGCCCTTGTGGACACGGAACTCACCGCTGTCCTTGTCGAGGATCTCCGATCCAACGATATCTGAAGGAAGCAGGTCGATGGTGAACTGGACGCGGCCAAAGGCGAGTTCGATGGCGTGTGCGACCGATTGCACGATCAGCGTCTTTGCGGTTCCCGGCACCCCTTCCAGCAGCAGGTGTCCGCCGGTCAGAAGTGAGATGAGGGTTCTCTCCAGCACCAGATCGAGGCCGACCACGGTCTTCTCGACATGGGATAGAACGGAATCTGCGAAAGCGGATGAACGGGTGCTGGGGCTCCCCTGGACGGAAGATCCCTCACTCATTGGGCCTCCTAGTGAAGTAATGGGCGTTCATGGTGGCCGGTATTCCTCGGGGCGGCTTCGGGCCACGATTCAGTTTGCGGATCATCAAGACAGCACATGATGCACTGATCCATCTGCAGGGCAAGGCCCCATCAGTGGAGTCCTGGCGAGTGCTTGCGCGCCCTTATCGAATCGACGCTGTAGATGAGAACAGCAACGCCGATCAGGATCAGTGCCGGCCAGCGATGTCCGATCTCTTCTCCGACCAGTAGTACTGCCACGAACAACTGAGCAGTGGGGGCGATGTATTGAAGCAGGCCCACCGTGGCGAGACGTATTTTTCTCGCCGACCGTGAGAAGAGTACCAGCGGGATGACGGTAACGACGCCACCGATCAATAATCCCCAGGTGAGACGGGCGTCTTCCATGAAGATGGTTCGCCCGGCATCGTGGAGCCACAACTGCAGTGCCAGCATCGGAAGCAGCAGAAACAACATCTCGACGCAAAGTCCCACCTCGGATTCTGCCTTGACCTGCTTGCGCACGAGACCGTAGCCGCCGAAGGAGAAAGCCAGCACGAGGCTGATCCAGGGCAACGAACCGTTTGACACGGTCAACTGGATCACCGCAACTGCTGCACAACCGACGGCGAGCCATTGCACCGGCCGTAGTCGTTCACCAAGAAAGATGGCGCCTAGGGCGACCGATACCAGTGGATTGATGTAGTAACCAAGACTCGCCTCGGTGATGCGTTCGTTGAGTACAGAATAGATGAAGGTGAACCAGTTGATCAGGATGAATAGCCCGGAGAGGAACAATGCAAATGTTGCCCGGCGGTCGCGAAGGATCGAGAGAAACGCAGGGAACTCGCCCCGGAGGTAGATCACCAGGAGCATCACCGGTAATCCGCCGAGGACCCGCCATGCGACCAGTTCCAGAGAATCCGTCTGATTCATCCAGTGGAAATAGAGGGTGGTCACCACTCCCCACCACAGATAGGCGCCGATTCCTTCGATGACACCGGTGGTGGTTCGTGCTGGGCCTTGACGGTTTTCTTCTTCGGTCATGGTGCGTACCATCCGGCAACTGACGACAGGTTTCCAGCGAAAGAGCGCCAGTTACCTGGCCCTCTGAATGCAGCATGGCGCACGGGAAAAGGAGCTGGCATCGATCTCATCACCTTCAGCCTGATGATAGGTACATTTCAACTGCTGTTTGGCATTCCGATCCTGTTGTATCCCGACCGATGCGAAAGATGGTTGGCATCCGCCTACAAGGAGGATGTGTTGATTCGTTCGATGGGATACCTGTGGCTTGTCGCAGCAGTGATGGTGTTATTAGAAAATTCAAGAGTGGGAACCGATGTCGAGGGACTGGTGCGGCTAGGTGCATGGGCTACAGCCATCAAGTGTTTGATGTTGTGTTGGTGGCCGCAACATCTCATTCGCATGAGAGAGAAGATCTATGGTAGTCGCGTGAACCGCGTGATGGGAATCGCGGTATGTTCAGTGGGCGCGCTGTTTATTGCCGCAGCGATCCACTTGAAGGATGCACCCTGATGATTCCCAAGAGTGCTACAACCTTGGAACTGATCATCGAATTGAATCATTATCTTTCCGGCGTACGTGATCTGGTAGAGATGACCGCTGCAGATATCAATCGATGTAGAACCGACCGAAGAGGTCATCGGCAGCGGCTGTTGTCGGGTGAAGGGCTGATCTTGCGGGGAGTCCCGATTTCTTCCGGGTGCTGGTCGATGGAAAAGGTGCTACATTATCTTGACAGTAGACTCGGGTATGATTCACTCCGTATTGCACGATTTTGGCCTGGGATCACCCGTAATTCTCAAGCCTCGATAGACAGGTGCCCACTTCGTTGATGAATCGATATTTCCCCCACTTCTTTCCCATCATTTTTATCGCCTGTGCAGCGGTTCTGACAGCCGGTCTGGTCGGTTGCGAGATTTCTGAAGGTAACAAGGGTGCTGCTAAACCGAACGGAAAACTGGATCGTATAGCACCGGTCGAAACGACAACTTGCTGGATCGAATCTGTCGAGCAGACTCTCTCCATCAGTACAGACCTGGAGGCACGCGATAGTGTCGACCTGACCGCTCGTGTCTCTGGTGTTGTCACCGAAGTGCTGGCCGATGAAGGGACACCGGTCACTGAAGGATCATTGATCTTGCGGCTAGATCCGGCCGATCTGGACCTGGCTCTTCGAGAGGCGGAAGTGCTTCTTGCCGAAGCAACCAGTCTTCTGGCGAGCGCGGAACTGGCGCGCATGGAAGTGGAGAGCGGTGCGGATCTTGCCAGGGTTGCTCTCGATCGTGCGAGTGCCGAACGTCAAAGACTGGAGAGCCTCTTCGATGCCGATGGCCGGCGTCTTGCCTCGGAAGAATCTCTCGAGGAGAGTCGGTTTGCAGAGAAAGAAGCGGAGATCAACCTCAAGAAATCCAGTCTCGCTCTTGAGAAGATGGATATGACCATCGCCATAGAAAAACATGGCATGGACAAGGCCGGTCTCGCAGTGGAACGTGCGCAGTTGGATCGATCGAGATCCGATATCGTGAGTCCGATCGATGGACGCGTACAGATGGTGGAACTCAGGCCTGGCGAACTGGTCACATCTGGAACTCTGGTCGCAACGGTGATTCGCAGTCAACCACTCCTGGCCTGGGTCCGGGTTCCCCAGAGTCGCCTCAGTGAGTTGCGCGTGGGACTCAAGGCGATCATCACCAGTGATACGGCCCGTGGAACCACCTTCGATGGAACCGTCACGGCGATCAGTCCTGCAGTGACCTCCAGTGAAGGAACAGTTCGGGTTCGTGTCGAGGTGGAAGACCCCGATAACCTTCTGCGCCCAGGTGCCTTTTCCACCTGCACTCTCATTCTCGGAACCCATGTGAATGCCCTGTTGGTGCCGAAGAATGCTCGCATCTTCGATGGCAATCGATCAGTCCTCTTCATCGTCCGCGATGGTCAGGCGATGCGCGTCGAGATCGAACCCGGTCTTCAGACCGAAAAAAACCTCGAAGTGCTCTCGTCGGTACCCCCGATCTCGGTCGATGACAGGATCGTGATCCGCGGTCAGGCGCGGCTACGCGATGGGGATCTGGTAGATGATGTGAGCATCGAGGTCGAGACGATCGTGGAAGAACATCCAAGAGCAACTGAAGAGGAGGGCAGGGGCTAGCCCCTGTTTCGAGGCGGTGGGAATCCGACGCGACAATACTTCTGCCTCTTCAAACTGGCTCGTCGAGCGAGCAGTCAGCCGCCCCATAGCACTGTGCATGATCACATCGGCGATCGTCGTATTTGGTGTTGTATCGCTGATGCGGCTTCCGATTGAACTTCTTCCCGAGATAGATCGACCAACGATCACCGTCAGGACTGAACTTCAAGGGGCGGCACCTGAAGAAGTCGAAGAGCGAGTCGCCCGTCGCCTCGAAAAAGCCCTCTCCGTTGTCAGCGGACTGCGCAGGATCTCCTCGCTGTCTCGAATCGGCACCTGCGATGTCATCCTCGAGTTTTCCTGGGGTCAGGATCTATCCGAGGCCATTCAGGACATCCGCGAAAAACTGGAACAGGCAAATCTCCCCGATCGGGCAGAGAGTCCCAGCATTCTCAGATACGACCCACGTCTCGACCCGGTACTGCTCTTTGGACTCCATGGACCCGCCGACATGGGCCGATTGAGAGTCATCGCAGAGGAGGAGGTGGAACGACGTCTGGAGACGATTCCAGGGGTCGCAGCAGTTCGGGTACGTGGAGGACTGGAGGAGGAGATCCTCGTTGAAGTTTCCGAGGAGAAAGTCAGAAATCGCGGACTTTCCATCGAGTTGATCTCGCGCCGGCTTGCTGAAGAGAATTTCGACCAGGCGAGTGGCCTGCTGGAGGATGGAGATGTCGACTACATCCTTCGAGTGCGCAACGAGGTGGTCGATTCGGAGGAGATCCTCTCCATTCCACTGATCCGGGAGGGGCAATCTGTTGTCAGGCTAGGAGATGTCGCAGAGGTGCGACGCTCCTTCCAGGAAGATCGTGTGATCACACGGATCGATGGTCGTCCGGCGGTCTTCGTCGAGGTGTTGAAGGAAGGGGATGCCAACATCATCTCCGTCTCGAAGAGTGTTCGCGAGCGTGTTTTCGGAACACCCGAGGAGCAGAAGCGCTTTGAACTCTGGCAGGCGAAACGGGCCGGAAAGAGCGTCCCGAGGGAGAACAACTGGGGGATTCAGTTCGGCGAATCCGGCGGCGGCGGAGTCCGGCGCCCCGATCACGTCGCTTCCTGGCTGCCGCCTGGAACGACCATCGATCTGCTATCCGATCAGGCGGATTTCATCAGTGGATCGATCAGGGATCTGCGGCAGACAGCGCTGCTGGGTGGACTGCTGGCGATGCTGGTTCTCTACCTGTTCCTTGGCAAGCTGTCGACCACTCTCGTGGTGGCGATCGCGATTCCCTGCTCGGTCGTGGTCACCTTCGTGCCGCTCTACATCTCCGATACCACGCTGAACATCATGTCGCTAGGAGGTCTGGCACTTGGCATCGGCCTGCTGGTCGACTCCAGCATCGTTGTTCTTGAATCGATTTTCAGGAAACAGAAGGAACTTGGAGATCCATTTCGGGGAGCGGTGGAGGGTGCCGCAGAAGTTGCAGGAGCGGTGACCGCCTCGACACTGACGACCGTCGCGGTGTTCTTCCCGATCGTCTTTGTCGAGGGGCTTGCAGGTCAGGTATTCGGAGACATGGCAGTCGCTGTGGTCGGCTCCTTGCTCGCGGCACTGATGGTCTCGCTCACTCTGGTTCCGATGCTCGCTGCCCGTGCACCAGGGCTGCAGGAGGATCACCTCATCGAGACGATCGAAAAGATACCGCCACCGGCAAAGAGCAAGAAAAGCATGAAGATCAATCTCTTCTCTCTCATGGGGCCGATCCTGTGGATTCACAATCGTACCGAACTCCTGCTGCTGGGGATCGGCTCCTTCGTGATGTCGTTCTTGCAGTTGATTCTGCTGATCGCGCTGAAAATTACTTTCGCCCTGGCAAAAAGATCGAGGCATCTCGCCGGGGGACCTCTTTCGCTGGCTGCCCGGATCATCGGTCGGACGGAAACCATCTATCTGAGGATGATCACAGCCTCGCTCAACCACAGGGCCGTTGTGCTGCTGGTGGCTGGCGCCGCCATTCTGGTTGCGGGCTTGCTGATCCCTCGGCTCGGATCAGAACTGATTCCACGGGTTGCCCGTGGTGAGATAGAGGTGCAGATCACCTTACCGGTGGGGACACCACTGCAGGTAACCGACGAGAGGGTAAAGCGACTGGAGCAGGCGATCGGGCAGTTGCCCGGAGTCCATCGTGTCGTCTCTCGTATCGGCAGAGATCCCGCAGATGTAGAGGCCTCTTCCCAGGGGGAGCACACTGCCCGGATCCAACTGGTTCTCTCCGTGGATGGTGTGGATGCGGCGAGCGCAGAGAATTCCCTGGTCGAGCAGATCATTCCCTTTGGCGACGATCTCCCTGACGCACTGCTCAAGGTCCAGCGTCCGCGCCTGTTCTCACTCAGAGCTCCACTGGAGATCGAAATACGAGGTCCCGACGATTCAGAACTCGAGCGAATCGAACGAGAAACTGCCGACAGACTCTCCGCCATCGGACTTGTGACCGAGGTTCAGACAACGACTGCGCCTGGAAGTCCCGAGTATCATTTTCGCCCGGATCGGGAGCGCCTTGCTCGCCTCGGCATCAGTACGCGTGAGATTTCCGATGCACTTCAGAGCAAGAATGTTGGATCTGTAGCGACGCGCCTGAGAAGGCAGCAGCGTCAGATCGATGTCAGGGTTCGGCTGCGAGAGCAAGATCGTTCGAGTATCGGAAAAATCCTGGCGACCGGAGTCGCCGTGGGACCCAGCGGACGCAGCATTCCACTGGAGGAATTGCTCGAGGGCTGGACGATCGAAGAGGGGCCCTCGGAGATCCTGCGCATCGGCCGGCAGCGCGCGAAGGTGGTTTCTGCGCAGCTGGCAGGCTTTGACCTGGGCCGGGTTGCAGAGGTGATCGAGGCAGATCTCAACTCTTCCATCGATCTTCCCGACGATGTGGTGGTCGAGGTTGTTGGACAAAAAAAGGAGATGGAGAGATCTCTCAGATCCCTCATCGGTGCCCTGGCACTGGCGGTTTTCCTCGTCTATGTCGTCATGGCCTCGCAGTTTGAATCTCTTCTTCAACCGCTGGTGATCCTGCTGTCGATTCCCCTGTCTGTTGTCGGTGTGGTTCCGATGCTGTGGATCACCAGAACGCCGATTTCTGTCATGACCTCGATCGGGATGATCGTCCTTGCCGGAATTGTCGTGAACAATGCCATCGTTCTCCTCGATCAGGTCAACAGGCTTCGCAGCGATGGCATGAAGATGAACGAAGCGCTCATCGAAGGCGGTCGAAAGAGGTTGAGACCGATCCTGATGACCACCTTGACCACGGTTCTCGCGCTGATCCCCGTCACGGGAGTACTTTCCAGACTTCCCGGTGCAGGACATCTCTCGATGTTGGTCGGAAGCGGGGAAGGCTCGGAGATTCGTGCTCCTCTGGCGCTGACAGTGATCGGTGGCCTGATGGCGAGTACACTCCTGACCCTGTTGGTGGTGCCGGTCTTCGCTTCTCTGGTGGATATCAAAGCAAGGCCCCAGGAGCAGACGCAATGACAGCACCAGGTCGGCGATCCCTTTTCGAGCGACCTGTGATGGTGATGATGTTGCTGCTGACGGTCATCGTTGTCGGTGCCATCTCTCTTGTTTCAACCCCGCTTCAACTTTTTCCGCCTGGATTTGTCGACCGGACCATCACCGTTCACATCGGTGTTCGGGAATCTACTCCGCTGGAAGTCGCCGAGACGATTGCTGAACCCGCCGAGGAACTTCTCAGGACGATTCCTGGTCTCTCCAGGATTCGTAGCTTCTCCAGCAGCGATGGCTGCAGCATCACTGTCACCATCTCTGGAGATTCACATGCGAACGAGGTCTACGCCGACATCGCTGATCGGATGGAACGACTGAAACCGAGTCTTCCTGAAGGCAGTGACAAGTACCGGATATTCAGATTCGATCTCGAAACAGATGTGCCCATCGTATCGCTGGGAGTGACGAGCAACTTTGACGATGACATCGAGCCCTTACTCGAAAACATTGTACGGCCTCGCCTCGAGGCGATCGAAGGAGTGGCTCGAGTAGAAATCCGGGGTTTGGTTGGCAAGACGGTCAGTATCGAACTGGACCCTGACGAGGTGTGGGCTCACAGCCTTGACCTGGGAAATCTCATCTCAAGACTCCAGGGAGAAAGCGTCGAGGGCTCTGCAGGAACTGTCGAGGACTCTGGCAGGAAATTTGTTCTGCGCCTCGGGTCACGCTTCGATGATCTCGAAGCTCTCAGACAGTTTCCAGTGACAGATTCACTGAGACTGGGTGATATCGCAGAGATCGGGATCAAGTTTGGCATGCGGGATTTTGTAGTCAGGTTGAATGGTCGGCTCTGCAATATCATCGACATCTCCAAGGAGTCCGATGCGAACACCGTCAGTGTCTGTAACAGCATCCGCGAGGTCCTGGATGAACAGATCAGTTCCGACCCTCGCATTGCCGGGATAGAGTTCGCCGATTTCTTCGATCAGGGAAAGGTGATCACGAGATCACTGACTAGCCTTCGAGATTCCTGTGCATGGGGAGGATTGCTCGCTGTATTGATCCTGTGGTTCTTCATGAGAAAAGTGTCCAGTACCTTGATCATCGCCGGAGCGATTCCGCTGTCGCTCCTGATGGCTGTCATAGTGATCTGGGCAAAGGGTGGCACCTTCAACCTCCTTTCCCTGACCGGACTCACCATCGGGATCGGAATGTTGATCGACAATGCCATCGTTGTCTCCGAGAGCATCTTTCGTTGCTCCCAGGTGGCAAGGAAGCCGGCAGATGCTATTTCTGCAGGCGTCAGCGAGGTGGCACTTGCGGTGACGCTGGCAACGATGACCACGGTTGCAGTTTTTGTTCCTCTGGTGTTCCTGGCAGGTGACTCCAACACACGCATGATGCTGGGAGAATTCGGGCTTCCAGTCTGTTACTCGATCATCGCCAGTTTGCTGGTGGCACTGCTGTTCATCCCCGTGGGGTTACGCTTCTCATCTGCCATCGTCCACCGTGGAACTGTGAAGGAGTGGCCGCTGATCGGCTGGTACACTCGCATCCTGTCTCGAGTTCTCGATCATCGCCTGGCCTGTTTCTGGCTGCTGCTGCTGGTGCTCGGAACCTCTTCTTTTCCGGTTCGCTGGCTTGCGGTGCGTTCATCTGCATCCGGACCCAGTCACAGGGTGGCTGTCTCTGTTGATTTTCTGGATTCGAACTCACTCTACGATTCCGACCAGACGATGGAACAGGTGCGGCAGTCCTATCTCGCCATCGCCAATAAATGGCAGGTTGCTGACACTGCAGCATGGTTCCAGAGAAGTGGCGGAACCCTGGCATTCTTCTTTACCCCGGGATCGCAGGTCGATACCGCCGGGTTCATCTCCGAACTGAGGAGCAACAATCCGAGGCTACCGGGAGTGGACATATCGTTTTCCGAGGGTATGGGGGGCCAACGATCCGATAGTCTACGGGTAGTGATCAAGGGCCCGGAAGCGAAACAGGTCGCTATCATTTCCGATCAACTCGAAGAGATCCTCTCGGCGACGACAGGAATCGCAGAGGTGTCGACAGGTGGAGAGTCTTCCAGGACGACCAACGAAGTTGCGGTAGAAGTAGACCGTGATCAGGCAGAACGCTTCGGGATTTCTCCGACGAGAATCTCACGCGTCGTCGGCTGGATGTTACGCGGAGCTCCTTTGCCCCAGGCACAGATTGATGGCGAAGATCTACCCGTCTGGATCTCCTACAGCGAAGATGAGACACCAACCCTCGGTGACTTGCCTGGAATACCGATTTCGAATGACAGGGGAGGAACACTTCCGCTCGGCTCGGTCGCTTCCCTCTCGATGTCGAGGACTCCACCAGTGATCCGCAGGGAGGGACGCGAAGTGAGCCTCTCTCTGGCACTGGAACTGGAGAAGGAAACTGACCTGAGAAGCATCGAGGCACGGATTGCCCCCATCCTCGAGGGATTTCAGATGCCAGAGGGCTATTCGGCTGCCATCGATGGCGGCATGAGCCAATTCCAGGACGACCTCTCCGACATGGCCCAGGCGGGTGCTCTGGCAATCGTTCTGATCTTTGCATTGATGGGGGTTCTCTTCGAGTCGCTGTTGTTGCCGCTCTCGATTTTATGCAGCATTCCCTTCCTCTTCAGCGGTGCGTTCTGGGCGCTCTGGGTCTCGGGAGAGTCGTTGTCTACCACTGGTATCGCCGGCTTCGTGATACTGCTCGGGATTGTCGTCAACAATGCCATCGTCCTCGTCGACGCCATCAATCGCCGACGAGAGGGGGGTTCTTCCAGGAGAGAAGCGTTGCTCGAAGCGGGGCGGATTCGCCTTCGTCCCATCCTGATGACCGCCAGTACCACCATCTGTGGACTGCTTCCCCTGGTGCTTCTCTCTGCCGATGGAATGGGTCCCAGTTATCGACCACTCGGGATCGTCATGCTCGGTGGTCTGACCACCTCGACCCTCTTCACGCTGATCGCCGTGCCACTCTTCTACACCCTCTTCGATGATCTTGGAGAGCAACTGAAAAAGATGCTGTCGTCAGCCAAAAACAGAGCGACCTCGAACTAGCATCGGATCTCGCCCCGTTGAAGTTTCGTTCGATAACATTTTCTGATACCACATATCTTCCCAGGTGGTGGGGTGCCTGATGTGAGCATCGAGGACTGCTCTTCCGGTGCGACAACTTCAAGGCCCGGATCGCATGATCCATCTGATTGAGTGTTCGAAACGAGAAGATGAGTCGACGATACGGTACAATCTGACCAGCAGGAGGTTCTGGTGCGCCCGATACAGCGAATCCGAGACGAAGATGGAATCCCGGTAAGCCCGGCGAGAGTGCTTCGTTCCTACATGGAGCGCTGTTTCCCGATGTCGGACCATCGAGAGGGGAAGATCTTCTGGGTCAGGCCAACGGAGCGCGCGATCATCACCTGGGACTGCTACCGCATTCCCCGCTCGTTGCGCCGATCCTTGAAGAAAACCACACTCAGATTCACCACGGATGTGGCCTTCGGTGCGGTCATCGAAGCGTGCGCTGCACGCCACGAGACCTGGATTTCGCACGACATCGAGCAATTGTTCAGGCAACTCCACAACATCGGTCTCGCCCATTCGGTGGAAGCCTGGGATGAAGCCGGTCGTCTGGTCGGGGGTATCTACGGCCTGGTTGTCGGCGGGATTTTCGCCGGTGAGAGTATGTTTCATCTCGAGACAGGCGCCGGAAAGATGTGCATCGTAGCCCTCATCGAGCATCTACAATCTCTGGGTTTCAGTGCCCTGGATTGCCAGCAGCAGACGCCTCATATGGAGATGTTCGGGGCGCAGCTGATTCGTGATGATGTCTATTCGATGATGGTGGCCAGCAGCACTCCCCCGGGCGGATGGGATGAAAGCCGATTCCCTGCACATCCAGGTTAGAGGATTGCTACTGCCGTGGTCCTCTAGAAGGGCAGACCGTAGGAGATGGACAGATTTGCATCTCCCTCGTCTGACCAGCCCAGATCGGTGCGAAAGAGCGCTTGCCGTTCGAGAGTAAAACGCACGCCGATCCCGACGGAGGAGTGAATCCTGGAGTGCAGCAGATCGCCAAGATCTCCCGCGACGGAACCTGCATCGGCAAACAGTGCCAGCCCTGCCCGCTCAACCCGGATTTCACCAGCGATGGGGAATCCCTCGGCGATGACCCACGGTCTCCACTCGCCACCCATCGACCATGCACATCGATCGCGAAAGCGACCTCGAATAGTACCGCGCAGTGTGTTGTCTCCGCCGAGTGTGGGGAGCGCCCAGAAGGGGACATCTCCGGCGGCACTGGAGAGAGACAGATAACCAGCGACCGAATCGATGGGTGGATGTTCACGTGCCGGATTTCCACCAGAATGAAAAATGGGTGACACGGGGCGAATCCAACTGGCCAGCAGAGAAGCGACTGCACCGGGTTTTCGACCATCCACGATGGGATTGGTAGTGATCGATGCCCCGATGGAATGCCCCTTGTAAGGAAGATGCTGAGCATCTCGGGTGTCGTGCCGGATTCCAGCACGGATCCACAGTGCATCGAAATCGTCGCCTTCTGCGAACAGGATGGGATGCTGAGTCGCCACATCAAAGGCCCCGGTGACCTTTCCCGAGGCGAGATCATCGGACTGAAGTGTCGCTTCGATGTTCCAGACCCAATCGCCTCCCACCTCTGGCCATGAGCGTTGAATTCCGAACCCGATCGAGTTGGATTCACGGGTATAGGAACCTTCGTCCTGCAGAGTGGTTTGCTCGCCCAGCCCGAAGAAACGTGATGTCAGTGTGCGAGAATGGTTGATAGAGAACCCGATAAAATCACGATCTCCCTGAAGTACACCTCTTGGAGGATGGTCGCCATGAGCGAGCCACCGGTGCCATGAAAAGGCAAAGCGGTCTTGCCCTTCGGTGGTGGTAGTCGCCCAGATGTTGGCAAATTGACGTCGGCGCTGATTGAGAAAATCTAGATCTGTGATGCCGAATCCACCGCCGGCTCCCACATCGCCCTCGAAGAAGACCAGAGGTGTGATGAAGGAGGTGATCAGAATCCGATCGAAGAGATTCCCATCGGGAATTCTATCTTCGGAAATCCAGCGCCAGCGATCGGGGTGTTCAATTTCTGCGAGCAGGTCAGCCGGTCGAATCGAGCCAGACGTATCATCCTGATCGACCTGCGGAAGCACGGCGAGTACCGCAACAAGCAACCAGGCTGTTGACATCTGACCTCGATTCCAGATCAATCGCCGTGAGCGAGAGAATCGATGCCATCGAGGCGCGGATGGGCATTACAGAGATCCTCGGTTGAGGTTCCATCTGCGTCCATCTTGCGCAGCGTTGCCACCAGTGCATGAACGGCAGCAATCACATCGCCTGTGTGTGCACATTCCGAGATGGTATGCATGTTGCGTATCGGAAAACCGATACTGGTTGCGGCGGAATCGACGCTGGCGAGTACTCCTGCCATGGCGTCGGTGCCAGTATCACGGCCGCAGACATCCACCTGGAAGGGAATGTTGCTCGCCTGGCATGCATCCTGGATGAGAGCGTTGAGCCCTGCCGTGACGATGGCACCCACTGCCAGCGTCATCCCTTTACCCATCTTGAGCGGAGTGTACTTTTTATCACCGATGCCAGGAGCTGCCTCGTAATCGTGATTGACATCGACTCCGATGATCACATCTGGCTTCATGACACCTGCCATCACGCGACTACCGAAGCGGCCGATCTCTTCGTAGGCAGCAAAAGCACCGAGATAGCGGACATGCTTCATGGCATCTCCGCTGGCCAGGATGCGGGCAGCTTCCTCGACGACGAAACAACCGAGACCGTTGTCAAGATAGGCACCGACGAAACTATCAGGACCGAATCCACGGCGGATGGGGCGATCGAGCAGAAGTGGATCACCGGAACGGATTCCCAGCGCCTCGACCTGCTTCTTGCGCTCATCTCCACTGAGTTGCAGTTCAAGATAGAGTTGGTCCGGCTTGATGCCCTTGCTTCCATCACGCATGGCAGGTTCTGCAAAATGGATCGCCCCGAGTGCTTCCACGGTCCCGCCAGAGATGCTGCGGTACTCGCCCGGCTTTTCTGGATTTTCCGAGAAGAGCGTGACCTCGTGTCCTATCAGTGTGGAGGGTAGAAACGAATCGCTGTTGATCCAGATCTTGCCATCGTCGGCGATACTTTTTACCTGCATCCGGATCTTGTCTGCGTGGCCGATCGCCATCACTGTCAAGGTGCCATCAGGAGCATCGGGCATCGTGTCGAGAACGACACCGGCGTTGCCTCGAAACCGATGAATCTTCCAGCCGTTCGGGATGAACTCCTCGAGCATCGGAACCAGGACTCCCTCGGTCATCGCGGCTTCGAGGCCGATCGGACTGGGTGCGGAAAGGATGTCCTTCATGCGTCCGAATTGATCCTCGGGCATCGAATTATCCCAGGGGTGATTGCTGTCAGCCATCTATCCTCCAGCGCTGATTGATCTGTTCGCGGGCAGTCGAGATGATCAGAGGGTAACGGTTCTCGACCCCGCAAGAAAGCCAACCAGAAGTGATGGGCAGGCGTTCACGCTGATGCCTGAAGACGGTATGATCGTGGGGTCCTCGATATTGTCCACAGGGCAGGTTTCCGGTGCCAGATATCCGGATGTTCCGGAAGGGGTGGCGATGAGACGCCGAATCATTGCTCTTTCGATCAGTATCCCGCTGGTGCTCGCGGGATCGTCTCTGATCGAGGCGCAGCAGTTTCTCGAATCGAGTACGGGACGACTTCCCGTGTTCAACGAATACTCGAGCCAGGTAGCCATCGCAGATGTCGATGGCGATGGGGATCTTGATCTCTGTTTTGCCAATGGCAGAGGGTTTGCCTCGGCCAGTCTGGCTGAACGTGTGCGTCTCTATATCAATAACGGAAACGCAGTTTTCACCGACGAATCCCTGAATCGGCTCGGAAATTTGATCGGGTACGGACGCGATGTGGAATTCGGAGATGTGG
Source organism: Bacillota bacterium (assembly GCA_003973385.1). GTDB lineage: Bacteria > Planctomycetota > UBA8108 > UBA1146 > UBA1146 > QNYK01. Next base: position 2,005 of record QNYK01000036.1, on the reverse strand, counting down.
ATGGCGATGGAGATCTCGATCTCGCTGTAGCCAATGATTTCCTCACTCCTCAGAAGTTGTTGATCAATAACGGTAGCGGGTTTTTCACCGACGAATCCGCCACCAGAATCCCTCAGTTCAACATGTCCAGCTCGCATTGTTGCTTCGGCGACATCGATGACGATGGTGATCTGGACCTCTGGTTCACCAGGGGTGGATCGACACGATTTGGTTCCGGCCAGGCCCAATTGTGGATCAATGACGGTAATGGATTTTACACCAACGGAACCGCACAGAGGCTTCCTCAGCAAAATGTTTCGGCGCCGATGGACTCGATCTTTGGTGACCTCGATGGAGATCTGGATCTCGACATGATTGAGGGCCATCGAGATGGAAACTCCAAGTTGTACATCAATGAGGGTGGCATCTTCACGGATGCCACATCCGGAAACCTACCTGCTGATTCAAACACCTATTCGTATGACCTCGGGGATCTCGATGGTGATGGCGATCTTGATGTGATCGGGGCAAACTCGGGAATCGGATCGCGCGAGGCGATTTTCCAGAACGATGGCAATGCTACCTTTACCAATGTCACTGCAACGGTCCTTCCGAACTCCTCAAATCCGAATATCGATGACAATGACACCAAGTTTCTCGACTATGACGACGATGGTGACCTCGATGTGGTGATCTGTGCCATCGGAGGTCCCGAGCGGATGCTCAGAAACAACGGTAGCGGCTTCCTGACCCTTGTTGGTGGCACGATCTCTTCTGTAAATGATAGTTCTCTCGATGTCGAGGTGGGAGATCTCGACGCCGATGGTGATCTCGATATGGTGACGGCCCAGGGAGAGAGTGGATCGTATCGCAATCGATTGTATCTCAATCAGGGACCAGCCATCGATACTCGGCCGCCGACCATTCCGTACTGGGAGCAACTCACAGATGTACTGGTGGGCGCAGGCCCACAGCGGGTCCGAGCTGTGATTCGTGATGACATGACTTCTGATCACGGGGCGTTTTTTCAACAGGTCATCATCGAGTGGTCCACAGGAGCGCAATTCGGACCTGTTCCGATGTCCTGGTCAGGACACGATTTATACAGGGGACTCATTCCTGACCCGGGGTTTTCCACAACGGTCACCTACAGAATCAGAGCAATTGATTTCGCCGGGAACTCGTTCACCACATCCGAGCGTTCTTATGATGTGGGCATTCCGCAATCGATCTTCAGACGCGGCGATGTCAATGACGACGGAGACAGGAACATTGCAGATGCGGTGGGGGCGCTCTCCTACTTGTTCGGGGGAGGCACCGCACCTGGCTGTCTCGATTCTGTGGATTGTAATGACGACGGTACGAATGACATCTCGGATGCGGTCTCGTTACTCGACTACCTGTTTCAGTCGGGAACCCAGCCACCTGACCCATTCGAATGCGGACCGGATCCGACCGACGATCCCATCTCCTGTGAATTGACGCAGGGGAGTTGCTTATAGGAGCAGCGATGACTCATCATCTCGGAGCCAGAGATTTTCAATCTATTCGGGAAGCATGGAGTCGATCGTGGTTGAGGATCGTGACCGATCGGCATGAAGCATGGGCCGTGATGCCGGTCGAGGAGGGGATCACGGAGGGTGGATACCTGCTTCCAGATCCGATCCATGTCGTCACCGCTTACAACCCCGACTGCAAACCGCACACCGAGGCTGAAAATCAGCGTCGTCATCAGGAGATGGACGATTGGATTCATGATCATGATCTGCCGCTCTGGGAAGGCACTGGTTTTGCCAGCGATGGGGGCTGGAGCGAAGAGGGTTTCGCCCTGGTGGGTTTGTCTCGGCTGGAAGCGCTCGCCGTCGGCCGACGCTGGGACCAGAGTGCCATCTGGGAATGGAATGCCGAGGCACTGCTGACCCTCGATTGCGATGGCTCCAATGAGACCAGTTACGGCTGGGTTCGGGCTCCACTTCCCTGCCGCCCACCCTTCCTGCCTGGCGGCCTGATCCCCCCCTGCCAGTGA
>QNYK01000095.1 GCA_003973385.1 Bacillota bacterium | reverse complement strand
GCGACCACTGGCTTCATGTTGAGAGAAGATTCGAGCGAGATGACCTGTTCGTCACATCAGGAGGATTCGAACAGCGAGCCATCGCGGAGTGGAAACGCCTCTTGCCGGCATACCGCTGCTTCTGCTGGCATCCCGACAATGATCGCCTCTTCGCCTGAGGCAACAGTAGTCACCCTGTCGATGGATGAAGACCGCTGTTGACTGGGGTACACTTTTTCCAGAGAGGACGGAGCATGTTCGCCGCAATTACTGCGTGGCTGATATTGTTGTCCTCTCTCGCTGCCGACAACCGCGATGCCATCGCTCCGAGTTTTGCTAGCGAGGTGAAGCCGATCCTCTCCAGGCGATGCCTCCCATGCCATGGGCCAGACTCTGCGACCCGGCGAGCGGATCTGCGACTCGATGTTCGAGAGGGTCTGCTGGGCGTTGTCAAACCTGGATCAGCGACCGATAGCGAACTTTATCAGCGCATCACCTCGGAGGACCCGGAGTATCGTATGCCCCCCCCCGATCACGCGGTGGCACTCGATTCTGACGCCATCTCGACGCTGGCTCGCTGGATCGAATCGGGAGCCATCTGGGAATCACACTGGGCATTTTCCCCACCGAAGTTGACCCCGCCTCCCATCGCAGGCACCGAGAAGCACCCGATCGATGCCTTCATCGATGAAAAACTCGCTGCCGCAGGCATTGCCCCCAATGGGCCCGCCTCTCCAGAAACACTGGTGAGGCGATTGCACCTCGATCTGATCGGACTGCCTCCGGACCCTGAGCGTGTCGAACAGTTCGTGCGCAAACATCGAGAAGATCGCGAGGGAGCGTGGCTGGCACTGGTCGATGAATTGCTCGCTTCTGAATCCTTCGGTGAGCGCTGGGCAAGCGTATGGCTCGACCAGGCACGATACGCAGACACAAAAGGATACGAGCAGGATGGAAACCGCAATATCTGGCCCTGGCGAGACTGGGTCATCCAGGCATTCGACGATGATCTCCCCTTCGACCAGTTCACGATTCAGCAACTCGCCGGTGATCTTCTCGACTCCCCCGACGAATCGACGCGACTGGCAACCGCATTTCATCGCAACACGATGACCAATGATGAAGGTGGCACTCAGAACGAGGAGTTCAGGGTTGCTGCAGTGGTAGATCGCGTGAATACGACGATGCAGGTCTGGCAAGGACTGACCGCTGGCTGCGCCCAGTGCCATGATCACAAGTACGATCCGATTTCACACGAGGAGTACTATCAGTTCTTTGACTTCTTCAATCAAAGTGCAGATGCTGATCTGAACAATGAGCACCCCGTCCTCTCGATACTGGGCATCAACGACAAGCAACTGCTCCTGCCGGCAAAGGCAAAGGTCGAGGAGACGCTGGCACTCCTCGATGCAGCCGCGCGAGAAGTGGTGATCGGGCCACCAGAAGCCAAATCTGTGGATTCCTCCCCGCTCGATGTCATCGCATTCAGCGGCCAGACTCCGCCTTTCTGTGTCGAGCTGGTCGATGGAAACCAGCAGTACTGGAAATGGGTCGAATCGCCCGAGGATGCGCCAGAAGAGATCGAGATGGTGATCCGGCAGGAGGCTCCCGAGGGCCAGACCCGCCAGGTCTACTTCGAACAATCACTGCATCCCCATGTCGCGGCCAAAGGGGACACCTATCACATCGATGCGCGGATCCTCGAGGTGCCCGAATCGATGATTTTCCAGGTGCGCCTCGACGACGAGACCGTCTGGGAGCACCGTGCCTACTGGGGCCAGACGACCTTCGCCCACGGAACCGATGGCGAGCCTTCTCTGCTTCGCCATGGTGATCTTCCTGCTCAAGGTGATTGGGTCCATCTCGAGGTCGACGCTGGAAAGATCGGCATCGAGGTCGGAGCTACGGTACTCGGAATCGCCATGACCCAGGTCGGTGGAAAGATCGAGTGGGGAGGAGTTCGCAGGCAAAGTACCCGTGCCACCGAACGAGGCGACCTGTGGTCCTATCCAGCCTTTCTTGCTCGCTGGAGCGAAAACCCATCCGTGCTCTTCGAGGCCTCGGTCCGTGACGCGCTGCTCGCCACCCGCGGCGACAGTGGGAAACAACGCCACGATGCAGTGGATCTGGATGCAGTGGATCTGGATGTTGTGGACCTGGATGTTGTGGACCTGGAAAGCTGGTGGAAAAAGCAACTCTCCCCCGTGGGAATAGCCATACTGAAGCCACAGCAGGCGGTATACGACGAGGCACTGCGGCAGATGAACTCCATCGAGGCGAGAGCGGTCGGCGTTCCGGTGATGGTCGATCTGGCTCCAGAGAAGTGGCGCACGACCCATATCCTGGAGCGCGGTTCCTACCTCGCTGAAGGTGAAGAGGTGTCTGCAGAGGTACCGGAGTTCCTGCCTCCGATGGAACCGGGGATCCCCCGCAACAGGCTCTCTCTGGCCACCTGGTTACTGGCTCGCGACAACCCACTGACTGCACGAGTGCATGTCAACCGCGTCTGGGAACAACTGTTCGGCATCGGGCTCGTCGAGACGCTGGAGGATTTTGGTACCCAGGGATCCCTACCCAGCCATCCGAAGTTACTCGACTGGCTCGCCGTGACCTGGCAAGAGCAAGATCGGTGGAGTCACAAGGCACTTTTGCGACGCATTGTCACCAGCGAGACCTATCGCAGAGACTCGCGCAGCACCCCGGAGCAACGCGAGCGAGATACCAGAAACCGCCTGCTCTCACACGCCACTCGCATCCGACTCCCCGCCGAAGTGGTGCGCGATCAGGCGCTCTCGATTGGTGGCATCCTGTCGGCAAAGAAGTTCGGCCCTCCCGTTTATCCACCGCAACCCGATGGAGTCTGGCAGGTGGTCTACAACGGCGCTGGCTGGCGTGAAAGCTCGGGTGAAGATCGGCTTCGACGAAGTCTCTACACCTTCTTCCGTAGAACCGCACCCTACCCGACGATGCTCACCTTCGATGCGCCGAGTCGAGATGTCTGTACGCCCCGCAGGATTCGTACCAATACACCGCTCCAGGCACTTGCGATGCTGAATGACCCGGTCTCGATAGAAGCTGCGGCTGGACTGGCCAGAATCTCTCTACAGCACTCGGATGACATGACGCTGGCGATCTCCCACGCTTTCAAGCGCGCTACTTGCCGCCCGCCAACAGAAGCCGAACTGCAGCAGCTGGTGCAACTCTCCCAGCAGCAATTCGAGGTCTTCCAGAGCGATCCGGAAGCGGCCAGGCTGTTTCTTGAAAGCGGTAACTGGAAGATAGAAGATGTGCAATTACACTCCGAGGCAGCCACACTGATGATCATCGCCAATGTACTGCTGAACCTCGATGAAGTGCTGGTGAGAGGTTGATGATGGACCCGCTCTCACAACTGTATCTGCAGCAGCATCAGGAGGTGACACGGCGCTGGTTCCTCGGTCAGGTTGGACTGGGAATCGGCGGACTCGCTCTCTCGTCACTGATCTCCGATCACCCCTCGATGGCAGGCGAGCCGCTCCAGGGGTTTTCTGCGCCGCACTTTGCACCGAAAGCACGCCGGATCATCAGCCTTCACATGGCAGGCTCTCCTCCCCAGCACGATCTGTTCGATCCGAAACCACTGCTCGATGAACTCGATGGCCAGCCCTGTCCAGATAATCTCATCGACGGCGAGACCTTTGCCTTCATCAAGGGTCACCCGAAGATCCTCGCCAGCCCGTACAAGTTCCACCGACATGGTTCATGCGGGATGGAAATCTCGGAGCTGCTGCCCCATCTCGGCGAGGTCGCCGACGAGATCTGCCTGATTCGCTCGATGCACACCGATCAGTTCAACCATGCACCGGCGCAACTTTTCATCTACAGCGGATCTTCTCGATTCGGCCGTCCCTCGATGGGCTCCTGGCTGACCTGGGGACTCGGTAGCATGAACAGGGATCTACCTTCCTTCATCGTGTTCGTCTCCGGTGATAAAACACCCAGTGCTGGAAAAAGCGTCTGGGGCTCCGGATTCCTTCCCTCTGTGCATCAAGGGGTTCAGTGTCGAACCAGTGGCGATCCCGTGCTTTATCTGGGGGATCCTCCTGGAATCGACCGAGATACGCGACGGCGCACCATCGACGCCATCCAGGGGCTCGATCGAATTGCAGCCGAGCGCGACGAGGATGCTGAAACGCTGACCCGTATCGAGCAGTACGAGCTGGCGTTCCGCATGCAAACATCCGTACCCCATGTGATGGACATCTCCCGCGAGAAACCCAGCACTCTCGCTGCCTACGGTGCCGAGCCTGGCACCAGTTCATTCGCCAACAACTGCCTGCTGGCACGGCGTCTCATCGAACAGGATGTGAGGTTCGTGCAACTATTTGACTGGGGCTGGGACACGCACGGAACCGCCCCGCACGATGACATCATCACGCAACTCCCGAAGAAGTGTGCCGAGACAGACCGACCGGTCGCTGCACTGATCAGGGATCTCAAGCAACGAGGACTGCTCGATGACACCCTGGTCATCTGGACGGGAGAGTTCGGACGTACCGCCATGAATGAGGAGCGAAACGGCTCCAAATTCCTGGGTAGAGATCATCATCCTCACTGCTATTCGATGTGGATGGCCGGGGGCGGGGTCCGGAGCGGGCATGTTCACGGGGAAACCGATCAACTGGGTTACCGCATCAGCAAGGACCCTGTTTCTGTCCATGACCTGCAGGCGAGCATCCTTCACCTGATGGGAGTCGATCACCTGCAGTTGACCTATCCCTATCAAGGTAGAGATTTCAGGCTCACCGATGTACACGGGAAAGTTGTGCCGGGCATCCTCGCCTAGGGGCCAAGAATCCAGCAACTATCGGATTGAGATTCTGTGACATCATGGCCAGGGTTGGGGAAGGGTGGTGCCGGCTGTGATCCCCCCTGATAGAAGTAGAGCAGCCCACTGATGACATCTCCGATGCTGACCCAGCCATCGTCATCGAAGTCGCAAGCATCGGCACAACCCTGGAGAGATTCTCCCCAGAAGAGATATCCCAGTGCTGCGATGGCATCGGAGAGTTCCAGTTCTCCGTCACTGTTACAGTCGCCACGGATGAAGCAGTGCCCCGTTCCTGCTGCCTCGAAAGCGCCGATGTCTCTGCGAAGGCCTTGTGGTCTGATCACACCATCGATATCCACCATCGGGAGATCCTCGACGAGATCCGTTCCTTCATCGATGGCAGCGGAACACTCCCCGGGATAGCCGTCATCGTTCAGTTCTGGATCGAGTTGCATCACGACCGGATCGTCAGGATCTGCGCCCTGCATGATGACATGATCGAGCGTGAAACTGGCCAGTTCTCCCGAAGAGAAGGCAGTACCGGAGGTGGCATTGTTACGCCAGATGATCGAGTTGATGAGGATTGGATACGACAGGAAATCAGCATGGAGTCCACCACCTGTTCCCCACGTAGTGTTGCTGTCGATGGTGCAATGCACTACTCGAGCAGAGACCCCCTCGACACAGGTAACGCCTGCTCCTGAAACGGGAGCAAAGTTGTACTGAATCAGGCAATTCTCAATCAGCGGATCGGAGAAGTACTGAAGAAAGAAACCGCCACCCTGGAGGCCGCAACTGTTGTTGATGACCCGGTTGCGGCGATATTTCGCAAAGCACTCGAAGGAGTACACGCCTCCACCATTTTCGAAGGCGTTGTTGTCGATAATATTGCACCCCTCGACGAGGGCGTCGCAGAAGTGGGTGACTGCCAAACCCCCGCCGCGGAGTGCGCTATTCGAAGCGATTTCGCAGTCTCTCATCTCAACTGTACTGAACTCATCCAGCAGGGCGCCCCCACCTTCATCCACCGCGACATTATCGCGGAAGGTGCAAGCGATGATCGTTGCGGTCGATTCAGTGATGAACATCCCTCCACCCGACTCTGATTCGTTTCCTTCCAGGATGCAGTTGGCCACGGCCACTGTGGCAAAATCTACAGCGATTCCGCCTCCCCATCCGTAGGCCTGATTGTCCACGATGACGCAGTTGGTGATGGTTGCGTCCCCTCCGCGAACCGAGATGGCTCCACCTTGAGAGGCGAAGTTACCCATGAAGACACACCCATCGATGATCGGAAATGCCTGCTCTGAATGCAGGGCACCGCCTCTGGACGAGCTGTTATCCACAAAAACACAGGAATCGACGGTCGGTGAGCCTGCCGTGATCAGGACTCCACCGCCACAGAGTGCCAGCGGAAGTCCACAACTGGTGCCAAAACCATCTTGCACGGTGAAGCCGGATACCCGTGCTCCAGAGCCTGGCGCATCGATTCGAATCACGCAGTTGTAGGTCCCGGAGCCATCGAGAAAGGTCTCCATCGCCCCTGCCAGCCCGATCAACTCGACCTGCTTGCCCAGGAAACTGATGTGTCCCGGATAGGTTCCTGCGCTGACCAGGATGCGATCTCCATCGATGGCAACAGTCATCGCTTCCATGATGGTGGGATACACGGAAGGGACCAGGCGATCGATCGCTTCGAGCGGAGAACAACAGCCAGTGACTACACACAGTGCCAACAGGGTTCGCATCATCTTCACTTGAAACGCCTCATTCCCTTCAACGGCTCAGGGACAGACCGGGCACGCAGGGCTGAGAACCTGGCAGTCAAGCCCATCGATGTCTGGATAACTCTCCAGCCCACAATCGGGAAATGGATACGGGGGTGCCACTCCAATACCGAAGATGTACAGCACCATGAACACCGGATCTGTGATGTTGAGTAATCCATCGTTATCCGCGTCTGCTGCATCTGGACAGGGTGGTTCAGCAGAGTTCAGGAACAGATAATTGAGCATGAAGATCGGATCGGCGACATCGAACAGTCCATCATTGTTGGCATCACCACGGACAAAGAGCGCATTGGCTGGAGCACAGATCTGGCCATCGTAATACCCCGCCGGATCGATGGATTCGTTATCGATCACCACCTTGTTGGATAGAACCACATTGCCGTTTCCGTTGATCTGATTACAAAATGTGATGGGGTAGCACCGTGAGCAATCGATGTCCTGCGGAGCGTAGAAATCAAGCCTGCCGATCTCCTGAGGAAAGAACGTCGGAGGAGCTGTCTGTCCATCGAAGGGTGGTAAGGCATCGATCAGGACTCCGATGATGATCTGACGCCCATCTCCATCATCCTCGGAATTGTCGGCCTGCATGGCGACATACTCCGCATCGACATCGTCGAGAATGCTCCCCTCGATGGTGAAAGTGCCTGGCAACGCAACCAGTGGCCCCTCGAAACAAGCCGTGATCGTGAAGCCCTGCAGATTGCTGGATGGATCACTGTAGAAGAAGGAGAAGTGCTGCACGCCTCCCGGTTGAATGCTCACGGTCGGGTCAAAGAGGAGCGAATCGGATCGCCCTCCGAGAAATACCGTGTCATCCAGGGCACTTACAGTGCCTACACACAGAAGCAGTAAGACCAGGCCATATGTGGCCCTTTCAGTCTTCAATAGAATGCTCCTCAAATTTCCCTGGGCAGTGATTCCGGATCACATTGCCCAGGGATCTCTTCCACGCTCCGATTCCGAATACTCGTCAAGTAAACTGTCTATAATGCCTAATTGCAATATACTATTTATCATAGATTACGGAGAAAACCTGTATTCAATAGCGTTTGTAATGACTAGTATTGGCTGCAGGTGGTACAAAGAGGGTCAACAGGGATGCTGATCTGTCGAAATACGCCATTGAGGATATCGATGATGAGCAGTTTGCCTCTCATCGAGACTCCCTGTCCCAGCATCCACTTGATCGCTTCTGCTGCCTGGATGGTGCCGATGATTCCCGGCATCACCCCGAGAACCCCCGCTTCTGCACAGCTGGCACAGAACCCCTCTGGCGGTGGCTGAGGATGCAGGCAACGCAAACAGGGCCCCCCCCGCGCGGGGTCAAACACGGTGGCCTGCCCCTCGAATCGAAACACACTTCCGTGGACCACGGGAGTTCGTTCCTCTACCGCCAGATCATTGATCAGGAACCGGGTCTCGAAATTGTCTGCTCCATCGATCACGACATCGTGATCCCGTATCAATTGACGGCCATTTGCCGCAGTCACGCGCTCATCGAGAGCGTCGATCCTGATCGTCGGGTTGAGAGCGGAGAGAGTCCTGGCCGCGACCTTCGCCTTCGACTGTCCGATCTCATCGCTTCTGTAGAGTATCTGTCGTTGAAGATTCGAGGGTTCCACCACATCGTCATCGGCGATGGTGATTCTCCCGACACCCGCTGCGGCGAGGTAGAGCGCCGCCGGTGAGCCCAACCCGCCGCCGCCGACCACCAGCACGCTACTGGCCAGTAACTTCTTCTGCCCCTTCACCCCCACCTCGGGAATCGTCAGGTGCCTGGCGTATCGCTCCAGTTGCTCCGCTTCCAGACCTTCACTACCGGGACCCGCGCTCAGTGATAGGCCGGCACTGACCCACTGCTCGATCCCCCCTCCGAGTGAATGGCAATGTTCAAATCCATGGTTGCGTAGCCAGGTCATCGCCTGTCGAGATCGAATCCCCAGATGGCAATAGACCAGCACTGGCTCCTGACGCTGGACGCAGTCTCCAGCAGCAGATTCGAGCCCCATCGAGCCCTTCATCGCCAGCTCGCCGAGCGGGATATGGATCGCCCCCGGGAGAATCCCGGAAACCAGTTCCACTGCCTCGCGAACGTCGATGATGCGCAGTGGCGACTCCTCCGCGAGCCAGCGAGCCACCAGCAGAGGATCGACTTCCAGGAGTTCTGGCTCGCCCGGTTCTGGGTCGCCCGGTTCTGGGTCGCCCGGTTCTGGGTCGCCCGGTTCTGGGTCGCCCGGTTCGGGATCGAGCTGATTCGAGGGTTCCACCCGATTCCTCTCTCTCTGGTGATGGAGATGGATCGACGCGGGCCATCTACCTGTTCGAGACGCGACCCTTGGTCTACACCGACCACTCCCCAGCGGAAAGGGGCCTCTCATGTAATGCGTGCAAGAATTGTCCGGATACATGAGAATCGTGGCGAGCCAGATAGCAGGTCGAATGGAGTGCCGTGGCAGCAGAGAATTGGATGACCGGAATCGGAGATCTGCCACCGACAGATATAGCCCATCGAATCGCTCAGCGTGCGCTGGACCAGGGCATCCTTGAAGAGACTGAATTCTCCCAGTTGATCTCGTGCTTCTCGTCACTTCCGACGCTGGACGGTTGTGGACTCGACCCTCTCGACGGCCAGCGCTTCATACGGACCAACCTGCAACTGATTGAACTGTGTCTCAAGGAGACAACGGCTCCGCGCAAGGGTTTTGTCAATCCGTTGCTCAAGCGAGAACTGGAGAGGCACCGTCAGATTTCCGGTGGCCAGCGCTGGGAGCTGGGAAAAGTCTCCGAGACGGGACGTAGAGGATCAGATCGTCGATTCACCTTTGGACAGGTCAAGGAGAACCCCGACGATCCCGATGATCCATCCTTCTTCTGCGGAGTCTGGCTGGCCGATTGTGACGGAATCGAGAAGCGAATCGTGTTTGCCATCACCGCAGACGCCATTCCTGGAAGCGTGGACTGGTCTCCGAAAGAGATTCAAAGCGATGAGGATCGAAACATGGAGGCATTGGTTCGTGCCAGGGGTGCACACCCCTGGTCATTACAGGTCGATGGCGATTCGCCGCTGGGCCAGTGGATTGCGACTCTCGCAGGAACCTCCAACATCGGCCAGCACTCGGGTCACATTCCGCTGGGCGTATTGAGTGAGGCAGTGCGTCGTGACCTGGAACCGAGGGGATTGACCCACCTTCTGCTGGGACCCAGCCGCCGGGACCCCCCCACACGACCGTGGCACACGGGATCCTTCTTGCTCAGGGTTGGTGAAGGTTTTGACTTCAACTGGTCCGGATTCGCCATCGATCATCGACGAGACATCCTGGTCGAGGCCAGTTGCACGGTAGGAGTTCGGGGGAAAATCCTCGGATTGATGGAATCCTGACCCCTGACACCATCTCCGGATCGATGGGTCTCCCTTGCCTGGACACTCATTCGCTCTAGGATGCTATCCAGCCCGAAGTTCATCCGCCCGCACGAGAACTTCACCTGTCTCGGAACCAGAGTCTCCGAGACATCCCTCTGGACCCCATCGGAGGCCTCATGTCACCACGTTTCCTGTCAATTCAGATCCCGGTTCTCGCTGCGATTCTGATCCTGGCTGCCATACCCTTCACCCAGGCGATCGATGGCTCCCCACTCGATGTGCCCGGGATGTCACTTCCCGAGCCGCTGCGGCTGGCACTGCTGCAGAACTCCACCGATTCGGGTCTGAAGTTGCTCGATGAGTTGGAGCAGGAGCAGCCAGCTAGACGAGACGATTGGCTATTCTATCGATCGGTCTTGCTCCAGAGAGCAGAAAAATTCGAGCAGTCGATCCAGGCCCTGAAAGTGCTCGAGGATCAGTATCCAGAGAGTCCCTGGTTCCACAAGTCACGGCTTCGACGCAGTCAGTTGCTGACGAAACTGGCACGATACGGTGAGGCACAGAAGATTCTCGAGGAAGAAACACAGCGACTTCGTTCAGGAGAAAGGATCGAGGAACTGGCACGAATACTGCTGGATGTCGCCGACCGAATCTCCGCAGAACCCGATGAAAAGTTGCCTGATCCTCCGATACCGCAATACGGGCGCGCACGCGATCTCTACATCCAGGCCGCTGAGTTGGTACCTCCGAGGCTCTTGCTGGAAGAATCCCTGTGGGGCCTGGTGCGCTGTTCTGCCAGCATGAAAAATGACCGCAACCAGATCATCCGGGATGCTGATCGGTATACGACCCACTTCGACCCTCGAGTTTCCTCGCAGGATGCTGGCGAGCATCTTTTCGCCGTATTGCTGGCACGCACCCGTGCTACCAGAGGGGTTCTCGCACGGCGCGGGTATCAAGACCTCGTCAACACCATCGATGCGAGCCTGGCAGGTGAAGAGCCGTGGGGCGACCAGTTGCAGGGCGACCAGGTCGCAATGTTCCAGATGATCCGTGGCGATGCTCTGAAGGAGATCGTCGAAACATATAACTATGTTGATCTGAAGATCGCTGCTCTGCGCAGATTCATCGAGGAAGCTCCCGATCATCCGATGCGCATCAACGCCGGGTTCGCCATCGGTGGGTATTTGAAAGATAACGCCCAATCGGAAGCTGCGCTCGACCACTGGATTGACTTCATCAACAAGGAGATCCCCGGCGATGCCACGCTTCTTGAAGAACTGAAGCGGCAAGCGCAATACCAGGTCGGTGGCCTGCTGTTTCAGATGGAACGCTATGTCGACTCCCGAGCCGCTTTCGTCAAGTACGGCCAGCGCGCCCCCGATGGGCCCGACTGGTCCCGGGCTCAGGAATCGATCATCAACATCGATGCCCGAATCGGTGAGCGTTACCTCGACAACTTCAGCTGGGAAGAAGGCAGAGAGGCCATCGAGCAGTTCGCAGCTCGCTACCCTCTGGATTCTCACACCCGCCCTTTGTTGTTGCGAAGTGCCCTTTCCCACGCTCACGAGGCAATGGAACTGAGGGGAAAAAGGAATATCGAGGACCTCAGCGTCGAGGAAAGGGACCGGGCGACCACCCTTTACGAGGCGAGCATCTCCGACCTCGGTCGGCTCATCGGAAAGTACCCGCTATCTCAGGAGGGAATCCGAGCCAGGCTCGAGATCGGAATCATTCTCGAGGAGTCTCTGCTTCGCCTCGAAGAAGCGGTCGCGGCGTACAGAGAATGTTTTGGTCTGCCTCTCGAGAGCGCTGCTCGGGCACGGCTTCGCGAGTTGACCGAGAAGAGCCTGCAGATCGGCACAGACGGGCTGATCCGGTCCGATTCGCCGGCATCCTTCTCGCTCGACACTCGCAACATCGAAAAGGTCGAGGTGCGCATATATCCCCTCGACATCGAGGCTTACTTTCGCAAGTACCACTCCAGGGACCAGGTCGAAAGACTGGACCTGGATCTGATCGATCCCTGGAAAACCATCGAGGTAGAAGTCGACGAATTCGCAAAGTATCGCCCCTGTCATCAGCGCGTGGATCTCCCGGTGGAGGGATCGGGTACCTGGGCGGTGCTGGTGGCCTCCGAGAAGTTTCAAGCCACCACACTGGTCGTCAGGACAGACCTGGACATCATCGTCAAGGCGGGACGCCGCGAGGTTCTGGTCTTTGCCCAGGACATGCTGCAAGGAAAGCCCGCAGCAGGTGTCGATGTCCTCATCGCCATCAAGGATCGATTCGGCAATGACGATCATCAGGAACTTCAGGAGGTGAAGACCGGTTCTGATGGAACCGTTCACATCAGATACGAAGATCTGAAGGATTCTGACGATGTGAAGGTACTGGCGATGCGCGATGGTGACTCGGCTGTCACAGGGTTGCGTCTCAACGGAACCATCCTGACCACAGGGCGCTCACCACGAGTCAACTTCCTCACCGATCGCGCGACATACCGACCCGGGGACACCGTCCATTGGCGCGCGGTGGTACGGGAAGTGGATTCCGATACTGGCCTCTGGCTCAACCCACGGGGGAAAGAGGGACAGGCAACTCTCGTCACTCCCGGAGGAATCGAGGTCCTGACCAGCAGGAGCATCTTCAGCGATGCTGGGACCCTCTCTGATTCATTCGTATTGCCGTTCGAAGCCCCGCACGGTACCTGGACCATCCAGGTCACTGGTTCCAAAGATGCGACAGGCCAGCATCATTTCATCGTCGAGGATATTGCACCTCTGAAGATCGATCTTCGCATCGAATCGGAGCAGTTGGTGCATGTCCGCGGTGAAACGATCCAGGCGACCATCACTGCACAAACCTGGTACGGAGAGCCGCTGGCGGGAACACCGGTAGTCGTACATTTCAACGATGGACACACCGAGAACTTCACACTCGACGAAAAGGGTCAGGCAAAGATCCAGCAGGACACCCGCGACGAACTCGGATCTGAAGTGACGCTGACCGTGACGGTTCCTGAATACGGTCTGAGCAGATCTACGAGTGTCATGATTGCCGAATCGATGTGGCAACTCGCACTCCAGATCCCTCGAGAAAGTGGAGATTACATCATCGGAGAATCGGTTCCGATATCGATCACCGCAACAGATGCATCCGGGCAACCTGTCGAAAGGGATGTGAAGGTCCGGCTGGTTCAGAACTTGCGATCCGGTGGCCGTTGGGTCGAAAACACCATCGAAACCCGTGAACTTCGCACCGATACCGATGGACATGGCGAAGCGAGGATTCCTCTCGACGACTCAGGAAACTACTCCATCATCGCAGAAGGAATCGACAGGATCGGCAATCGCATCACCAGCAGACTGGCTGTGAAAGTATCGGGCGAGGACGAGGAACGCGGACTGATCTGGCTCGTCGAACGTACAACGATCGATGTCGGAGAAAAGGTCGCACTGGACCTTCAAAACACGCGCTCCAGCAGTCCCGCGCTCTTGACCATCATCGGCGACGGAATCCTGGAGTACCGCATCATCGACCTCGAAGCAGATCGCAACAGTATCGAGATCGATGTTCTCTCTTCGATGTATCCGGAAGCCACGGTGCAACTCTCGATGATGGAGACTTCCAGGTTGTATGAGGCCCAGATCGTGTTTCGGGTCAGAAAGCAGTTGATCCTGGAGGTCATCGCACCGACAGAAGCTGTGGAGCCGGGATCCGAGGTCACGCTCGATGTGATCAGCAGGAACTTGCAAGGTAAACCGATATCAGCAGAGATCGCACTGGCGGTGATCGATGTCGCAGTGGATGACCTGTATCCCGATTACTTCCAGGATCTCAAGGGCGATATCAGTCGCCGCAATCGATCGTCACATATCGTCACCTCTGCTACCTCCTGTGGCTTCAAATACCAGGGCGAGACGATTGAAATCTCCCGGGCGCTGCTCGAAGAGGACGAATACGCCCGGGAAGAGATGGAACTGATGGAGCGAAGGATGTCACTCGGCACCCTTCTGGTCTCTGGACGCGTTCAAGCACCTGCCAGCGATGCCAGCTACGCGTTCAATTATCAGAGCGGCCTCATGGATGCGGAAACCATCCTGCTAGGCGGTGGATCAGGGGGCGTCTACGGGCAACGATTTGGACGAAGTAGGTTGACGTCCATGGGTGGATTGGCTGCCCTCTCCAAGAACAAGGCTGGAGAGACTCTCGGGGAAGAGATGCCCTCGCTCACCAACAACAACTTCACCGCCCATTGGGAGGGCGCATTGATGACGGGACCCGATGGGACCGCGCGCATCACTTTTATTGCCCCCCCCCACAGTACAACCTGGCGGATCAGGGCCCAGGCCATCGGCGATGATGACCTGTTTGGCAACAGTACCGGATCATTCATCGCTCGAAATGATATCTCGGTCGATCCGATTCTCCCTTCGAGTGCGATGGAAGGGGATCGAATCGAGCCCCGCGTTCGCATCGTCAATACTTCAGGGACCAGAGGCAGGGCCACCGTCACCATCCGCATCGGAGGTGGGGATGGAGCCTTCGAGGTCAGTTCCGATCTGGTGCTCAATGAGGGGATGCAGGAGTTGACGCTGGGTGAAATCGGACCACTGCCAGCAGATCCTGAATTGCCGGTCGAGATCACCCTGAAGATCGATGGAGAAGCGGGAATGCGCACCATCCGTCAGGTTCGCACCATCACCGTTCGTCCGTGGGGACTGATGGCCAGTGGAAGAGCGGGGGGGAGCCTTGATATCAGCGCCACCAGGACAATTCGCCTGCCAGGGTCGTCCCAGTGGCTAGATAGAACACTGAGTCTCTGGATCGGATCCAGCCTTTCTCAGGTGCTGGTAGATCTCGCGGCGGATTCAACTCCGGGACATCGTATTCAGTTCGGCAATGATCTTGCATCTCGTGCCGCGAGGTTACGAGGATCCATCTCGGTACTGACGATGGGAAGGCGCTCGGGTAAGGAGATCGCTCCGCAGAAACTCGATCAGATCCGCAGCAAGATCCGCGGGCTCATCGGACATCTCTCGATGACACAGAACCCCGATGGTGGCTGGGGATGGAGAGGGGGGAAATCGACTCCTCGGACCAGTGCTGAGGTGTTGATCGCCCTCGGCAAGGCTAAAACCGCCGGCTTCACTGTTCCTCAGTCGGTCCTCGGTAAAGCGATTCCAGCAGTGGAAAGGATGTTCAGATCAGCAGCTGCATCTCGAGATGATCTGAAGGCCCATCTGCTGGATGCACTGTCAGTTTGCGGAGTCGGCGACTTCGCTGCGGCAAACCGACTGCACCGCTCACGTGATCGTCTCTCCAGTAGCACTCTCACACACCTGATCTCTTCTCTGGTCGTCATGAAGCGACTCCCGATGGCATCGGAAGCCGCCTCGATGTTGCTCTCTCGCAGGAATCCTGACGGCTCCTGGTCTCCATCTCCAGAAAGGAAAGACGCCAGCAATCATGACTACTGGTACCGTGATCCACTGGTGATGACCGCGATGGCTGTCGAGTCCTGCTCCTTGGCCGGCAGACCCCTTTCGGATCTGGAGACCAGCATCCAGTGGCTGGAAGATCGTCGCCCGTGGAATCATGGTCTCGGTTCCGGCCTGGCGCTGGCTGCGCTGGCCACCGTCGATGTGGAATCGGCCTCCGCTGCCACCGACTGCGAGATCGAGTTCTTCATCGATGGTGAACCTACAAAGCTGATGTCGGTGAATCCAAATCGCCCGTCGGCAACTGCTTTCTTCGAACTCGGTGACGGCAAGGGAGATCTCGAAATACGTCTCGTGGCGCGCGGAGCGGGGAAGCCTCACTGGGCCGCCCTTCTCTCTGCTCGCACCACCGACTACCCGAAGGTGGTGGAAAATTCATTCGCGCCTCGACCCACTCGCTACCTGCGCTCGGCTCCTCGCCAGGATGGTCAAGAGGTGGGAATAGGCTTCTCGGTCACTCGCGACAGGAAGAACCAGTGGCTCAACCACGTCAAGAAGTTACGCCTTGGTGATAGTACCGAGGTGTCGTTCTCGATTCACGACCGACCTGGTGGCAATTCGAACGGTCAGAGGCGTAGAGATCCTGAACACCTACAGCTCGATCTCATCATTCCAGCAGGAATGAGCCTCGTCGATGGAAGCCTGAAGGGCCGATTCGATTCACACCGACTCGACGGAAATTCACTTCAGATCTGGACCAGGATCAACGGTGGTTTCAACATCTCCTACTCGCTCGTTGGAACTGTGCCGGGCCAGTACAGGGTGCCGCCTCCGGTGATCCGGAGCGTGTCGGTGCCTTCACGAATCAGCATCGGTGAGGCCACCACGCTCACTGTCCTCTCTCGAGGTCGACCGACCGATGACGAATACCGCCAGACACCCGATGAGACCTACAACCGAGGCAGGATGCACTGGGAAGCGAAGCGGTGGCGTGAGGCAAGGGAACTGCTGACCGGACTGTGGGAACAATATGACGATCAGCTTCGTCCAGGGATTCGAAAGGAAGTCGCAAGGATTCTGCTGCTCTCTGCCATCGAGGCGGGGGACAACTCCGCAATGGTCTCATTCTTCGAGGTTCTCAAGGAACAGAATCCAGATCTCAACATCGAGTTCGACAAGGTCATTCGCATCGGTGAAGCCTACCGGATCCTGGGTGAACACCCCCGCTCGATCCAGATCTTCCTGGCGGTGATTCAGGAGACTTTTGGTCGAGATATCCGTGTACCCGGAGTCCTGGAAGATAGAGATCTGAAGGCATCCTTGCAGTTACTGCTGAGGCTCGTGATGGAATACCCGGATCTTCCTCCGGTGCTTGCCGCCGACCAGACTCTTGCCGACCTGGCCCTCAGCAGGGCCGATGATGCGAGGCGTGCCAGTTGGGGCCTGAGTCCGGCAGAACTGTCCTTCTTCGGAATCGAGTTGCTGCGCAGATTCCTCTACACCCACGGCGATGATCCGACCGCTCCCGATGCAGGTCTCAATCTTGTCAGTGCTTTCCTCGATCTGGAGGACTGGCGCCGCGCCGCAGATGAATCCGGTACACTCGCAATGGTATTCAAGGACTCACGACACCTGGATTCGTTCCGTTACACCAGAGCAGTGGCTCTCTGGTCACTGGATCAGGAGCAAGAGGCGCTGCAACTACTGCAGCAGATCGTCGATGCTCGCTACGAAACCCCGTCAGGAAATACCCGGACCAGCGAAAATCGCGATCTCGCACTCTACATCATCGGCCAGATCCACCACGCTGCCAATCAGACTGAGGCCGCATCAAAATACTACGAGCAGGTTGTGGATTACTTTGAAGATGCCCGTGCCTCACTTGCACGATTCCGGTCCAGAGAACTGGAACTCGATGAGATCTCGGATTTCCGACCCGGGGATCCGGTCAACATTGAACTGCGCTACAGAAATATCGATGAGGCAGAAGTCCTCGCATACAAGGTCAACCTGATGACGCTTGCCCTGCGGGAACAGGATCTCTCTCGTGTCACCGAGGTCAACCTGAGCGGCATTGCACCGACCATCTCCACCACGGTTGAACTGGGAAAGATCGGTCCAGGAGGAGGTGCGATGCAGGCTACCCAGGAGGTCACACTTCCCATCGAAGATGTCGGGGCTTACCTGATCATCGTCAGGGGAGGAGATGTCCACACCTCCGGGCTGGTGCTGATCAACCAGATGGAACTGGTGGTCGAGACTCTCTCTGGAACCCTTCGGATCCAGTCCATCGACCCGGTCACCGATGAATTGATCCCTGATGTCCAGGTTCGTGTGCTGGCGCAGGGGGATGTCCATTCCGGAACCACCGACCGAAGAGGCCTTTTCATCTCGGATGGTGCCAACTTCATGCCGACCGTGATCGCCCGACGAAACAGCAGTGATTACGCATTTTTCCGGGCTCCAGGTGGCCAGATTATCAGGGAAGCCCAGCAGCAAACCGAAGGGGCACCTGCTCAACAGATGGAAATCCAGGACTACCTGCAGAATGTCATTCAATCCAACGACTTCAACCGCACTGCTCGCGATGGTGCGTGGCGATCCGAATTGAAGAAGACGCGCAAGGGAATTCAGATCAAACAGGCTTCCGACTGAGCATTCAACGAAGCACGTATTCCAGCGCGTCCAGCACCTGCTCCGGCCGGTCAACCGTCATCTGGGCGCGCTGGGATAATTCCTTCAGAGCGTGATGAAGCGACGGATCTCGCACGATGATGAGCGGCTTTCCCAGTGCGATGGCGATACCCGCATCCATGGCGGCATTCCATTGGCGAAATTTCTCGCCGAACTGCGCCACCACTGCGTCACTTCGAGACATCAGAACCCTGGTTCTGAGGTTGTTGACCTGCGAAGCCACTTCATCTTTCCAGCGAGCCGACTCCTGTTCACCCAGGATCTGCTCACCAATTCCATCGGATAAATCGTGCTCATCCTGCGGGCCAACAAACTCCACATCAATTTCTCGCCGCATTGCCTCGGCCCTCAACCGATCTCGCCAATCGTCATGAATCTGGCCAGCCAGGTAAACTGTCAATCTCATCTATCTCCTCCACCCGGATTGAGAATCCATCGTTGCTGATATCAGCGTCTATGAAAGGCGATCCACTCCATCAGCATCAGAACGACCGCTGCAGCGAGAAACCACTTCCAGAGCTCTCTTCTGGCATTGCCCCAGATTCCCGCGGCTTCTCGCTCCTGACCACCAGTAATTCCAGCGATCGCTGGCTTCGGTTCGATGGAACTCTCCGCGGGAGAGAGCAGGTTGACCGGAACCAACTTCTCGATCCAGCGCTCTGCATCTCCCTCGCCAATTTGCCACTTCATGGCGTATATACCCAGTTGATCGCCAGCGGGAGACCGCAGGAACCCACCGGGCATCATCGAAACCTCGCGTTCACCCACGCCACCGGGTTCGGTGAGTGTCGCTCGCCTCGCCCCTGCTCCTGCTGCCACCTCGATCAGATCGCCGCTTCGGATGCCACTTTCGATGCCCCCGCCGATCCTCGCCAGATCTCGCAGCGAGGCCTCGATGAAGAATGGGAAAGAAGGTGTCAGCGGCCAGGGAGATGAGAGCACATCGAAGGCGATGGCGATCCCTCTGACATCATGTCCGGAAAAGCGCGCGATCAGTGCCCCCTCGCGACACTGAGCCATGGCACTGATCCCCGGCCCCGGAGGCAGCGGATAACTCTCCAGTACAGTGCCGTCGATGGCCCCCAGCCGGCTGTACCGCAACACCGGATCGTCTCTTTTCCATGCCACCAGCAGCGGCTGCTCGACCATTTCGATCTCATCAGGCCAGAACTGCAGCGGCCTTGCACCGATCACCAGGTGCCCAGGACCCGGGGGGAGAATCTCCGGGACCACACGATCCCAGACGATCACATCAAATTCATCGACCGCCGTCTCAGGATCCACTTCGTCGAGTTCCAGCGATTCCACCGTCACCGATGGGATCACCGCCAGAGCATCATCGAGCAAGATGTTCTTCTCGCCAACTCGAGCGACGCGAATCTCCCTTGGCCGGGAAGCGATCAACCAGGCATCGTCATCCAGGGATAGCGCATCGCCACCATCGGGATTCCAGTGCGCTGATATACGATGGGTTCCGCTTCCTTCGAGAGAGAAGGAACGAGTCCACCGCTCTCCACCTTCCAGTGTTCGTGGCTGGGGATCCTCAATCGGTTCCCCATCGAGGTGCAATTCCAGTTCTCCCGAGATCACCTCGTCTCCGGTATTCCTGATCTCCACCACGACCCGTAAGTCACCCTGCTCGGAAAACTCTCGACGCGCTGCCAGCGCCACGATGCCGCTGTTTCCAGATGCCTCGCCTACCGATCTGGTCAGCACTGGAACCGGAATAGGACCTCCGCTCCACTTCGGAAAAGCGCCGTCAGTGACGACGAAGATCCGTGCATCGATCTGCTGCTGGAGCACCTCATCCTCGGAGCCTGCAGCCTCATCGCTTGTAGGCATGGGAACCACAGCATCTTGCTTGGCGATGGAGAGGGCCAGTTCCAGAGCATCATTGAAGTTGGAGGTCCCTGATCCTGCGGAGAGTCCAGCAACCATCTCGCGAAGAAGTGACAGATCCGATGTGACCGGTGTCAACGACTGCGCCCTGGATCCGAACTGGATCAACATTCCTCTCTCACCCGAGATCTCCTCGATGACATCTTCCAATGTCGATCGAGCCAGCTCAAAGCGAGTTGTCCCGTCACTCTCGACGCTGTTCATACTCGCCGATGTATCGATGAGGATCAGGTTGAGACGAGAGGTGAACTTCTGCGATCCGGACTCGGGGGAGGCCAGCGCCAGCACCGCCAGCAGCACCGCGATCAGTTGTAACAGGAGCACCAGGTTCTTCAGCAATCTCTGGAATGGCGACCTGACCCGTTCGTCCTGCAATGCTCGCCGCCAGAGAACCGTACTGGAAACCACTTTTTCTGTGCGTCTGATCTTCAGGAACCAGAGTACCAGCACTGCCGGGATCAGCAGCAGCAGCCACAACATCGTCGGGGCTCCCCAGCTCATGCGAGCATCCCCCTCTGCCTCATCATCTCGAGAACGACCCGGTCGAAGGGAACATCCGTACACACCTCGACTGGCTGGATCTGATAACGGGCGCACAGTTGTCGAACCTCACTGCGATATTTCGCGAGGATCGACCGGTATGCCTCATGGACCGAGGAGTTGAAGCTGACATCCACAAAGGAGCCATCTTCGACATCACGTAACCGTAAGTCTCCCAGTTCCTCCGGATTCTGCTCGGTTCTCGACAGCAGATGGATCAGCCAGCTCTCGCCCCGGGTTCCAGAAATCTGGCGCAACGCTGCCTCGATACCAGCCGGATCCATCAGGTCCGAGATGAGAATCTGGATGGCGCGTGGTGGCGCAGTTGCCGCATGAGCCTTCAGGGACGCAAGCAATGCAGTGCCCTGCCCCACCTTCAAATCCTCCAGCACTCCAACCAATCGCAAGATGCTGCGAGTGCCTCTCAGGGAGCCGATCACGGGTCTCAATTCCTGGTCGAAGATACGCAGGTGGACGCGGTCGCCAGAAGCCAGGGCGATGGCGCCGAGAGCGGCCGTGACCTGGCGAGCGTGTCGCCACTTGTCTGGTTCCCCGCATGCCATCGAACCGGAAGCATCGAGCAACAATACGACGCTGCGTTCCTCCTCTTCCTCGAACAGTTTGATGAACAGTTTTTCCAGTCGACCGTAGATGTTCCAGTCGAGGTGACGGAGGTCATCACCGGCAACATAGTTTCGATGATCAGCGAACTCGGTAGACATCCCTCGGCGACGCGAACGCTTTTCGCCGCGCAGTTTTCCCCGGACTATCTTTCTGGAAATGAGCGCCAATCTGCCGCAGCGCGCCAGAAAATCCTCATCGAGGAGAGGTTCTTCGACGCCGTTCGACAGGTTCATCCGATGGCCGCGCCATCTCCGACCACTTCTGCTACTTCGTCCAGTACCGCAGCAACGATCTGGTCGGTGGTGATCCCCTCAGCTTCTCCCTCGAACCCGAGCAGTATCCTGTGACGAAGCGCGGATGGTGCCGTCTCGCGGATGTCATCGAAGGAGACATGCACTCTCCCCGCCAGCACTGCTCTGACCTTGCCGCCGAGCAGCAGCGATTGCACACCACGAGGGCTGGCACCATAGCGAACCCAGCGGGTCACCTGCTCGGGAGCCCCCTCCCCCTCTGGATGCGTTGCCAGAAGCATCCTCACCGCGTAGTCCTGGACATGGGAAGCGGCTTCGACATCCCTGATGCGTCGGCGGTGAGCGAGGATCGCTGCCCCATCGAGGACCGGCTTGACCTCTCCCGAATACGTACCCGTGGTGCGAATCAACACCTCGGTCAGTTCATCGCGCTCGGGGAAGGGAACATGGACCTTGAACATGAAGCGGTCCAGTTGCGCCTCGGGTAATGGATAGGTTCCGTCCATCTCGAGCGGATTCTGCGTCGCCAGCACCATGAAGGGTTGCTCGAGCAGATGGGTCTGTCCACCTGCGGTCACCTGACCTTCCTGCATCGCTTCCAGCAACGCGGACTGGGTCTTGGGGGTGGCGCGGTTGATCTCGTCGGCGAGTACCACCTGGGCGAACACGGGTCCCGCTTCGAACTGAAATCCCTTTCTGCCGTTCTCATCCTCCGTCACGATCCGGGTGCCTGTGATATCTGCGGGCATCAGGTCGGGCGTGAACTGGATGCGGGAATAGTGTAGATCAAGGCTGCCGGAGAGGGTCCGAACCAGCAGCGTCTTGCCAAGACCGGGCACCCCTTCCAGGAGCACATGGCCCCCTGCAAAGAGCGCGATCAGAACCGTTTCCACCACCTCGTCCTGACCGACGATGATCTTTCCCACCTCATTGCGGACAAGCTGGAAATCGTCTTTCAGACGGGCAAGATCATGCTCGAGATCGGTCATCCCCCCCCCTTCCGAGGTGAACTTATCGTCCCCCAAGTCACCACTTCGAGCAAGTCCAGCGTTGAACATCTCATGACCGGTAAACTCGCCGAGCAGAACTCACCCTCTTCCTGCACCCACCTGTCCCGGCACCGTGCTACACTACCGGGCTGCTACCAAAGGTGAGGAGAGATGATGATGATCGATGTGTCTGCCCGTCCCGGTATCGTGTTGCTGATATCGCTGCTTGTTTATCCCCTGACCCTGGTCACTGCCGGTTGTGGAGGATCCCCTGAGCGACCGACTGCCTCCCGGACTGTTGCCTCCGATGTGCAATGGCCGCCGATGGAGCTGGCATCCGGGATTGCCCCCTCCTTCGCGCGAGACGATGCGGTCGATGTGGATCACTCCTCCGGACCTGATTCTGGCACTTCGCTGCTGCAGATCGTCGATC
>QNYK01000005.1 GCA_003973385.1 Bacillota bacterium | reverse complement strand
GCCAACACCTGAAAGCCACCGCAGATGCCCAGACACGGCAACTCACTGTCGAGTAGAAATCGAGCCCATTCGATGTCTGCATCCTCACGAGCCGGATGCACGGGTAGAAATCTATCCGGCGGTGTCGAAGCATCTTCAAGGCCACACCTGTAATCATCGCCACCGATCAGAACCACCCCATCCAGAAGCTCAGCCACCTCGGATGGGTGTACATCTGGAGGAATGATCAGTGGCACTCCACCGAACTGGATCACCAGTTCGTGGTACGCTGACCAGACCCTCGAACGGGTCCGATTCGTTTCCTCGATGTCGCAGTTGAGTCCAATTCGTGGTTTCATCATTCCTCGCTCGCCTCCGATGGTTGACGAACGCTACGCCCGCGTCAACGACAGAAGGGTTCGATTGCCAAAGTCCGGACCGATTCCGCTGCCGCCGCAGAGAATACGAGATCTTGATTCCTGGCTGGGTTGCTTCACCAACTGGGAGAAGCAGGCACCGCTGGCCGGTGATCGACGATCTCTCGGCCCAGCCCGATGCCGCGCCCTGCTCGATCGAGCTGGAGTGCCGACGCCGTCGGGACCCGTGGTCCAGGTCGCAGGAACCAAGGGCAAGGGATCGACAGTGCTCTGGATGGAATCCCTGCTGAGGGCACGGGCACAACCCTGTGCTGCGACGATTTCTCCGCATCTGGAATCGATCACCGAGCGGATCAGGATCGACGGCATCGAACTGCCAGAGGCGGAGATCATCGACGGGTTGCGTTTGCTCCACCCCCATCTGATCGATCTGAAGCAACCAGACTCTGATGCTCCCACCTTTTTTGATCTGTGGATCGCGCTCTTCATCGAGAGAGCTCATCAGGCCGGAAATCGCTGGATATTGCTCGAGGTTGGGCTCGGTGGTCCGCTCGATTCTACATGTGCCATCGGACATGACGTTGGCGTTCTCACGACGGTCGACCTCGATCACCAGGCGATCCTCGGAGAGAGTATCCAGGAGATCACACGAGAGAAGAGCCGTATCGCCACCGCAGGAAAACCATTCATCATTGCCGAAGGAACTCATTCCGATCTTGCAGCGGAGATTGCGGTGAGTCATGGAGCGATACCCGAGGTCATCAGCGATGACGATCGCCTGCCTCCATCTGTTCTGTTTCCTCAGCGGCTCAACGCAGCAGTGGGACTTACCGCCCTTGAAAGCGTGGCTGGCGTCAAACCCTGGACCGTCGATGAGATCCAGACTGCCACCGAACTCATCGAACTCCCGGGTCGCCTTGAACTGCTCTCAGGACCTCCGCCGCTGCTCCTCGATGGAGCTCATACGCCCCTCTCGCTGGCAGCCTTCGCAGGGTGTTTTCAGTCCTATTGTGGTTCGGTTCCCGGGGCGTTGCTGCTGGGCATGCTGCAGGACAAAGATGCGATCTCGAGCCTGGCTCCTGTGGCCAAACTGATCCCACCACCGAGCATCGTTTCCATCACGGTTCCGTCTCCACGAGGACTCCCGGCTGCACAACTTGCAAACATCATCGAAAGCCTTGGAATCCGTTGCCAGCCTCTGGACGAGCCACAGCAAGGTCTCGCCTGGATGATGCAAAAAGCCGCTGCCGGGGTCCCGACAGCGGCCACTGGTTCGATGCTATTGGCCGGCTGGATCCGCCGGCACTGGGGAGAACCACTGCACTAGGGCGCAGTTGTCGGAGCGTCCTCTTGCTTGGGGGAATCCGTCGGAACCGCCTGGAAGTGAACCTCACCCTCGATCACCTCCATGCGAATACGAGAGCCTTCAGGGAAGTCCCCGCGCAGCAGTTTTTCTGCAAGCGTATCCTCAACATGTTGCTGGATCGATCTCCGTAGTGGACGAGCACCAAAGTCGGGGTTGTAGCCCTTTTCGATCAGGAATTCTGTCGCTTCTTCCGTGACTTCAAGCTCGATTCCTCGCTCCCTGAGTCTTCCCAGAACCTGCGCCATCTCGATCTTGATGATCTCCTCAAGATCTTTCTTATCGAGCGGCAGAAAGAAGATGGGATCGTCTATCCGGTTGAGGAACTCGGGGCGGAAAAACTTTTCGACCTCGTCCATCACTTCTTTGCGTTTTTGATCCGCGTCTCGCCCTTCACCAGTGTTGCGAAATCCGAGAGCACTTTGATTTTTTATCAGATCCGCACCGATGTTCGATGTCATGATGAGAACGACATTGCGGAAGTCGATGACCCTGCCAAATGAATCCGTAACATGCCCCTCCTCCATCACCTGGAGTAGCATGTTGAACACATCGGAATGCGCCTTTTCTACCTCATCGAGAAGCACCACGGCATATGGGCGCCGACGGATCTTTTCCGTCAACTGGCCACCCTCCTCGTATCCGACATATCCAGGAGGAGCCCCTACGAGTTTTGAAACATTATGCTTCTCCATGAACTCCGACATATCGATCTGTATCAATGAGTCCTCTTCGCCGAACAGGAATTTTGCCAGACTCTTTGCCAGCAAGGTCTTGCCGACCCCCGTGGGACCCAGGAACAGGAATGAACCGACCGGTCGACGAGGATCCTTGAGCCCGCTACGGCTCCTGCGGACTGCCCGCGAGATTCGCTCGATGGCGTCGTCTTGCGAGACCACCGACTTGTGTAGTTCTTCTTCCATCAGCAGCAGGCGTTCCGCCTCTCCACTGTCAATTCTCGTCAGTGGGATTCCGGTCATCTTCGCCACCGTCTCGGCGATGACTTCCTCATCGACACAGCCGCTCAGATCGTCTGCGCGATCTTTCCATGCCTTGAGGTCTTCGTCACGTTTCTTCTTGAGTCGGCTCGCCTTGTCTCGCAGATTCGCTGCAAGCTCGAAGTTTTGCTGAGCAACCGAAGCTTCTTTCTCACGATCGAGTTCTTCGATCTCCTTCTCAAGTTCCTTGAGATCTGGGGGACGAGTTGATTGCTTGAGGCGGATCCTCGACCCGGCCTCATCGATCACATCGATGGCCTTGTCGGGGAGGAACCTGCCGTTGATGTAACGAATCGCCATATCCACGGCGGATTCAAGTGCTTCATCGGTATAGCGGACACGGTGGTGCGCCTCGTACCTGTCGCGAAGACCCTTGAGAATCTCCACCGATTGATCTCTGGTGGGAGGATTGATCAGGATGCTCTGGAACCTGCGCTCCAGTGCTCCATCCTTCTCGATATGCTTGCGATACTCGTCGAGCGTTGTCGCACCGATGCACTGGATTTCGCCCCTGGAAAGCGCTGGCTTGAGCACGTTCGAGGCGTCGATGGCACCCTCTGCGCCACCTGCCCCGACCAGGGTGTGTAGCTCATCGATGAAGAGGATCACATTTTTCACTCGACTGACCTCTGTCATCACTGCCTTGATACGCTCCTCGAATTGTCCGCGGTACTTTGTTCCTGCAACCATCAGTGCCAGGTCCAGACACACGATCCTCTTGTTTAGCAGGATCTCTGGCACTTCACCTGAAATGATTTCCTGGGCGAGTCCCTCGACGATGGCGCTCTTGCCGACCCCCGGTTCACCGAGCAGCACAGGGTTATTCTTGGTCCGACGAGCCAGCACCTGCATCACTCTCTCGATCTCATCCTCGCGACCGATCACCGGATCGAGTGCACCCGATCTGGCCATCTCCGCGAGATCTCGCCCGAACGAATCCAGCGCTGGAGTCTTTGAGTTTTTGCTTTTGTGGCCGAGCGACTTCGATTCCTGATCGAACTCCATCTCGACTTCTCCAGGATCGGCACCGAGGATCTCCAGGACTTCTGCTCGAACTTCTTCGAGTACCAGCCCGAGTTCCTTCAGAACAGAAGCCGCAAGACCCTGCTCTTCACGGATCAAACCCAACAGCAGGTGTTCCGTTCCGATGTAATTGTGGCGCAGTTCCTTGGCAGCCTCCTGGCACAACTCAAGCACTCGCTTGGCCCGGGGGGTGAAGGGAAGTTGAGTCATCTGGTGCATCGCGTGGCCACTTTGCACCTGCTTCTCAATTTCTGCTCGAATCTTTCCTGAATCCACATCCAGGTTCTTGAGCACAGTGGCAGCAACTCCGCTACCTTCCTGAACGAGTCCAAGAAGGATGTGCTCGGTTCCGATGAAATCATGGTTGAAGCGCTGTGCCTCCTTGCGGGCCAGTGCCATCACTTTTCGAGCTCTGTCAGTGAACTTGTCGAACATCGGGTTCTTTCCTCAATTTCTAATGGAGCGGTTGGCTCCCTCACTCACCTCTGTCACACGTCTACACATCCGGGAAGCCACTGAATCAAACGGTGGTTCAATTACAAGACGCTTTCGCCGCCAATTGAGTTCCCTTGGCGGATCTCGCTTTTCAGTGCCACCGGAGCGGCTGGCCCTCGATGCGGCAGTGACATCCTACCCCCACACCCCGGCCCCAGGTCAAGTCGATCCTGGGCGCTAGTTGTTTTCCCTCAGGATCCGCCCCAGTACCGATGCTCGTCTCATATCCCGCTCATCCGAGGACAATTCCTGACCCTCTTTCGCCTGTAAATGACCTGGTTGTGTGAACAGGAACATCCTGTTGACCTGCTCCAGTGTCAAATTTCCGAGAAGGTCAAGGCAAACCCCCAACCGGACCAGCGAAAGATACTCGAGTGCCTCCTGACTGGTGATGACCTTTGCATGAGAGAGAATCCCGAATGCCCTCCCGATCCTGTCCTCGATCCGTTCTCGCTTTCGGTCCAGGAGCCCGGTCCGCAATTTCCGTTCGTAGTTTATGATATTGGGAAGCACAGAGGAGATATGCTTGAGGATCTTCTCTTCAGTCACACCCAGAGTACGCTGATTCGAGATCTGGAAGAAATCGCCCTGCGCCTCGGTTCCCTCCCCGAAAAGCCCTCTGACTGCCAGATGCATCCGGGTCGCAGCGCGAGTCACTTCCTCGATCTGTCCCGTGATCACCAGCGCGGGCAGATGCAGCATCACTGACGCCCTCAACCCTGTTCCGGTGTTGGTCGGACAGGCTGTGAGATACCCGTACTGTTCGTCAAAGGCGAACTGAAGTTCCCCATCGAGGGCCTTCTCCAGTTCGTCCATCTCCTGCCACGCTTCCTCGAGTCGATATCCTGATTTCACGACCTGGATTCGCAGATGGTCCTCTTCATTTCCCATCAGGGAGATGCCCTCACTATCGTCGAATGCGACCACCCGAGGGCCACTTCCGAGGGCCAGCTCTCGACTCACCAGATGACGCTCCACGAGCACCATCCGCTCGATGAGGTCCATCTCTTCGAGGTGCTTCGTGGTCAGCTTCAGTCCTGGGCGGAGATTGTCGATGGCATCCTGGATTCGATCCGCCACCTTTGCGCGCTGAAGATCTCCTGCCACGGTACCAAAGGGCAGGTCGGTGAGATTCCTCGCCAGTCGAACCCTGCTGGAGATGACGAGATCGGATTCGAGGCCTTCACCTCGTAACCACTCGCCGACAAAGGGATCGGATTGACCAAAGTTCATCGCTGGCTCTCCAGATTTCGCATTTGATCTCGAATCGCGGCAGCTTTCTCATACTGTTCATCGGAAATCGCATTGGACAGTTCTTCACGCAGTTGAGTCAATTGCGCCCGGCTAGAAACCTGTTTCCTGAATCTACCAGGAGTTCTTCCTAGATGTTGGCTCGACGCATGGATCTTCTCCAGCAAACTATCAAGTTCGCTTCGGAAACACTGATAGTCATGAGAGCAGCCGAACTTTCCTTCCTTGCGGAAGAGGGAGTAACTCATCCCACACTGTGAACACTCCTGGTCAGCGGCGTCTCCGCGACCAGATCCCGTCGAGGTGTCCGGATCGGAATAGAAATCAGGAAGCGTGAACTGCTTGTGCTTCTTTATTTGCGCCTGAATCGAGACACCATGTATCCCCGCGCACTCCTTGCACAGACGATACTCCTTCTTGGTGTTATTGACGATGTCGGTCAGGTGCACCACAGCCTCGTTTTTCTGACAGTTCTCACAGATCATTGTCGGCTCGGCTCCTTTCCGCAGGAGGTCGCAGAGACCATCCCTTCTGCTCCTATCATCGACAGAAGCACTGCTTCGCTCCACCCCTCTCGAGACAGATATAAATTCATGTCGCACCGGTCAACTCCCCCTGGCCGGTCCCCCGGGACTCTCGGGTGACTCCCCATCCGAGAGTTTCTGCAGACCCTGGCCTGAGAAATCGGTCTGGCGTCGGGCCGACAGTCTCCAACTGGGCCCTCACCCAGACAACGCCAGAAGCTCGATCCTCGATCCCACATCGGGCAGGAGAAATGCTCCAGATGCGCCCAGATGGTCTCAACAAGGCGATTTCAGCGCCACACGCAGCCTCCTCCTGCTGCTCGAAGAGTGTCAATTCCCGATCCAAATCGGGATCCTGGCCAGGATCCCGGAGCAATTCGCCTCATAGGTTCCAACCTCTTTGGGAGCCAGCAGTTCCAACTTCAGAGGCAGTTCCGGACCAGTTGACAGTGCCGAGCAGTTATCCTAGGATTCTTGCTTCCGTCCCGGATCACCGGGGAGGTGCACGGGTCCGGCATTCTGCGGGTTCTCGCCCTTTCCCCTACGGGGCACAGCGGCAACTCCAATTTCCTGGTCCTCAGACCGGGAGCGGGTCCTGTTTGGCCCAGGTGGAGGGTCGTGCCGATGCCTGCACTCTCGCTGGCTCGTGCCGGCCCCCCCCCCTCGCCGCACCTCTCCCGCGAGAAACTGCTGTGCCGGGTTGTGATGGGATCTGTTCGGATCCGACCTGGTGAGGTCTGTGACGACCAGCACGCTGGTCTGTCCGTACCCAGAAACCGGTACGGAGGTGCGAAGAGCATGCCCGGATCTCGACCAAAGAGGTTCGAGTCTGGTCGCTCGGTACCTCGATACGGTTGGCTGCGTCAAAGAGAAGGAGTTGATGGTGAGTGAAGAAATCCTGCGCTTCGTTGACACGATTCATCGTGATCGACAAGTCGACAAAGAGGTGATCTTCACGGGCATCGAGATGGCTCTGGTTTCCGCTGCCCAGAAACGTTTCGACCAGGAAGAAGGCATCGAGGTCCTCATCGACCGTGAAACAGGAGTCATCTCCGCGGTCAGAGACGGAGATGGATTCGATCCTCGTGAGGTTTTGGGACGCATTGCAGCTGGCGCTGGCAAGCAGGTTCTTTTCCAGAAAATTCGTGAAGCAGAGCGTGAAGTCATCTTTCGCGAGTTCGAAGACCGCATTGGCGAGATGATCAATGGTACCGTCGCCAGTCGCAAGGGCGGGGGCCTCGTCATCACCTTGACCAATCGGGCAGAGGGATTCATGCCCAGAAGCGAGCAGTCCCACCTCGAAGAATGGAACGAGGGAGATCGCATCAAGGTGGTCCTCAAGGAAGTGAACATGCAGCAGACCCGGGTTCAACTGCTGGTGTCCCGAGCTGCTCCGGACCTCGTGCGGAGGCTCTTCGAGCAGGAAATCCCCGAGGTCGCGGATTATGTCGTTGAGATCAAGGCTATAGCGCGAGAAGCGGGAAACAGGACCAAGATCGCCGTCGCAACTCTGGATTCCAACGTCGACTGTGTCGGTGCTTGCATCGGCATCAAAGGCTCCAGGATCCGGAATGTCACCGATGAACTCAGCGGCGAAAAGATCGATGTCGTTCGTTGGAATGATTCCGTCGAGGTGCTGATTCCCGAGGCTCTCAAGCCTGCCGAGATCGCATCCATCGAACTCGACTACGAAACCAAGTGCGCCAATGTCTATGTGACCGAGGATCAACAATCTCTCGCCATCGGTCGCCGAGGTCAGAATGTCCGCCTCGCGTCGAAGTTGTCCGAGTGGGAACTGAACATCTGCGCCATCACTGAAGAAGCCCTGGCACGTCTGCGCCTCGAGGGTGCCGCTTCTCGAGCGGACGAGATGTTCGGAGAACGTCTCGCTCGTGTTGCTGGAAGCGAGGGAGAGGGATTGGAGTCCAACCCCCTCGATAGGATCTTCGAGGACCGCGAACCTTCAGCAGAAGAAATCGCTGCGGAATACGGAGAAGGTGCAGTTGTCATGGGGTTGGAAGATCTTCCGGGAGTGACCGAGGAGATCGCAGACCGCCTGGTCGAATTGCAATTCGACAGCACAGATGCACTGCTCGAGGCGGGGATAGAGGGCCTTGCGCAGGTTGAGGGACTCGACACCCCATCCGCCACGCTCATCATCGAGAAGATCCAGGAGATCATGGATAGCGTCGATGACGAGGAGTTCGATTCTGAAGACGTCAACACCGAGGTGGCGGATGCAGTCGATCCCGAAGTAGAGGTAGTCGAGGCAGAAGTAGAGGTAGTCGAGGCAGAGACAGATGACGTTGAAACAGATGACAGTGAAATCGACGATACAGAGAAGAAAGTTGAGTAGGTCTGACTCCATCGACGGAGTGACCCACTTCACTGGGAAGTTAAATAGGAGGCTTTTTCATTGGGTGTGAGAATACACACACTGGCGAAAGAACTCGGGCTCAAGAGCAAGGACCTCATCGAACTGCTCGCGGCTCGCGGCATCCAGGTCAAGAATCACATGTCCTCGGTCGACGATGGCATGGCAGCCCAACTCAGAATCACTGCCATGCCGGACGAAGAACCGGAGGAACCTGAAGTTGCCGCGAAACCTGAGCCAGAGCCGATACCAGCACCAGAACCTCAGGATCCTGAGCCCGAAGATACCGTTGCGGACCAACCAGCAGATGTCGCGGATGCTCCGGTAGTCTCCGAAGTTGCTGAGGATCCTCCCCCGGAGGCTGAAGCGCCTCCCGAAGAGGCGACCCCCGCGGCTGAAATCACCGAGGTGGTCAGTTCAGGCGAAGACGGCGACAAGGATGCCATCGACGCCGCAGGCGATGTCGAAGAAGCTCCACCCCAGGTAAAGAAACTGACAGAGGAGCACCTGGAAAAAATCTCTCCCACTCGCAAGAAACCGACCAAGATCGTCATGGCTCCTGGCTTTGGAGGCACTCCAAAGGTTCCCAGCACTCCCGTTGCACCGGTTGCCAGACCACTCCCCTCCGGTTCCTCGCCATCGGCGAGACCATCCAGAGGGCGACCGCTGATCATCCGCTCCAAGGCCCCGTCTCGCCCCGCACCTCAGGCTCGTGCGCCCAGAAGAGCGCCGGGGGGGGGCTCTGCACCGGCGAGAAGCGGTGGTGGGTTCTCTGGTCGACCGGGTAGCGGACGTCCACCCGGGCGAGGCTCGTCACCTGGAGGCGCAGGGGGAGGAGTGCCGCAGGGCGGCAAGAAGGTGATGGTATTCCCCGGTGCCGATACCACCGGCGGGCCGCCACGAAGATCAGGGCCTCCAGGCCGGGGTGGCCCCGGCGGCAAGGGCAGAGGACGCCAGGGTGGAAGGCCACGGCGTCAGGAATCGGACTTCACCAGACGACGCCTGGAGCAAGAGATCATTCCGGATGATCTGCCGGATCAGATCACTCTTGAAGAGCCTGCCAGCATCAAGGATCTATCCCTGGCTCTTGGAATCAAGCAAACAGCGCTCCTCAAGAAACTGATGAACCATGGCATGCTCGCGAATGTCAATTCCCCTCTCAATGAGGAGATCACAGACGTCTTATCCGTCGAAATCAACTGCGAGATCATCCTCGAGGCTCCGAAGGCGATGCACTCCTCTCTCGAGGAACTCGATCAGGTCGAAGATTCCGAAGCAGACCTGATCCTACGCGCACCTGTTGTGACTCTGATGGGACATGTGGACCATGGAAAAACGACATTGCTCGACAAGATCCGCGAGAGTTCCATTACAAAATCCGAAGCCGGCGGCATCACTCAGCACATGAGTGCCTACAGGGTCGATAAGGGAGACGCCCATGTTGTTTTCGTGGACACTCCCGGACACCGCGCCTTCACCAGCATGAGGGCCAGAGGTGCCAATGTCACCGATGTCGTGGTCCTCGTCGTGGCTGCAGATGACGGCCCGATGCCGCAGACAGAAGAAGCCATCGAACATGCCAAGGCGGCCGGCGTACCCATCGTCGTGGCGATCAACAAGATCGACCGCGAAGGGGCCAATGTCGACATGGTCAAGGCCAAGCTTGCGGAACTGGGTCTTTCCCCCGTCGAATGGGGAGGCTCTACCGAGATGATTCCGGTTTCCGGTATCACGGGCGAGGGAGTCGATCAATTGCTCGAACAACTCTCTCTCGAATCCGAGATCCTCGAGTTGAAGGCGAACCCCAACAAGAACGCCATCGGCACTGTTCTGGATTCCCGTGCCTCGACCGGCCAGGGCAACGTTGTCACCGCTCTGATCCAGGATGGCACCCTACGCCGAGGCGATACCGTTGTCTGTGGCCCTGCCCACGGCAAGATCAAGACGCTCAAATCCACATCAGGAGAAAATCTTGATGCTGCTCCCCCTGCGACCCCGGTGGAACTCACCGGCCTCAACGATCTGCCCGAAGCTGGGGATCGATTGTATGCCCTCGATGATGCAGCAAAAGCAAGGAAGATCGCAGGGGAACGCCAGGAAGCAAAGGCCAAGGCAGATCGAGCAGAACGCCAGAAGGTCACCCTCGAGGGCCTTTTCGACAAGATTGATGAGGCGAAAACGCGCGAGATCAAGGTCGTGCTCAAGACCGATGTGAAGGGAACTCTGGACGTACTCAAATCGGAACTCACGGAGATGCGCACCTCGGAGGTTGCCATCCGTGTGATCCGTGCAGGAGTAGGTGAGATCTCGGAATCTGACATTCTTCTGGCCGATGCATCCGAGGCGATCGTCATCGGATTCCATGTCTCCGCATCCGACAAGGCGCGATCGGAGGCGGAAGCACAGGGTGTCGAGATCCGTACATATTCCGTGATCTACGAGATTCTCGATGAGATGAGAACTGCGCTCGAAGGGTTGCTCGCTCCAGATATTGCCGAAGAAGTACAAGGGACTGTCGAGATCCAGGCAATCTTCAAATCCACCAAGCTCGGAAACATCGCGGGCTGCATCGGTCGCAGTGGCGTCTTGATGAGAGATGACAAGGTGCGCCTGATCCGTGATGGAGTCCTGGTCCACGAAGGCCGTCTCGCTTCCCTTCGCAGGGAAAAGGACGACGCAAAGGAAATCCGCGAGGGCTTCGAGTGTGGATTGGTGATAGAGGGCTATCGCGATATCGAAGTTGGCGACGTCATCGAGAGCATCAAGGTCATCAAGACCAGTCGCAAACTCGATGAGTCGGAAGCGCGTTCGTGATCTAGATGAAACCAATTCGCCTTGCTCGTATCGCCAGTCAGTTGCGCGAAGAAATATCGAGAATCATTCAGTTCGATCTCAAGGACCCGAGAATTGGATCGCTCACGGTACTGGCGGTAGAGCCGACCGAGGACCTCAAGGAGTGCAAGGTCTTCGTGTCCATCATGGGGGATGAAGCGAATCAGCGCACCTCGCTCAGAGGGCTTGAGGCTGCACGCGGCAAGATCCAGGCACTCCTCTCCACCCAGATCCAGCTGAGAGAAACGCCGATTCTTCGCTTCGAACTGGATGAGAGTCAGCAACGGACGCAGGCCATCGAGGAGAAGATCCGCGCAGCCAGGGCAGAGGATGAACTCGCTGCTCTGGAACGTGAAAAACGGGGTACACCTGCAGAGACCGAGCCAGATTCTGATGATGATCTGGCGACAAGTTAGTCGCGCTATCTGCCCATGGAGTTTCCAGGCTGTACAACCACCAGTCGATCCCGACCCGCTCTCTTGGCCTGATACAGTGCGGTATCCGCTTCGTCGAGAAGTTCGTCTGCGGTGATCCCATCACGCAATACTGTGACTCCGACCGATAGCGACAGGTCCGATGCTTCGCGCGCTCGACCGCCCAGGAACTCATACTTACGGAATTGATCGATGAGATCCCGCCCCTTTTGCTCCATGTCTCTCAGATTCGATCCGGGCATCAGAATCACGAACTCATCTCCTCCGTATCGACAGACATGATCACTCTCGCGGAAAAACTCGACCAGCAATGCTGAGATCTCCTTCAGCAACTCGTCGCCAACCATGTGGCCGAGAACATCATTGATACCCTTGAAACCATCGAGGTCTGCAAAAATCAGCCCCAGTTCTCCCCCTTCGCGCCGGGCTCTGTGAACCTCTTTCTCCAGTTGTACTCCAAGGTAAAGTCGATTCGCGATCCCTGTCAGCGGGTCCAGCAGTGCTTGCTTCTCCAACTGGTCATGCAATCGCAAGTTTTGCAGCGTCAACGCGAGAATTTCTCCGATGGTACCGAGCACTTCTTCGTGCCAGTCCTTGAGAAGTGGTGCCTCTTCGAGCAGTTTCACCTCTCGCTGATCTATCGTCAGTTCCAGCAGGCCACAGGGGGATTCGCTTCCTACAGCCAGCGGAAGTCTGCGGAACCCTGGATCTTCCTCTTTCCCTGGGCGAGTTCGATTCAACAGGGCCGGATCGCTACACCACGCGATCTGTTTCTCCCCATCCTTGTAACTCCACAGGCGAACATTTCTGTAACCGAGTCCCTCGGAGCAGAGAAGAGTTCCAGCCCTGCTGAAGAAATCGACCTCGTCTCGAACACCGATCAATAGAGTCGACAACCTGGGCGCCGTGCGAATCTTCTCTGTCAGTTGAAAGATCCTGAGGGATGTTCGGACAGCATCGCAGGCGCGCCTACGTTGCTCCTCCATTTCCCGTTCGAGCCCGACTCCACTCTCTTCCAGTATTTTCAGGCGATAAACCCAGCGTTCATCTCCGCGAGGACTGACTCGGCGTCCACCCACCACTGCGACGGGGCGCCAATCATCACCCTGGCGAATCCTCAGCAAGATGGCATCGGGCTCCGATTCCCCGTCTCCTCCGAGGGACAGCAATCGATGGTGGTCCTCCTCGTGGAACCATCCCGTCAGTTCGCGATCCCTCAGGTCCTCCGCCTCAGTGCATGAGAGCAAATCGAGGCACGCCCTGTTGATGGCAATCACCTTGCGGTGTGGCCCCCTGGCCACGATCAGGGGATCTGGAAACAGATCGAGCAGCAATCGAGACTCTCCCGGATCGGGGGGTAAAGGCCACTCACCGGGCCGTTTCGAGAGCAGAGCGCGGGACATGCAGACCAACTTCCAGAAATCCTGTGTGCAGGCTCGAAGAGGTCCCGCAGATAAGAATAACATGGAGTCCCCGAACGGACCCGCCGGGTGGCATGCTCAGCTGTGCTCTGATACCGTTTCTCATGGTTTCAGAGCCGCTTAGGGAGGATCAGGTCTTGCTCGAGGTATTGCAGGAAGCTGTCCAGATACTGGAGACCGGCCAGAGAGCAGCCATCGCCACCATCGTTTCCACGACCGGATCGACCCCCGGAAAAGATGGTGCCAAAATGCTGGTCCGCGAGGATGGATCCACCGTCGGAACCGTGGGAGGCGGCTGTACGGAGTCGGACATCTGGCGGAAGTGTATGGAAGTGATTTCAAGCGGAACACCGATGCGAGAGTCCTTTCGGCTCACAGCGGCCACCGTTGCAGA
Organism: Bacillota bacterium; assembly: GCA_003973385.1. Lineage (GTDB taxonomy): Bacteria > Planctomycetota > UBA8108 > UBA1146 > UBA1146 > QNYK01. The sequence goes on along the minus strand of QNYK01000005.1, from coordinate 10,058 downwards.
GACTGGTCTACTTTGTGGAGGAGAGTTCGAGGTGTACATCGAACCGATAGGAACTCCATGGGTGATCATCCTCGGGGGAGGCCACATCGCTGGCGCCCTGTGCGAAGTACTGTCCACATTGCAATGGCGGGTCACCGTGATCGATGATCGGTCAGATTTCGCCAACTCGAAGAGATTTCCCACAGCCAGTCAGGTACTTTGTCGACCCTTCGGAGTATGCATCGACGGACTGGAGATCTCCCCGAATGCCTGTGTTGTCATCGCCACTCGAGGTCATCAGCACGATGAACTGGCGCTCTCCAAGGCTCTGGAAAGTACAGCCGGTTATATTGGACTGATCGGTAGCCGCGGTAAAATCGGCGCAATTCTCAAAAGTCTCCGCGCCAGGGGAGCAGAAGCCAGCATCGCCGAGCGTGTCAGGGCTCCGATTGGCATTCCCATCGGATCTCGCTCTCCGGAAGAAATCGCCATCTCCATCGCCGCTGAGTTGATTTGTCACCACCGGAGGCCGGAGACCCGAGATTCAAGCGGAACTCCAGCCAACCTGCCGGTCGGGGAAACCCAGGATTGAGGCCCGACGCGCGTTGCCCCCCCCCTTCCCCACCGATAGAATCTCGAAATCGTGGAAATCGTCAGCCAGACTGCCCTGCAGAGAATTGATCCATCCAGCAGGCTGGGCGTGAGGACGCTTTCGATTTGATCCAGTTCGCCCGCAGGTTGCTGCGGGGTCCTACAACTCGAAGCAGCAATGGAAACCGGTCCCGGAAGGAATCTTGATGTTGGCACAAACAGCACCTGGCAGCAAAAACACCGCTGGGGGCAATAATACAACCTCACGACCCGACACCTCACTGGCAGAAATCGTCGCAAATGCCTATAAACAGCACGGTCCGCTGAGGGACATCGAGGAGATCAACGTGCTGGAAACCGTGATCCTCGGAGCACTCTCTGCCTCGATGCCGCTGGCAGATGTGCTCAAGTGCTGGAGTGAATTTCGGACTGAGTTCGTAGATTGGAACGAGGTCCGCATCTCCTCTGCTGCAGAAGTTGCGGCTACATTCCCTGGGGCCAAGCATCCCATTCAGTTGGCGATGCAACTGAAGGAAATGCTCCAGGTTGTCTTTGAGCGCCGCCATATGCTCAGCCTTGAGTTCCTGCGCGAGAATACCATCGCTGAGACCAAGGAATTCTTCAAACGATCACCATCTCTTCCCGACCTCGCGCGCCAGTTGGTTCTCTCTTACATCAAACTTCAACCTCATGTGCCCCTTGAATCCTGGGCGCAAGGAGGGTTGATCCGCGCCGGCCTGCTGAGTTCCTCCGTATCCTCGGCCCAACGACAGAGGCAACTGTTCGATCAACTCGATGGAATCCCGCTGCTTCATGCAGTCCTCGCCCTTCACGAGGAGGCGCGTCTGCACCCCGATCCTGCCGTTGAGGCAGCCGCTCGCAAGAAAGCGGCTCAGGCGAAAGAAGCGGCACTGAAAGCAGCCAAGGCTGCCAAGGCTGCGGCCAAGGCGGTCAAGGACAAAGCGGCCAAGGAAGCCAGGGAGATCGCTGCGAAGCAGAAGGCAGCCGAGAAGGCCGCCAGTGACAAACTCGCCAGGATAAAGGCGGCACTAATGAAGGCAGCACAGAAGAAAGTCGATCAGAAGAAAGCCGAACAGAAGAAGGCCGCTCAGAAGAAGGCCGCTCAGAAGAAAGCCGCTCAGAAGAAAGCCGCTCAGAAAAAGGCTGCTCAGAAGAAAGCCACCAAGAAATCCGTCAGGACGAAGGCCACCAAGAAAAAGGCCACCAAGAAGCAGGCCTCAAAGAAAAAGGCCACCAAGAAAAAGGCCACCAAGAAGCAGGCCTCAAAGAAAAAGGCCACCAAGAAGCGGGCCTCAAAGAAAAAGGCCATCAAGAAGAGTCGGAAGAAATAGCGGAAAGCAGGGCAGGTCCAACTCGCGTTCGGTGGTCCAGCGACCGACTTCGAAAGGAGACTCTCTTGGCAGGACATTCAAAATGGGCAGGGATCAAGCACAAGAAGGCTGCCACCGATGCCAAACGCGGGAAACTTTTCAGCAAACTGGCCAAACTGATCACGGTGGCTTCCCGAGATGGCGGCGGAGACACCTCTCAGAATCCGCATCTCAAGTTGGTTGTCGACAAGGCCAAGGCCGCCAATATGCCCAACGACAACATCGATCGGGCCATCAAGAAGGGCACTGGTGAACTCGGGCCAGTCTCCTTCTTTGAACTTGTTTATGAGGGCTACGGACCTTCTCAGATCGCGCTGGTCATCGACATCTTGACCGACAACAAGAACCGAACCGCCAGTGAACTGAGAAAACTGTTCGATAAGAAAGGTGGAACCCTGGGTAGCCCTGGTTCCGTTTCGTGGAATTTTGAAACAAGAGGAGTGATTGAACTCTCGGCAGACTCGATCGGCGAAGAGGAGTTGGTGGATCTTGCCATAGAGGCGGGGGCTGAAGATGTGAAGATGGAGGACGAACACCTTCAGGTGCTTTGCTCTCCAGCCTCATTCAGCGCTGTGCAGCAGGCGATCGCAGCTGCTGACTTGACTCCCACCTATGCTGAGGTGACCCGGCTACCGAAGGAAACTGTCACGCTCGATGATGAGAAAAAGGCAGCCAAGGTGCTGGATTTCATCGCAGAGGTAGAAGACCACGACGATGTTCAGAGAGTCAGCTCCAACCTGGATCTCCCCCCTGAGCTGTTCGATAAACTCAACTCATGATTCGACAGATCAGTTGTTGCTCTCATCTGCACGCTGAAAGAAGAAGTCCCGAAAATCACGGATCGGCGTTCGTTCTGTGAAAGACTCGTCCAGTTCGTGCCAGTATCGGACTTCCTCATCGCCAGGTCTCCAGCACAGGAAGACTTTCCTGCCGACGTACAGGGTCGGGAAATTGATCACTCCCCTTTTGAACTCCTGAACAAAGCAACCCAGATCTTCGATTTCTCGAATGTATCCATTGATGCGATCGATGAGCAAGTTCAACTCCAACTTCAGATCCTGGGCATCTACCGCAACGGAGCATTCATCGACTCGAATCGGGTTCTTTTCCAGACACTCCAGTTCGGTACGCTTTTGAATGATCCCATCCCAGACTTCCACGATATCGGACACGACTCTCTCCAGAAGTGGCAACATCTTGTTGGCGTCATCGACGGTTACGAGGCGACTCTGTGCCTGGGTGCTACTGGTGCGGCGCATCGATCTCTCCATTTCAACCGGGTTCATGTTCTCCGAGAGAAGTGGCAAGCACCGTGCCCGAGTGAATTGGGGCTCAGGTTCACCCCTCGCCCTCCTCCCGGAGCGACGGCGGTTCCGATCCGGACCCCACTGTCCAGTGGTTGGACGGGTCCATCGGTTGACTTCACCCTTCATGGACTCGATAACTCCACCTCAGGGGAATGAGCACTGATCCCGTCCTCTTGGGATCCACCATCGAGATCGGGAGTTATGATCTTGAGCCTGCCAGCGCGAGGGGCCTCGACACCGTATCAGGGCCTTGTATCGATCCAGAGGCGGCTCTCGCTGCTGCTGCTGGTGGTTCTGCTGCTGAGTTCTCCCTCACTGACCCTGCACGCGTGCCAGACCCCGTCTCGAGAATCAGAGGTGATCCAGGAGATTCGACTACAGGGACTCGACCGCCTCGGGACCGCCGAGGTTCTGGCGAGGATGAAGATCAGACCCGGGGATCGCTGGGATCCGGCCGCTCTCGACGCTGAGTACCGTCGACTCTGGACCAGCGGCGATTTTGTTAGCATCGAATCGCCTCTCGTCGACCACACCGCGTCAGGCGTCATCATCACCATCACTCTCAGAGAGCGGCGGCAAATCTTTGAGGTCAAATTCGAGGGCGCCCAGGACCTGTCCGAGAAAGCTGCTCTGAGACAGATTCGCAGCAACAAGGACGAACTTCACGACCCCTTGCTGGTCCGCGAGGACATCGATTCGATTCGAGATCTGCTGCTTGAGCAGGGCCACCCATTTGCCAGAGTTGACAGTCGCACGGAGGAAACTACCGACGGACTGGTGGTCATCTTCGAAATCGATGAAGGCCCACAGGTATTACTCCGAACCATTGACCTGAAAGGATCAGGCTCGCTTCCAATTGCCAATATCTTGAAGCTGATGCAACTTCGCACGAAGACTCCGCTCGGCCTGCTCCGTTCAGGAAAGTTCGATCCGCGGCTGTTGGAAGAAGACCTCGAGAAGATACGAGAGTACTACACCTCGATGGGATTCTTCGATGCTGAGGTATCTGTAGACCAACTCGAATTTCAGAACAACCTTGAAAATCTCAGGCTCGTCATCGATGTAGAAGAGGGGCCGAGGTATCGAATCGGGGAGATCGAGTTTTCGATTGAGGGCTCCCGGGTGATCCCCGAGACGGAGTTGCGTGCTACTCTGGCGGTGGCTCCTGGCGATCTCTGGAACGGCGCGCTCGTCAAGGAGGACACTGGCAAGTTGAAAGGGCTCTATAACGGGCAGGGCTACCTTGACGCCACCATCACTCCTACCCTCACTTACCCCCTTGAGGGAGTCGACGTCATCCTGCGCTATCGAATCCATGAGGGGTCGCTGGTCTATGTCAGTGACATTGAATTCAGAGGCAATACCAACACCAGAGACGATGTGATACGACGCCAGCTGGAGATCTACCCGGGGGAACTCCTGCATCCGGACCTATTGCAGACCAGCCTCAGTAACATTCATAGCCTTCGGTACTTCGATGGTGTTCGCACTCAGTTTGATAGCGGCGGCGATCCTGATCGCCGCCCGGTGGTTTTCGAGGTAGCGGAGGGATCCACAGGCAGGGCAATGTTCGGGGTCGGATACTCCAGTGCCCGTGGAGCCGTGGGGAACCTCGCCATTGAAAAGCGCAATTTTGACATCACCGATGTCCCCGACTCTCTCAGCGATCTACCGGGGTCCTTCACAGGAGGAGGACAGAGCCTGATTCTCGAAGCGCGGCCGGGGACGCAGTACTCCCTATATCGCCTGCAGTTCTCCGAGCCATATCTGGGAGGATCTCAAAATTCCCTGAGGATTTCGGCATTCAGGTCCGTGCTGCTTCGCCCTGATTATATCGAGGATCGGAGCAGCGCTGGGATCACGGTCGGGCGTCTCTTCAGCCTCGAGGAAAAGCTGAGAGGTACGGTGGGTTTTCGAAATGACAGGATTTCAGTCAATGACGTGTCGACGTCTGCCCCGGATGTCGTGAGCGACAGTGCCGGCAAGACCACCTACAGCGCCATCGATCTCAACCTGGATTGGGACCGGCGGGTCTATCGACCTGTGATCGGTGCGGTCGATGGTTGGTATCTTGAAACCGGCTACAGTCACATCGGAGGGCCGCTTGGCGGTAATCTGGAAATCGGGAAATTCAGCCTCGGCACCGGTTTGTTTCGCACCATACATGAAAACAGCGATGAGCTTCGCCATATCTTTGCCATGCGAACCAGTTTCAACTGGGCGGAGCCTCTCGGCGAAGATGACTTCATACCGGTATTCGAACGCTTCTATCTCGGAGGCCCACGATCGCTGCGCGGCTTTGATTACCGTGGTGCAGGGCCTCGGGAAAACGACGCAGAAATCGGGGGAACCGTCCGCCATCGAGGATCAGTTGAATACACATGGCCGCTGCTGGATAACACACTTCGTGGCATTGTTTTCACCGACTTCGGCAACCTCTCCGATGGGAAGGCAGCCTTCTCTCTGGATGAATATAGAGTCGGAGTTGGCGGAGGAATCGTGTTGAACATCCCGATCTTTGGTCAGCCATTACCCATCTCCTTCACCTGGACAGAGGCGGTGAAAAAGGAAGAAGGAGATCGGCTAGTGGAATTCTCCGTCGATCTTGGCTGGTTCCTCTACTAGCGACCCATCTCTCCCGGGTCCACCGACCCCTCATCGCATTTCCACCAGATCTCGAAACCCGGTGGAGGTAGCACCCACGAAATTTCCGCGAATGATATATCGGTAGCCACACCATTGATAAGTACCACCAGCCGCTGCTTCTCCTTGTTGATCTTGCGCACCTCGCACACCTTCTGGAATCTCGGGATGAACACTGCGTCTCCCTTGCCAAGTGAGCGAGCAGTATCTAGGCGACGCACCGCCAGATCGGTGCTTTCAAGTGCCTGGGCGAGAGCCACATAAGCATCGCTCAGAGCATCCCCTTTCGCGCCGGGAAGTTCTCCGAGTTGATCGAGGGCGTGACGGATGTGCGCCACGGAAGTGGAGATTTTCAGTTCCTCGACACGCTCCAGTTCATATTCGAGCGCGGAGCGGGCCTTCTCAGCTTCTTGTTGCTGCCTGGCGATCTCCTGAGAATGGTGTAGCGCACGCTTGCGGTGACCTTCCGCTTCCCTTGAGCGTCTTTCCAGGTCCTTCTGAGCTCGCTGCATCGCATCGACAACTTCGTGATCCACAGCATCTTGATCTCGACTCGCCCGTCTGGCGCTCTCGACCACTTCCGAGGGCATTCCGATCCGCTCTGCGATGACCAGCGCATTCGATCGGCCCGGCAGACCAACCACGATCCGAAATGTGGGAGCCAGTTTCTCGGGATCGAACTCCATCGAAGCATTTTCACACTTGCGGCGCCTGTAGGCGTACTCCTTGAGTCGACCCAGATGTGTCGTGACCAGTGTCAAAGTGCCTCGCTCGTACAGCACATCCAGCACTGCTTCTGCCAACGGGGCGCCCTCAAGCGGGTCAGTCCCTGATCCGAGTTCATCGAGCAGCACCAGACTGCGACTGGTCGAGCGACGCAATATGGACGCCACCACGGTGACGTGTGCAGAGAATGTCGAGAGATCCTGCTGCAAACTCTGCTCATCTCCGATATCGGCAAGCACAGCATCAAAGACAGGAATACTGCAGCCCTCTGCCGCAGGAATCGGAATCCCACAGGCCGCCATGAGAGCAAGCAGCCCCACCGTCTTGAGGACCACGGTCTTGCCGCCAGTGTTGGGACCGGTGACGACGACTTGATATCGACCAGGATTCATGTCGAGGTCCATGGGGACCACAGCGGCTCGTGCAGACTCCAGATCAAAGGTGGAGCCGCGCTCACTCTTCCGTTGTCGCCAGAGTAGCAAGGGATGTCTTGCCCCGACCAGATGGATGCGTCGCCCTTCGGTCAATTCGGGACTGACGCATCCGAGTTCATCGGCAAATCGGGCTCTCGCCTGAGCAGCATCGAGTTCGACAAGATGTTGCCAAAGTTGAAGTATCAGTTCTCGACGAAGCCTGACTTCACGCGTCAGATCTGCCAGGATTCGCTGCACCTCGTGAGTTTCTGCAGCCCTCGAGCGTTGCGAACGATCCCCCAGACGGACCACCGGCTCTGGCTCGATGAAGAGCGTCTGCCCCGATGAGGACTCCCCTCGAAGGACTCCTCGGACAAGATTCCTGCACTCGGCACGGATCGCCCAGCAGAGTCGCCCATGGCGAGGGGTCACTACATTGCCCTGGAGCGCCTTCTTCCACTGTTTCTTCTCCGAGTTTTCGACGAACCACTGGCGAATTTCTGCATCGAGTCGGGCAGATTCAGCTCTCAATCGGTTCAGTTTCTCGCTGGCCTGATCGAGAATCTCTCCGGATGCATCGACCGACTTCGCCAAACGCTCCCTCAAGCCGGGAACATCCACCAGAAATTCAGCTCTCCGGGTCAGCCGGGGACACTCCACGGCCTGGAGTTGAGATCTCAGCCTGCGCGATCGATCAATCACCTGCCACACCGCAGCCAGCATCTGTGGATCGAGAGTGCCGGAACCAGATTCCGGCAATATCGAGGGGATATCGATCAGACCTTCGAATCCTGGATTCCAGTTGTTCGTCTTCATCCGCTCGCGGATCTCTTCGGTCTCATCGAGGAGAACTCTTGCGGATTCAAGATCTGTTGCCGGAATTGCCCGCTGCAGATGCACTTTACCCGGACGTGACGAAGCAAATCCTGCAACACATTCGAGCAGGTCGGCCAGATCGAGTCGGCGATAACTTGAAGGGATGACATCGAGGGTACCGGAAGAGTCCAGACGGCGATTCCTGGCCCGTGTGCGTCGTCGCCGCTTGTTCCCGGGGTCGGTTGGGCCAGACACTGTTCCACCTTTCCCTGAACCCACTCGATCCAGCGGGGTGGATGCTAACTCATTTCATCGACGATGCGGAGTTGATCACTGCCCCTGAGCAACTGCCGGGCTCTCTCCATGCACTCCCGAGCCACTTCACCGGTGGACACACCGATGATGCCACCACCACGGAGACCCGGTATCGCTTCATCGAGCCTCCTCGTGAGGCTCTCAGCAGCTCCAGGTTCGGGCTGATCAATCAGCACCCACATCCTATCACCGCATATCTCGACCCAGTCGGTGCCTCGCAATTCCTTCGGGATCTTCTCCGCGAGGTCACGACCACCCGTGGGGTGCTCCAGAACCAGAACTCCAGGTGCCCCTCCACGTCTCTCCGCTGCCCGGATGCGGGTATCGAGCAGTCGAGTGAAGCGTTGCTCCGGATCCTCGACCAGTGGCTTCCCATCGGTGGCGAGCGCTGGCACCAGTTCATCGATCAGCGGCAACAACTGGAATGCACGAAAGAACTCGCGGCGAGCCGCTTGAGGGTCTCTTGCCAGGAAACCGAGCCACGCGTCGGGCAAGGGAACCCCGACGAATGGGCCCAGAGATCCTGGCTCGGTCGGTATCGGTTCTCCCACATCCATCTCGTCACCGATGCTCCGGAGTACTGCGCCAGGATCAACCCCCCCTACCTTGACAGAGATCTCATCGCCGCTTTTCCTCAACTCGGCCCAGCCGAGAAACGCGGGATCGGACATCACCCAGTTCCTCAGGGCCTCCGCTGAAACCACTCCATCTTTGCGTGCTTTCAACAGCGCTTTCACGGCTGCCATCGCATCCGGTTGCAGATCACCAGAAGCAGAGACTGGAGTCTCATGCTCGGAGATCAGATGACTCATCTCCTCCTCGGACAGTGTCGGAAGAGCAATATCGTGCTGGGATGCAGGTAATGATGCTGGAACAGATCTCGCTGAATCCTGATCTGAGCTAGACAGCAACAACTCGAAGATTTCATCATTAACTGCCGAGTCGATGGGGCGAACGATTCGAAGAACATCAGAACTGTCAGTACCAGTAGAGTTTTCGTCCTCGATCACGACCAGTCGAACTTGATACTCTCTGAACTGATCGAGGCCCGTCGTTGGCTCATTGACGATGACGAACTCGCAAGTTGCAATGTGGAGTGGATACGCTTGCTGAGCAGCAGCCAGGGTGCCATAGACATGAAGCGAGGCAGCATCACCGATGCGCTTCATCATCTGTTCTTCGTCGAGGGGGTCGTCGCCATGATTGATCAGGACCAGGTCACGACGGTTCGGGTCGCCCGCAGCTTCTGAGGCACCCTCCTCGAACATCTTCTGGTAATCCTTCCTGAGTTTTTCGTGGTCACGACGCAGCCCCTCGCCTCCAGCAGGCCGTGCCTCGTCATCGGAAGGCCCGATAAGATCTCCAGTGGTCGGGTAGGGGGGATCAGAGTCGTTCACTCGGCTTCTCCTGGGGGTCAGATGACGGCAGTGGAACCCCGATGAGACCTTCTCGAGGCGCACTCGTCAACCTTGGCGTGGCATCGGGGTCGTTTAGCGAATCTCCGTGTATCTCCCCTGATTTGCGTGGGCCAGCCGACGCAGGAATTCCCGGGCCTGGGGAAGGTCCTGGCGCGGGGCATCTCCTGCGAACAACCCGATGCAGTGGATACGGGTACCTCGATAGCGATTCCATCGGGTCACCGCATCGAGGATCAGGGTGAGCGAGGTCTCTTTCCCCACCGTGGGGCTTCCATCGGAGAGGAGATAAATGGTGTCGACCTCGCGATCGGAGAAGGCAGCCTCCAGCGCACCGTAGGAGTTGGTCTCGCCACCGGCTCGCAGACCATCTACGAACTTGAGGGCCTTCTTGAGGATCGGGCCTCGAGCCTTGACCAGCGATGGAGAGAATCTCATCACATCCTCCGAGAAGGCGACCAC
>QNYK01000051.1 GCA_003973385.1 Bacillota bacterium | reverse complement strand
GGTCGGGGACTGGGTGAAAATCGGTAGCCACGAAGGCACGGTTGAGCAAATCAATATTCGCTCAACGCGCTTGCGCAGCTCGAAGGGTGTGCTGCAGATCATCCCCAACGGTACCATCGCCACAGTCGAGAACATGACCCGCGATTGGTCCCGTTTCCGCTGTCACGTGGGTGTCAGCTACGACACCGACATCGACCTGGCCGAACGCATCTGCAACGAAGTCGGAGCAGCGATGTATGCCGATCCCGAGCTGCAGGGCAAGCTGATGGAGGCACCCACTTTCATCGGTGTGACCGATCTCGGCGACTCGGCCGTGGTGATACGCGCTCAAGCGAAGACCCAGCCCGGCTCGCAGTGGGGCCTGGAGCGGGAGATGTACCGACGCCTGAAGAAGGCGTTCGAAGACGCCGGCATCGAGATCCCCTTCCCGCAACAAGTGGTGTGGCACCGCAACAAACTCAGCGAATCGTGAGAGTGGTCGACCGAGTATTGACTGCCATTTTGACACGAATCGACGACGTGAACGTGGGGACCAGCTGAGTGATCGCGATGACCGCTCCTCCAGTGTAATGCCCTCTCCGCGAGTGTTATCACCGCTCCGCTAGTGTTATCACCGCTCCGCCAGTGTTAGGAAATCAAACCAACTTGACGCTGAGCGTCCTAGGTGTTAGGTTGTCGTGGTACGGTGGAACTTGCCAATCCCGCCGTTTCGATTCCCCCCAAGGAGAGGACCATTGGAGTGTCAAGCCCTGCACAGTTGTTCGGTGTGCGCCTCCGGGAACTCAGGCTGGCCAATGGCAAGAGCCAGGTCGAGGTGGCCCAGGAGTTTGGTGCCTCGCGCAGCACGATCGCTCAGATGGAACTCGGAAACCGGAAAGTGCAGGCGGAGGAACTCGGTCGTCTGGCCAAGATCTACGGATGCAGCCCAACCAGCCTGCTTGTGATTCCCGAGACACGCAAGGATCGAGAAGAAGACGAACTGCTCGATGATCTGGGTCAATCGATGCCGGAGTTCTCGATGGATCCCTCCGCATTCAAAGGGCTCCGAGAGGCAGTCCTCCTCTCCCGAGAACTGACGCTGCTCGAGAAGGCGCTCGGACTTGAGGGGTACTCAGCGGGTCCCCCTTCCCACGGATTCGGCGCGCCGTGCACTCGGTGGGAAGGTGCGCACCAGGGATACGTGGCCGCTCAAGAAGAGCGCTGGCGGATGAACCTCGGTGACAGCCCAGTTCGGGACGTCGACGACACACTGGCCATGATGCGAGTCCGCGCGACTCAGGCAAGTCTGCCCGAGGGCATCTCAAGCCTCTACCTTCAGGCTCCGGAGACGGGCACCTTGGTGGTCGTAAACGAGTCGCTGTCGATGGAAGAGCGACGCTTCCAATATGTTCACGGCTACGCACATGCACTGTTTGACCATGGGCACCGTTGGCTCGCATGCCGTACGGATGCACGACATTCACTTTCAGAGCTTCGTGCTACCGCTTTCGCCGGGAGGTTCCTGCTCCCGGAGACGGGTCTTCGTCGTTATCTGCACAGCCTCGGCAAAGATACGCTGGGACGCGCAAGTGGCGCCACTCAAAGTCTGTTTTCGGAACCTGACGGACCGAGTGCAGACGAGCCACCGATTCGTGTCGATGGCCGCGGCCGCAAGGGAGCCACGCCCATCGGAGCTTGCGACCTGACGCAGATCGCTTGTTACTACGGTGTCAGTCCTGTCCTGACCTGCCACAGTTTGCGCAACCTGCGCTACATGAGCGACGATGAAGTCGCTGCCCTGACGAGCAAAGATGCCAGGGGAACGGTGGAGCGTACCAAGAAAGTACTGGATCTGCGGACGTTCAAGCAGGTCCCCAAGCGCGATGCGTTTCGGTCAAGGCTGCTGGCACTGGCCGTTGAGGCGGTTCATCGAGGCGTCATCGATGCGCTCAAGTTCGAGCGTTGCGCAGAACTTGTTGGCTTGAAACCGGAAGAGCAAGAAGTGCTTCTCGAGGGGATCGCATCGTGATCATTTCGAGGACCAAGAAGTGGACGTTAGTGCCAGCGTGGAACTTGCGCTCCTCCTGGCGGATCACCGGATCCAGTGGATGCAATCATGAAGGGTGCTCTGGATGAAGACACACGATCGACAAGAGACTCGACTCAAGACCGCTTGTATTCTTGCGGCGGGCACCGGAAGCCGGCTTTTCCCACTGACGGAGTCGATGCCGAAGTGCCTCACCGAAGTCCATGGGCGGCCGCTTCTGGGGCGATTGATCGCCAGCCTACGCGAACAAGGATTCAAGCGTCTGGTGTTCGTGCTTGGCCATCTTGAAGATAGCATTCGGAGTTTCCTTGAATTTCATGCCGCTGATTTGACAATCGACTATGTCTCGAATCCAGTCTTCGCGACAACGAATAACATCTACTCCTTATGGCTGGCTCGTGAGAAGCTAAACGAACCCTTTCTCTTGATCGAGAGCGACCTGATCTTTGATACGCCACTCCTGAGTGCTCTCACATACCCCGACCGAATCGCCGTCTCTCACAGGCTTCCCTGGATGCGCGGTACGATGGTCACCACGGACGGGCATCGTGTAACGGAGTTCTTGCTAGGCGAGAACTCCAAAGCGGCCGATGAGGAGTACAAGACAGTCAATATCTGCAGCCTGTCTGCGTCGTCATGGAGCGCGATTGTCGCGCGACTTGAGCAATACATCTCAATGGGCAGAGTGAACGAATATTACGAGGCGGTCTTCAGGGACCTGGTTTCTGAAGGTCGCTTGGACCTCCAGTGTGTGTTGTTTGACGAGAATCGCTGGTACGAAATCGACACGCTTGATGATCTCCGGGGCGCACATGAAACGTTCGCACGAATCGGTGCATTTGATATGCCTACCCTACCTTACTCGGATGTCTACAGTGAAGGTCGTCGTAATCCACCGCCACGAGCATCGGTGCAATGACCTCTGGCAGTACTGAACCCGTCAAGAACCAGCTCGCACCACTGGACTACGCTGACGTCAAGCAGTACTGGAATAGCGCCAAGCCTTCGCCTTTGATTCCCTACATGATGGAGGGATTCGGTTTTTCCACCAGCGCAGGGCGATTCCGCTTCCGCCTGGAGCCCAAGGTCGCGGAGCGGCTGACACGCAACGCCGACTGCACAGGGGCGGTTCTTGATCTTGGCAGCGGTGCCGGGCACTGGACGGAGTTCTTTGCGCGGCGTTACTCGAACGTGATTGCTGTCGAAGCAAGCCACACTTTGACTCGATGGTTAACCGTTGTTCCGCTCACACGAACGTGCGTCTCGTCCAGGACGACGTACTCTCTTTCAGCCCGCAAGGCCCGTTTTCTCTCATCTTCCTTGGCGGCATGCTGATGTATCTCAACGAATGCGACGTGGTCGAGCTCCTGCGAAGAGTCACTCCGCTGCTTTCTCAAGGCGACATGGTTCCATGTCGCGAGAGCACCGTGCGGAACGGAACACATTCGCGGCAGGGCAGTTACCAGGCGGTGTATCGATCGGTCCAGGACTACTCGAGTGTTTTTGAGCGCAGTGGCCTTGAGGTCATCCAGGTCGAGACGAACCATCCGTACATTCTTCTGAAGCTGGGGTGTGAGGCAATCGACAAGTGGAAGGCGGTCGTTCCTTCAAATGTGCAGGTGTTGCCGTTGGTGGGACGCCTTGTCTACTCTGGCTTGCGCAACGGATTTCCGTGGATCGCTCGCCTGCCTGTAGCTTTTGTCGTCCGCTTTCCGAAGTTAACGAAATACCATTTTCTGCTCAGAGCTCGCACGCCGACGAACACGTCGATCCACAATGGCCTTGAGGTGCCCGCATGAAAACACCAGAGCACAAGCCGTGGTTTTACCGGAATCTCCCCAATGCGGTTTCTTTGCTCGGCGTCCTCCCTCTCGCACTCCTCACTCTGGAGGACGGCGCGCGGTTCCTGATTCCCCTCATGATCTACAACAACTTCATGGACGACCTCGACGGCCAGCTTGCTGTCAAACTCGATCTCAAGAGTGACTTCGGAGCAACTCTCGACAACATCTGTGACGCCGTGGCCCATGTGATCTTCGTCATTGTCGTGGGCACTAGTATTGATGTTGCTTGCACCGCCCTCTCCATCGTGGCCATCGCGGCAATATTGCTCCGTATCACCTCACGGGTTGTCCCGAACCCGAAATCGGCCGGCGGCTCTCCCACCAACGAGCTCATGCGGCACATCTTGCTGGTGCTCATCGCGACTGACACCCTCGGTTGGAGTGCATCACCCTTCTTGATCGCAGTGTTCGCTTTGAATGCGGTGTCGATGTTGGTGCCATACCCACTCCCGCACTTGATCCGGAGCCAACTGACATCGACGATCGGCGTAGCCACGGTCAACGCCATCTTGTTGGTCGCCTGGTTGACACCTGCGACGGCACCCCTGATCGCGGTGGCCTTTGGATTGCCATACCTGTACTCGCTCACCACTGGGAGCATCGGGTGGTTCAGGCGATCCGAGCCATGATTCGCAGTGGAGTCCAGCCCGATCGAGTCCTGGGTGCTGTGCTTCGTCGAAAGGAATTGGAGGGGATCGTGATCCCCCCGAAGGATCGAGCTGAGATCGTCATGCTGCTCACGGCGCGAATGTGACGCCGACGGGGTAGTGATCCGACCATTGTCCGACGCTCGAATCGTCGGTGACGACGCGCGCTGACATCGCGCGCTCGGCGGTCGCCGGATCGGCGAACACGAAGTCGATACGTCTGCGCGTCAGATGGACCTCCTCCATGTCCTTGCGCCAGCGCGGGATCAGCGCCGGTGATCCAAATGTGTACCTGGCCGTGGGTGCGTGAGCATGAGTCAGATCGACAAAGCCGCTCTCGAGGAAAGTGTCGGTGATCCGATAGTCGAAGGTGCGAACGCCAGCAACAACCTTGCCTAGCTGGCCGTGCTCGAGCAGATAGTCGTGATCGTGGCGGATCTCACCGTTGAAGTCTCCAACGACAAGAACAAGATTCCCCTTCGATGCCAGATCACGGGCGAGTTCGGCGATGTGCTTCGCTTCATGAATCTTGCCGGGCCAGAAGTGAACGACAAAGACATCGAAGCCATGGGTACGCGCGTGCAAGTAGCCGTGATGGAAGCCGGCGACACGACGTTCGACGACCTCGATCGGCGCACTGCTGGTGAGCGCCACCGGGTAGCCACTCTCCTTGTGCATCACTGCGTAGGGATGTCCCCATTGCGCTGCAAGCCTCGCCAACCCGGCGGAGTCGACATGCAAGACCTCCTGAAGAGCGACCATCGCCGGCTGCTCGGCAGCGAGCCATGCGGCTGCGGAATCGGTATGCAGCTGGTGATCGAACAGGTGGTAGGTGTTCCAGTTCACCAGTTCGAGACCTGGATTCGATGCTGTGGGTGCAATGGAACGGCAAGCGCAAAGACACAGGATGCAAAACAGTGAGGCGACACGCATCAGTGCTCCCTGCCTCGTTAGCCGAAGAAGGCCATCAGAATCTTGTAGAAGATCATCGCGAATATGGCTCCGGCTGGCACCGTGATGACCCAGGAGATGGCGATGTCTCGGACCGTGTTCAGGTTCAGTGCGCCCATGCCCCGGGCCAGGCCAACTCCGACCACCGCTCCCACCAGTGTATGGGTGGTCGAGATCGGCAACCCGAGTTTGGTGGCCAGGACGATCGTGGTCGCCGCTGCGAATTCAGCGGTGAATCCACGAGATGGGGTCAACTCGGTGATGCGGCGCCCGACCGTTTCCATCACCCGCCAGCCCCAGGTTGCCAGACCGATGACGATTCCCAGTCCGCCCAGCGCCAGCACTTCTGGCGATACCGCTGATTCGAGCGCAACCTTGCCATCTGCAATCGTTTGCAGAACTGCTGACAGGGGGCCGATGGCATTGGCGACATCATTGGAACCATGCGCGAAAGCGACGAAGCAGGCGGTCAGGATCTGCAGATAGACGAAGATCTTCTCGACCTTGTTGAGGGCAAGGGTGTCGGTGGGTCCCTTTTCCCTCTCCAATTTCGCGCTCAGATCTTCGGTCTTCTGCAGCAGGATTGCCACTTCACCCTGCACCGAGGGATCGGACACACCCTGAACCCTGCGAAGGTGCTTCTTCGCCTTGCTGAGAGATTGCGCCAGATATTGAATCCGATGCGAGTTCTTGGAGACCTCGTCATCGGAAATATTGATCCTGCGCACGAGGAAAGCCGTGATGACAGCAGCGATGATCCCCACACCCATGGCGAGGGCGAGCGCCGGTCCGAAGGAGAGATCGAGTTTGAGGTTCTTGAGTCCCTTGAAGACCATCGTCAGGGTCAGGATCGTCATGACGATGAAGGCCAATAGCGGGGCGAGCCTCTTTGTCGCTGCCAGCGGGTTGCTCTTGAAGAAGATGTTTTTCAGCAGCAGCCTGAAGGTGATGTAAGCGATCGAAGCACTGAGCAGCGGCGAAATCACCCAACTCGATACGATCTGCCACACCTTGGGCCAATGCACCGCCTCGACTCCACCATAGAGCACTCCGAATCCAATGATGGCGCCAACGATGGAATGTGTCGTAGAGACGGGCCAACCGAAATACGAGGCGATCTGTAGCCACACTCCCGCCGCCAGTAGCGCTGCCAGCATCCCGCAGACGAATGCAGTGGGATCGCCGCTGAACAGATCGGTATCGATGATCCCTTTACGGACCGTCTCCGAAACGGAAGAACCGGCAAGAAAAGCTCCGGAGAATTCCAGCACTGCAGCAACGATCACAGCTCTGCGGAGCGTGAGCGCGCCCGAGCCGACCGATGTGCCCATGGCGTTGGCCACATCGTTGGCACCGATGTTCCACGCCATGTAGAATCCAAAGATTCCCGCCAGTGCCAACAAGATATCTGCGTGTTCCATGAGCCCTTCAGGCCATTTCCAGAACTGGATGGATCAGTTGAACGATGAGACTATTTCTGATCATTGCTTCTCTACTTTATTTCCAGTGTGGTACGTACCTTGTCCGCCAGGTTTTCACTCAGGTCACTGATGGTTGAAATCTCTGCCAAGATCCTCAGCCACAGGTGGAACTCGGCATAGTTGAGCACATCTTCGGAATCGAACATGATTCGAAGCAACTTTCGCTGACACAGATCGACCTCGTGTTCCTTGACTGCAACAGCATGAACCAGTTCTCGAACCTTCTCGGCTTCCACTCCTCCAAAACCGCTCTCGAGCAATTCGTCGAGTTGCTCGATCACTGCGCGGGAGAGGTGAAAGCACTCGGTACTCTTTGTGCAAAACTCCAGGAACACCTCTTTCACCCTTGCTGGAACGGGCAATTTCTTGAGGCTACAGAGAACGGCGACATTCTCTGCGGTATCGGCGATTTCATCCTGGGTTGAGATGATCTCCAGCAACTTGCCCCGGTCGACCGGCAGAAACAGGCCTCTGGGAAGATGATTACGGATGTCGTTCTTTACCAGGTCAGCTTCATGCTCCGTCTTGGAGATCTTACGAGCGATTTCACCGATGGAGTCATAGTCTTCGTTGACGAAGATCTGAAACAGTTCACCGAGGCCATCGATGCATTCGCTGACCTTGCGCATGTGCGATTGCAGTGGCACGAATGGAGATCTCCCGAACAGGTTGGCGATGGTACGCATCAATTCTCCTGGCATCTGTTACGAACAAGCACAGGGCCAATTTCCACTGGCCTCGGGTAGGGGAGACGAACCCACTCGCTCCCTGCTGGATTATTACCGAATTACCCTCCGGATGAGAATCCCAACATCGATCAGAAGTTGATTCCAAACCTCAATGTGTAGCAAATGACATCGTTTCCGTATTCTGAGGCTGTATCCGGTGAAGCACTGGTGGCATTGAATTTCACCCGAGCGTTCGGATTGAGGTGCCAATTGACGCCGATGGAGAGGGCTTCAGCGTTTTCCCCTGGTGCCATCGCCTCCAGATCGATCTCCTGGAAGCGGATGGCCAGTTCCACGGCACCCTTGCCATCCTCGCCGTAGTTGTTCAGTGGTTTGATGGTGGTGAATGAACCAGAGGATCTCTTGTAGGTGCGGCTCTCTCCGGTGATGAAGTAACTGCCCTGAAGGTACCAGGCAGAAACTTCCTTGTCGTCATCGATGGTGGAGGTGACGAGTTCACCCTGGAGGGAGAAGGGTCCCTGTACGTAAGCGGCCTCGACTCCGAAAAGATCGACCCGATCTGCACCGACCTCTGCGGATACGATGTCTATTCCGAGGTGAGCGAGAGAGTCGGAATCGTATGTGACACTTCCATCGGAGGTGTCACGAGCACTGATGGAGACACCGAGGTGTAGCAACTTCTTGCCGTCGTGCTCGTAGAGGGGCAGATAGGTCACGCGGCTGGTGACGGAACTCTGGTCATCATCCTGACCGTTTGCGGAGCTATCGACATCCTTGAAATAGCCGATGGAGAAAGTTCCGAGGTTCTTTTGGCCGAGTGAATGGCTGGAAAGGATTCCGGTATTGCGAGATGGGGTGAGAGCGGAGGTGAAACTGCGCTCCAGGAAGCTGATGAACTTGCTACTGGTGAGTGTTTCGAGCCCCATCGGCTCCTTCTGATGTCCGATGCGCAACCGGCCGAGAAACCCTGCATCCTTCAGGCCTACCCAGGCGTCCTTGAAATCCGCATCTCCTCCGGCGAAATCGTACTCTGTCTTGAACTCGATATTGCCACCGAGGACTCCGGAGACACCGAGTCGGGCCCGGCGCATCTCGACACCGTCTTGTTCCTGGTCGACATCGTTTTGATCCTTGTCGACGACGTCCTCTTCACTGAAGAAACCGAAATCAACCTGAAGCCGTCCACCGATCGAGATCTTGTTCTCGCCGTCGGGAGTTGAAAACTGGAGTCCGTTATTCCAGTGAGTTTCCATCGCCTGCATGGCGATGACAGGCTGAGTTGAGACGCAAGAACAGGTAGCCGTGATGATCCAGCACCACAGCGCACGATTCAGCATGAGCGATACCTTTCAAGAGGAAGAGCAAACCGGAGATCCTCATGGGATGGATCTGGTGGTCGATGGGATCCTCTATGAGATTCCCTCGGCAGGGTAGGCCTCATCGGAGATTACTTGAAGTTCTTTATGAGAGGCGAAACTACTGTGTGCGGCTGGATCAAGCCTTCCCTTGCGCGCCCACGACTGGTGCTCTGGTGCCATGGAGGCCAGCGCGAGGTGAATGGGCCGATATCGATCTGCCCTTCAGGAAACCGGTAAGCAGCCCCGCCTCGGCTTCCGTCAGCCAACGCGGTTCCAAAATATTTGGTGAACGATTACCCTGAAACAGCCGATGAGGAGGATGTCAGAATCCTCGGGGGAGTGACCCCGCCAGCGAGCCAGAAACGGCAGGAGGCCACCAGATGACGGGGGAGTACTCGCCCGAAATCGACGAGCAGCAGATTTGCGCTGCTACGGCTCGGTATTCGGAGAGACACGGGCTGCCGAACTCCTGCAGCGACCGCGTTCCCCATTTCTGGGGTGGACAGCGGGAGTGGCCGGTTCTGCACCTCGATGATGTGTCGGGGATCCCTTTCCTCAGCGGTATCGAGGGTGTCGACGAGTATCAGCACCGCGCACGGTTACGATGTGGTGATGGAGATCTGTTCGCCACGGTGACGCAACCGGTTGCTGGCTATGAGGAGTACTGCCGCGATCGATTGGGCCTCGGGTCACCAGAGCACATTTTCTCTCTTCCCGCTGATGGTCCGCTTCGGGTATCCAGCGGTTGTCTGGCTCAACCCACTCTTTCGAAACTCGTGGATAGGGCCAGGGAATGTTCAGGAATGCTGATAGAACCCTACATGGGGATCGATGACGGCTGGGACCTTGCCGCTCGCATATCTGCCGATTCAGGAGCCCCTGTTCAGGTCATCGCGCCTCCTCCTGCTGTGACCTGGATCGCCAATGACAAGGCTCTCTTCTCCGAACTGGTGGCCGATGTGCTGGGAGAGGATGCGCTGGTCCTCACCCGCACAGCCGAGGATGTCCCGACTCTGTCCAAGCATCTGCGCGAGATGTTTCAAGGAGTCAAGCGGGTTGCGATCAAGCGAACGCGCTGTGCATCCGCAATGGGAAACAGACTCTTCGATGTCGAGAAACTGGAAGGTCTCGACGATCAGGCCCTCTGCAAGGTCGTCGAAGAGGCGCTGTTGTCGATGGACTGGCCCGAAGGCGAGGAGGTGCTCGCCTGTGTCTGGGAGGAGACAGATCTTTCACCCTCTACCCAGTGGTGGATCCCACCGAAGGGAAGCAGACCTCCCAGACTCGACGGTATCTACGAGCAGATTCTCAAGGGGGAAGAAAAACTATTTGTCGGCAGCAGGCCATCGACCTTACCACGGGAGATCAACGACGGACTCGCCCGTCAGTCCTCTGTCATCGCTTTTGCATTGCAACAATTGGGGTATGTCGGCCGCTGTTCCTTCGATCACCTCGTGGTCGGGGATCTGGATGCAGATCCAGTACTGAGAGTCACCGAGTGCAACGGTCGCTGGGGCGGAACCAGCACCCCGATGCATCTGGTCGATCGGGTGATTCTCGGCGAGCGCCCGGCGTATCGCGCCCAGGATTTCATCGATGAGGCACTGATCGGAGTTCCCTTCACCGAGATCTGTGAGCGTATCGGCGACCAGTTGCTCGATGCTCGAACAGGAAGGGGCCACTTCCTGCTCTATAACGTCGGGCCATTGGAGCGGTCGGGCAAGTTCGATGTGATCGCCATCGCAGCGACACCCGCCGAGGCAGACCGGTTGTTGACCGGGGTCTTACCCGAGTTGCTCGGGGTTTGAGCTTCTTCACAGGACATGACCATCGAGATCAAGAAAGAGAGTGGCCTCGCCGGGTCAAGCCGACGAGGCCTCTCTTACGTCCAGTTCAGGGTCGAGAACGATTCTCGATCACTCTTCCGCAAGTACTCTTCCTTCTGCCAGCAACGACTGATCGATCAACTGGAACCGATCGCCCATGTTGAAGACGTTGCCCTGGTCATTATCTGGATCAGGATCTGGCTCGTCGAAGGGGGCCGATGGAGGAGATCCACCGCCGAACAGGTAGTTGAGGGTGTGAATCACATCGCTGACATTGTTGATCGGCAGTGGCCCGCCATAGGAGTTGTACCCGGTGGGAATCCCAACGGTGTCAGTGGTGACCACCATGACGGGGTCATCGATCGAAATCCCGTTTCGGACGATGCCAGTCACCGCAAAGCCACTCGAAGTTCCAGTGCTATCAAAAGTTTCCGTCACCGAGACAGAAACAGCCTTGCCGAATCCTTGCCCATTTGATTCAACAATCCGCCGGGTCCAGGTCAGGTTGCCGCCAGGATCTACCTTGTTGAGGTAGATGTCGAGACCAGGGGGAGCATTGGGAAGTCGAGTGACAGGACCGACGGTGACGTAGTCTCCAACACTGGTGGCGGTCATCTCCATCGACAACTCAAGTCCGCGAGTCCCCAGGTTTTTCATGTACACCTGGGAATAATGGGTGGTGGTGGGCACCAAGGCGAGCAACAGAAATGAAATCGTGAAGAGACGATAGATCGTCTTTTCACCGACAGTTGGGTAGGTCATGAAGACCTCCTTCCAGAGGGCTGCAGGTCGTTCGCCCCCGTGGAGAAGACCGCCTGATTCAGGCTCAGGAAGGGTGCAGCCGCAGAATTGCCTGTGCCGGACTGGATTTCTCACTGCAGTCTCCAGATGGTGTACGGGAGGTAGATTTGACAGGGGAGGTCGATATGAACTACCGTTTGCACATGCGGGGGTAGTCCCTGTGTGCAGAGGGGAGAACGGGAAATGGGAAATAACTTGGGGGGCTCGGTATTTTCCGGAGTCATCGGTGGAATCATCGCAGTGATTTGCTGGTACATCGTGAACATGGTAGTTGCCGAACCAAATGTATATGTCGCCGTGGCATTGTCCGGCTTCTTCGGATCCTTCTTTGCGTCGATCTATGCAGCGAAGACAGAAAAGGTCGAAGCCTAGTTGCAGCCCGATTGTCTTGAAACTGATGCGGGGGACGGTGCCTCAACAGGCGTACCGTCCCCCTTCTTTTTGGTCAGCTTCGCTGAATCAGCATCGTTGCCAGAATAATCCAAAAATTGAATCCACTGACATCAGAATCGGTGCGTTGAACCGCTGCGCTGACCTTCTAGACTGTGGCTGTAATGGAATACTGGAAGGAAACTCTGATGAAAAAAATCCCCATCGCGATCACTCTCTTGCTGTTGTGGTCCTGCGCGATCTGGATTCCAGGGCCTAATGATATCGCAAACTCACAATCCCAGCAGAAATCTACCGACCGAGAGGACCACCCGGGCGGATCGATCGATGGGACGCTGCCGCAACTGCGTGCGATGATCGAGTTGTATTCTGCGGATCGTCGCAATATCAATCGTTTCTATGACGCTCCGATGTCTCCAGTCTCCTCGCAGCAATCCAGCGATTATCTGAAACATTGGCAGCAGGTTCTGTCAGATCTGGACTTCGATAGCCTCGAACATGAGCAGAAGATCGATCATCTGCTGTTTCAGAACGACCTTCGATATCGGCTCCGAGCGCTTCAGCACCAGCAGCTGAAGGAAAAGCAAATAGACGAATTTGTTCCCTTTGCGAGCACGATCATCGAACTGCAGGAAAACAGAAGGAAAGTAATTCCTGTAGTGGGAAAGCAGATCGCCACCGTTCTGACCGATCTCGAGAAGACTGTGAAGCAAACCAGAAAATCGATCGAGCTCAGATTGAAGGAAGCAGAGCAAGATGAGGTGGTCTTCGAGAAATCGGTGGCCCATCGAGCGAATCGGATGGTGGATCGTCTGCAGAGGACCCTCTCCGGCTGGTATCGATTCTATGCCGGTTACGATCCGCTCTTTACCTGGTGGGTCGAGAAGCCCTACAACGATCTGGATAAGACCCTCAAGGACTACTCGAAATTCATCCGCAGCAAGGTGGTGGGGGTCAAGGAGGATGATGATCCACCCATCATCGGCGACCCGGTAGGTCGTGAAGAACTGTTGAGCATGCTCGAGCACGAGATGATCGCCTACTCTCCTGAGCAATTGATCGAAATCGCTCGATCCGAGTTCGATTGGTGTCGCAAGGAGATGCTACGTGCCGCTGACGATCTGGGATTCGGTGATGATTGGCGAGCTGCGCTGAATCACGTCAAGGAACTGCATGTCGACCCAGGTCAGCAGCCCCACCTGATCAAGGAGTTGGCAAACGAAGCGGTAGAATTTCTTGAGCAGCGAGATCTGGTCACGATCCCGGACCTGTGCAAGGAAACCTGGCGCATGGAGATGCTGTCAGCAGCGAGACAGAAGACCAGCCCATATTTTCTGGGTGGCGAAACGATCATGGTCGCTTTTCCCACACACGAGATGGAACACGAGGACAAGCAGATGAGCATGCGTGGCAACAATCGGCACTTTGCCCGGGCCACGGTTCACCACGAGTTGATTCCCGGACACCACCTGCAGGGATTCATGACCAGTCGACACCGAACCCATCGTCGTGCCTTCGGGACTCCCTTCTGGATGGAAGGGTGGGCGCTCTACTGGGAGATGCTGCTGTGGAACAAGGAGTTCGCCGAGTCTGCGGAAAATCGCGTCGGGATGCTCTTCTGGCGAACTCACCGCTGTGCTCGGATCATATTCTCGCTCAGCTACCATCTCGGAAAGATGACGGCCGAGGAGGCGATCGACTTCCTGGTCGAAAATGTTGGCCATGAACGCAACAACGCGACAGCAGAAGTGAGGCGCTCGGTCAGCGGTAGTTACGGCCCGCTTTACCAGGCGGCCTACATGCTCGGAGGACTGCAGTTGATGGCTCTTCACGGGGAACTGGTCGATTCAGGTCGGATGAGTGATCGTGAGTTTCATGATCGGGTGCTGAAGAACAACTCGATTCCCATCGAGATGGTGCGCGCCGCGCTCAACGGAATGGAACTTCGGCGTGATCATCAGCCAGCATGGCAGTTCTACGGCGAGGTTCAGGTGCCGCAGACAGCACCCGAGGGAGAGTGATCCTGCTCACATCGGTAGATTGCCAGCCCGTGCTGTCATGCCATCAGCAGAATATCGCCTTGTAGCGGTTGCGCTGCACCCACGCCAGAAACAGGTGAACCGCCGACAGACCCAGTGCCATTTCAAGGCCTGTTCTCTCGACGTACAGGTGGTAGCCGACGATATTGACCAGCACAGGAGTCAGCAGGATCAGGCCGAACGCGGTGAAACGACCCGACGCAATCAGCAGGCCACTGACAGCCTGGGTAGAGAAGATCAGGGTCATGAGGTATCCGGCCGCGCCAACTCCGGTCCAGAACACCAGTGCATCACCCTCCGGTTCGGGCCTGTCCATCCACCCGAAAAAGTGATTGAGTCCCATGACAGCGAAGAAAGCACCATAGAGGATCTGGATCGCCAGGATTCCCTTGTTCTGCGGCTCGTCAGTATTCCCCATCGATTCCCCTTTCAAGGCCACAACAGAAATCAGACGCTCACCCTGGTTGCTTCCGGCTGTGGCTCCCGGCGGGATTCTGTCGGTTTCGGGTCAGAAAGGGAAGGATAAACGCGATTTGCATCGGATCTCGACAAGGGGAGGCAGGTTTCGTGATGTTGGCCTCCCCGAGGAGAGGGTGAGGACATACGATAGTCGAGATGGAGGAATCTCATGAATCGATGGCTCATCTGTACCTGCACTCTGTTCTGTGCCGGCGCCCCTGGAAATGCTCAAGAGGCCGGGGGGATCCAGGAGGGCGGGTGGCGACTGGCCGATAGCCCGAGCGCCTATCTTCGCGAGCACTCGGAGAATCCAGTTGAATGGTACCCCTGGGGTGAAGAAGCATTCGAGCAGGCGCGAAAACTTGACCGGCCCATTTTCCTGTCGATCGGATATTCATCCTGTCACTGGTGTCATGTGATGCGCCGTGAATCCTTTTCGGATGCATCCATTGCTGCATTCATGAACGAGAACTTCATCTCCATCAAGGTCGACAGGGAAGACCTTCCGCATGTCGACGATACCTACATGGATGCAGTGCGTGTGATGACGAGGGGAGGAGGAGGGTGGCCCCTTTCCGCTTTCCTGTTGCACGATCTGAAGCCCTTCTTCGGCGGTACATACTTCCCGCCGAGAGCCAGATTCAACCGCCCTGGTTTCATGGAAATCCTCGGAGACATCGCACTTGCATGGAGAGAGGACCGCGAGCGCCTCATCGAGAGTGCCGAGAATCTCAACGCTCATCTACTCAAGAGATCCACACGGAGTTTTGAAGGCATTGTTCCGGAGGGTTATCTCAGCGGAGGCATCGAGGCTGCTGCGAACAGTTACACGCCAGATCCCGCGGGCTTCGGCAAGGCGCCGAGGTTTCCCAACCCACGCTTGCTGCAATACCTCGTGGGAGAGGGGATGATGCGCGGTGATCAGGCCTCCATCGACCGTGGTGTGTCGGTGCTTCGTGCGATGGCTGCTGGAGGGATCTACGACCAGGTCGGTGGCGGGTTCCACCGCTACAGCGTCGATGCGCAGTGGCAAGTGCCACACTTCGAGAAGATGCTCTACAACCAGGGATCACTGGCCGAGAGTTATTTCGAGGTGGGAAGACTCACCGCTGATTCGAGCCTGACGGTGATCGGAACGGCGACCCTGGATGCGATGCTGGAACAGTTCCAGCTTCCCGATGGTGGTTTTGCAGGTTCCTGGGATGCCGATTCCGGTGGCGTTGAGGGTTCTTACTACGTCTGGACTCCAGAACAGGTGCAGGCAGTGGTGGGTGAGGACTCGAGTTCCTTGATCTGCAAGGTGCTCGGGATCGTCGAGCATGGCAACTTCGAGGGCGGTGAGGCGAGCGTCGCTCGCCATGCGATGTCTGTGGAATCAGCCGCCAGTGAACTCTCCATCGAGGTGGATCAGGCCAACAAGTGGTTTGCGGATGGAGTCGCAAAGATGAAACAGGCGCGAACCGACAGGGTCGCACCGAAGCGCGATCCCAAGGTGGTGCTCGGCTGGAATGCGCTCGCCATCTCTGCGCTGGCTCGTGGCGCTGCGCTGCTGGACGAGCCCAACTATCGCCAGGCGGCTGTCGGTGCCTTCTCTTCGATGAAGGGATCACTGGTACTCGATGATGGTTTCCTGCGCCGCAGAGATTATCCCGCTGGTGTGAAGGCCGATGACGATTCCGGGTCCGTGGTGGCGCAGGTCTCAGGAAATCCAGCAACCCTTCAGGACGCAGCGTTGTGGATGAAGTGCTGCCTCGACCTCTACGAAGCCACCTTCGAGCCCTCGTTCGTGGCGGAGGCTGTTCGCTCGTGGCAATTGATCGAGCAGCAGTTCGGGCCGCTGGAAGCAGATGCCGGGCTCTTCGAGGCTCCAGATGGAGCCGAGGTACTGCTCGGCAGGCGCCAGGAGTTCTTCGACGGTGCCATCCCCTCGGGGAATGCCACCGTGGCCAGGTCGCTGCTTCGTCTCCATGAACTGACCGGGATCGGTGCCTATCAGGAAGCCGCAGAACACATCATCTTTGCAGGGCTTCGATCCATCGGCCCCTACCCGACTGGATCCGCAGAGTTGTTGCTGGCGGTTCAGGCCCTCGTGAGGTCGACCCCTGCCGTGGCAGTGGCAGGTGATCCTGCAGCGCCGCAGACTCGAGCGCTGCTCCATGCGGTGGCACACTCGACGGTGCCCTTTCCCGTGCTCGCATTGAGGCCTCCAGGAGATGCAGGATCCAGCGCTGAAAAGGTGATTGCACTGCTGACCGATCGGACGCAGATAGACGGTATGGCCACTGCTTACCTCTGTGTCGATCAGGTCTGCGATCTGCCAACTACAGATGTCGATGCGTTGTCAAAGAGATTGCTCGAACTTGCTGCCAGGAGAACTGCTGAAGTCGAAGATTCGCCTGCTGAGGAAAATAAAGCCTCTGCTCCTGAATCCAGTGATGTGCCAGAGACCCAAGATCCTTGATGATCCAACATCTCGGATTTCTCTATCGTGCAGGGAATCGCAACTAGATGGCTGTTGAACTACAGCTGGTCGTCGATGCCGATGGTTGTCCTGTGAAGGATGAAGTGGTCAAGGTCGCGAAGCGACTCGGTTTTGCTGTCATCTTCGTCGCGAATCGTCAGATGCGAATTCCTCGGGGTCCTCGTTGTAGACTTCAGGTTGTCGCAGACCTCTTTGATGCTGCGGACGACTGGATCGCGGAGAATTGCGATGCGAAGACGGTGGTGGTGACGGGCGATATTCCGCTGGCAGCACGTTGTGTTGCCGCCGGCGCGGAAGTGGTTTCGCCCCATGGCAGAATTCTCGATGAGGAGTCGGTCGGAGAAGCCCTCGCCAGGAGGGATCTGGCGACGCACCTCAGAGATCTCGGGTTGCCCACATCGGGACCGTCACCCTTCGAGCCACGGGATCGCTCCGCCTTCTTGCAGGCACTGGACCGGGTGATTCAGGGCGTCATGAGGAGAATCGAGCGGACAGGTTCCTGACCGATCAGATCGAGCCGAGCCCGTTAGCAACTTCCGGGTTCAGTGGCACAGTCGATGGAGTCAGCCGTGGGGTCGATGTCACAGATTCCAAATGGAAATGCCGGTGGCGCTCCCCCTGTGAAGAGGTAATCGAGAATCAGGATCGGATCGGCGATATTGAGGGTTCCGTCATCATTGGTGTCGGCGGCGTCGAAACAGCCGGGTTCGGCCCCTCCTGTGAACAGATATGCGAGCATGTTCACTCCGTCTGCAATATCCATCGCTCCATCTTCATTGAGATCCCCGCGCTGGAAGATGGGAGCGGAGGAGGGATAGACGAGTTGACATGAGACGAAGGTCAGTACGAATTCAACGGAGTACGCATCGTTGACTGTATCTCCATCGAGGTCGACATCTGGATTGACTCCGAAGAAAGCGAGCACTTGCGTCAGGGTATCGTAGTTGAATGGGAACCCATCAAATGGAGCTGGAGCGGGAATTGCATCGAAGACGGCCACAGGAATCGCTGCAGCGATGGGAGGAGTCACCATGTTGGTGCCACCCATCGATATGGTGCCTTCCAGCAACGCTCCCGGGATGATGATCCCTCCGCCCAGATCCAGGTCGGCAGGGCCGGCGACAAGTTCACCCGCCGTGATCGACCCGGGTGTGAAGACGGTCAGTGGTTCGCCATCGGCATTGAGACCCAGCGGGTCGACCTCGAACAGGTTATCACCATCGAAATCATTGGTAGGATCGCCATCGACATCGATACCCGGAAAAGATGCCACTTCCACCTCGGGGTCGTTTTGCATCAGAGGATCATCGAGCATTTGCACCTCGAGCAGGTTACGGAACAGCCCGGCATCGAACTGGCTCTGAAGAAAGGGATTGAGCAGATCGGAAACGGTACCCAGTTCACCGCCGACCACCTCGACACCCGAAGCGACGAAGGCGGTATCGATCGGCTCACCTGAATCGGCTGGAGTCCAGCACAGCAGCAGTGTCGAGGTCAGAATCGCGGATCTGTACATGAAATTCCTCCTGGAGGCCGATCCTGACCCGCTTCGATCGGGCAGGGGACGCCAGTGTCCATTCTACCAGCCCTGATCCAGCCGCAAACCGGGGGTCGTGCTGGGAATTTTGACGGATACGATGAAGTGGGAGAGCCAGGAGGTGACCAGAATGCGTCGTATCGGCGGTATTGTGCTGCTTCTCATCATCACTGCGTGCCCCCTGGCCGCGGCTGATATCCCTTTTCTCAGGGGCGACGCCAATGTCGATGGAAGAGTCGACCTCTCCGATGGAATCTGGTTATTGCAGCACCTGTTCGGCGGTGGGCCATCTGGAGAGTGCAGCGCGGCGATGGATGCCAATGCTGACGGCGATGTCGATCTCGCCGATGCGATACTCGTCATCGCTTTCAGGCTTCTCGATGGTCGTGCTCCCGGATACCCATTCCCCTATTGCGCCATCTCTGCCATCGGAGAGTGTGCAAGTTACAGCGTCTGTCCTGCTGTACCTGATGTGTCGGTGACGCGGGACGAGCAGGGGGTCTGGTTCATCGAAGGCGGCGATCAATATCAACTCTACGAGGCTTTCGGATACGAGGTGGCAACGGATCGCCTCTGGCAAGCGGAGCTATTCAGACGGCTCTCGAGTGGAAGGCTCACGGAAATTCTTGGACCTGGCCAGTTGAATACCGACATCGCGATCACGATACTTGGATATTCCGACCAGGAATTATTCGAAGGATTCGAACAGATTTCAGAACTTGGACAACTTGTCGTTCTGGCATACATCGATGGAATGAACCGTCGTATCGAGGAAGTCACGGCGAACCCAGATTTGCTTCCATACGAGTTTCATCAACTAGAGATCCTGCCGGACCCGTGGACGATACCGGATGTCATGAATTTGCAGGTGACCCTTCTGAGGAACTTCGATTCGGAGGCTCTCGCAACTCACCAGCTCGATAATGCGCTTCTGCTGGCCGAGTTGCTCGAAGAACATCCGCTCGACGGCAACGACATGTTTG
Organism: Bacillota bacterium; assembly: GCA_003973385.1. Lineage (GTDB taxonomy): Bacteria > Planctomycetota > UBA8108 > UBA1146 > UBA1146 > QNYK01. Next base: position 5,545 of record QNYK01000051.1, on the reverse strand, counting down.
ACGATCTGCGCTGGCTCGATGATCCAGAAGCGCCCACGATGATCCCACCCGAGGACTTTACAGTTCCTTTCCTCGCCAGCAGTGAAGCGCCTCAGCCACAACCACAACAGTATCGCATCGAGAATTTGCGTGCGCTCAGAGACCGGGTCGACGATGTTTTTGCTGGGACCGCCAGACGCCTGGCAGCCATCGGCTCACCGATTCGCCTCGGCAGCTACGCGTGGGTCGTCTCCGGTGATCTCACCGATAGCGGTCGTCCGGTGCTGTATTCGGGACCCCAGATGGATTTCAGCGCTCCCGGCATCATCGTCGAGGGATCACTCCGGGGCGCCGGGATCGATGTTTCGGGGATGGCGTTGGCAGGTTTGCCAGGCGTGATCATCGGCAGAACTCCTCGCCACGCATGGTCGGGGCAAGTCGCCCATCCTCATACAGTGGACATCTATCTCGACGATGCGGACGATCTGTTTCTTCACAGAGTAGAGACGATTCCGCTCGGTAATGATCAGTTCCTGGATTTGCCGGTGTACAGAACCCAACACGGCCCGGTAGTCGCTCCCCTGATCCTGAATCCCGACACAGTGGATGGTCCAGTTGCGAGCTGGAAGTACTCCCACTGGGGCAAGGAGTTGAACACCATCGATGTGAATCTCGATTTCATCATGGCACGCAACATCGATGACTTCGGCGATGCCATGGATCGCTTTTGTGTTGGACTTCATGTTTGTTACGCAGATCGTCGCGGAAATATAGGGTACTGGATGGCAGGGCTGGATCCTGTTCGGACAGATCTGGGAGATCCAAGACTGCCCCAGGTCGGCGATGGAACGATGGAGTGGACCGATCCGGTCACCTACAAACCGCGCAAGACGATCAGGAATCCCGAGCGAGGCTGGATCGGTGGCTGGAACAACAAGGCCGGGGGAGGTGCTGCAGGGGGAGCCCATCCTGGACACGCCTACGGCCGCTTCCACAGGGCCCACGCGATTCAGGACCGGATCTCGGATGCGGTCGAGGAAGGTCCTCTCTCCTTCGACTGGATCCGCGATCTGGCACCCGAGATCAGTGCTACCGATTGTTGCGACCTGGGCAGAAGCGGCGGAAATCGTTGGTTCTTCGTCCAGGATGCCTTCGGCGCAGCGGTGGCCACGGATGCGACCATCGAACGGCTCGATGCGCTGGCGTTACTGGGAGAGTGGGACGGCTATTTCGTTCCAGGTGGCCCTGATGGTTGGATCGATGGAGATGTCGAGGCCGATGCATGGACCCTGCAGGATCAGTGGATTCTCCGCGTACTCGAACTGACCTTCGAGGATGAACTGGACACCGATAGCCTCGAGTGGAGCAACCAGGATCGGAATCTGCTCTTCAATGTGTTGATCAGGGCATTGCCGGGATCGGACACATTGCTGCAGAACCGGATCGATTGGTTCTTGAATCGGAGTTTGATACCGAAACCGACCGATGCGGCCGGCATCATCGTGCTGGCACTCGACGACACCCTGGCGCAACTGGGGCCTCGCCCATGGAATCAACCGCGTGCCACCATCGACTACATTGGCTCGGTGATCGGAGAGGTGTGGAGCGCTCCATGGCTCGATCGATCGACCTACGCACAGGTGGTCGAGATCGGTCCACAGGGTCCTGTTCGGATCGAATCGATGATTCCTCTGGGAGAGTCGGGAACCATCTACATGGGCCCGACAGGGGAGCCCGTGTTCGACGAGTTCTATTTCGGTTTCACGGAGATCTTCGACGGATTTCAGCCGCGCCCCTTCCCGATCTTTGAGAGTGAACCCTAGTGGTGCCATCTTGACGATGGGCCCGCATTGGCCCAAGAGGTGCATCTGGGTTGGGGTTACAATGCTGCCATGGCCATCCACTGCATCTGTCTGCCACCAGGAGTGGCTCTTCTTTCGCTGCTGTTGTTCCTGACCGGCTGCCAGACCCCATGGCTAGCAACAAACGGCAGCGCGGTGGTGCATCGGCTCGCATCTTCTCTGGAAATCGGTGTGGTGGCCCTCCGAGATGATCTGGGGGAATCTGCCTCTGCTCGACTCGAGGAATTACCAGGCCTGCTGGATTATGCAGCCAGGCGGGGACTGAATGTTGGTCATGCCTATCGTCGCGTCGACCAGGTCGCTGGACCTGCGAGTTGGATCGTTGCTGCAGCGGATCCCGCCACGGTGACGTTGTACCGCTGGCGATTTCCCATCGTCGGTTCGGTTCCGTACAAGGGCTATCGGTTCCAGCATCACGCCATCCGGGAACAGAAAAATCTGGTGGAGGCGGGATGGGATGCCGACGTTTTTCCCGTCCCTGCCTGGAGCAGCCTCGGGTGGTTTCCTGAACCGCTCCCGAGATCATTGCTTTCTCTCGAGGAGCATCGCTTTGCGACCACGATTTTCCATGAGCTGGTGCATCGCACGGTTCACATCCCCGGCGATGCGGAGTTGAACGAGGGGCTGGCGACCTTTCTCGGGGCGCAACTTGCCGAGCAGTGGTTGATCGGGCGTCATGGCGAAGGCTCAGCAGTGGTGATGCGCCACCGCAGCCAGCAGCGCGATGAGCTGCGGCTCAACGAACTGATTCGTACCCTCAGGGAGCAACTCACCGGTGGCGAGGTGGAGGGTCAGCTGGAACAATTCCGACTGCTTCTCGCGACCGAGCCGTGGGAGCAATTCTCTGCCGAGGAACTGGCGAGAGGGGGCTGGAGTCTGCCCAGGGTGCTGCTGGCCCGGGTCTATGACCCCTCGAGCGTACCCTGGGACCGTATCTGGCAGGAATCGGCCCAGGATGTGCAAATCCTGGTTACATGGGTCCGACGCCACTTTTCTGGAACTGGTGCCGATGGGGGCTCGTTGGAACGGTAGAGAAGGTTCTCGTGGACCTCATCTGCCGTTTCAGTGGAGGCGGTCAGTTCAGCTCCGCGATACCCTTGAGTTGGATCAGGCCCGCATGAAAGAGGACCCATGAGCGATGCATTGAGCATGGGAAACAGGGATCTATTCGAGGAGATCACCCTACCTCACATGGATGATGTCTTTCGTTTTGCGATGGGTTTATCCAGGAACCGCGCTCAGGCGGAAGATCTGGTCCAGGACACATACATCAAGGCCTTCAAGGCATTTGGAGGCTTCCGTGCCGATAGTAATGCGAAGGCATGGTTGTTCAGAATCTGCAAGAACCAGTTCATCGATCGGTACCGTCAGCGAGCTCGCCGTCCACACCATGGTGGTGATGTGGACGAACTCGCCGTCGATCCGATCAGGCACTCCATAGAGGTCTTCGAGAGGGAAGGCATCGAGAATCCAGAAACTTTTCTCGATCTCTTCGGTGACGAGGTCAATCGCTACCTGAGAGAACTTCCGGAGATCTACAGGAGAGCTTTGTTGCTGTGCGATGTGGACGATTTGAGTTACGAGGAAATTGCTGAGGTCCTGGAGGTGCCGATCGGTACCATCCGATCGAGGATCTCGAGAGGTCGGGCGTTTCTGAAGGAGCGCCTGGTAGAATACGCCCAGGAACTTGGATACGGGCGCTGAATAACGAGGGACGAGGGCTCATGGAAGATTGCATTCGCTTCAAGGAACGACTCCACGAGTGGGTCGACGGAGAACTGGGAGAAGTTGTCGCCGATGAGGTCGATACACACCTCTCCCTGTGTCCAAAGTGTGCCGATGCCGCTCGTGCCATAGAACACATGAAACTACTGGTGAAGTCGAAGGTGCGCCAATCCCGGGTTCCCGAGGGCCTCGCGGGTAAGGTGAGGCAGGCGATCACGATCGAGTCTGCTCGGTATTCCCATCGAAAACGATGGACGGGCCGCCGGCTGGTTCCCTTCGCTACCGCTGCTGCGATCCTTCTCGTGATCCTCTCCTCGATCAACCCCTTCTCCTCCACTCAACATCAGGAACTTCAGGCCAGTGTCGGAGACTATGTTTTTGATTCTCATCTGAGGTCGGTCACCGGTGACGATGGCCCCGAGTGGTTCTTTGAAGGGACGGCTGACGCATCGACGAGAATCTCGCAGGAACTGGGAGTCGCGGTGGTGTTGCCCGCTCCCGATGCGATGCTGCAAGGGGTGTCTTTCAGTTCCCTTGGTGAGACTCGCATCGCCAAGGTCTTCTATATGCTGGATTCGGAGCCGCTCTCCATCTTCATCATTCCGAGGCCGGATGGCGTCATGGATGGTTGTCATTGCATCAAGAAGGGCCGCAATTTTGCGGTCTTTTGTTTGCCCGGTGAGTCGGTGTGTTATCTATTTGCGACCTCGCAGGATGCGAAAGATTGCCAGCAGTGGTTTCAACTCGGCTGCTGCGGTGAGCCGGTGACCAGCGACTGAGTTGCACTTCCAGGCTTTCAGGACTTCATTCCAACAAGCCATTCCATCGGATGACAGGATCCTTCAGGCCCCTCCGGGCTCTCCTGCGATGATCCATTGCCAGGCCCCTCGGTGAGAGGATCTGTAGTGGGCGAGCCGGGACTCGAACCCGGACCCCCGAACGAGGAGGGGATTTTAAGTCCCCCGCGTCTGCCAGTTCCGCCACTCGCCCGCTGGAAGAATGATCCTCAAGGCCCTCCAGGGCAAGCACCTCTCTGATGCTCTGGCCGTTTTCTCTCCCACCGGATATGCTCACGGCGGCCCCCTCGATTCTGGAAGGAAAATGATGTCCCACTTCAATGACCGTCTCGCCCTGCGGTCCGTATTGTGTCTGCTGGCTCTCTCTCTCTTCTCGGGCTGCGGTGCAGGGGGAGCAGGGTTGATCAGATTACGTGCGGAAAACTGGCAACCGACACCTGGAGGATCGATCCAGGCATCGGACCTGAATAACCCCGGCGATCTGATCGATGTGGAGGAGGTGCTGGGACTCGACGGAGAGAACAGCTTCTGGGTCTATGCCGTCGAAGCGGATCTGGGCCTTGGCACCTACGAGGTGGCCGACATTTCATTCACAGGCACAGGCACCACCACGTTGACGACCGACATCGATTTCTCCGGTACCACCTTTGATACTGGAACCGTGCTCGACAGCGAACTGGCAGCTTCTGTGATGACCTTTCACAGCAAGGGGGCATTGCTCGGCATGGGACCGATCATGCTGAAGTACATCTGGGGTGTCGATCACCTGGTGTTTGATACCACCCTCTCAGGAACCACAATGACGGGTCCTGCAACAGCGACGAAATCGATCGATGAGTGGGTACCGGCATTCGGACTCGGAGCCAGTTTCGCCATGCCGGTGGGCAATAACTGGAGTTTCGAAGTGGACGCAGAGCTGGCCGGTCTCTGGATCAGTTACGGCGACATCGATGGAACCTATGAGGGGATGACCGTTCGCGCAGGATTGCGCCAGGGGACGGGAATCCTGTTTGGAGCGGGCCATCGCTCGCTCGTCATCGATGTGTCCGATGATGGTTCCGGAACCAGTGCCGACATCGATCTCGGAGGCAGTTACTTGTTCGCAGAGTGGGCCTTTTGATCCGATAGAAGACGCAGAAAACTCCGTGATGTGACGATGAGCAGGGGGGGCCGGGCCCCCCC
>QNYK01000096.1 GCA_003973385.1 Bacillota bacterium | reverse complement strand
CAAGCCCTGGGAAACACGCAACTTTGCCGGAAGTGATGCGAGCCAATCCGGATCATAATTATGGTCTCCGGTGGCAGCAGGAACTCGTGCGATGACATCCTGGATTCGAGTTCGCCCGCAGATGCCACAGGCGCTGGTTCCGAAACCTGTATGCCTCAACGAGTCCAGGTCCGGATTGGCCCCCTCCTTCAGGATGACCGTGACCACATTGAGGGGCTCTTCGGCACTGCCATCGGTGCAGTGTGTCACTCCTGCAGGAGACTCTGTCGCAGCCAGCACTCCCTCGGCGACCAGAAACCCGACCGCCAGGTCGAAATCGTCTCCCGGGGTTCGCATCGTGGTGCTGACGAGTTCGTCGTGGGTGGAGCCGGCGGCGTCCCAGCGAACCCTGATTTCAAGAGGCTCCTCGACGGCGATCTCGTCGAGACCTCTCGGTGAGCGACCGGGTCTGGTTCGGCGCACCGGAAGCCTCAGCGATGGGCGATTTGGCGGTGCATCAGATGGAGGTTGTGATTCGGTCATCCTTGTCAATCCCGTCGTTGTTCGCCGCTGCAGCGAACTTCCGGCAGGATAACTCTCAGGAGGTCGGTCTCCTACTGGACTCCGGGCATCAGCGGTTCACCTTCATCCCAGACCAATCGATCGATGCCGACCGCCTGGGGGAACAGGTTGCGAAGGGTGCTGGAATTGAGCAGATCCGAGTCGAAGAGCCAGTTTCTTATCGGTGGCTTGTAGACTCCAGATTTACCCCAACGCTCTGTTGCGACCCGGCTCTGGAACAGGTTGATGAAGGCACCATTGATATTGGCCTTCTTATTTGACCACTTCTCGTGGAAGCGTGGCAAGTTTTCCAGGCCTCCCGAGTAGTTTCCGCCGCCATCCGGGGTCCTCACATTGCCTGTGATCATCGCCATGTTATAGGTCGTCTCTGCTGCGTTGTCGATGTCAGAGTAACTATCTCCAGGTTCACGATCGTCGGACCAGTTGTTAGAAAGCAAATTCACGGCATCGCTGATCACTGCAGCAGTTTTCTTGTTCGTGGTATTGAAGTCTCCCTGGACATAGATCGGGTCTTCACTGACAAATAGCAGATCGGCAGGGAGTTCAGAACCATTGATGAGGCGAATCCCCTCGAACCAGTTGCTCGCTGCGCCAGGATCCCAGTTCGCAGGTTCCGGATCGGGTGAGCGGTAGGCGTACACCTGGTGAATGTCATTGGTAGGGTCGGGATCCGAGTTGATGCTGGTGACATAGTTCTGGAACGCCGGATTCGAGAGGTCCAGTTCGGTGAGGGGGACATACGTCTCTTCACGGGCATCGTACATGTCAGTGGTGCTTTCGCTGATGGCATTGGGCATCTGGAGAGTGATGTCGACCTCGACACCGTTCTGGACGTGGTAGATATGATCGTTGCGGATCACCAGGTCAGCACTGTTACGATAATGTCCATTGTTGGCGATGGATCCGATGTCAGGGGCGTTCTGGGTCAGGATACCATGGCTTCCAGTCTGTACCGTGCCACCCCATTGACCATCAGCGAAGTCGATCCAATCCTGCGGATCTGACCACGCATCAAAGTCCTGATTATTGGCCAGGGTCTGAAAGTTACCATCGGAGTCCTGGATTTTCACCGTTCCGTTGGTGGTGCTGCCGTTGTTTTTTCTCTCGCGAAAGATCTCTCCGGTACAGCGGAAGTAATCGGAATCTATCGTCAGTGTTCCGCCGACTCCGACATAGATATCGCCGTTTGCGTGAACCTTGCCCGCAAAGGTCATGCTGGGGCCCGGTAGTAATTCCAGATCGTCGTCGTAGAAGATGGCGAAATCGAACAGTGGATTGCGTTGCACCTCGATGGTTCTACGAAGGTGGCTCATCGCAATTCCGACCTCTATTCCCGAAGCGGGAGTGGTACCGGGAAAGAGCTGAACCACGCGGGTGTAGAGGGTTTGTGTAGGACCTCCTGTGTCGGTGGAGTCATAGAGCACATCGATGGGACGCCATCCTGTCGAGTCGATGACATCGGAGTAGACATCGGGTGTCAGGTCGACAGCGTTCCAGTCATATTCGGTTCCTCCGATCACCACTGTTCCTGTTGCGATGGTCGAGGCCGCAAACGGATCATCGAAATTTGCGGTTCGGACCAGGATGTCCTTTTGTGCAGCATCGAGGATCGCCTCGGCGATGGTTCTCGCCTTCAACCTATCCAGCTGAAATCGAGAGTCCTCGCTCCTGGTCAATGTGCTGGCAACGGTTGCTGCAGAGATCATGCCGATGACGATTATCATGAAAAGGGTGACAAGCATGGCAGATCCCAGTTGGGAGCGATGCTCGACCTCATGCGAAGGATGGGGGAATGCCGTCTGAACTGGTCGGTTCACGGTTGGATGTCCGATCTGATCGTTTCTGTGGGTGGAGATGAGTTTGTTCGAGGGTTCGATCCGCATCACTGAGCGTCCTCCAGATAGTTTCTCCGTTTGACCGAACTCCGGATGGAGTACGGGATGGCGTCAGATTTTCGCTGTAGATGCATCTCTACGAGCACCGACTGACCATGGCTGGTGAACGACAACCCGGGCAGTCTTGAGGTCCCTGCCTCATTCAGCTCGAAGGTGCCGATCCGTGAAGCCATCGTCCAGGTTGTGGAGTTACCGCTGGTGTCCGACAGAGTGCTGGTGATTTCTCCGAAGTGGTAATCCTCGCTGCCGGGATCGGTGGAGAGCCTCTCCCACGCCAGGGTGCAGGTGGCTACTGGCAGGGCGAAGCCGCTTCCGTCGACGAAGTAATAGGTCCCCTGGGAGAGGTCGTATTCTCTTCGCCATGTTGCCGGGTCGACTCGATCCCAACCTTGACGGGTGGCATTCCAGGAGTACCCGAGCACATCGAGCTGGAGAGACTCACCATCCGCAGAGATGACGGGTGGGGTCCAGCCCTGTCTCAGCACCGATTCGATTCGAGCAAAGGTCCTGTGAGTATCGAGTTGTGCTGCAGAGTCCGCGTCCGCTTCTCCACCGAATTTGCTAAAGGACGCTGCGAGGGCGAGGCTCAATCCGAGCACCACGATGAACACCACCGTCGCGATGATGATCTCAATCAGTGTGGAGCCTTCTTCATGCCTGGTTTGATTGGATGTCATGGAGTAGTTCCTACCGGGTCCGGACGACCCAGAATTGATGTTCAGTCGTACCCACATCTCTGCCCTCCCAGGTGACCGTCAACAAGATCTCCAGAGGATCCGCTTCGAGATCAGTGACCGTGACATCCAGAGTGGGGATCGATAAGTCAGTCATCTCGAGCAAGGTCGGAGATTCGTCAAACACCTGCCGACCCTTCTTGGGCCAGTTCGAGGCGAGCAAGTATCCGTCCTGATTGTTGGTCAGATCCTCAAGCGTGCGGGAGTAGAGTTCTTCCAGCACTGCACGGGTATGCCCGGTGGCACGGGTCACCTCCCGGGTGTGGTGTTGTTCATCGAGGATCGGAAGCAGTAGCAGTGCCGCTGCCAGGCTCACCACGGCCAGCAGGGACATGGCCATCATCACCTCCAGCAGGGTGAAGCCCTCCTGGCGGCAGTTCGAATCGAGACAGGGTTTCATCGCAGATCCCGTTCAAAGTGGGGAAGACTCCGGCTGCATCGGGTGTGATGTGGTGATACCGGGGTTCCGAGAAGAGTACGACGGGATCCCCTTCAGGCGCAAATCGGGGCCGCGGCAGCCTGGATCTGGCGCGTCGAGGGAGGAAGCGAGTCCCGGGTGAATTGTCCGAATCGGCGGCTATCCGCCGATCTCCAGCATCAGACGAAGGCTGGTCGCCTGATCGTCACCAAAACTGCTCATCGCTTCATCGGTGGAGGTCCATGCCCCTTCCAGTATCCAGCGCAGCCAGGAGTTTGTACGGGCCCCGAGCGCCAGTTTGACCACCTGAGCCGATCCGGCCACGGATCCCGCCTCGAGCAGCCCCCCGACGTGCAACTGATCGCCCATGTGGACCCTCTCGTATCGAAGCAGCACTTCCAGTTCCGACCGGTCGAAGGCACCGGGTTCATCGAAGAAGGCAGGTGGAAGATCAGGGCCGGCGCGGGTGACCAGTGCCTGCTGTCCCGACAGCAGGGCACGCACGCCGACCTGCCACCCGGAGAATTCCCCGGGCATGTCGGTGGAGGTCAAACCGCTGTCGATTCCGTGGAAGCCGAGTTGCATCCATTCGTTTTCGACGTGTAGCCAGTCGAGCAGTGGCCAGCGCCACCCAGCACGCACCCAGCGAGAACTCCTGACATGAAGTCGTTGCGTACGAATCAATGTCGTCTCACCTGCAGATCGCACCTGGATTCGACCACTTGCATCGTGGTCCCAGCGTCCTGAAATGAACATCGAAAACCTACGAGTGGGAGTCTCCACTGAATCCGGGCCTCCGAAGATGAGTTTACTGAAGGGCTGAATACTCAGACGGCCAGAGAGCCCGCGGCCCCCGTAGAATTCTCCTGACGGATCTGCAGCTCCACCTATTCTGCCCTGAAGATCGGTGACGATGGCACCGTCGAGCCAGCGTCCTCCAGTTCGGATCGCCCAGCTCGATCCTTCCGAGAGCCAATCAATCAGTCCTTCAGAGATCGTGAGACGATCTTCAAGTGGAAGGCCAGCCGCTAACCCGGACCCGGTGGGAATCCTGCCGAAACTCATGTGGAGTCGATTTCGTATCTTTCTGTCGATCCATGCTTCAGAACAGAGGCCGGCAGAGTCCTGGCCGTCCAGATCGAACCGAAAACGATAGTGATTGTCCTCGAGTGCGCTTCCATCGATTCGCAGTTCACTATCGCCAACATGGAATGAAGGCTCCTGGTCCTCCGATTGTTCGGAAATGATCCTCGAATCGAGGCGCAGCGTGCCGACCATCTCCAGATGAGGTACATCGTCGGGTCCTACCACCGTGATTCTGCCACCGTGCCTGAGCGAGATCGCCCCCGGGTCGTCAGTCAGCAGTGGCGGTGAATCTCGATCATGTGGATCAGCAGTGGACTCCTCGAAGGGGCTATCGAACGGGTCGAGGGGGTCCTGCGTGAATGCCATCGGTTGCATCCAGAGCAGCACCAGAAAAAGTTGCATCAGTAATAATTGGAACTGTCGCCTGGAACTCGATGGAACTCGGATGCCGATGCGAAGTAATGACGCAGCAATAGGGGTCCCAGGCTTTCGCGCTTGCGATCTCAAGATCCCCTCCCCCCGGAGAGATCATCCCGGAGATGGAATCCTGAACAAGAGGAAACCCTACGGCTTCTCCAGCCTGACGTCGTCGATCATGATCAGGCTATCTGGTCCTCCGGTGTAGACGATCCGGAGGGTCTCGATCATGTCCCACTCCACTTCCCCTTTTCGGGTGAATTTTTTCAGGTCCATGCGGAGATCTTGCCAGCGCCCCTGGGGAATCATTGCAGAGTTGTACCCATCTCTCTGGAATGCTCGAGTACCACCACGTCTGCCGCCTCCCCTCGGGGCGTTCACCTGGCCTCCATTGGCATCGAACAGAAGCAGCAACTGTGGCCTCGCCTTGGGGTCCTCGCAGCGGATCGAGAGATTGAGGTAGCGGTAGTCTGTCATGCTCTGACCCTCATCGATCATCTTCTGGAACACCTCGGAACCGATGGTGATCCAACTGATCTGATCGCCGGTTTGCCAGTGGAGTGCGAACTTTCCGGTTCGGACATCCCCGTCCTCTCGGCTTCCACCGATCACCTTGGACCTACCAGTTTGTTGCCAGCCGCGACCGCCTCTGCCCTGCTCTTCCTCTGGCTGCTCCTCGGGTGAGGCGGTCTCTTTCTCGTAATCTGCCAGTACCAGGTAGACCTCTTCAAAGGCTTTCTTGCGCAACTCGGACAGTTCTTCACCTGTCAGTGATCCTACAAAAGAGGTCCCGTCTGGATCTTCTTTCATGATGACAGCGAGTGCTTGTTTCATTTTTTCCTTGTCGAAGTACTTCTTCGCCTTCTCAAGAACAACTCCTGCTTCTGCTTCCTTGGAACACCGATCGAGTACCGAGGCGATCGGGGGTTCTGGCTTTCTCAATTTGGTCTTGAGTCGTTTGATGATCGATCGTGCCCTCGAAAACTCGCGATTATTGAGGTACTCGTGAAAGCGATCCAGGTCATCGTTGAGACCCTCATCTCCCAGATCTATTTTTGGAACTGGACCCAGTTCAGTATTCTCCTCTTGCTCGACGCTGGAATCGGAATCACCGACCTGCGAGAGCACAGGGGAGCCAGATGCGATGCAAAGTAACACTAGCCAGGCGACATACTTCAGGAGAGGTCGGAAATCCGAATAGTCCTTCATCGGCACTCCATTTCACTCACAGGGGAGACCCAGATCTCGTCTCGATGATCTGATCAACCCGGGCTGTTCTTCAGTACTATTCCATTCCTGGTCGATTTCCAGCCAAATCGAGCCGGAACCAGATCTGAACGAGGTGCTGGTCCTTCTCCTGACGAAATGGGGAGGGTTGGCCATCCTGGTTCTCAATCCTCCCATCGAGGAGTTGTGAATTCCGGAATACGCACTGCTTCGTATCACCCTGGCCCGAAGCCTATCTACGCACGAATCCCGGATTCACAGCATCTGAACCCCGCAATCGGCCGTCCGATTTCCCCGAAAGGTACAAATTTGTGAGCGGATTCGAGGGAATGAGGCCAGATTCAGGCGATAATCGGTCCGCTTTCGCGCCAGCGAGGGCAGTCGAGGCGTCCAACGGGGAAATTCCACTGGTCAGTGATGATTCGAGATGAGGAAGCGATGGCTCGTGAAGTTGTGATCATTGGTTCCGGGCCTGCAGGATATACCGCAGCTGTCTACACCGGTCGTGCACTGTTGGAACCGCTTGTTTTCGCAGGTTCGCTCAGCGGTGGACAGTTGATGCTCACCACAGATGTCGAGAACTACCCCGGCTTTCCTGAAGGTATCATGGGGCCAGAGTTGATGGAGAATTTCAGAAAGCAGGCTGAGCGTTTCGGTGCCGAAGTGGCCTACGAGGATGTCATAGAGGTCGATTTCTCAAGCCACCCCTACAAGGTGAAGAGCACTGCACAGGAGATCGAAGCGAAGACAGTCATCATCTCTACCGGTGCCAGCGCCAAGATGCTTGGACTGGAGTCAGAGGGTAGGCTGATGGGGCACGGCGTCAGCACATGTGCCACATGTGATGGGTTTTTCTTTCGTGGACAGGAGATCGCCATCGTCGGAGGCGGAGATTCGGCGATGGAAGAGGCCAATTTTCTGACCCGTTTTGCTGACAAGGTCACGGTGATTCACCGACGCGACTCACTTCGTGCTTCCAAGATCATGCAGCAAAAATCCTTCGACAATCCAAAGGTCGAGTTCCTCTTCGATTCAGCCGTCACCGAGATTTTCGAGCAGGACGGCAAGGTCAGCGGAATCGAGGTCGAGAATCTGAAATCGAATGAAAAGTCGAAAGTGGAGCTCTCGGGGTTGTTCATCGCCATCGGGCATACCCCGAATACACAGTTGTTCGAGGGAAAGCTGGAACTGCACGACAATGGCTATATCCGCTGTGGAGACGGCTCCAGGACCAGCATCGAGGGCGTCTTCGCCTGTGGAGACGTGCAAGACTTCACTTACAGGCAGGCGGTCACGGCTGCCGGGAGCGGCTGTATGGCGGCCCTGGATGCCGAACGCTGGCTCGAGAAAAACACCAGCTGAGCGCAGGAATTCGCGCTCAAGTCGTCACGCGGACCGCTTCCCAAGGTCCGACCCCATCCGGTACCATGATGGATCATTCTCGGCCTCTCTCGAAGGGACCGGCGGAAAGGTGACTGGATGAGGATCTTCGACCCACATAGCCACATGATTTCGCGGATCACCGATGACTACGAGAAGATGGCGGTTGCCGGAGTGGTTGCCATCACGGAACCCTCGTTCTGGCTCGGAGAACCCCGGAAATATGCGGGCACCTTCTATGATTACTTCGACCACATCACCACATTCGAGGCAGAGCGTGCCGCTGAATACGGGATCAAGCACTACTGCACCATTGGAGTCAATCCGCGCGAGGCGAACGATATCGACCTTGCGACCGAGGTGTTGACGCGGATGGAGGAGTGGTTCGAACGCCCATCTGTGGTGGCGGTGGGTGAACTTGGATTTGATCTGATCACCGATGAGGAGGAGACGATTCTACGAAGGCAACTTGAAATGGCCTTCAGTGCTGGTCTCCCCGTGATGATCCACACACCGCACAAGAATAAACTCGAAGGCACGCTGCGCACCATCAAGGTGATTCAAGAGATGGATCTCGATCCCTCCCGCATATTGATGGACCACAACACCGAGGAGACGATCGAGGCGAGTCTGGATAATGGCTTCTGGTGTGGCCATACCGTCTACCCGGTGACGAAATTGAGTCCAGAGCGTGCAGCGGCCATCTTCGAGAAGCATGGGCCCGATCGCATGATGGTGAACTCATCCTGCGACTGGGGACCGTCCGATCCGCTCAGTGTTCCCCGGACGGTTTGGCGGATGAGACGGGAGGGTTTCGCCGAAGATGTGATCCGCAAGATCGTCTGGGATAACCCCATCGGCTTTTATTCTCTATCGGGTCGAGTGGACCTTCAGCCGGGGTGGGAGTGATCCTGTGGATTCGGCACATGAGTTTGATCGGGAGAAGATTCGCGAGGGTGTGAAGTTGATCCTCGAAGGCGTCGGGGAGGACCCAGGCCGTGAGGGCCTCATCAACACGCCCGATCGTGTTGCCCGGATGTACGAGGAACTCTTCTCAGGAATGAGCGAGTTGAGTTCGGAGGTCCTCGACACCGTATTCCATGAGGACTACGACGAAGTCGTGCTATTGAAGGACATCGAGTTCAGTTCGGTGTGTGAGCATCACCTGATGCCATTCACTGGAAAAGCTCATGTCGCTTATCTTCCCGACGGCAAGATCGTGGGGCTATCTAAACTCGCCAGAGCAGTGGAACACTTCGCCAGGAGACCTCAGGTACAGGAACGCCTGACTGCACAGATCGCAGATCTGATCAGCAAGACGCTGGAACCCAAGGGGGTTGCAGTGGTCCTGGAAGCGACCCATACATGCATGACGATGCGTGGTGTGAAAAAACCTGGCAGTGTCATGACCACCTCCGCGATGAGAGGTTTGATACGAGAAAACCTTGCCACTCGGAATGAAGTTCTCGGTCTCATCTTCGGGAAGGTGAAGTAAATGACCGGAAGGCCAGATGGACTCTTCGAGGTGGATTGTCCCTGCTGCGAGACTCGCCTGACCATAGACCCTCGAGCTCGGCGGATTTTTCATGTAGTCACAAAAGGGGCAGATGGAGAATCAAAGTCGTTCGAGGAAGCGGTGAAGGACGCCACCGGAGGCGCTGATCGAGCTGCAGAGAAGTTCAAGGATGTCCTCGCAGCAGAGGAGGGCAAGGAAGAACGCCTGGATGACCTGTTCGAGGAGGGTCTCAAGAAGGCGGAAGAAGATCCGAACAAGAAGCCGCCGTCGATATTCGACTTCGATTAGGGGGAACCGTGATCATCTGGATCATCGACGGCAACAACCTGATCCACTCCGATCCCCGACTTCGTCAGACGATGATAGAAAGCGGCCTCGAGTCCGCCAGAAGACTGCTCGATCACGAGTTGAGTCGGGTCAGGGCTGCAGACGAGCAATTCCATGTCGTCTACGATGGTGGAAGTTCGACCCGGAAACAGGGCTCGGTGCAGACCTCGATCGCTCAACATGGACATACTGCCGATGACCGCATTCTCTCGCTGGCCAGACAGAAGAGCGGTCAGGGACATGTGCGAGTGGTCACGGATGATCGTTCCGATATTGGTGCACGCCTGGGAGGCATAGATCTCGATTGGATCACGTGTACCGAATTCCGCCAGAGTGTCATGAAGGCAGGAAGCGGGCGCAGCCAGGCAGGGGGCAATTCAGAATCGGACAAGCCTCCTCCACCGCGCAGCAAGGATCAGATTGATCACTGGCTCAAGGAATTTGGTGTGACCGAGGAAGAGGAATGAGTTCCAGAGAACTGGAACTGAAACTGTCGCTCGCTGATCGCGATTCCCATCGCCGATTCTGTAGCGCTCTCCCCGGATTCGAGGGCGAACTCATCCAGAGGAATATCTATTTCGATCAGAAGCAACTGCTCGCCTCCAGGGATCTGATACTCCGTCTCCGTATCGAGCAGTCCAGCGCTACTCTCACTCTCAAGGCGAAGACCTCGATGGAGCAGGGAGTGTTTGACTCCCAGGAGTACGAGAAACCCATCGAACAGCAGTTAGCGCTCAGCATCGAACAGTCTGCACCAGCGCAACTGTCGATCGAATCCACGGTCATCGATGAGGCAAGCAGCCGCAGTGGACAAGCTCTGGGCTGCCTGATCGAGTGGGGAAGGATTCGAAATCTGCGCCGTTGTTACCGGGTCAGCCCAGGATTCCTGATCGAGGTCGATGAGACGGAGTTTCCCGGATCTCAACTGAGGTGGGAGGTCGAGGTGGAAGGCGATCAACCGCAACAGGCACGCAAGTTTCTGGAAGAAATCGCGCGAGATGCAGGAGTGGTTCTGGAAACTCAACGGGTCACGAAGTCTCAGCATCTGGCACGCATCCAGGCCACCTGAGGAGACTGGTTGCGACCGGTCAAGATGTCTCTTCAGGACGCCATGGGCAATCGTCGATACCGCTCGCCAGGTTTGCAGCTCGAGCCTGCAAGAAGAGCAGATCGGAGATCCTGTTGAGGAACACGATGGCGCTCTTGCCTTCACCGGTCGAGCGTGAGAATTCCACCGTTCTTCGCTCTGCTCTACGGCATGTGGTTCGCGCTCGATGTAAGCGAGCACTGAGTGGATCTCCACCCGGCAGGATGAACTCCTTGAGAGGGGGCAGATCTGATTCCCATGCATGAATCCAACCTGTGATGATCTCGATCTGTTGCAACTCTACTCGAGGTGTTTCTCCTCCTTCGAGTCCGCACCCGAGTTGAGCAAGATCGGCACCGAGAGAAAATAGCAACGACTGGATCTGCACCAGTTCCTGGCGGGTCCTGTCGATGAAGGGTGAGTTGTCGGTGGAACTTGTCGAGATGCACACACCGAGTTCGGAGTTGAGTTCATCGACACAGCCATAGGCCTCTATACGCGGGTGGCACTTCTCCAGACGGCCCGATCCCAGGATTCCGGTGTCCCCATCATCTCCAGTGCCGGTAGCGATAGAGGTCATCGAGGGGCCCTTCTAGAGTACGACTGCGGCAGCACCGAAGTGGTGACCGTCCGATTCCACTACTCCGTGTTCCAGCAGATGGCCGCGTCTCCGCTCGCATTCGATGGCGTAGGCGGTGGCCAGCAGCATCGCAGAGCCGTTCAGCAGTCCAGATTCTGACAATCGTTCCGCCAGTTCTTCGATCTCGGGTTCGAGGAGGTACTTGAGGATCGATGCGTCCTCGCTCACTTCCTGTGCCGCTGTGCGGGTGCCGACAGAATCTGGCTCCTGGGTATCCCTGGGGAACAGCGTCCCCGAGGCAATCAGGTAACAGCCAACCTCGGACTTCAACTGCCTTCCCATCTCCCGTCCAACTTCGACGGGGTCGAACTCGAGTTTCGGGGCAGCAGGAATCTGAATTGGAACGATCCTGCACCCCGGCACCAGCACCTGGGCGAGCAATGGCCCGATCCTGTGGAGAGTGGGTAGCGATTCCTCATCCTCCCCATCGGGGATGATGTCGATCTCGTCGGGCCAGAAAGAAGCGATTCGCGCAGCGAGCCGTTCATCGATGGGTACATCTCCCAGAGTTGTGGCTAGGTTTCCCGTCGCACGAATCCTCGCCACCTGCCCGGGACCACTGGCGACCAGTACCAGGGTGCGAGGTCGTGACCGGAGAACCACTGTGTGCAATGTCCTGGCCAGCAGCCTTGCCCCATCGAGACACTCGGTGCCTGGCACGATGGCGGTACATATTCCCTGGGGAATTACCTCGGGTACGATCCAGTTGGCAACCAATGCTTCGGTGGCACTCGCCACCTCATCGCGTCCTCGTGTGGGATCAGTTGCTGGACCTGTCACTGAACCTCGCTTCTGCTGGAGATCGGTATCGCGCGATCTGGCAGTCGCTTGTATCCGGCGTTTCTGAGTCCAGCTTCAAATCCAGCGCCCTCGATCGTATCTCTGAGCAGCTTTTCTGTAGCCGTATGGTTGGCTCCCGCGACCGAGATGACATTTTCCTCGATCATCACCGAGCCGAGGTCATTGGCTCCGCGGTGCAGTCCGAGGCGACCCTCTTCCAGTCCGACTGTGAGCCAGGAAACCTGCAGATTCTGGATGTTGTCGAGGTAGATGCGCGAAACGGCCAGCCACCGGGCATATTCAAGCGCAGGAACACGTTCGCTGATCTTTCTTCCCAGAGCTGTGTTGTCAGGCTGAAAGGTCCAGGGGATGAAGGAGATGAATCCCCCCGTTTGATCCTGGACGCTTCTTACTCGCTCGAGGTGCATTGCTCGCATCCACTCCTGTTCCCCGAGTCCGATCATCATCGTCGCAGTGGTGGGGATTCCCAACCGGTGTGCGGTGGCGCTCACCTCCAGCCACTCGTCGGTGCTGCAGGATGATCTACGCCTCTTGCGAATTGCGTCGACGAGAATCTCTCCGCCACCGCCCGGGATCGAGTCGAGGCCCGCAGCTTTCAACTCGACCAGGATGGTTTCGCAATCGAGACCGGTGACCGAGCAGAGGCCGTGAATCTCGGTGGGGGAGAAGCAATGCAGGTAAAACTCGGCATGCCTTTGCTTGATACTGCGCAGCATATCTGTGTACCAGGACAGCGGCAGGTCGGGGTGAAGCCCACCTTGCATCAGGGTGCCGCTGCCACCCAGTTCAAGCGTTTCATCGACCTTTTCGAGGATCTCGTCGATCGTCAACAGATATCCCTCAGGATCCCCTGGTTTCCTGAAGAATGCACAGAAGGAGCACACAGATGTGCAGATATTGCTGTAGTTGATGTTCCTGTCGACGACATAAGTGACGACAGAATCGGGGTGCAGTTTCTGTCGGATCGAATCTGCAGTGCTGAACAGGGAATCAGCATCGGCGTGAAGTGCGAGAGCGAGGGCATCGGCAGTAGAGATACGATCTCCGGAGCGAGCAGATTCGAGGATCTTCTCACACGAATCTGCATCACCGCAGGAGGCAGCCACTTCTTCGCTGGCTGTTGGGTGCGAATCTTGGCTCACCGACATCTCTTCCTCTCAACTCGGGAGAGAGAGCCCATCATGCTCCACCCTCCTGGGAGAATCGTAAGGTCAGCGTTGGGCTCATGCCACCGGTCCCGGTCACATCCTCGGGGGGTTGATTCCCGTCTGGCCCTGGTACTTGCCACCGCGATCGCTGTAGGAAGTCTCACACTCCTCATCACTCTCGAAGAAGAGAACCTGAGCAAGCCCTTCATTTGCATAGACCTTGGCAGGAAGTGGAGTGGTGTTGGAGATCTCAAGGGTCACATGGCCTTCCCACTCCGGTTCGAAGGGGGTCACATTGACAATGATTCCGCAGCGGGCGTATGTGGACTTCCCGAGGCACACCGTGATGGTGTTTCGAGGGATTCTGAAATACTCGACACTTCGGGCGAGCGCAAACGAGTTGGGCGGAATGATGCAGCAGTCGGTGGTGATGTCTACAAAGGAGCGATTATCAAACTGCTTCGGATCGACAACCGAACAGTACACATTTGTGAATACCTTGAACTCGTTCGAGACGCGCAGGTCGTAGCCGTAGGAAGAGATGCCGTAGGAAATGACTCTCACTTCGCGACCATTTTCATCGGTGCGTTCTCTCACCTGGGTAGGAGAGAAGGGTTCGATCATGCCGTGTTCCACGGCCATCCTTCGAATCCAACGGTCAGACTTCACGGACATTGTTCACCTCCACGTAACTTCCTCGAAAATAAAAACAAGTCGCAGAAGAGAACAGGTGGCAGGCCAGACAGGGTCCACCCCGCTATTCTGGCCTGTCACCGTGTTCGGATTTCAATCGGTTTCAGGAACAGCCTGTCGTGGCTCCGCAACTATCGCATCGCTGACATGTACCGCTTCGAAGCATCGCCAGCGCCCCGCACTCTTCGCAGGGATCCCCGGTGTAGCCCTTCGCACGAGACGCATCTCGCGCTGAAATAGTAGCAGTGGGTAATTGAGTTCTATCGACTCTCGTGAATTGTCGTGGCGGTGTGTCAGTAGTATTCGGGACATGAAACGAGCCAGAGTCATCCGTTGAGAGCGCAATCTCTTCCTCATCGGTGAACTCTGGTGGAGTCGAGGCGCCGATGGCACTGAAATGGAGGTCGTCCTCCGAGACCTGCGCCAGGTCGTTGCGTCCCAGGTAGTTGATGGCCAGTTCACGGAAGATGTAATCGAGTACACTTGTCGACAACTTGATCTTGCTATTGCCGCGGACAACCCCATTGGGTTCGAAGCGGGTGAAGGTGAATGCCTCGACAAACTCCTCGAGCGGGACTCCATGCTGGAGTCCAAGCGAAATACAGATGGCAAAGTTATTCATCAGGCTGCGGAACGCAGCGCCTTCCTTGTGCATGTCGAGGAAGATCTCGCCAAGGGACCCATCGTCATACTCACCCGTGCGAAGATAGACCTTGTGACCACCGACGATCGCTTTCTGAGTGTAGCCGCTACGCCGATCGGGCAGACGACGTCTCCGAGCCAGGTATCGGTACACAACCTTCTCAACATTTGCAGGCATCGAGTTTGGAACTTCGGGCAGTTCTCCCTCATCCAGTTCCTCGCCCCATGAGGAGAGTGGTTGCGATAGCTTGCTACCGTCCCTGTACAAGGCGACTGCCTTCAGCATCGATTTCCAGCCCAGTTTGTACGAATCCATCACCTGCTGGATGCTTGCTTCCATCGGCATGTTGATCGTCTTGGAGATGGCCCCCGAGATGAATGGCTGGGCCGCCGCCATCATCAAGATGTGAGCATCGGAGCGGATGAACCTCTTACCAAGGCGACCGCAGCGGTTTGCGCAGTCGAAGATGGGAAGGTGTTTCTGGTCAAGATTTGGGGCACCCTCGATGGTCATCGTCCCGCACACGTATTCATTGGCCTTGCTGATCTGTTCCGGGGTGAACCCTATCGCTTGAAGCGGATGGGTTGCCCAGAGTTTCAAATGATCTCCGCTCAGCCCGAGCGTTTTCTCGGCATACCCTTCCCCGAGCAGGTAATCATTGAATGCGTACTGAAGGTCGAATGCGCTCCCGAGGGAAGTCTCGACCTTGGCGATCGAAGCCTCGTCGAAGCCTACCGCCCTCAACGCTTCATGATCGATCTCAGGGGCTCCACGAAGGGTACCGTGACCCACTGCGAAGTGAGCGATGTCTTCTATTTGTAGTTCTGTATATCCCAGCGTCTGGAGTGCGGGGGGAAGGCTCTGATTGATGATCTTGAAATAACCACCACCGGCTAGTTTCTTGAACTTCACCAGCGCGAAGTCCGGCTCGATTCCGGTCGTATCACAATCCATCACCAGACCGATGGTGCCCGTCGGTGCGATCACCGTTGCCTGGGCGTTTCGGAATCCGTACTTTTCTCCCGCTTCGAGTGCGCGCGTCCAGCACTGCTTGGCTGCATCGGCGAGGTTGGTCGGGCACAATTTGGGATCGAGTCCAATCGGAAATACAGATAGGCCCTCGTACCTCTCGATGGGCGCATTGAATGCGGCGTTCTTGTGGTTCCGGAGGACCCGTAGCATCCCCTCGCGATTTCGCTCGTACGCAGGGAAGGTACCCAGTTCCTTGGCCATCTCGGCGCTGGTGGCGTAGCACTCTCCCGTCAGGATGGCAGTGATGGCGCCACAGATACTGCGCCCCGCTTCGCTGTCGTAAGGGATGCCCATTCGCATCAGAACCGTGCCCAGATTGGCGTAGCCGAGCCCCAGGGTCCGGTACTCGTAGGATCGACGTGCGATTTCCTCGCTCGGGAACGAGGCCATGAGGACGCTGATTTCGAGCACCACGGTCCAGATCCTGGTGGCGTGGCAGAAGGACTCGATGTCCATATTACCTTCAGCATCGAGGAACTTCACCAGGTTTAATGACGCAAGGTTGCAGGCGGTGTCATCGAGAAACATGTACTCGGAGCAAGGATTCGATGCATTGATGCGCCCATCCTGGGGACACGTGTGCCATTCGTTGATGGTCGTGTCGTACTGGACTCCCGGATCTGCGCATGACCAGGCAGATTCTGAGATGCTATCCCAGAGTTGCTTGGCAGGGACTCGCTTGTGTACCTCGCCGTCAGTCCGTCTGATCAGTTCCCAGTCCTCGTCTTTATCGAGTGCTTCGAAGAAGGAGTTCGGCACGCGAACACTGTTGTTCGCGTTCTGGCCGCTGACAGTCTGATAGGCCTTGCTCTCCCAGCCTGTATCGAACTCCTCGAACTCGATGGCTGTGACGCCCTGACTGGCTAGTTGAAGAATCCTCTGTATCGAAGGTTCCGGAACGGCGTACGTACGTGCCATGGAGATAGCAGTGGAGAGTTGCGAGTTGGTTGCTGGATTCACATCGGTGGTGCGGGTCGATCCAGCTCCGAGGTGGCAGCTGTGGAGTACCATCTTGAGCTGCTTGGCGCAGATCTTTGACCCGGCAACCAGTGCCGCGACCTTTTGCTCCTCGCGCATCTTCCAGGTGACGAACTCTTCGATGTCAGGGTGATCCAGATCGAGGCATACCATCTTGGCAGCTCGACGAGTGGTCCCCCCAGACTTGATCGCTCCGGCGGCGGCATCTCCGATCTTGAGGAAGGACATCAATCCCGAGGACTTGCCACCTCCGGAGAGCGATTCTCCCTCTCCGCGCAGTGCGGAGAAGTTGGATCCGGTGCCGGATCCGTACTTGAAGAGGCGTGCTTCTCGCGTCCAGAGATCCATGATTCCACCCTTGCCGACCAGGTCGTCCTGGATGCTCTGGATGAAACAGGCGTGTGGTTGAGGGCGCTGATAGGCGCTATTGGCGCTGGTGACCTCACCGGTAGCTGGATCGACGAACTGGTGCCCCTGCGGAGGCCCATCGATACCGTAGGCCCAGTGCAAGCCGGTGTTGAACCATTGTGGTGAGTTGGGTGCGCACATCTGTGCGGCAAGCATGTAGCAGATCTCATCGTGGAATGCGCGTGCATCTTCGGAGGAATCGAAGTAACCATTTTCGTATCCCCAGTGAGTCCAGCATCCTGCCAGCCTACCAAAGATCTGTCGACAGTCGTTTTCTCCACCGAGTACCGGGTTGCCCTCCTCGTCGAGCAGGGGGTCACCCTTCTCGTCGAGCTGCGGCACACCCGCTTTTCGGAAGTACTTCTGAGCCAGAACATCAGAGGCCACCTGGGACCAATTTTCGGGAACAGAGATGTCGTCCTGATGAAAGACCACCGTACCGTCAGGATTTCGGATCTCTGATTCCCTACGGGACATCTCAAAACTGGCGTATGGGCTTTCATCTTTGGTCGTGTATCGGCGGTCAATCTTCAACGGTAGTCCTCTTTCCCCATGCAACGGTGCTGACAACCAGTCGGTCTCGTCTGGCGCAATCGCGACAGCGGTGAACGCTGGTTTCTACCCCTTGTCTGTTCCTCATTCTGTTCGCGTCACTGTGTTTGGTATCCCTGGTTTGGTATCCCTGGTTTGGTATCCCTGGTTTGGTATCCCTGGTTTGGAATCCCTGGTCTGGAAACCAACCTGACGAGTTGATTCAAAACAGCGACACTTCCGCGCAAACTCACGACTGGACACGGGCCCTGTCGTGATCCTATCCATTGCATCGATGTCACAAGAGACATCGAATAACTTACCAGTGATTCGAGGAGGATTTCATCTTCCGATGAAAGGAGCGATGTCCTGACCCCCCCTGCTTGACTTTCTGTGACCCCGGAGGGACCAGAAGTGAGGCAAGGAGTGCCCGAAACCATGACTCCAGAACCAGGAACTGTCCGACTGTTGATTCCACCGACCGAGCGGTAAAAAAAACCATCGCGGCCCTGACCGATCTGTTGTGGGCCCGCCACCTCAATGGCAAGAACTCACTGCTCGGTCGGACTTCATTCTCCGAGGTTCAAAGGTGACAGTCTTCAACTGGCACCTAGAAGATCAAATCCGTTCTCGTCGACCCCGGTCGTGTATGGGATGGTTGATCTCCCGCATACGATCAAAGTCTCCATTCGAATCACTGCCTGTCGATTCTATCTCTGACGAAGCGCTGTCTGAACCATCACTCTCTGAACAGATTCTGTCTCGACAGATACTGAGCTCACGATGACTGCCCGGGAGCTCCTCGCCTGATGACGAACCTCCAAGCGTTCTGCGTGCCAGTAGCACGCCCTCTCTCGACCACTTCCCCTTCAACACGATCAGTGAAGTGGAGTCAAATCCCCTGGTCCCCAATCTGCTTCGCCGTCCGGTTTCACCGACCGACGATTGTGTTGAGGATCCCCTTCATGACCATCACCCATCATCGGTGATGGTGCGTCCCGATGAAACCGAATTCAAAGACGTGAACTGGTCCAGGTCGCAGCGGTGCCGGGTGAACCAATTTCTGTTGGCGACTCCCTACCCGATGGCGTCCGGTTTGCTGTACCGAGCCAGTTGATCTACCTGCTCGAGCTGGATTGCCCTGTCTCTCAAGCCCTCGTCCGTGCCACCCTGGCCCCGGCGAGGGGAAGGATTTGTTCCGCACGTGGGGCGCACCATATCTAGGGGTGCGGCGTCCATCAACACCCAACTTGTGGGCATCTTGAAGATCGCGTCCAGACCCTAGCCAACGACGATTTATCGCCAGGATGTGAAAAAAATGGGGACAACCGACGGCCCGGATCGGGCTCCGGAAAGTGCCATGAAGAAGCGGACCCGACCAGGATCCGGGGGGACTCAAGAAGTTGCCTCGTTGCGGGGGAGGTCTGGGTCCTGGTCGGGTTATTGGGGGTGCCAGCTCCCGGTGGACTACTGGTTGCAGTCCAGTCCATCCGCGGTCGGGTCAGGACCGGCATCTGGATAGGGAGCAGGCGGGGGATTGGAGCCTTGGTAGAGAAAGTCAAACAACTCGATCGGGTCTGAAAGGTTCACGATTCCATCGTCATTCACGTCGGCTGCGTCTAGACACGATGGCATGACTCCGGCGCCTGTCACCCAGAGTTGTAGCTGGCTGCCGTCTGTCAGGTCGATGATTCCATCACCGTTCACATCACCGCGGATGAATACAGGGCCCTCGGTGGGAGGGGGGTCTTCTGTGGGAGGGGGGTCCTCTGTAGCCGGAGCTGCGTCGACGGTGATGATACCGGTGACCAGCTCGGTATTGATGGAAGTACCCGCCGAGACGAAAATGTTGTCGAAGATGCTCCCGTTGTTGGCGCTGTATCCATTGGCAGGTCCGTAGACATGAGCGCCTTCTGTTGCGCTGTTCTGGATGTTGCATGTGGCGAATCCGAGTTCGTGGCCAGTACCCGAGACGAGAACCTCTCCGTCGAAGGGTGGCAACATGTCGATGATCACGGCGTAGATCACGACCCCATCATCGTCGTCGATGTTGGCCACCTGAAAATCGATCACTGATTCCAGTGCGGTTCCAGTCGCGCTCAGCGAAGTCATCGTCATCAGCGACGGCTCCCATATGATCACCGCAGTCCAGGCCTCTATATCGGTTTCACAGTCGGCGAGGATGGGAATCGAGACATCGATATCGCCCTGAGTGACGGTCAGGTCGGGCACCCGGATCCGATTGGCTGGGGGCAGATTTATAGGTTCAGCGCGTGTGATCTCCCAGGCACCTGTGGCGGATTCGAGCGCGATGTCGAGCGCTCCGTCTCCGTCAGCATCGCCCAGACTCAGCGAGCGAATCGCAACCGAGTGACTCAGCGCTATCGGCTGTGCGAAGTTTCCATCGCCGATACCAGCTGAGAAGTTGAGAGTGGAACTGCCCGGGACCGGGGCGAGACAGTCGAGCATTCCATCGCCGTCCCAGTCGACAAGCTGCGCGCCGGGGTACGCCACTCCGTTGAACACCACGCGAAGAGAAAAATTCATGTCGCCGTCGGAGAGTAGGGTCGATGGCGTATCGAAGCCTCCCGGGATCACCAGCAGATCTCGCAATCCATCTCCATCGAGGTTGCCTGCGACAACACTGACCGCCGCAGAGTAACCACTGATGGTACCCGCCGACGTGAAGTTGCCATCTCCGCTACCGGCGAGGATCAGGATGGTCCCGTCCGTCTGTACTGCGGCGAGGTCGATGACATCGTCACCATCGAGATCTGCGGCAGCAGGGGTCCCGACCACTTCGGCGGAGTCGAGTTGAACTTGCTGTGACAAGGGGGAACTCGAGGAACCCCAGGCCACGAAGAGGCCAAGCGGACCCGTGGCGATCAGATCGATGATGCCATCGACATCCGCATGAGCAGCGGTGAGACGACTGGCCGCAGATGCGAGCGTGATCTCGACAGGATCTTCGAGTGGTATGGCGATGCTGAATGATCCCCTGAGAAGATGGATTCGCTCTCCGGTGGCTCCGAGGCAGGCCAGATCTACCCTGCCATCGCCGTCAAAGTCACCGACGGCGGCATCGATCAGGCCCTCCGACAGGGTCCAGCTGTGGCTACTGCCCAGGCCGTCGGGAGTCGCGTCTTGCAGCACCACGGTGCCATCGCCTGAAACACTGGCCCATTCGTCGATGCCATCGGCGTCGTTATCGAGGAACACGACGGTTCCAGCACCGAGACCAGCTCCCGAATCGAGTACGACACCAGGCCATTGAGATCCGAGATTCAGGATCGTCACTCCCAGGATCGTTGGGTCCAGCAGCGTACCGTCGAGGGCAAACAGGCCATCGAGGAGAGAGACGGTGACACGTTCTCCTGCAAGGAAATTCCTGTCTGTGGCGATGTTCAGGGTGTCGATCCCCGTCAATACATTTTGCAAGCTGACCTGGTGGGCTCCCGAGCGAGAACCATCGACGATCACGGTGGCTCCTGCTGCCTGGAACGGGTTGTATGGAGTGGAGAATTTTGGCTGCAGCAATGTGCCAGGAACTGCCGTGACACTCTCGATGGAGGGAGTCATCGACTGCACGAAGAAATCAGTTTCCGGCGCAACGATGCCCCCCTCGATGGTGAAGGACCACGAGTAAGGCTCGAGTGACTTGCCGGACTGGGAGCGGATCGATTCCAGCAGTTGTACGTGAATCGACTCGTCAACTAGCAGTGGCAGCAGAGGAGTGAAGATGACTGTGCGATTTTCTCCGACGCCGGTGATGGCGCCGAGGATCACTCCGCTGACGCTTCCTGTGACGATGAAACTGTCACCAGTGATCGATGTCAGGTCCATGCGGTGATCGAAAACGACTTCGATGGTGGTGACAGTGGAGAGTCCCTCCAGGGTCACGACCGAGTTTGCTGCTGGGCTGACCGATTCCACCTGGGTGCGTATCGGGGCGCATCCGGCGAGGCCGACGACGATCAGTGTCAGCAGCAGGGTATGGTGAGGGCTACGCATCTGTCTTGGGCTCCAATCCAAATCCATCAGAACAGTAGCAAGGATCAGACCCGATTCGGGACGGAATCGGTGACCAATATGTAACTATAGCCAGGATAATGGCTTATGATATTGACGATGGCATGGTGGCGAAGTTCCAGTGCCCTTAGCATCGTCGTAACAGGTCCGCGAAAGGGAGGGTTGTCATCGGAGTGGACAATCGATTCACGAATGCCAGTGAAGATCTCCCCGGGGAGTGGAGTGTCAGCGGCGACGGCAGCCATGTCGTGGTGATCGATCATCACGATTCCTTCACCTACAACCTGGTTCAGGCGCTGGCCAGGCCGGGTGTACAGGTCTCCGTCAGGCTGTCAGATCAACTCACCCTGGAGCAGCTACAAGATCTCCAACCTGACCGCTTGTTACTGTCTCCAGGCCCCGGTGCACCGGCAGAAGCGACTCTGGCTCACCAGGCGCTCGAGTACTTCCATCGCCGTATTCCGGTACTGGGTGTCTGTCTCGGTCACCAGGTGATCGCCGAACACTTCGGAGCCCGTGTCGAGCCGACCGGAGTTCCGGCGCACGGCAAGCCCGAGTCGGTCTACCACGACTGCTGCGGCATCTTCTCGGCACTTCCGGTGCCTTTCTCGGCTGCCCGGTATCACTCGTTGGCGGTGGTCAGGGACAGTCTGCCGGACGTTTTGCGTGTGACTGCGTGGAGTGGTAGCGACATGGTGATGGGGTTGGGTGTCCCCGGAGAGGCGACCTGGGGAGTCCAATTCCATCCGGAGTCCTTTCTCACCGAGCATGGGGACCTCATCCTGGAAGCCTTCATCTCGGGGGTCCGTTGTCGAGAGATCGCTTCGGAGTCGGTCCCCGGTCAGGAAAGGACACAAAGCGGTGCTCGGTGATACACAAGGATCTCTGGTGTGGAGGGTCATCGAGCGATTCTACCGCTCGCGAAGAGCCTTCTTCTCCCTCCATGATCGCTACGAGGAAGTGGTCCAGAGTTATGTCGAGAAACTGGATCAACCTCGTGAAGAGATCCGCCTGTCTCCGCGCGAGCTGGTCGAGTTGCTTTCGAATCAGGATCTCGAAGTGTTGCGCGATGAATATCTTGTGCCGCTCAAGGAAGTTTGCCATCGACTGTTTCGCACCGAGGACAGCACCGATTTCATCGATCGCCTCGTCAATGACATCTTTCACGAGCTGAGCATCCTCAAGGAGGAGCACTACAATGTCCTGACCTACGGCACCGATTCGATAGGGGGTGCCGTTCCTGGTCGTGACCTGCTGCTGGAACAGAAGGCCGTACTCGACGAGGTACACTCCATGTTTCCGCAAAAGGTACACCGCATCGCACACCTCTACGATGTCGCGACCACGGCACTGGAAGCACTGATGCATCGCTGGAAGGCAGACCCGGTGTTGATCCGTTCGCTGTATCTTCACCGAGACAGATTTGTTGCCCAGGCGAATGAAGATGGGCTCGATCATTTCTACCGCTTGATGTACGGCCCGGAGAATCCGTGGGAGGGTTACCTGGTGGTCGGCGATTCGTTCCTCGCTTCTGGTTTCGCCTCGCAGGCGATCGGTGCCTACAACGATGGTGAGGCTTGCCTCGCGGATTCCGGGTTGGACTCATCGCTTCGGGAAGAGATTGCTGATCGATTTCAATCGAGCCGATCCCGGGCCGAGAAGGTACTGGAGTCGTCCAGCATCGATGACCTGAGTGATTGAGCGGGGGAGCAGGATGAGCAAGGAAGGCCACTTTTCAGACCGCATGACGGCGCGCATCCAGAGCATCGAGAGTCGGTTGGTCGTCGGTATCGATCCTCGGCTCGATTGTTTGCCCGATGGGATCGAGACGGATGATCCCGAGCACGCGCTGACGCATCTCGGCGTCGGTGTGATCGAAGCGGTGGCGGGATTGGCTGCTGCAGTCAAGCCTCAGGTCGCCTTCTTCGAACGATGGGGTTGGCGCGGCTGGAAGGCGCTGGAGACCGTCTGTCGCAGCGCATCGGAGCACGGTATTCCGGTCATCCTCGATGCCAAACGAGGAGATATCGGGTCCACAGCCGAGGCTTACGCAGAGGCACTACTCGGCGATGAACCCGGAACCCTGGGTCCCTATGTGGATGCTCTGACCGTCAATCCTTATCTGGGTTCTGACTCGCTGGAACCTTTTTTCTGCCGCGTTCGCGATGGTGGGCGGGGCGTCTTCGTGCTCGCTCGCACCTCCAATCCGGGCGGTGGCGAGTTTCAAAAAAGACCTGGAGATGAGATTCCCATCTTCGAGCAGGTCGCTCGGGCAGCAGATGGCTGGGGCGAAGGGTCACGAGGAGATTGTGGATATCATGGTGTCGGTCTCGTGGTGGGAGCGACCTATCCCGAGGAGATCAGCCAGGTGCGCGAAGCGGCTCCGGGTTCTTTCCTGTTGATCCCTGGAATCGGTGCGCAGGGCGGTAGCATCGGTGACATCGCCGGGGCGTTTGACGGACAGGGTCTGGGCGCACTCGTCAACTCTAGTCGAGGTATCGTGCAAGCGTTCGAGAAACAGCCTGACCGACCGTGGCAAGAGGTGGTGCAGGAAGCCGCGAAGGAGTCGCGAGATGCCCTCGAGGGCGTCATCTGGGCCTAGTCCTGTCGACGATGGTATTCTTCCCCGGAAGACCTGATCACTTTCCACGACCGTTTCCTGGCTGGATCTCGATCGGGTCATCCGCCTGATCCCTGCGTGGATCCAGGAGGAGGATCTGTGGAGTGCCCGTCGCATCGTCTCGACTTCGATGAAACTCATCGGCATGAAGGTCCAGTCATCGCCGATACTGCCGATCCCATCTTGGCAGCCCACGACTTACAGCCAATTCCTCTGGCAGTTCTTGCACCCGGCATGCCGTCACCGATGGCCTTGTACCTTCGTCTCGATTCCGAGTCGGTACTGTGTCGCCGGGGTGGTGAGATGCTCGATCTCGATCTGTGTCGGCAACTGTTCGAGGCGGGCAGCGATCTGGTCTGGATCCGACGAGCCGATCGGCGTTGTTATCAGCGCTATCTCAAGGAAGCAGTTCTGGGTCACTGGCAGCATGACCCTGATAGCGACGATTCCATCGAGTCGAGCCATGAATCTGGCGAGGGACCACTTCCGATGCTTCTCGATCAGATGGAATCGATCCTGAGGGCAGATCCGGACGCCCATGATCGGAGCTGGAGAATCGCTCACTACGGAGCTCGGCTCGCGGATGGAATGGGAGTGGCACAACCTCGCTTGCTCCAGGATGTCATCTGCGGATTGTTGCTGCACGAGTTGTTCTTAACCGATTCAGCCAGATCGATGGCCCCTGCACTTTCCGGCGGGGCACTGGCCATCATCGAGGGGTGGAAAGAGCGCATCGATGGGGCAGGTCAGCTCGGCTGGGGACCGGAGCGGATGACGATCGGGGTGCGCATCGCCTGTGTCGCCATCGCTTTCGACCAGCGAACATCAGGAGATGGGGGCAGGCCGAGACAGCGAGCCTTCGATGTACTGCGAGAGTTCATCATCTCCGAGCACGGGGCGCTCGATCCGACCATCATAGCCGCCTTCATCCGGATGCTGGATCACTAGCTGCCGTCGAGGATCTCCAGCGAGTCGCCGATCTTGATCTCTCCCTCATCGAGTACCTCGCAGAAGATTCCACCGCGCCAGTCGGGAAGTAGCAGATCGTGCAGGTCGGTGACCTGTTCTTCCATCCGATGGCAGGGTGTCAATTCTCCATGAACGAGCAGCTTCACATCGCCGATCGTCAGCGTCTTACCGCTCCATTCAGCATCGAATTCGATATCCGAAACCAGCATGTTGGCACGTCGGATGGTCCACGGGAGATCGTGTCCCAGTTGCTGGCATACCGTCTGCCACTGTGACCGGGCGAGGATGGTCAGGTGTCGTCGTGGGACGCTGCCGTGGTCATCCACGACTCCAGAAGTAGGCGTCAATTGCAATGACGACCGTTCTTCCAGTGCTGCTCGTTTGCCGGGACGGATCGCGAGGCCGCAAACCTGTGCATCTGAACCTTCCATGCTCTTCTCCTGATCGGAGCCTAGATGACCTCGAGGGCATGCAGCAGTACAGCCACGACACCGATGGGAACCAGGAAGCGAAGCAGCAGAAGCCACGCGACGTACAGGTTCTGGAAGCGCGTACCCTCGTTGAATCCCTTCTCTCGTGCAGCAGCCCCGGCCCTCCAGGCGACAAACAGTGCAATCATCAATCCGCCCAGTGGCAGTAGCCAGTTCGAAGCCAGATAGTCGAAGGTGTCGAACCAGTTCTTGCCTTTTCCTTCGCCGAAGATACCAGCGGTGAGGTCCTCGAATTCCTTGCCCGCGAACCCATCAGTTCCAGACAGTGCCGATGGAATCCCGAACAAGAAGATGGCTGTTCCGCACAACAGGGTCGCTGCGGTGCGGCGGAGGCGAGTTTCGTCGATGACGGTCGAGACCACCACTTCCAGCATCGAGATGGCGCTGGTGAGCGCTGCAAAGACCAGTAATGCGAAGAACACCGTTGCCCAGATGGCTCCGCCGGCCATCTGCGAGAAAGCGATGGGAAGGCTGACAAAGACCAGCCCTGGGCCCGCCCCCGGTTCCATGCCATAGGAAAAGATGATCGGAAAAAGCACCATGCAGGCGACCAGTGCGATGACGGTATCGAGGATCGAGATGACCACGGAGGCGCTGACGATGTCCTCCTTCTTCTTCAGATAGGAGCCGTAAGTGATCATCGCTCCCATGCCCAGAGAAAGGGTGAAGAAGGAGTGTCCCAGTGCCTCCAGTACACCTGCCCGTGTCAGTTTGGAGGCGTCTGGAGAGAAGATGAAGGAGAAGGCTTCAGCGAATCCATCCGATTGCATCGCCAGTCCCAGCAGTACCAGCAACATCACAAACAGCAAGGGCATGAGGATTCGTGCGATGCGTTCGACACCATGGCGGACACCACCGAGGACGATGGCGATCGTCAGCATCATGAAAGCGGTATGCCAGCCGAGATTCAAATTGCCATCCGCAAAGACCGAGCCGAAGGTGTTGCCGATCGTTTCGGCATCCATGCCAGCAAATCCGCCCTG
>QNYK01000094.1 GCA_003973385.1 Bacillota bacterium | reverse complement strand
CCGCCGGGTCCTCTTCGACACCGGAGATCGTCACGCTACTGCTGGATCAGGGTGCCGAGGTCGACGCGAGGGATGACTACGGCTCGCCGCCGCTGATCCATGCTGCCCTCTACTCCTCGACGCCGGAGATCGTCACGCTACTGCTGGATCAGGGTGCCGAGGTCGAGGCGCGGAACAGGATCGGCAGGACCCCGCTGATGCTCGCCGCGGGCTACTCCAAGACCCCGGAGATGGTCACGCTGCTGCTGGCAAAGGGCGCCGACCCGCTGGCGAAGGATACGGATGGGAAGAAGGCCATCGATTTCGCCCAGCAGAACGACAAACTGAAGGGGACGAAGGCGTACTGGAAGTTGCACGACCAGTCGTTTGAGTAGGGGAGTAGCGGTACTGCGGTGAGGGACGAGTGAGTGGTGTCGAGCGCCGGCGTGCCCGCCGCCTACTTCTCGCGGGTGGCGGTTTCTGGGGTCGGGACGGGGACGCTTTCTCCCAGCATCTCTCTTGCCATGTCGGCAATCTGTAGTGGCGATGCCATCGCTTGTAGTTTGCGCCAGTCGCCGGTGCGGGTGTTGCCGAGGATCAGCCAGCCGTTGTGCTCCTCCTTGAGGGAGGTCCAGGCGCCGATCTTGGTCAGCACTTGCTTCACATCCGCCTCTTCTCCACCGAGCAGCAGCCAGCCATCGTCGGGTAACTCGGCGTCATCGTGGTACGCCTTCATCCGCTCGACGTTGTCGAACTCCGGATCGACCGTGATGGAGAGGATCACCACCTCGGGGCCGAGGCGATCCTCGAGGATCGCGCAGGTGTTCTTGAGGTTCTGGATGATGGGGGGGCAGACGCCGGTGCAACGGGTGAACAGCACATGCATCAACACCAGTCGGTCGCGCAGCAGGTCGTCGAAGAAGCGCAGGGAGTTGCCGTCGTGATCGACCAGCACGTTGTTGGGGAAGTACTCGGAGGCCTCTGCGAGGCGACGGAAGACCGCCGCTCGCTGTTCGATGCCGGAGGCGATCTCGGCGATGCCGTCGGCGCTGGAGAGCCCGTAGGTGCGAGCCCACTCGCCGGTCTGATCGTTGCCGATCAGCACCGTGGCGGTGTGCTGTGTGATGTCTCCGGTGGCCGCATCGAGTGAACGAAGCAGTTGATCCATCGTCGGCTTGTCGCCGGTGATGAAGCTCCATCCCGGCTCCGCGCCGAACAGGGCTCCAAACTTCTTGATGCGTGCGGGCGTATCGTTGGCGGGATCGACACTGACCGAGATGATGCGGATGGCGTCGCCGTGCTGCTCCTTCGTCAGCTGCTGAACCCTGCGCATGGTGGCGGTCAGCGGCGGACAGACGGTGGTGCAGGTGCTGAAGAAGACATTGATCAGCACCGTCTTGCCGGCGATCAGATCGGTGTGGAACTGAACTCGCTGGCCGTCCTGGTCGAGCACCGAAAGGTCGGCAAATTTTGGAGCCTCGATGAAGGCGGTGGCGCGCGAAGCTTCATCTTCGCAGCAGTCTTCATCTTTTTTGGGCTCCTGTATCGCCTCCTGTTCGCAGCACTCCTCGTCATCCGTCTTCGGGGTCGGCTGCTTGTCCTCTTCGCAACAGGGTGGCTCCTGCGGCTCCTGAGAAGGGGACCCGGAGACCTGCGAAGACATCGCCATCGCATCGGGGCCCGGCGATGCATCCATCGCCGCATTCGATGCCCAGATGCAGACGATTGTCACGAGAGACATCAGTAGCAGTGCGCGAGTCATGGTCATCGTTTCACCTGTTCAAGGGCCCGTTGGGTGAGTCCATGCGACCATCATATCGCCGCCGACCAGATCCGCAGGTTGCGGATCAGGTCGGCGGGTACAGTTGACACTAGGGGCAGTTGGTGAAGGAAACGCATTCGAGCGTGTCCGGCGTCAGATCGGCACCGCACTCGGTAGTGGGTGCTGCCGGTCCTTCGCCTCCGACGAACAGGTAGTTCACCAGCAAGATCGCATCGGTGATGTCCACGCCGCCGTCGTCATTGCAATCCGCTGCATCCATGCACAGTGCCGGAGAACCGCCGAAGACGATGTTGAGCGTTTGCACCACATCTCCCAGGTCGAGACCCCCATTTGCATTGGTGTCGCCACGCTGGAAGCGCTGCGGAGCGATCGCTTCACCACAGGTGGGCACGACCGCATCGTCGCAGATGGTGTTTCCTCCGACACAGACGGTGAACGGCCCCGAGTTCTCGATCGGAATCGTGACCTCGAGGGTGCTGCCCGGCAGCGATGCGACCGGCACCCCATCGACCGTCACATCCCACTGACCCATCTGGGTCGGCGAGTCCCACTGGATGGTCGCGAGATAGGTGGCAGGATCGATGCTGATGTCGACGACGGTCGGCGAAGTAGTGGTCACTCCTTCTGCCGTGATGTCGAGGCAGGAAGATGCACCGTTGACTCCATCGGCGACCGGGGTCAGGCAAAACAGCTGGGTGCCGAGGGCGTCCAGAGTGACACTCATCGAGGTCGCTTCTCCCGGTAGGTTCGCGAGCAAGACTCCATCGAGGGTCGCTATGATCGAGGTCATGACAGTGGTGTTGGTCCAACTGAGGGCAAATGTGTTGCTGCAGGGATCGACCACCGTCACCGGATCGATGACCGGCGGTGTCGGGGCCAGCGCCATGGCGCAGTCTCCCGATGGAGAATCGACCAGGTTGACGATGCCGACGACACAGTAGATGTAGCCACCTGGATCGATCGGGTCGGTGTGCGAGGTCTGATCGCCGGCAAGTCTGCCGACTTCGGATCCATCACGGACCACCACGATCTCGTCGTAGAGGGTCTGATTTTCCCAGGCGAGTGCTGCTCCACCGCTGATGGGGAGACAGGTGAACGCACCTGGAGCGGGCGGCGTGATGGTCACATTGCAACTGACTTCCGTGGAAGGAAGGTCCTGGTTGACCGCGACCACCGAGTAGACATAGGTCCCTGGAACCGCGATTTCATCGAGGTAACTGGTCGCCGTGCCGGGCATGATCGAGAGCAACAGGTTGTTACGGTAAATTTCCATCGTGACATAATCGAGTCCCGATGGAGTCCAGTTCAACTGCGCACCGATGCCAGGAAGGGTACTGCAAACGAGGTCCGAGATCGGCTCGGCAGGGATTCTGACATAGGGTGAGACCTTGAGCAGTCCCCAGCAGCCGCCCGAGAAGGCGAAACTATCCAACATCCGATACATGTAGGTGCCTGCAGAACGGGCTTCTCCGCCCGCCTTGACCAGCACATTCAGGTGCGACTGGGGACCGATCGGGTCCGATCCACCGATACTCATGCTCTGAGGGTTGTGGCCGATCCTGGTCGAATTGTCAGTGAACGGTTGCCGTTGCCATGAGTGGCCAGAGACTCCGAAGGCGTGGCCATTGTCTCCACCGCCCGCCTGGGCGACACGGAACATCACCATCTGGCCCGCTTCTGCATCGCAACCGGGGGTCGCGGGGTCGAGGCATGGCAGGTTGAGACAGCCTGTCAGAGCGGATGTGGAACTGAACACGAGTGAATTGTCCATCAAGCCCTGGGCGACCCATGGCGGCGAAGTGCTGATCCCCTGGCGCAGCCAGGTGGGTTCGGTGCGGTAGTTGTATCCTGCCGTGTTCTCCAGCTGGTCCTCATCGAGACGGAAGTTGATCTGTCCCTTGGCAAGACGTGGGAACGAGTCCTGAACCTGCAGCACATATTCTCTGTAGAGCATCAGCCCATCCTGGTCGAGGATGTCCGCCTCGTAGCCACTTTTCGCCTCGACATAGCCGTTGCCATCATGGTAGTCGTAGAACCACTGCGATCCGGCCGGTTCGATCACCAGCGAGCCGAACAGGCCGTGCTTGTGATGGTTGAACAGATCGCCGTAGGAGCGCAGGTTCGTGACGCCGAACTCGATCGGCTGATATTCCACGGTGCCGTCAGGCTGAGCGTGGATGGCTCCGGCGTACCAGGCATAGTGCTTGATGTCGCCAGGTCCGGCGAGGCTGTCCGGGTTCCAGCCAATATTGGTCGAAGAGCCCGATCCCATGTCGTGAGCGACCAGTTGAGGGTTGAGTCCGACCGTGGTCTGAACCGATTCGATGCCATTGAGACGCGGAACGCCAATACCCGGAGAGATGCTGGCCGGCAGCATGTTGGTGAGGGTCACCTCGATGCATTCTCCTGCGGCAGCTCGGATCACCAGCGGATCGACTTCCTTCTGTCCGGTCATGAACGGGATCATATCCTCCTCGTGGATGTATATGATCGCGTTGGGATCGAACAGAGAGAACTTTTCGTTGTAGACCAGACCCGCACCACCGAGCAGATCGACCGCGCGCCATGCCTGGATATTGATCGGGCGAATCGGCGGGGATCCGGGACCGGTCGGGCAAAATCCTGACTGCAGCGGATGCTGCGGCCGAGGTGTTGCGCCGGAGTTATTGGGCAGATATGCGAGCCCTGGTTCAGGATCATGATAGGCTCTGATGATTCCCCAGATACCTTCCTTGGCACCACTGTCGACCGAATCGAGATACATGTAGTCGGTGGCACCATGGCTACCGGCGGTGTGTCTCAATCCATCGCCGATCTTGAAATACATCTCGAAGTGCTCCGAGATGCCGTAGAACTGCATGTTGGTGAATCCCGAATTGCGGTTGGAGCCTTCCTTCAGCCACCGGTTGCCGGTCACCGTGAAGGTGTGGAACTCCTCCTGAGCAGCGTGGACGAGAGCAATCTTCACATCGTCTCCCTCGTAAGTACGAGCCAGCGGAGTGAAGGGGTCGCCGTAGACGGACGAATCGAAGGCTGCATTGGCGGCAGATCCGGCGGTTCCGCGAGTCGGAGGATCATTGCGGTAGTTGATGGTCTGTGCGCCACCCCCCATCGAGATCGCCTCGGGGTTGTTCATGCCGGCCATGTTGGGGAAGTTGTCTTCACCATCTGTCTGTCCCTGATCCTGCAGATGGGATCTGGGTGCATTGATGGGCATGTTGGCGCCGTCATAAACTGGCATCCATTCACCGGTTTCGAACACAAACTCCCGCATGCTGTCTGCACCCTGCACACCTGCCAGGATGTTGGCGGCCCAGGAGGTCGGACCCCCATCGGGCCGGGTTCCCAGTAGCGTGTTGCCGTTGGGGTAGGTCCAGATGGAGTCGGTCGGTTCGACGATCAGCAGCGCGTATAGCCCATGCTGCTGGTGAGAACTGGGGCCGAAGTGGTCATGAGTGAAGACCGAACGGATGGTGCGGTCGTCTCCCTGATTGTTGACAAGGGGGTCGGCCCACCAGCGCTGTACAGTGGTCTGAGCGCCCATCCACTCATCATTGGGGCCTGGACCGAAGACCGGATGGGATTCCTCTGCCAGCAGTTGCTGACCACCGTTGTTGGTGATCTGCCAGACATTGTTGGCATGGATTCTCTCCCGCACCTCTTCCGGCGAGAAGGTACCGTCCTCGTAGTTATATCCGTTGGCACCTCCATCGGAGGATGTGACATCGAACTTCACGAGGTGAATGTGCTGACCGATGATGTCGGTCGGCGTGAAGATCTGGAAATCATCGAGGTTGAGATTGTTCGGTAACAGGTTGGTCGATTCGAACACGATGCACTCGCCGGAGTTGGCGCGGAAAAAGAGTGGTTCCGGAGCCCGGGTTCCGTTGAGAGTCGGCATCACATCCTGGTTGAGGACTGCGATACGAGCCTGGCGATCGTGCCAGCCGAGTTCGTTGATGGTCATGTCAAACTGGATGTAGGCAGCCTTGTAGGTGCGAGTTCCCACCGGTCGGTTCAGGCCGCTTCCATCGATGAAATGATCGGGGCAGGGATCTGCGAAGGGCGCTCCCGCCTGAGGTGCACGACCGTTGACGACAAAGAAGCCGGGGTTTCCAGCACTGTCGAAGGACGGGTATCCGCGCCCGGGCCAGTTGTGGGAGTCGGTCACATCCACCGCAGTGGTGCCGAGGATTCCGGCGTGGAAATCCTGGGCAGCGACCTCGAGGGTGGTTCCACCGGGGGGGAGCAGTTCGATCTCTGCGGTCTCTATGACCCTGCTGAAGCCGGTCTTGGCCGGGTGTGGATCGTTGCTGTTGACACGCTGGAACACGGGATCGAGCAGGTAGTTGGCTGTAATCCCGGCCTCGCCATCGATGACGGTGCTGGACTTGATGCGGTGTCGTGGCAGACCTCCGTCGTGAACCATCTCCAGCGGCGGTTGAGGTGCACGATGTCCAGCTTCTGCCGCGATGTAATGCGGGAATCCTGGGAACTCCGAGGTCGGAACCGGCGGCATCGCCTTGCCCGGCAACGGCACGAGCCCTGGAACCGGTGTGCCCTGAGTAATCTCTCCGTCAGGCAAGTTTCTCGATGGGGATCCATCCTCGAACACATCGTGGGTTCTCCACAGGCTCCACATCCCCTGGGCGAAGTGAGGATACAGGTGGCAGTGAAATAGGCTGTCACCGGGAGTCTTGTTGCGGTTTCCACTGCCGGAATAATTGATCTCGTAGGTGTAGCTGCCACCCGGGGCAATCGACTGGGAATCGATGTAGCTCGAGTTCGGGTTCCTCGGTTCCAACAACCACTGATGAGCGTGAAGGTGGAACACATGAGTCTCTGAACCGATGTGCAGATTTCTGAACCTGACCCCGTCATTGAGGTAGGAGTGATAGACATTCGACGGG
The DNA here is from genome assembly GCA_003973385.1 of Bacillota bacterium. GTDB lineage: Bacteria > Planctomycetota > UBA8108 > UBA1146 > UBA1146 > QNYK01. Next base: position 20,051 of record QNYK01000094.1, on the reverse strand, counting down.
TCGTCGCTGTATGTCGCACTCTCGACGACGCCGCTGACAGGATTTCTCGTGACCGGCATCGCAGGATCGCCATTGGCCCACGACTCGAGGAAGAACTCCTCGAACTTGCATTCGCCACAGTTCCTCGCAGGACCATCTCCCATCCGGACGGCGAGCACGGGAGCACCCATACCACCGGTTCCGTAGTTGATGGCAAAGGAATCGCGAACACCTTTATAGAGATTGTCTTCCTGGAGCACGGGGTAGGCCTGGGTGATGCCGATCTCGTCGTGGAAGATGATCACGAACTCACGGTAAGGATCTCCGCAGGTGCCCGACGGCGGGGCGTCGAGGCAGTCCTCGCCGCCAGGTACGACCAGCGCGGTGAGGTCGGAGTGGACCGTGTTCAGGTTGTCATCGAGGATCCGCAACAGCGGCTTGCCGCTGGCATCTGTGGCGTTGTAGTCGATCTGTGGCGTCCCGTTGGGATTGAATCCCGTGGTCGCTGAAGCCAGCACCGACTCGCTCACCTGTGATCGGTACCAGGTCGAACCTTCCGGTTGAACGGTGACTGCACCGAACAAGCCGCGGGCGATGGCGCCCTGGGCACCCTCTCCGCCGAGGCTCGACGATGGGGAGTTGAAGAGGAATTGCCCTTCTCTGGTGCAGTAGAAGCGGAACATACTCGTCTGCATGGCAGCCAGGGGTGCGACTTGATTGGCCCCCAGGGCAAGGCCCTCGCTCGATGGAGAGCATGGTTCCAGGCCGTTGACATGGAATGCGATCGTCCTGGTTGCGTTATTGGAATCAAAGCCACCGATGCCATTGTTCGGGGGAGTGGTGCTGAGCAGGTTGGTCAGCGTGATCTCCAGGCAATCTCCGACATTGGCTCTCAGCACCAGCGGTCGAGGCCGCTTGTTGCTCTTGAGGCGTACATTGCCGGGCGAGATGGCGCTTCCCGGAGAGATGGGGATGACATCGCTGGCGAGGGCGAAGATCATCCCGTGGGGATCTCTGGCACCAAATCGGTTGTACCAGATCATCTGATCCAGGGCGATGACGTCAGCAGTGATGGTTCTGTTGCACGGGACGGGATAAAACTCTGGATCGGCGGTCTGAGCCGAGGTCGGTGTATACAGTGCCACGACCAGCAACAGCCACACGAACTTGATGATTGTCTTCAACACAACTCTCCACTCTCGACCTGCACTCCGGGTCGGGTTCACCAGGTACACCTATGGGCCTGGCACTCGATCCGGATCTGTACATACTCCCGAGCAGGGCCACAGCCGATTCGTGCCGGTCGGGGGGCGACCGGACGGCGTCCCGTGCCACGGAGCGAAATAAAACACCCCCGGTAACAAACAGAACGAGCGCACCGAGTTCCCACTCGGAGCGAACAGCTCGTCTTTTCCTCAAGTCAATACGATCCTATTCAAGTAATGGGGATACGGCAAGGATCAGCCAAGGATATTAAGGCCAAGATCATATTCATGGAACGAATTGAAGGAGGGTCAGGTGAGTCAGGTAAAGTTGATTCATGGAAGCCAGTAGGTGCCAAATCATCGCGTCACCAGCAGTGTATCTGGGAACTAGTGCCTGCTTGGATGTTGTCAACAGTACTTACCTGTACTTTTTGTAACACTACTCAATCAGAGGTCAATTTTTGAACTCAGCGATTGTTTGAATCGTGACATATTGCTAGGATTTCTTTCAGGGCATGAGTGTTGTATGCGAAATTGTAAGTTTGCATGCGGAAAGGTGCCCTTCCTGAGCGTTTGAATCGCCAGGAGTTATTGGGATGGCTCTGAGGCCATCTGTCGGAGGTGTTCATTCCCGGTTTGCTCGACCGGGTCCAGAGAACAGGGATGGAAATTTCATATGACGAACTACCAATGTCGTCATCAGGCAACTGATGACACCGATGGAGGGAGAATCTGCGAGATGGTCACCAATCAGATCCACCGCAAGGTCCTACTTGCAATCATTGTCCTGTTGATGCCTGCATTCGTAGCAGCACAGCAAAATGGCGTCGGAGAAGCTACCGAGGGAATCACCGGGGCTGCGGTCTCTGGAGAGATCGAGTTCATCTCGGTCGATGATCCTAACGACCCCTTCTCTGCCGGAACCCTGGTCGTTGCGGGGCAGGCCTGGATCATTCCAGCCAACACCCTGATCGACCTGCCTGCCAACCGACTGACGCTTCAGCAAATCATTGCACAGTCACCACCCGAGGCTCTCGCGCTGGGTGAGACCGGACTCGCCAAGGGAGACAGCACCGTCCGCGGACGAGGTGGAGCGATTGCCGACATGCTCGGCAACCAGATGGCCGACGGCCGCATCATCGCAGGATTTGTCTTCATCCAGAAGGGTACAGACTTCCTCACCGGAGACGTCACCTTCATCCACCACGATGAGGGATACCTTTGCATCAATGGAGAAATGGGCATCGACGGCACCGGAACCATGGTCAGGATCAACGATATAGACGCAGTCCATACGATCCAGTCCGGTCTCGGGTGTACCGATGGCATGCCCAACTGCAGTCCAGATCTTCGCTTTGGAAATGATCCCGAGAACTACACCGTTGTGTTCTCCAATGGATACCCGATGTGTATCCCCAGTACCGTCACCGGAGGCGCCCGCACCAGCGGATCCGACGCAAACGGTGAAGGGGATGAGTTCTGTCCCAACTTCAACCGGGAAGGCCCGGTTCGCGGCAATGGAACCGAAGCGGTAGATTCTCGCTTCCAGGCTCCCGTGCAACTGGGAGACTTTGTTTCCGCAGAAGGAAATGTCGAGAACATCCACGGTCAGAGCTTCTTCTCTTGCCACACCATGGTCAATGGCAAGGCCATCACGACTCGTGACGATACGACACAGCCCTCCTACATCATGGCTGATGAGGTGGAATGGGATGCGCCAGGATTCGCCAATGAGCGCGTCAAGGTGCTGCTGATCGGATTCTCTACTCTCGATAGTTCACAGGTCGATATCTACGCGATGGATGTCGATCCTGCGACCAACGAGAACCACGAGCGTTTGATCGGAAGTACCCGCAACAACCCGACTACGGTCAACCATGGTATCGGCCTGGGACGCGCAGGGGTCTTCAAGGTCACCTACGATGTCGACTTCCTCAAGGGAGCTCCCGTCGGTCCCCGCAGTTCGCCATGCACCCACCTGAACGCTTCCGGCTACGATGTTTGCCCGCAGGGCGGAAACATCAGTGAGGAGTTCGCACTGCTGACTCCGATCACGCGGGAGTGTCTGTTCGTGGCCGTGCATGGCTCGAATCTCGATCCCGGTATCGAGGCCTACAACATCCAGGGAGATGCCTGGACACACGACCAGTACCTGACTCCTGCCGGCACCGGGCACCCGGAATGGGACGAGATCGATCTCAACCGCATGTGGATGCCGATGATCTTCGCCGGTGAAAACTGGAATCTGGATCGTCGCCTCGGCCCTGGTGGCTGCTGGGATGACAACGATGACGGAGTGGTCGATTGTGAGGATACCTCGGCGATTCCCGTAGGAGACCTGCACCTCGATCCCTTCCCCTACTCCGGCGTCAACCCGATGACCGGAATCCAGGGTGGTCAAAACCTACCGCTTCCTCCCGAGGATGACGCTGTTGATACCGTGCTCGGAGAGATCTGCGGAAACGGTATCGACGACGATGGCGACCTGGCCATCGACTGTGAGGATATCGAATGCGATCTGGATGCGCTCTGTGTCGCGCTCGATCAGGCAGGTGGCGAGATCGGTGAAGTGGGCCTCTGTGCCGATGGACTCGATAACGATGGCGATAACCTGATCGACTGCTTCGATCCGGAATGTGCCGGTTCTGCCGACTGCGTCGGTATTGGAGCCGTGCTCGCATTCACCTTCGTGCCGACCAACATGGAGCGGATCTTCGGCTACTGGCCCTTCGAGTTCGCCGATCTGGATGGCGACCCGACCAATGGAGCCGAGACGCTGATCACGATGATTCCCTTCGCCACACCTGATGGAGTGATCACCAGTTACGCGACCGATCTGAAGCCTGCTCCCGGAGTGCCGATCGAACTTCCAGTTCTGATCGGCCCCTGTGAGGGCTTCAATGCTGTGCCTCAGGCAACGCTACCGGGTGCGACAGGTATCGCAGTGCTCCAGGACACGGCCTTGATCGTGGCTGAAGCAGATATGGCGACGGATGCAGATGGGGATCACCTCAGCATCACCTTCGACCCTGGTACTGCAGGCGGAACACTGGCTCTGGTTGGTGCAGATTATGTCTACACGCCGGCGACTGGTTTTGTCGGAAATGAATCCTTCACCTTCACTGCGACTGATGCTCATGGCGGTGTGACCACCGGCACCATCAGCTTCGAAGTGACGCAGTGAGCGCATGAAGATTATTGGCATCTTGGAAAACAGGAGAGTGGACAACATGTTCAACCAACTAGATAGAAAGAAGGCTAGGATGATATCTCTCACGAGATCCCTCGCCCTGCTGGTGGCGATTGCGACAATGTTCGCAGCCGCTCCGGCGCAAGGCCAGGTTTCGGAAAGCCCTCCCCCGACGGCACGGGCGGTCGTGATTCTGGGTGAGATCGAGCACATCTTTGTCGACGACATGACCGACATGTTCTCGGCCGGATGGATCATCGCAGATGGTACTGCGGTGAGGGTTCCTGCGAATCTGCTCATCGATCTTCCCGCCAACCGGCTGACGATCAGGGACCTGATGGCTGGTGCTCCCGCTGGCTGTGCCGCACTGGGCGAGTCAGGGCTGGGAAGTACCGATGAGTGCCTGCGTAGCAAGGGCCTTCAGGGCGGTGGCTTGCAGGCGATCTGTAACCGTCAAGAGGATGGATACACCATCGCGGGCGATATCTTCATCAACAAGTCGATTATCGGAAACGTCGAAGGGGGAATCCTTCCGACGACAGTCGGTGGCTATGTCTCCTATATCGATCACGCTCAGGGTTACATTGTCGTCAATGGCACGCTGAACGCGAAGCCCTCGGTAGACGGTGGTACCGACAAGCGAGGCGTCATCGTCAGGTTCAACGACCCCGAATCCAGACAGTCGATCCAGTCTGGCCTCGGTTGTGATCCTGCAAATGGAAGCAACTGCAGTCCCGATCCTCGTTTCTGCACCGATCCCGACAACTACTCGATGACATTTTCGACCGGCTATCCGGTGTGCATTCCCAGTAGCGACATTTCCGATCCAGCCCGTGATGCCGGTGCGGATCCGGCTACTGGAGCGGGTGACGAATTCTGCCCGATGTGGAACCGTGAGCTTACAGGGCCACGCGAACGAACTGTGCCGGACTCCAGGTTCTTCGTGCCGGTTGTGGTGGGGGATCCGATCGGTGTCGAGGGTAACTTCGAGGTCATCAACGGTGTCCGTTTCTTCTCCACATACGGTGGTGGAGTGCAGTTGGGTCTCAAGACCAAGGACCTACCCGATCAGCCCGACCACATGATCTGGGCAGAGGTGGAGTGCGATACTCCGCCCTTCGATAACGCCAGGATCAAGTCGCTCTGCATTGCGTTCACGACTCTCGATTCTTCCTGGGTCGATTTTTACAAGCTCCACAAGGATCCGGTTTCCGGTGAAGATGTCGAGTACCCATGGGGTTCGACGGTCGGAAACATCGGCACACGGTTCCATGGCATGCCTCCCAACGCTGGTGGCATCATGAAGGTCGGCTACGATGTCGACTTCCTGCTCGGTGCCCCGGTGGTGCCGGGACACGGCCCCTGTGGAAACCTCCTGAACGCTGGTTTTCTTGTCTGCCCCAATGGCGGCACGATGGCCGAAGAGGTGGCGTTACAGGCGCCCATCCAACGCGAGATCATCGGCTATTCGCGTCACCGTCTCGAGTTGAATCCCGGTGTATTTCCGGTCGATATGCTCGGTCGCGAGGCGCAACACGGCATGTACATCACCCCTTCCGGTGTTGGACATCCGGAATTCGGCGAGATCAATCTCAACAAGACTGATTTCCCGTTCATCTTCGCAGGCATTCCGTGGAACCTCGATCGCCGTCTCGGCGTCGGTGGCTGCGCGGAGATCAATGGTGACCTGGCCTGCGAAGATCCAAATGTGGTTCCGATGGGATCTCTGGGGCTGGATCCGTTCCCGGCCTCCGGCGATCCTGACTGGGTACAGCACTCCATCAACAACGGAGTTCCTCCCTTCGCAGCGGAAATAATGTACTCATTCCATCCGTTTGGACCCGGCGATGTTCTGGATCCCGAGCCGAATTCGCCAGGAGCCAGGATTTTCCCTCCGGTTGCCGATGGCTTGCAAGGGATCGCCTGCGATGCGACCAACACGGGCCCACTGGCAGTGGCCGATAGCCTCGCCGCGATCGAGGACACCGCAACGGCGATGACCCTGGCTGATCTGCTGTTGAACGATAGTGACCCTGATCTCGACACCCTCGAGGTGTTCATGGTCGAGGGAACCAGCCGAGAAGGGGGTACCGTCACCTCCGCAGGTGCACAGGTGATCTTCCAGGGGGCCCAGGATTACAATGGTCCCGACGAGTTCTTCTACAGCGTGACCGACGGTCATGGCGGTGTTTCCCGTGGTTCGGTGAGTGTTTCCATCACTGCCGTCAACGACAACCCGAGTGGTCAGATCGACGAGGTCACGATGGCATCCGGTGCTGAGTTCCTCTTCACCGAAGCGTTGCTGCTTGCTAACGACCATGATGTCGATAATGACCCGCTGACCGTCACATCCATCACAGAGGTGGCACCGGGAGTTTCCCCGGGAACCATGACTCAGACCGCTACCGGTTGGTCCTTCCTTCCGGCGGGTCCTGGCCTGAGTGCATGGAGTTACACCATCGATGATGGAAATGGTGGATCCGACGTCTCTGTCGTTCGATTCTGGGTCGATAATAGTGCCCCGGTGGCGACTGACGATGTGGCTACCATCGACGAGGATCATCAGGCAAATCTGGCGGTCTTGCTCAACGACACCGATGCGGATTTCGATACGCTTCAGGTCACGAGCGCCACGGATGGCCTGCTCGGCACGGTCGAGATCCTGCCTGGTGGCAATCTGCTCTACACTCCCGAACTGGATGCAAACGGATCCGATTCCTTCTCATACACCATCACTGATTCGAAGGGTACTGAAGCATCCGCCTCGGTCACCATCACCATCAATCCGATCAACGATGCTCCGCGCGTGATGAACGATTCGGTGCAGACGCTCGAAGATCATGCTGTTGATATTCATGTGCTGGCCAACGATTACGATCCTGAAGGCGATAACATGACGGTGTCGATTCCGACCACCGCTGCCTTCGAAGGAACGGTTCAGGTGCTCGCTGGAGGGGTCCTGCGCTTCACGCCGCTACCGGACTCGGCGCTTGGCCTGACGGCCAACTTCCAGTACATCGTCACCGATCCGTTCGGTGCCTTTGACACCGGTGTCGTCGATGTTCTGGTCATTCCAGTCAACGACCAGCCAGTGACGGGTATCGATACAGTGGTGATGCTCGAGGACACAACTGCAACATTGAATGTGCTTCTCAACGATCTCGATGTGGACAACGATCAGCTCAGGGTCATCGCCCTGGAGCCGCAGGCTGGATTCCCCGGCACCGTCACATGGGATATGAACGGTAATGTCACCATCGATCCGGATCCGGATGCTACCAGTATCACCCCGCTGCTGATCAGTTACACCGCATCGGACGGTGCCCTGGATGACATCGGTACCATCAGTGTCGTGATCCTTCCGGTCAACGACAGTCCCATCGCTTCCGACGATCTCGGCAATGAGTTGCTCGAGGATGGGTTCATCGATATTGATGTGCTCGCCAACGACACGGATGTCGATAACGACACTCTCATGGTCGCTTCGGTTTCTCAGGGTATTCGTGGCGTCTCGAGCTTGCAGCTCGACGGCACCATCCGTTACACGCCAAATCCGAATGCCAATGGTAATGATCTGTTCACCTACACCATGCACGATGGCAATGGTGGGCAGTCGACAGCAACGGTTGCGGTCAATGTTCTGGCCGTCAATGACGTGCCGGATGCAGGTCAACTCCCCGTGCTCCCGATGGCCGAGGATGGAGTCAAGAATGTCGCCGCCAGTCTGATTCTGTCAGCCGCCAGTGATGCGGACGGGGAGCCCCTGCGGATCATCAATGTCGGGCAACCGATCAATGGTCAGGTGACGATCGACTCTGATGTGAACAACAACATCACGGCCCTCGTCTACACACCGAATCCGAACTACCACGGTTCTGACCAGTTCTCATACGAGGTCACAGACGATGTGATCGAAGGTGGGACGCTCAGTTCCGGGGCGGGTACCTTGGTGTTCAACATCTTGCCGGTGAATGACGTGCCGGTGGCGATCAACGACGCGAACCTGTCGGTCACCGGCGGAGAGACGCTGGAGATCGCACCTCTGGCGAACGATTCCGATCCGGATGGTGACCCCCTGACCCTGGCAAGTCTCGTCAGCGGGCCGTTCCACGGTTCAGCGGTGATCAATGCCGACGGTACGCTCTCCTACACTGCAGATGACAACTTCACTGGCAGCGATACGATCCTGTACGTTGTCGATGACAGTCACGGTGGCACGGCTACGGCCAGCATCGTGGTGGCCGTCACTGCACCGGTTGCTGCGGGTCTTGCGATTATCCGCGGCGATGCAAACATCGACGGTCAACTGGATGTCTCCGACCCGGTCGAAACGGTTCTTTACCTCTTCGATGCGGATCCGGTGGCGTGTCTGCTGGCCCTCGATTCCAACGACGATGAAATGGTTGACCTGGGAGACATCATCTTCTCCCTTAACAACCTCTTCAGTACCGGTGCCGATCCGGCTTTCCCGTTCCCCTTCTGTGGTCTTGATCCGACCGTGGGAGCCCTTCCTTGTGAAGGATTTGGACTCTGTGACTGATTCCATCAGGCACGGTTGAACGGTGTAGAACTTCGGTTCAGGGCCCACGGGATCCCCCGTGGGCCCTGATTTTATTCCTGCCTCGTATCGGGTCTGGCGCAGTTTTCCTTTCCGAACTGTTCGAATGAGGAGACACTTCCAGTTCGGGAGGTCGGATCGAGGCCCAAACCGGGCCTGGCCTGCTGAAAACCCGACAATTTCCTGATCCCGGGGGCACATGATATACTTCGGCGTGCTCCCCGAAGTCGTGGTTCTGGAACGAAGCAGGATTCACGGACAGGCGGGATGATGATTCAGGCGCTGTCGATAGTCCCCGAAGGGAATCAATACCGATGAGAGTTCAGGCAACGAGTAGAGATCGTGTGATTCGAAGAGGTGTCTCATTGACGGCATTTCTGCTGCTGCTGGGTGCGGGAATCTTCTTGCGAGGGGACTCCTCACTGGCTGGTAACAGTCTGGCTGGTCACGGTTCCGGGACTCCGAAAATCGTCTGTGAGGAGCCCATCGTCGAGTGGGGGGAGTTGATCAAGGGCTCTCCCTTTCATCACACCTTTCAGATCAAGAACGAAGGGGATGCTGTACTGATCATCCAGAAGGTCAACGGCACCTGAGGCTGCCTGGTCGCCGATCACGACGACCAGATCCCCCCCGGTGGGGTGGGAATAGTCAGTGTCACCCTCGACGCCAAGAAGGCCCGAGGAAAAAACATCACCAAGACGGTCAAGGTTTTCTCCAATGACCCGGCGAATCCCGAATTTCAGTTGAGCATCAAGGGTACGATCCTGGAGATCCTTGAGACGCGCCCGCTGGCGCTGAGGTTGCAGGGTCTTGCCGGTGCAGATCTCGCCGGCTCCTTCACCTTCACGGCAGGATCGCCGCTGGATGTTGAAATTGTCGAGATGAGGTCACTCGGTACGCTGCTGGACATCGGCGAGATGGAAGAAGTGACTGCCGGTAGAGAATGGAATCTGAGCCTCTCTGCCAGGGCGAGTAGGCGGCCGGCGCTGGTCAAGGAGAAACTGTACATCGATGTGATCACCAGTGACGGTGAGGAACGCTCCCTCGAGTTTCTGGTGCAGCTGGACCACCGCGCTCGAATCGTCTTGCAACCGAAGCAGAACGTGAAATTCCTCGACAAGGAGACGACCAAGTTGCTGGAGACTGGCGAGCCGATCGAAAAGAGCATCCTCGTCACAGGCGGCGACAGTACCGTCGAGTTCGAGGTGACAGGCGTGAAACTGGACGCCAAGATCTCGAACGCTTTCCAGACCCGGATCGAAGTGATCTCACCCAACAAGAGCTATCGGGTCTGGATCACTCTCTCCGAGTACCAGTCCAAGCCGACGGTGCTGGGGAAGATGACCATTGAAACCTCCGATGCCGTGCGCAATTCCATATCGGTATGGGTGATGGGGCAGTTCCGGCAGGCTGGGAAGAAGACCAGCCGCTGATACGGGCTGACAGAGAGCCCTGGAGTGGCGATGGCGGCTGGCCCGAGCAGGTCCAGAGCCGCTGTGTCGTGGAATCGAGACTTCGCTGACTATAGGGACTCAAATTGCTCGCATTCTGACTCTCCTGTAAGGCCATGTTTTTTGTGTCCATCCGCCTCCTGTGTACGGATACTAGGAGCGTGGACGCTAGTATCTGTTGAATGCCAGTATGCCCACTTATTTTGCTCTGGCTCCCTTTCAGGAGCCCGCCCGCTTACCGGAGGCGATTTGAAAGATAACCCGAGGACCGTTCTGAAGGTCCAAGTTCTGGTACTGTTGCTGATCCATCTGCCGGCTTCTGGCAGCTGGGGTCAGGTGCCCACGAACAGTCCGATTCCGACTCCCACCTCGATCTCGATTCGAGATGGAGAGGTGGGGGACATCGATGGGGATGGAGTCCTCGACCTGATTGCCGTCAATGGCCAGGGTTGGCTCAGTATCAGTCACGGCTTTGGAAACGGATCTCACGGCAACCGGATCCTGATCGATCCAGGGCCGGGAGTCGAAGGCCTGGTCCGGTCCCTCGCCATCGGGGATCTCGACGCAGACGGCGACTCCGATGTTGCCTTTGCATGGGCCACACCGAGTGACCCAGGTGGTTTCATCTCGATCCACATCAACGAAGCAGGGACATTGGGGCCGCGCCTCGATATCCCGCTGGATCTGCAGGTGAATCGGACGCCATACGACCTGGTACTGGCGGATGTGGATGGAGACGGTCGAGATGACATCATCTGCTGCACCAATATCCTCGATGTGACCCTGCAGCCGGCTTCCCTGACTGTGCTGCGCTCGTTGGGATCGGTCTCGGGAGGGGGTGTGCTTTTCTCTGCTCCAGAGCACACCGAGTTCTCTTCGCTGGCGACCGACATCCTCGCCCATGACATGGACGGCGACGGAGATCTGGATGTGTTGATGGCGTGCCGCGACGGAAACACATTTTCGGCCTTTCGCAACGACGGTGGTGGTGGGTTCACACTCGCCTCGTCGATCTTTTTCCCACTGTTGCCGCACCCGTACTCGCTCGTGGGGGGAGACTTCACCGGAGATGGGATCGAAGACGCGGTGCTGGGTACCTGGATGACGAAGTCTCTGATCCTGCTCGAGGGAGACGGGAATCTCGGATACACCGCGGGGCTCGAGATCCCCGTTGGCGTGCTGGGGTGGGGTGTGATGCAGCGCCTCGGCAGCGCTGATCTCGACGCCGATGGTGCTCCCGATATCACCGCACCTTTTTCTGGTGGTGTTGTCGCCACCCGCTTCAACGGCGGTGATGCCAAGTTTGAAAACCAGGCGCTCTTCAGCAGTTATCAGGGACCTCTGCAGGTCCAGTTCATCGACCTGGATGCCGATGGAAGCCTCGATCTGCTGATGGACCATAGCGATCTGGAGGTCTTCACCGCCTTTCTGGGGTCGCAGAATGTCAATGGCTACTTCCACTTCGAGCCTCAGCGCGTCTCCGCTGGTCTTCCAGCGACGATTCCGCTGCAGGTCGCTTCGAATCGCGCGATCGAGGGATTCGAGGTCGGCATCGAACTCGATAGATCACTGATGATTCCGACATCTCTTGACCCTTCAGCAGAGGTGATGGCAGCGACAGGGCCTGCTGGCCCGCTGGTGTGGATCGTCGATCTCGGCAGCGCTGCTGGCGATGCCATCCAGCTGGTCGCGAATCTGGGTCTGCCTCCCGGGTTCGGACTCGGTGCGGGGATCATGAATGATGCAGCGGAACTGTCGGTCGATGTGGCGATGGTGCCGACCTGGACAGAGACATCCATCGCTCCCGTTGCCGGGTTCGGTAGCCCTGCGGCGACGCTTCAACTCTCTGGCTGGGGTATCGTCGAAGCCTCCCTCTCGCAAGCGTTGATCAGCATCGAGGTTCCTGTGCCCTTCATCCGCGCCGATGCCAACGACAATGGAATCATCAACATCGCCGATGCAGTGGTGGTGCTTCGAAGGTTGTTCGGTATCGATGCTCCCGGAACCTGTCTGGCGGCAGAGGATGCAGACGGCGATGGTGTGACCGATATCGGAGATGCGATTCGCATCGTCACCTACCTCTTCTCGGGAGGGATCGCTCCTGGAGCACCCTTCCCGGGCTGCGATATTGCACCGGATCCGCTCATCCTTCCCTGCACTGCCCGGCTCAGTTGCCCCTGACGAGGCGCTGTCGATCCACTTCCGATAGGGGGGTGTCGTGGCGTGCGTCGGGGAAGCGACACGAGGGCACCCTCGTGGCACCTGAGCGGCACTGTAGCCTCGCCCTGATTCCGGGGCAGTCCTCGGCTGGAAATGCGCCAGGGAGTCTCTCAAGGTCGCTGCAGGGGAGAATCTGAGTCCTGATGAAGCGCTGAACAGCCTCGAAAACCGCGACGATTCCTGGCTGCCTTACGGACCCGTGAGCCACCTACGAGAGGCGCTGTGGAACGGCTCTGACGACGATGAAAATTGCCCCCGCTCGACCGCGTTCGGTCGAGCAGGGGCGTTCCAGGTCTGCTCTGCAGGTGTCGGCAGGGATGCGGCTCAGGCGCGAAGTTCGACTCCGGCCATACGCACGACACGAGCTGCGAGATCTTCGGGCTCGAAGGGCTTTTGCAGCACATCATCGGCTCCGAGTAGGCGGGCGCGATCGAGTTCGATGTCCTCCAGTGCGGAGACAACGAGTATCTTTGTACGATTCAAATCGGGAGCCAGACGGACATATTCGATGACATCAAAACCGCCGAGGCCAGGCATCCGAAGGTCGAGGGTCATGACGCACGGCAGGTGCTCACGAAGCAACGATCCGGCAGAAAAACCGTCCTGGGCGATGTAGACCTCGAAGTTGTGCTTGCGGAGAGTTCGCTCGATCGCCTGCGCCACGAGAGTGTCATCCTCGACCACGAGGACTCTGCGAGCCAGGTGCAGGAAGTCCCTCGGGATGGGGATGCTATTTTCGCGCAAGAAGGTCACGAAGTTATGCACCTCGACACGGTTGTCACCACGTCCAGGCAGTTGGTATGCGGTCAACTGGCCGCGCTGGATCCAGCGGATCACGGTACGGAAATTGACGCCACAGTAGTTGGCGATCTCGCCCGTGGTCAGAGTTCTCTTGTCGTTCATCCCACACTCCTCGCTTCTCTCTCCTGGATCGACTTTTTGCCGAATCAGGATCGAAACACTTGCTGCTGTGATTTCTGATGAATGCCGAAGAAGAAATCAGGGGCGGGTGGCTCCGTTGGGATGGCGCTGCTCCGTGGTTTCGCTCTTCGACTCGCTTTCTGATGCTATTGTATTGCCGTTGTTTATTTTGTCAACTGTCTGGACTGACAAAGCCGTCTAGGCAGAATCCTGCCCATTTCGCCAATAGAGTCCATTCCGGAACACTATTGACCGACCAAACCCGTACGAATGAACTCCTGAGCCGCTTTCAGGCTGTTCGTTTGTATTCCTGCACTGACGCTGTATCCCAACCGCCCCCAGAGGGGGTCTGGAAGCCAGGTGAGTACACACCGAGGGCCTAGGGGCAGCCTGGAGAGCCGGGGCATTCCAGGGTGTCATCGGTGGTCGGATCGTCGCCACAGGTGATTCCTGGAGCGGGGGGCTGCGAGCCTCCGGCGTACAGGTAAAGCAGTGTCAGAAGTGGGTCGCTGATGTCCAGTGAGCCATCGTCATTGGTGTCCTGCGCGTCCTGACACGCCGAGGTGGCGCTGCCAAAAATGGCTTCGAGGCTGAACATCACATCCGCAATGTCGAGACTCGAGTCGCTATTGGAGTCGCCTCGGATGAAGGTGTCGGGCGGGACGCAGGTCAGTTCACAGGTGAGAGATGGGAGCACCACTCCACAGACGCTCGTGGCAGTCAAGATCAGGGTACTCGGTTCATCGGCAACCAGCGCCACGGTGGCAGAGGTCGCATCGGAGGCGATCGGCTGATCGACCCCGTTGACGGTCAATTGAATCGACGCATAACTCTCTCCGTTGGACCAGCTGAGGGTTCCTGCACAGGTGTAGTGATCAACGCTACAGACCAGTGAGGATGCTGGGGCAGGGACCGGAATCGAATCGACCACCAACTGGCAACAGGTGGGGCCTCCGACTGGCGGAGCACCGTTGTTGATCGGCTCGACGCAGATGGTCTGAGCACCAGCTGTCAGAATCGTGCTCCAACTGGTCGCGTCCCCGGGCAGAGTAGCGACCAGCGTCATGTTGGCCGCATCGGGTCCTGTCGATATCTGAACTTCATCGACATTTCCGCTGAGTGTCCATGCCACATCGTAACTGTTGGTGCAGAAATCGGTGAGACTGCAAACCAGGCTCGCCGCAGGATCGGGAGGCGGTGCAATGCAGGTCACCTCACAGGTGAGGGGAGCGAGCACATCTCCGCAGCCAGTTGTGGCCACCAGAGATACCGTTGTCGCCACGTCCTGTAACAGCGAGATGGTGGCGAAGTTCGCGTCTGCTGCGACCGGCACATCGACTCCGTTCGAGGACAGCGAGAGAGCTGCGTAATTTTCACCATTGATCCAGCTGACGATCAGGGTGCAGGTTTCGTGGTCGACACTACAGTTCATCGAGGTTGCCGCAATCGGCTCGGGGATCGGGTCGACGACCACCTGGCAGCAGGTCGGGCCGTTGGCAGGCGACAGGCCATTATTGAGCGGCTCGACGCAGATCGTCGGCGTACCTGGAAGATCGAGAGTCGTCGTCCAGCTGGTCGCGGTGCCGGGCAGCGACGCCACCGGCGCCATGGTGCCGGGGTCTGCACCCATCGAGATGAGGATCGCATCCACGTCTCCATCTTGAGTCCATGTCAGGCCGTAACTGTTGGTGCAGGCATCGACGAGACTGCAAACCAGTTCAGTGACAGCAGCAGGACGCTGATCGTGCCAGATGGCGCCGAGGTCCGGGAGCGTGCCGTCTTGGTCGGGGGATGCCAGCGGTGAGCCCGCATCGACACAGAGGGAAGTCTCGGTGAGCGAGTAGTCCCGGGCGCCAGGATCGGTGAAGCTGGGATCGCCATCGATGATCACCGTTCCCGGGTATCCTCCCAGCACATCGCAGTAGTCGAGGGTTGCCGGGATCGGAATGTTGATCTCGGTTCCGGAAGGATTCCAGAAGATCGAGTGACTGGCGAGGACGGTCGAAATGACCGTGCCTCCAGGGTTCAGTGGCAGGTAGATCCCTGCGGAACCTTGAAGGGCACTGTTGTTGGCGATCGTGACATGATTGAGATTGATGGAACTGGCATTGAGTGTCGATGCGATGGCTCCACCCTGAGAAGTGGCGAAGTTGTCGGCGATGACACTGCGCTGGAGGATCACTGTACTGCCGTCGATCCCGATAGCGGCTCCGTGGCCGGCGATATTGTCGAAGAAATTGCAGGAAACGACATTGGCAGGACTCTGGAAGAAGGTGGCTGCGCCACCGATGAGGGTCGCCTCGTTACTGGTGAACTGGCATTCGACGATCTGAATCGAGGTCACCTTGGCATCGAGGGCTCCACCGATGAGGGCACTGTTGCCGTCAAAGACGCAGTTGAGGACGTCAGCACCATTACAGGCATCGAGGGTGAGCGCGCCTCCCGCGGTCTGAGCACTGTTACCCTGGAAGGTGCAGCCATTGATGATGACGGCTCCTACATTGAGGAAGTAGGCTCCAGCGCCTTCCAGGCCCGTGTTATTGGTAAAGTTGATGCCCGACAGGTTGAGCGCGACACTGTCTTCGGCGTGGATACCGGCGCCGAGCTGGCAGTTGTTGCCATCGAGCACGCAATTGACCAGGGTCGGAGAAGTTGCCGAGATCAGGATGCCGCCACCCCGGGAAAATGTTCCGGTTGCGTCGGTGATCACGCGGCCGATTCCGCCGCTGATGGTGAAGCCGTCGAGGACTGCCAGAGGTGTCTCGCCCTGCTCGAAGGCGATGACGGACCCGTTGCCGGGTCCACGAGTCAGCAGGCTGCCGTCGATGACAGTCTGCGCGGCTCCACCGGTGGAGCGCAACGTGATACTCTTGCCCTGAAAGGTCAGATTCTCGAAGTAGGTTCCTGGAGCCACCAGCACCTGATCGAGCAGGTTCGCGGAGTCGATGGCGGATTGGATGGTACTGAACTGAGCCGGCACATGAAGATCAGCAGCCTGCAGGCGAGCAGAGCCGAACAGGCCGATGCTCAAACCGAGACTGAGAATTGCGATGAATCGGGTCTTGAACACGGTACTCCTCCTCTGGAGAGGTCAAATCTGGCACGAATGACACACCGGGTATCTCGAATGGAAGCCCTTTTGGCCTGCAACTGTACCTAAGTATTGTACTGCTAACAAATGGTCTTTGAAGGGTGGGCCCTGACATCTCCTGTATTTTTAGTAAATAGTGCATAAGATACGCATTTTATGTGACTTACTTGTGAATCTTCCCTTCGTATTGCACTCAATGTCAATATAGACAAACTGCGAAGCGAAGTTACAATCGCCTATACCTCTCCTTCGATAGTGCGCCGCTCACGGACGTTTGAATCGCCTGTTTGTATCGTTGGCTTGCCCGGCGATACGCATGGAAACCAGGGGCATAACCCCTGCGGAGGACTCGATGCAGAACTCATCTCGCCTCATCGGCAAGATCCTGTTGCTCGCCGTCATGACTGCCACCATCGGAGGCTGTTTTGGCCGGAGCACCAAGATCACGGCACCCACTGCGCTCAGTTACCCGATTGCAGAGTGGGTCCTGACGGTCGGGCAATTTGCCGAAATCGCGGCGCCCATCGTGCTGGGAGACGCTCCAGATATCTGGACCGTAGCTCCCACCCTGCCACTGGGGCTCTCGATCGACTCCATCACTGGAGTCATCTCGGGTACGCCAGAGCAGGAGTGTCCGCCCAATTTCTTCACCATCACGGCCTCGAATTTCGGTGGAGAGACCTCGGTGAGCCTGACGATTCAAGTCCACCCCGAGGCACCGTGTGATCTGGTATACCCGGACGATTCGGTGCAGATTCTCGCCTTCACCGATTTTCCGACGCTCCATCCGACGCTCGCCTGTGGGCCTTCCAACGACTACTCGGTCGATCCGCCGCTCCCGGCTGGCATCTCGCTCGATATCTTCAGTGGGGTCATCAGCGGCAGCCCGATCATCAGCCAGCCACCGACACTGCACGAAGTGACCGCCTCTAACGTCAGTGGCTCCGCCTCCTTCACGATTCTCATCGAGATCGTGCCCGCGGGACCCTGTGACCTGGTCTATGCCAACGACGATGTGGTGGTTTCTCCCTTTGCTCCGATGGATCCGATCCTTCCCAGCACAGGCTGTGGAGATCCGGACCTGTGGGAGATCGATCCGCCACTGCCCGATGGAGTTTCCATCGACGCGGCCAGTGGGGTCATCTCCGGTACTCCTGCGGTGGAAACGCCGAGAATCGTCTACACCGTCACCGCATCCAATGAGCATGGCAGTGACGATGCCGAGATCGCGCTTCGCATCTCGCCGGTGTTCTCCTACGAGTTGGACCAGATCAGCGGCGAATACGATCCGGAAACAGGAGAAGGCGGTGCCGAGGTTCGCATCATCCTGACCGAAGGGGGCGACAATGTCACCTTCCCGACTCAGATCTTGATGCTGTCACTGGCGCTAGTTCACGATACCGATCGACTCGACTTCACCATGGTGACACCGGGTCAGGACCTGACCGGCTTCAATGATGGACAGGGACCCGAGTTCTTCGGCCACTTCGAGACTCCGACCGGATTCACGCTGGGAATCGTCTTCTCATTCTCGGCCGATGAGGGTGGGCTCACCGCTGACGTGCCGAGGGAAGTCGCCGTGGTCACCTACAGCACGATTCCAGATAGTTTCTCCGGAGATGAAGATGGGGTGGCGTCGGAACTGGAATGGGGCAACCCATCTGCGGGAGATCCAGGGGTTCCGTCCGTCGGCAACACCGTGGTTCTCGACGGAGTCACAGGGATCATGCCGGTCACCTTCGGTGCCAGTCTGGATCTGGTTCCGACCGAGTAATCGCCACTAACCGGATCATAGAGCACAGAGTAGGGACTTCACCGATGGCACGCCTGATACTGATCATTCTCTTCTCGGTGGCGTGCCTCTCAGGGTGCGGAGGAGGAGGTGGTGGAGGATCCCCCGAAGTCGAGAGTTTTCCTCTTACCTCGATCGCCTACCCCAATTTTGGCCCATTCATGGTCGGTTCACCAATCAATCCCATCGAGTGCATCGTGGTCGGGGGAATTCCTGATCTCTGGACCGTGACCCCTGCTTTTCCCGATGGTCTGCTTCTCGATCCCCAAAGCGGCGCCATCTCGGGGACTCCACTCGAAGTCCATGCACCCACTCCACATACGGTCTTTGCACAGAACGAGTCGGGCCAGGTGACGGTGATCATCTCGATCTTCGTGCTCCCCGCATCCCCCTGTGATCTCGATTTCGGAGCCACCCAGTTCCAGTTTGAACAGGATACACCGCTGGTTCCGATCGAGCCCAGTTCAGGTTGCGGACCTGCAGAACTGTGGACCATCACGCCCACGTTGCCAGAGGGGCTCCTCTTCAGCATCACGTCCGGGACCATCTCGGGAACACCCGTTTTGCCCGGTGTTGCCACGGATTATCTGGTGATCGCCTCGAATCCGTTCGGCCAGGAATCGGTCAGCATCTCCATCGAGGTGTTGCTGATCGCACCGTGTGATCTGCAGTACCCTGTCCCTGTCCAGACGCTGGTCGTCGGTGAGGAACTGCCTCTCCAGATACCCTCCAGTAGTTGCGGGGCAGCCGATTCCTACTCGATCTCCCCGGCGCTTCCCGATGGGCTGCTGCTCGATCCGGCAAGCGGTGGCATCTCCGGTACCGCGCTCGAAACCGCGACCACCACCTCTCACACGATCACGGCTGCCAATGGCGTCGGATCGAGTCAGTTCCTGTGGACTCTGACGGTGCAGCTAGCGGCCCCCTGCGACCTGATGTACCCGCTCTCGTTGTTGTCGCTGGTAGTGGGAGATGCTTTGACTCCCTTGTCGCCGACGACCAGCTGTGGAGACCCGGAGACCTTCACGGTGACCCCGGGACTGCCGCCGGGAATCGTGCTGGACCCTGATAGCGGGGTCCTCGCTGGCATCGCTCTGCAAGATCAGCCAGCGACCAGCTACCAGTTGACCGCCAGCAATGTGACGGGCCAGACCAGTTTTGGGCTGGTGATCGAGGTGCTGATCCAGCCACCCTGTGATCTGGTTTACCCTTCGGCGCTGCTGACTCTTCAGGTCGGCGTGCCGCTCGCCGACCAGCTGCCCTCGGTGGCGTGCGGACCGGTGAGTCTTTACCAGAGCGTTCCGGCACTTCCTGCAGGTCTCATCCTCGATACCGTCAGCGGTGTGATCTCGGGAACCCCGACCGTGGCGGCTGGCTCGGCCTCGTTTCAGATCGAGGCCAGCAACTCGAGCGGTCTCACCACCACGGCGATCCAGATCACCGTGGTGCCGCAGCCACCGTGTGATCTGCAGTATCCGGTCGCTGCCCAGACTCTGGTCGTCGGCGAGAATCTACCCGTCCAGTCGCCCACGAGTGGCTGTGGCGCCGTCGATTCCTACTCGATCTTGCCGGCACTTCCGCCCGGATTGTCGCTCGACCAGATGAGCGGTGGCATCTCCGGCACCGCGCTCGATCCCGCGACGA
>QNYK01000092.1 GCA_003973385.1 Bacillota bacterium | reverse complement strand
TGGGCAGCCGCTTGCTGGGCAGCGGCCTGCTGGGCAGCCGCTTGCTGGGCAGCCGCTTGCTGGGCAGCCGCTTGCTGGGCGGCAGCCTGCTGGGCAGAGGCCTGCTGGGCGGCTTGCGAATCCGAACTCACGCTCGGAGCAGCCGCAGACCCCGCATCGGGGGTGGCAGCCACCCGTCTGGGCGGGATCCTATTCCCGCCCGATGCATCGGCGCTACCCTTCGTGCGAGGAGTGGGCACGCGCCGCTTCTTTTTTGGTCTTCCCTCGCTGGATTCCTTCGTTTCATCGTCGGCTGTCATGACCCCTCGCTCCCGATCACCTTCTCGTCGCCCGCCGAGCCATCCTCGTCCGAGACGGGGTACAGGATCTCGATCAGTTGCTGCAGTTGCTCTGGAGTCAGGTGCCCCAGTTCGACCAGCACCTGGCCCAGCAGTGGTACTTGCTTGCCCTCATTTCTGAGTCGCTCCTGGATCGTCAATGCCTCGTAGATCTGGGTCTCATTCACGACACCCTGTTCGATGGCCACTTCTCCGAAGAGGCGCCGATATCTGTCTGCATCTGACAACTGACGACTCTCCTTGCTGGCCCCTGATCGGGCCGGGAAACCACGGTCGGTGCTGATTCACAGCAGCGAGCCCGGCCCGTGGTATCGAACATCCAGGGCACTCGCTACGCCACGAGAATGCGGTGGCACTGCATGGCAAACGCGTCGGCGAGGATATCAGGCCAGTTTGACGGACGCCACTGCTCCATCACTGGTGACCATCGACCACCAGTGGCTCCTCACCGCTGTAGAGACTGATTCCCGGGATGTTACTCGACCCGGTCAATTCATGACGCAATTCGAGCACCTGTCGGAGGCAGTCCAGTTTCTGCTCCGAGGTGGTCACTGCTGCCGCGGTGGAGGCGGGAGATCGACCCCAGTGAAGTGGAATCCCGGCAGTGGTATGGAGATGCCAGCGGTGTGCGCCCCCTTCCTCGACGGTGCTGGAAATCTCGTGAAGGAAGCCGGGAACTCGATCAAACACCTTGTCCGCCCACAGTACCGACAACAGCGAGAACAGTTCCTCGAATTGTAGCCCCTCGAGGATGAACCCGGAGTTCGCCATGGCGAGTTGGTTCTGCTGCTGGCCATCGCCCATCGGGATGTATTCCGGGACGCCCCACTTCGAATCGAGAAAATCTCCAGTCTGGCGATCGATGACCCTTCCTGAACCGTCCGCAAGTAGCCACCCATCCAGACACCGAACACCGACAGATGGTCTCCTGAAACGGCCCGAGAATCCGATCCCGTCAGGCGTGCGCTCGACGCGCTGAACCGAGGAGATCCAGGGGTTCCTCGACAGTTCTCGTTTCACCTGCTGCTGCCAGTGGACCGACTGCAGAGAAACCCGAGAGGGTATCTCTCTGAGGGAATCGAGATGGCCCTCGAACCTCTCGGGAAACCAGTCTGGCAATGTTGACGGTTCGATGGACCAGACACCGCCCGCTCGTGTCAGACGAAGATCCACCTCGTGCTTGGCGATGACAAGAAAGGTGCCAAAGGTGATCAGCAACAGGATCGCCAGCAACCAGTTTCTGCCGTCGTGCTTGTCGGCCCCGTTGACTTCTGTGGTCACTTCCCTGATCAACTCCGGCCCCCCCCCCGATGTCCTGGCATGATCACCTCACGCTCCAGATCCACAGAATACAACTTCTTCACATGGCTCCGAATCCTCTCGATCAATTGTTCGATGTCGCGTGAAGTCGCCCCCCCTTCATTGACGATGAAGTTGGCATGCTCGATGGAAACCCGTGCTCCTCCCAGCGTGGTTCCCTTGAGGCCGCTCTTCTCGATCAGCGCCCCTGCACTCTGTCCAGGAGGGTTGCGAAAGATGCAGCCGCAAGATCTCAGGGCGAAGGGTTGAGTATCCCGCTTTCTCTTTTCGACCTCGGCAGTTCTTCTCTTCAACTCCTGAGGATCGGATCCTTCGTTGAGCCGCAACCGAACCGCGGCGACAACCCGATCTTCAATCCCCGAGTAACGGTAACGCCAATCCAGGTCACGACTGTCGACCCATTCGCGTCCCTGGCCCGGCTCCAAAAGTAGAACCTCAGAAACGCGGTCGCCGATGTCCTCACCACCGGCGCCGGCGTTTCCCCACACAGCGCCCCCGATCGTCCCTGGTATCCCCGGGAATGATTCGAGTCCTTGCCAGCCAAGCTTGTTGGCCTGGTCGACCAGTTTTTCGAGTTGGAAGCCCGCCTCGACCTCGATCACTCCCGGCTCGACAACCTCCGTGGCCTTCAACCCGGTGGTACAGATGACCAGCCCATCGAATCCGTCATCGGCAAAGAGTACATTCGAGCCGTGTCCCATGAGAAACAGGGGAAATCCCGCCGCGTTACCCCAGTCGACCTGCTGCTGCAGTTCTTCCAGAGATCCAGGGCGACCAAAGTACCTCGCTTCACCACCGGTCTGATACCAGCAACGCTGGCGCAGCAGCACCGATTCCTGGATGTTCAGTGGCGGGGACCTCATCCCGGTTGTCCCTGCTGCACAGACGCGACCTCTTCACGTATCCGAGTACCTATCTTGTCGATGTCGCCCGCACCGAGCGAAAACACCACGTCTCCCGGCCTGACGATTTCTTGCAGGTCATACACCGCATGCTTGGAGCCGATGATGCGCGTAGAAATGCCACGGGCTCTCAACCTGGCTGCGAATTGTGAGAGCAAGTCGGTGGGGAAATCGCGGTTATCTTCCCTCACATGATAGATCGGCAATAACAGCACCTCGTCGGAGCAATCGAAGGCGTCGGTGAACTCGTTCAGGAAGTGTTGCAGACGAGTTGCCTGGTGGGGCTGAAACATTGCCCAGATCTTGCGATCGGGAAACAGGCCCCTGCCGGTCTCGAGAGTAGTGCTGACCTCGGTTGGATGGTGTGCATAATCTTCGAACCACTCGACTCCAGGCAACACATCCCGACGTTCGAAGCGTCGTTTGACTCCCCTGTAACTCTCGATTCCGGCCTGGATCCATTCCAGATTCACATCGAGCCCCGCAGCCAACGCAACGGCTGCAGTCGCATTGAGAATCGTGTGCCTTCCCGGAATCGATAACCGGACCTCCAATTTTGCAACCCCGTCATGACTGATCAGGATGAGGGGATGCAGCCCGTCCTCGATCACAGTCGATCTCCACCCAGGCCCCTGATCGAGACCGAACAGGATCGGTTCGACATCTGCAATACCGCTGAGGCGGTCGGCATGAAGTTCTGGAATCACGACAGGAGCACCGGTGCGGAATCCCTCGAGGAAGGAACGAAAGGTCTGCTGAACCGCGTCCAGGTTGCAATAGATCTCGGGGTGATCGACCTCGATGTTGGTGATGATCCCGGCGCTCGGACTCAGGTTCAGAAAACTACGCTGGAACTCGCACGCCTCGACGATGAAATCCTCACCGTTACCATTTCGCCAGTTGCGGCCACCGATCGCTTCCAGTTCCCCACCGATGATGACGGATGGATCTCTCCCCGCCGCAATCATGATGCTCGTCAACATTCCCGTCGTAGATGTCTTGCCATGGGTTCCCGCAACTGCGATGGCGTGGCCTGTTGCCGCCAACCGTCCCAGAACCTCGCTGTATAGAAGCACCTCGATTCCGAGTCTGCGCGCCTCGGCGACCTCTGCATTGTTGACTGGAACCGCTGCCGACCGGATCACCAACCCTGCATCCTTCGGCACATTTCGAACATCGTGACCCTGAATGAAGCGGATTCCCGCACCGAGGAACATCTCCTTATGGCGACCGTCCTGATCGCTCCCTGAGACCTCGTGATTACGATCTCTCAGCAGCATCGCCAGTCCACTGGTTGCAGCTCCACAGATGCCCACGATGTGGATCTTGTCGGGAATGGCTCGGTCACTCATCGATGGTCATTCCTATTTCGATCTGGAACCCGATCGGGAACTCGCAGCTGGATGCCGATCTTGAGCACCTCCGGAGCATCGATTTGATCACGATTTGCTTCCAGGATCGGCAGCCAGTCCTCGACACCGTAGTAGTGTCTGGCGATGGAGACCAGTGTATCTCCAGACTCCACCGTGTGGATCGTCACCTTGTTGTCGCGTTGCCCTGAACCGAGTGGAGCCGCTGACTCCCGGTTGCCAGGCAGCCGGATGATTTGCCCCACCTTGAGACGATCGGGGTCGATTTCGCGATTGAGTGCGATGATCTCCGCGGATCGAACTCCGCTGCCCAGCACCTCGGCCGCGATTTTCCAGAGGCTATCTCCTGCGCGCACTGTCCACTGCGTTGGGGACTGCTGGCTGATCTCACGACGCCCCGGGTCGTCTTGCCCCGGTATCACTGGATCACCACCGAGTGGCTCTGGAGCGACCGAAGGTGGCTTCACCATCACCGGAGGATCCTGGAGTCCTGCCGGGAGTGGCATCTCTTCGAGCAGTTGCCGCGATCGTTCATCCACCGAATACCAGGAGAGAGATGCCGGGCTCGTCAGCACATCATCGGCTCGTCCCGGCAATGGGATTTCGTCCGGGCTGATGCCGTTACTCACCGTGAAGATCCCTGCGATGAGAACCGTGATGCAGAAACTCCACCGAAGTGTGTTCATCTTCATCCAGTCACCTCCAGTTGAGGTCGGTGGAAGATATCAGGATTTTCAGGGCCTGAGGTACCGATCCGCTGACCCAGGTGGACGCCGATCATCTCGGCAATCCTTTGAGCCGCACCTGGACGTCCCAGTTGCCGAGAGCGGATCGACATCTGTTCGAGCCTGGATCGGTCCTGAATCAACAATTCGATCAGAACAGCGATCTGTTTCGGGGTTTCTTTGTCGACCACGAGGCCACCACCGTTTTGCGCAACATGGCTGGCATTCCTCACTTGATGTTGATCACCATGATGGCGAAAGGGCCAGTACATGGCTGCTCGGCCGACGCAACAGACCTCTGCAACGGTCGATCCGCCCGCTCTTCCCAGCACCAGGCTGGCGTCGATCAGCGCCTGTGCAGGATCATCAAGGTAGCAACGGACCGTCGCAGCCACTCCCGCTCGGTGCCATCTGTCTTCGATCCCCTGCGCTTTTCCTGGACCGCAGATATGATGGACTCGAAATGCGCCAGGCTGGCTCAGGTGGGTCGCTGCCTCGAGGATGGAATCGTTGACCGCCTCTGCTCCCTGGCTTCCCCCCATGATCAACAACTCTGGAATGCCAGCGGAGATCGGCGTGCTCGGAACGAAACTATCACGAACCGGGCAACCCAGGATGGCACTCCGTGATCGCATGACACGAGATGCTTTGTCCAACGACCAGCTGAGAAAAACCTTGCGTGCGAAACGAGTCAGTAACTGATTTGCCAGACCCATCACCCTGTTCTGTTCCAGCAGGAAGAGCGGTTTCCCCGACAGGGATGCGGCAATACCCACTGCAACTCCAGGACGGGCCCCCAGTGCGATCACTGCATCGATGCGCTGTTCACGAAGCCAACCGAGTGCCGGGATGACTCGAAACAGAGCCTGACGGATGGTGCCAACTCCCTGCCATGGGGGTGATACAGTTTCAAGATCACAACCATCGAGGATCTTTCGCTCCAGCGCTGTTCCGTGGTCGAGGAAGAGGACCTCGGCGATGCCTAGATCGACCAGGGATCTCGCCAGTGACAAGCCCGGATAGATATGTCCTCCGGAGTTTCCTCCCGCCAGCAAGATCCTCTTCATGTGACACTCACCACCTGTCGAACACGAGATCGAGAGATTGCCATCACGACGCCGGTCATGCCCATGAACACAGCCAGACCGGTCGAACCATGAGAGAAGAAGGGTAGTGGGATCCCCTTGGTGGGAAAGAGTGCCACGTTCACCAGCAGGTTGATCGCTGCCTGACCCGTGATGGCGATGGTGACGACCCGGACCAGGCATGCGAGGTCAGAATCCTCAACCGCTCGTGACAGCCTCCAGCCAAATACCAGCACCAGCAGATACAGTGACGCGAGGCACAGCACGCCGATGAAGCCGGTTTCCTCGGCATATACCGAGAAGATGAAATCGCTGTACTCCGAAGGCATGAACAGTGTCTTGCTCGTTCCCATTCCGATGCCTTTTCCCCAGAGCCCTCCACTTCCGATTCCCTGCAGTCCTGCCCACACCTGTGGAACTAATTCAGGAGAGTGCACCGCCATGAAGCGCTGTTGCATCTCTCCCCAGCGAGCGACAACTACATTCATGCTGATCAGTGCCAGCGGCAACATCCACAAGCAAGCGTACCAGCACAATTTCAACCAGCGCAGCAGCGGAATCGCGCCCAGGACCAGAATGAAAAGTGCACTGCCGAAGTCTGGCTGCAAGATAATCACGGCGCTGGGGACGCCTATCAGTGCCGCCGCGATCACCGACCCGCTTCGCACCGTGACGGGCCAGCCGAACAGCCCTCGATATCGAATGGTCCCCGTCAGCGCTATCGTCGAGATGGGGATGCAGAATTTTGCCAGCTCCGATGGCTGAAACCGGATCCCGAGGTCCAGCCAGCGGTGGGCATCGTTGATTTCTATTCCCAGCGGACTCCATCGGGTGGCCACCAGCAGTAGCACCATTCCACCCCAGAGCGGCAGCCAGTACATATCCAGCCAGCGACGCGGCGAAACGAGGTACCCGACAGCAAAAAGCAGACAGCCGAGACCATACCCCTTCAACTGCCCGAGCCACATCGACGTGGAGTTGAGGCCAGTGACACTGGATCGGTAGGATGAGGCGCTGTAGAGAAAGAACATGCCGATCGCCAGCAACAAGATGATCGCTCCGATGAATCTCAATCCCTCCACGGCGGGATCGAGGGGCGCAGTTGAACCGGATCGAGAAGTGAGGGTCATCTGGTTCAGGACTGGCCCCTCTCCTCGATCAACCGGGTCTCTAGATGGCTGGCGAGCAGATCCAGCCCTTCCGATCGGGAAGCCTTGAACAGGACAGTGTCCCCTTCCTGGAGCTGCTCGATGATCTGCTGGACCCCCTGTTCGTTGTTCTCGATGTGGATCACCTGGCCATCACCTGTACTGGCACCTTCGGCGAGCCAGCCAGCTCCTCTTCCACAGACGAAGACGAGATCGATATGCGCGGAGGCCAGATGACGGCCCGCATCGAAGTGGAACTGGTCCTCGTTTTCTCCCAGTTCCTCCATCGTCCCGACAACGGCTACCTTTCTGGAGGAAGTTGACCGACTCAGCCAATCGATCTCCGATTTCAGGGCTCGCGGACTGGAATTGTAGCAGTCGAGGACCAGTTGAATCCCGCACACGCAGTGAATTTCATGCCTGAGCGGTGGTATAGAAATCATCGGAATGGCTTCACTCAACTGCCCAGGATCCTCGACAAAGTCGAGCACTATCGCCAGCGCAGATTCGAAGCAACTGAGCAACCAATCCGGCCCTGGATCATACGGCAACAAGAACTCACGAGCTCGCAGGCGGTCGATCACCATCACGGATCCCGGAGCATCTCTTCTCACCTCCAGATCCCCTGCTGGTCCAGTCCATCGAAAACGAGATGCCGCTGCTCCGATGCTTCTTCGCCACTTGACAGGAGCCCATCGAGCATCACCTTCGATGTAGTCCAGCATCGAGAACTTCTCTCGCCGAACTCCTTCGAGATTGAGCAGACCGCTCAGGTGTGTATGGGAGATCTCCGTGATGATGCCGTGCGAGGGTCTTGCCATCTCTGCTCGGGCAGCAATCTCACCGGGTGAATTGGTCCCCAGTTCGAGCACAAGCACTTCTGTCTCGGGTGCCGCCTCGAGGATCGTGATGGGAACACCGATATCGTTATTGAAGGAAGCTCTGGGAGCATGGGCGATGCGGGAACTGCCGAGAATAGCGTCTATCATGGCGCAAGTGGTCGTCTTGCCGACGCTACCGGTCACTGCCACTGCAGCAGTTTGATCTTCCTCCTGCTCTCGAATGGCTCCCGCCAGCGTAGAGAGCGCCTCTCTGGCACTGGGAGCCTCTATCGATGCTCCGCGATGACGGTCGGAGTAGCCGGGGTCACAGAGGACCGCTGCTGCGCCGAGTTTCAGGGCAGCATCCGCATGCTCGATGCCGTGGCAGTGATCACCCTGGAGAGCCACGAAGAGGGCCCCTGGTGACGCCTCGCGACTGTCGATGACAGCCGTTCGGATCTCGCTCGATGCATCGCCTCTGACCAGTCCCGCTCTGGCCAGCCTCGCCACTTCCCCCAGAGAGCGGATCCTCATCCGATGATCCTCCCTTGCTGATGCTGGGCGATGATCTCTCTCGTCACCACCCTATCGTCGAAGGGCAGCTGGTTATCGCCTGACTGCTGCGTCTGCTCATGCCCCTTGCCGGCGATGAGAAGCACATCATCATCTTCCAGCATCTCGATGGCGCACTGGATGGCTCTGCGGCGATCCACCTCGATGATGTGATCCGTACCGACAACGATCCCTTCTCGAATCTGTTCGATGATCTGCTGAGGATCTTCTGAGCGCGGGTTGTCGCTGGTGACGAAGACATGGTCCGCCTTCGAAGCGCTCGCTCCCATCTGCGGTCTCTTTCCCTGATCACGCTCTCCTCCACAGCCAAACAGCACCATCAATCGTCCGCGCACCAGAGGTCGCATCGAAGCGATCACCGCATCGATGGCATCGGGAGTGTGTGCGAAATCAACAAAGATCCGCCCCTGCTCCGACTCGATCGCTTCGAGCCTACCGGCAACCCCCTCGGCATTCTCGATCCCGGACCCGATGACGGCCTGATCGATCCCGATGGCACCGGCGAGTGCGACGGCAACCAGCGCATTGGACAGGTTGTGGCGCCCCGGTTGCCGGAGACAGACCTCTCCCTCGAAGCCATGGGTTCGAATACGGGCCCTCTGCCCAGAGAATGTCGATTCGATGGACTTCGCCACCGCTTCGCCAAATCCGTCGACCTCGAAGCTGAGCGCTACCGATCCGACCGAATCAGCTGCGGTTGTCATCGGGCGAACGAAGGGCGCCTCAGCGTCACAGAACTTCTGCAGCGACTGTTTGGTCGCGTGGTATCGATCGATGGTCTCGTGATAATCAAGGTGGTCACGTCCGAGGGAGGTGATGGCACCCCCTGCCAGTGACAGTCCACCGATGCGATTCTGGTCGATACCGTGCGAGGAAACTTCCAGAACAAAATCGGATCCCCCCGCCTCGAGATGCCTGGCGAGGGCAGAGGCGATCCGGGCCGGCTCCTGGGTCGTCATGCGGCTGAACTTCAGGGTCGCTCCGATTTTATTCTCTACCGTCGTCATCCAGCCGACATCGCGACCCGCGCTCTCGAGGATGTTCGACAGGTACCGGACCGTCGTGCTCTTCCCATTGGTTCCGGTGATGCCAAAGAGCCGAAGTCTGTCGCCTGGTGAACCTGCTCCTGCCTGCTCCAGTCGTGCCAGCGCCAGTCGAGCGTCGGCTACCTGCCACCAGACGATCCCGTCGCGGAGATCATCGGGTGGATGCATCTGGGTCACGATGGCGCGAACCCCAGCTGCGATGGCCGCATCGATGAACTGATTTGCATCGTGCTGAGTGCCTCGGATGGCGACGAACAGATCTGCAGGCAGCTGCCGATGGTCACGACAGATGGACTGGATCGGTGCTTCCCCCACGGTGCCTCGACAGGGATTGCCGAGGATTTTTTCCAGAGCCGAGCGGTCCAGAGAAATACGCAGCGGCTTCAGTCGTCGTGATGCCAAGCTTCCGGCTCCCCCCCCTGCTCCCGATCATCCGGAGAGGCCAGACTATCGGCCCTTCGGCCCGGATCAATCCGGCGCGGCGCAAGTTGGCCAGCCTCCGTCGAGTCACGACGATTCGATGACGATGCGGCTGCTGCATTGCGCTGAGATAACCAGGAGACGGGGATTCGCTGCTCCAGTGCCTGCTGGACCTGATTTCCGGGCGAACGCAGAACGCCCTCGAGCAGAGATCGAACCGCCGGTGCCGCGGTCCTCGATGCATAGTAGCCCTGCATCGCGGGATCGGGTTCCTCGACCACCACCATGGCGATCCTCTCGGGGGCACCCCAGGGTGCGAACCCGATGAAACTGGCTGTGTACTTGCCGTCGATGTACTCGCCATGGATGTTCATCTTGGCGGTTCCGGTCTTGCCCGCCATATCGACGGTACCTCCCACCGTCTTGCCGGTGCCGATCCTCATCACCTCTCGCATGGCAAAGCGCGCCTGCGCGGCGATCGATTCCGGAATGACGCGGTCTCCCGACACCGTCTTGTCCTGAATCGACGGATCTCGTCTCAGATGTGGGGTGACCGATCTTCCGCCGTTAGCGATGATGCTGTAGGCGCGAATCATCTGGATCGGTGTGACCTGGATCGCATACCCGAAGCAGGCGGAACTCAGCGTATGCCACTTCCACTGCTCCAGAGGGATCACCCTGCCACGCTCCTCCCCCGGGAGATCCACCCCTGTTCTGCGTCCCAGTCCGAAAGTTGTGAGGCAGCGATGGACGTGTTGCTTCCCCAACCTTCTACCTATATCAACGATTCCGATGTTGCTCGACTCGACCACTGTTCCGAGCACCGTGCGGTCGCGGAGAAGGTGACTGTCTTCATATCTTCGCCTGTGGTTGTCAAAGGTTTGACTCTTGCTGTAGACATCGACGGGATCCTCGAATTTGAACCCATTCTGTAACGCAGCAGTGAGTATCAGGGGTTTGACGATGGAGCCTGGCTCCATCGTGAGGTGCAGTGCTTGTAGCATCCTCGGCAATGCAAGCTCGGGTTCGCCACGGTTCCAGAGTTTCTGCAGATCACCTCTCATCAGTCCTGGATAGGTCCCCATCGCCACGATCTCGCCATCTCTGGGGTCCATCACGATACCGCTGACACTCCGGGCACCGGTCTTGACCAGCGTCTCTTCCAGAATCGATTCCAGCAGAGCCTGTTCGTGAATCCCGAGGCTCAGTTGGATGTCCTGGCCATGAAATCTCGGCACATCTTCGGTCGCCGCCTGTAACTCACGACCCACTGCATCGGTTTGCTGAGAAAGCAGGCCGCGCCGTTCCTTGAGTTGATCGTTGTAGTAAAGTTCTATGCCGTGCAACCCGATCGCGCGGTCTCCTCGCAATTCTCCTATGACCAGCGTCCCGCGGCTTCCAAATGGGTACTGCCTTCTGACTACCGGCTCGAGTACCGGCACCACTGAGCGTCCCAGATCACGATGGAGCCTCGACTTGGCTTCCAATAATTTCACCTCATCGAACCCGCCCTCGACATGTCCCACAGGGATGAACTGGGTGAGAGAAGTTGTGCGCTCCGCTACAGGAACCTTCAACAGTTCTGCATTCCTATCGCACGCCTGTTGAATGCGGTCTTCTATCACCTGCCTCGGGTGATCGAGGACCAACCCTGGCAGGGCAAGGACACCATCGATCGCTCGCCTGAGTGGCGCGGTTCCTGAACCGTCGTCAGACACCCTGGCAGCAGCGTGAGGATCGATGGCGACGCGAAAAGTCAGGTGGTCCTCGGCCAGAATCAATCCGTTGCGATCGATGATCCGACCACGCTTTGCCATCGACCAGCTGGTCCTGCTCTGTGCTTGCTTCTGCAACTGGCTCCACTGTTGATGCTGGACCAGTTGAAGCGAGGCGCAGCGAATTACGACGACGACGAAACTCGCCGCCACGAACCAGAACACGACAGAAGTGCAGAGTTCGCTCCATCTCGATCGATCGGAAGGGTCGAAGCCCCCGCGGGGATCGGCAGCGTCAAGGCCCAGGATCGATCTCCAGTTCAATTCCCCTGCCCTTCACCTTCAGCACTCAGGTGCTCACGTACCGTGATCGGTGTGAGACTTGCACCTGGCTCCCCGGAGAATCGCCCACCGAGATGCGCCATCGATTCGTGTCCATCGTCAGCGATTTGCTTCAGATCGTCTCCCCAGGCCAGTTCGAATCTCAGCGCATCGTTGATCGTCCTCTTCGTCGACAGATCGATTCGTAGCCGCTCGAGAAACTGTTGCTGGGACTCGACATTTCTCTTGAGGCGGATCTTTTCCGCCCCGTCCCTTGCCAGGTCAAATCCGAGCAACAGGACGCAGGCAGCCACCATGACCAGTTTCAGGATGTTCATGCTGGCTCCTCCAATCTGCGGATGATTCGCAACCGTGCCGATCTCGAACGAGGGTTATGGCGTACTTCAGAATCCGTGGCGCGGATCGGGCGTGTCGTGAGCAGCAGGTGGTCGCCCTCGGAGGAGAGTGTGCGGAAGCACTCCTTCACCTTGCGATCCTCGAGAGAATGGAAACTGATGATCGCGAGACGACCGCCGGGAGATAGCAGACTCCCGATCCGATCGAGAAGGTGCTGGAGCGCCTCCAACTCGCGATTGACGGCGATTCTGAGGGCCTGAAAGGTCCGAGTCGCAGCATCGAGTTTGCTACTTCCAGTGACCGGCACGGCATTCCGTATCACCGCTGCCAAACGCCCCGTCGTCTCGATCGGTTCCTCGGCTCGAGCTCGGATGATCGCGGCGGCGATCTTCCTGGCATGACGGTCCTCCCCCAGTTCCTTGATCAAGGTCACCAGCGACTCCTCCGTGATCATTGCGATCAATTGAGCTGCAGTTTCTCCTCGTGTCGGATCCATCCTCATGTCGAGTGGACCGTCGAATCGGAAGGAGAAGCCTCTTTCTCCGTCGTCGAGTTGCGGCGAGGAAACGCCCAGGTCCGCCAGCACCAGATCCCACGTGCCGCTACCGATGCTCTGGCGCAACGTTGGGAGGTCTCCGAAGTTGCCATGAACCAGTTCGGTTCGATCGGCTGGAAGACTCGTCCGGCACATCGCATGGGCGGCGGGATCTCTGTCGACTCCGATCAATCGCCCCCCCGGAGCGGTCGCCTCGAGAATCCTCAGCGCATGGCCTCCCCGGCCGATGGTCAGATCCAGCAGGTGCTCACCCGGCAGCGGAGCCAGACCATCGACCACCGCTTCGAGGAGGACCGGATCGTGTCCTGTCATCCGCGCCTCCAGTGAACTCAGGCTCCCTCGGTAAGCGGCGCGATGACCTGTCCAAAGGCCCTGGCCCTCGCCACCCTGTGCAGTTCCCTCGACAGCCGAATCCCCTTCACTCCGCGTTTCCGGGCGCGCTCCAGCATCTGCCACAGGCGATCCACATCCTTGAGGATCGAATCTGGTGCCAGATCCAGTGGCCGTCCGGTAGCGATGTATTCAGCGACTCGCTGCCGCACGGACTTCTGTGCCTTGCTCGGCTCGACATTCTGCTCGATTAATGAAATCATCAAATTCCCCCTGATTTCCCCTCCGATCCTTCCCTTTCCCCGGGGAAGAATCTGATTTTCCTGAAGCCCTCTATCTCTCTCCGGTGAGTTCTCCACCGAAGTACTTCTGCATCCGGCTCGCGTAACTTCCGTGCTGCTCGAGGAACCCATCGATCCTTCTCTGATAGGCATCCCGATCGTCGTTTCTCTCCTTCCAGACCTCGGCACCCCAGATCTCGATGCGGTCGAAGCAACCGACAAAAACCAGTTCCCGGTCAAGTTGAGCCCAGTTTCGTAGCCGCTCGGGAAGCAACACCCGACCCTGGCGATCGGGGGCCAGATCCTCGGCCTGTCCGAAGTAATCTCGCTGTAATTCGTGGAGTTCGGGGGAGCCGCGGTCGAATCGACGCATCTCGTTGAAGATCCGCTCCCACTCAGCTGCCGTGTAGATCCACAGGCACGGAGCCGTCCCTGCTGTGGCGACGAAGCCCTCACCATCGGTACGAGGATCGATCTTCGACCTCAGGCGAGAAGGGATGATGACTCTTCCCTTGTCGTCGAGGGTCAGTTCGAACTGTCCCTTGAAGTGAGCTGCCATCTGTTCTCCGTGTTCTGGCCTCGGACAGGCTGGTGTGGGCGCTGACTCGACCCCGGCCGCTTACCCCACCGGGCCTCCCTTGGCCTCCACTTTATCCCACCATATGGGTACAAATCACCCTCGACAACCGGGCAATCATGTAGATCCTTATCAGATAATGGGTTGTGACTCCGCACTCCACAATCCGATGGGGGTGCCGCACCTTCCTCCACAACATCTGGTGCTTTGGACGGCAGAAAATAAATGAAACGCGGTGAACGGAGTGGCGATGGCCTGGTGGCATTGAACAGGCGAATATTGGCCTTCATCGGCGATTCAAGCAGTTATCAGCCCTCCGGGCAGCGACTTCAGCGCAGGCCTTCCAGGACCCGATGGTGGGAGAAAGTGGGGCAAAATCGATCGAGACAGAGCCGCAACCGTGTCTTTCGTGAGGATCCGGGACACGACGGCACCCGATCAGCCGAGCAGTTGCTCCATCTCGGCGACAGCCTGTTCGATGGTGGCGGGATCGATGGTCGATACAGGTACCTGATGGAGGACTCCCGATCGCTCGGCGACGGTCAGAACACCGTCCTCGTGACCGATCCAGCGCAGTGCCCTCTTGCGGACCAGAAATAGTGCCAGCAGGTATGCGATGCGGGTGCGATTTGCCGAGGCAGAGACTTCCAGCGAGGCGCTGGCTGCGGATCCCTTCCCCGAGCAGATCGGGTCATCTGGATCTGCTGCCTGCTGATCCGTATCTACCGCTGTCGCTTCCATTTCGATGAGGGACAGGAACGTGGCATGAAGCGAGGCGATGTTGACCACCCTGGCCGGCTGGCCCTGAGCAGCAGGAACCGAGGTCTTCCAGCGGGCAAAGAAAGGAACCTGCTCGATGCTCTCGATGCAAGCCTCACAGTGGTCCTGACGCGAGAAGAAAGCCGCCACACCATCTCCCGCCTGGTCCACATCGGCCTCGGTGAGAACGGTCCAGAAGGGTGTTCCACGGCTGATCTGCTGCTGGCATCGATGGCAATTACGGCGACTGGCATCGATGCTCCAGCGGCCTCCCCCCGCCACCATCTGCTCCTCGTTTCGCAACCGAGCGAAGGCTCCCTCTGAAACCGGGGAAGCACCAGATGGGCCATCCGAGCCTGCTGCCTCGCCCGGCTCAGGAGAATCTGCGGGGTCCGAGTGAGTATCGGAGTCTGCAGAAGTGGATTCAGACTGGTTCAAGGGTGCCCCTCTCCAGGGTGAGGATCACACCCAGCGGCCCCGGCATCAAGTCGCCCTGGCATCCAGTCTCCCTGGCATCCAGTCTCCGTGGCCCTTGCCCGTCCCCGCTCTGGCACCTACAACCGGAACTGCAGTAATACTATGTTGAAAACACGATGTTGAATCTGAACAGCCGGAGGAGTCTTGGCACAAGTAGCGGGTCGATATTGCCATCTTCATGTCCATAGCCACTACAGCCTTCTGGACGGAGTGATGACCATCCCCTCGATGGTCCGGATCGCCAAGGATCAGGGGATGAAGGCACTCGCATTGACCGATCATGGCAACATGTACGGGGCTGTGGAGTTCCACAACTGCTGCCACGATGCGGGAATCAAACCGATCATCGGAATCGAAGCGTACATCACCGATGGCAGTCGCCATGACCGCAAACGAGAACATGGCAAGCAACACGCATTCCATCTCATCTTGTTGGCAGAAAACGAGGTTGGATACCGCAATCTACTGAAACTCACCTCCAGTGCTTTTACCGAGGGGTTTTACTACAAGCCGCGCATCGACCATCAACTACTGAGTCAGCACTCGGATGGACTCATCGCCACTTCAGCTTGCCTCTCGGGAGAGGTCAATCGAGCACTACTTCATGGAGACACAGAGAAAGCCGAGCAATGCGCTCGGCGATACATCGACATCTTTGCCCCCGGACGCTTCTTCATGGAGGTGCAGGATCACGGGCTCGCCGAACAGAAGCGCATTCTGGAAAGAGCGCCGGAACTCGCCAAGAGACTGGGTGTGCCGGTGATCGCCACCAATGATGTGCACTATCTCCGCAAGGAAGATGCTCATGCACAGGAAGTACACCTCTGCATCAACACGGGCAAGAAGATGGAAGATACCGATCGAATCACCTTCGATTCAGATTCCTTCTACTTCAGAAGCGGCGATGAGATGGCTCGCCTCTTTGGAGATTACCCCGAGTACATCTCCAACACGTCGGATATCGCATCGATGGTCGATTTCAAGATGGAGACGGGCAAGACCTTTCTGCCTGTCTTCGTGGAGGAGGATGCGGACAGCTCCTCGAAACCTCAGACTTCGAAAGATCTTCAAGAAAGCAACGAGGTTCGGTTCCGCGAACTGGTCGAGGCAGGATTCAATCGCCGCTATCCAGACCCATCCGATGTTGCCAGAGAACGCCTCGAGTACGAGATCTCGGTGATCATCGAGATGGGTTTTGTCTCCTATTTCCTGATCACCTGGGACTTCTGCAGGTACGCCAGAAGTGAGGGAATACCGGTCGGCCCGGGTCGCGGATCGGCGGTGGGATCGATCGTCTCCTACTGCCTCGGCATCACCAACCTCTGCCCTCTCAAGTACGATCTGATCTTCGAGAGATTTCTCAACTCGGACCGGATCTCGATGCCAGATATCGATATCGACTTCTGCATGGAGGGCCGTGAAAAGGTGATCCGTTACGTGCAAGAGAAGTACGGCGCTGATCGGGTGTGCCAGATCATCACATTCGGAACGATGGCGGCAAAGGCCGTGATCCGTGATGTCGGGCGAGTGCTGGGCATCCCACTGAAAGATGTCGATACCCTCGCCAAGATAGTACCGGATACGATCGGGATCAAACTCGAGGAAGCGATCCTGCAGGAGCCCAAACTCGCAGCAGCAGCAAAGGATCCTCGTTTCCAGGAGTTATTCGATGTTGGTCAACGCCTCGAGGGCCTCAACCGTCATTGCTCGACCCACGCCGCAGGTGTGGTGATCACAGACAGACCACTGACCGAGTTGATCCCGCTGGCCAAGAATGGTGAGGACATCGTCACCCAGTACCCGATGGAGATCCTCGAACAACTGGGCATATTGAAGATGGACTTCCTCGGGCTTCGCAATCTCACCATCCTCGACAGGGCCATCGGTCTCATCGAGGAGCACGAGGGGATCAAGGTCGACCTCGACAACCTCCCCCTCGATGATGCGGCCACTTTTAAACTGCTCTGCCAGGGCGAGACGCACGGCATCTTCCAGCTCGAGAGTAAAGGCATGCGAAAACTGCTGAGGAACCTCGCGCCGGATTCTTTCGAGGATGTGATCGCTGTGCTGGCGCTGTACAGACCTGGACCTCTCGGGTCCGGAATGGACACGCTTTACTGCGATAGAAAGCATGGCAAGGAGCAGGTCGAATACCTTCACCCAGCCCTCCAGCAGATCCTCCAGGCCACCAATGGCGTGATCCTGTACCAGGAGCAGGTGATGAAGATCGCCCACGAACTTGCCGGATTCTCGATGAACGACGCGGACAACCTGCGCAAGGCGATGGGCAAGAAGAAGATCAAATTGATGGAAAAGTTCAGGGATCAGTTTGTCTCCGGAGCCGAGCAGCAGAGCAAGATTCCGGCGAAGATTTCAAAGTCCATCTTCGAGCAGATCGAACAGTTCGCAAAATATGGATTCAACAAGTCTCACTCGACCGCCTACGCATTGATCTCGTATCAGACTGCATATCTCAAGGCAAATCACCCGGGTGCATTTCTCGCAGCAGTGATGTCCTGCTACATCACCGCCGTGGATCAGATGATCACCTATCTTGATGAGTGCAAGGTACTGGGACTGGAGGTACTCCCTCCTCATGTCAATCTGTCGAGCAATAACTTTTCGCTACAAGATGACAAGATCGTCTACGGACTTGTCGCACTCAAAGGAGTCGGAGAAAGAGCGATCGAGGCGATCATCGATCAGCGCGAAAGGGCGGGCCCCTTCAAGACACTGTTCGATCTGACCTCGCGCGTCGAGCCGGAGCTGGTCAACAAGATGGTGCTGGAACAGTTGATCAATGCCGGTGCCATGGATGGCCTGGGCCCTGATCGATCGTCACTTTTTGCCGCGGTCAAGGACTCCATCGAAGAAGGAAAACGGGTTCACGCAGAACGCAGAGCAGGTCAACTCAGTCTGTTCGCCTCGGATGCTGCGCCCACGGTACAGGAGCAGTGGCCCGTTGTGCCGCCGTGGAGCGATGGCGAGACTCTATCCAGAGAAAAGGCTTCGCTTGGATTTTACCTCAGCGGACACCCACTCGAGCGAATCGAGAGTGAGATCGAGCCGCTCCGCAGTCATCTGATCTCCTCTCTCACCAGCGACCAGGACCGGAAACCGGTCACCCTGGTGACGATGGTCTCGAAGATTCGGAAACGCCAGACCCGACGCGGCGAGGCGATGGCGATCTTGACCATCGAGGATCGCACCGGGTCGATCGAGGCGGTCATCTTTCCCAAGGTCTTCAAGGAGTCGAGCGAGATGCTCGAGGAGGAGCAGATCCTCGTGGTCCAGGGAATCGCCGAGATCAATGAGAATCAGGAAGGGGGCCGCGGCGGTAACCAGATCAGGGTCAACAGGCTTCTGTCGCTCGAAACTGCCGCAGAACGGGTCACGCGCCAGATCGGCATCAACTTCCCCCCCGATGCGGATGAAGCAGTTCTGTTTCAGACCAAGGAGATCCTGCAACGGCATCCGGGCAAGTTTCCGGTGACCCTGCTCTTTGATCAGCATGGCCCGAACTCGTGGCGGATCGAATGTGGTGAGCGGTTACGAGCCAACGCCTCCCAGCAGATGATTACCGAGATTCGCTCGTTGCTGGGTGAGGATTCGGTTCGTCTCGACATCGCCAGCCCGGTGGAGTCGGCATGAAGAAGAGTCTTCTGGCTCTCGATTTACCGTTGTTTCAGGAGAATGTGAAACGCTTTCGCGAAACTCTTGGCGAATTGGCCCGACCTGGTGAACCCGGAGCTACCATTCTTCCAGTGACCAAGTATCTCGACCGAGATAATTCCAGAACACTACTGGAGGCAGGATTCGGGCCTCTTGGAGAAAATCGTTCCGATCAGTTGATGCAAAAAACAGATCCTGGACAGGATCCGGACTGCTGGCATTTCATCGGCAGACTTCAGCGCAACAAGATCAGCGTTGTGGCTCCACGCATCTGTATGCTTCACTCTCTCGATTCAGAACGACTCGCAGCATCCCTCGATGCCTGGGTTGAAGATCACCTCGTATCTCCGCTCGCCGTGCTGGTCCAGGTCAACATCGCAAGCGAAACACGCAAGGCAGGAATCGATCCAGTGCTGGCGCCAGAGTTGATCCTGAACTGGGTCAGCCGATTTCGGTCATTACGGTTTGAAGGGTTGATGACGATGCCTCCCGACTTGAGTGCCGAGCA
This sequence comes from Bacillota bacterium, assembly GCA_003973385.1. GTDB lineage: Bacteria > Planctomycetota > UBA8108 > UBA1146 > UBA1146 > QNYK01. The sequence continues at coordinate 31,664 of QNYK01000092.1, read as the reverse complement.
GTGCAGGCCCGTATTCCGCCAGTTGCGGCTTCTTCGAGACTCCATCAGAGACCAGCTTTCCTCGGCCGCGGCCAGTTCCTTTTCCCATCTCTCGATGGGAATGTCCGGAGACTGGCAAGTCGCTGCAGAGGAGGGTGCCACCTGGATACGGATCGGGCGGGCACTCTTCCTTCCTCCGGGGCTGGAGGACTGATGCCGCGCATCGTCGCCGAGAAGGGGCCGGACCGCGGCAGCACCTGGTCGATACGAGAACAGGGAGTTCTCCTCATCGGCCGTGACAGCAGTGCCCAGATCGCCCTTCGGGATGAAGAGATCAGCAGGCGCCACTGCCAGATCGAATTTCGTGATCGTCAGTGGCTACTACGGGATCTCGAGAGCACCAATGGTGTTCTTCTCAACGGCGAATTGATCACCGAACCGACCGCACTCAAGCACAACGATCACATCGAGGTGGGCATCACACGACTCACCTTTCTCAGTGATGACGACCCCTTGCTCGGCTCCGAGATCGGTGGCTGCCGGATAGAACAGAGAATCGGACGCGGAGGCATGGGAACGGTTTATCGTGCGCGCCAACAGTCTCTCGACCGACCCATCGCGCTCAAGATCCTGTCGGAGAAGTACACCAGCGATCCTCAATTCATCGAGATGTTCATCCGGGAAGCCAGGGCAGCAGGGCGCCTCAGCCATCCTCACATCGTGCAGGTGTACGATGTTGGCAAGGAAGGGGCGCAACACTACTTCACCATGGAACTGGTCGCCGGTGGCAGCGTCGAAAAGGTGATCGATGAGGGAGGTGCCATCAGCGTCGATCAAGCGATGCGCATCGCCAGGGATGCAGCCACAGGACTGGAGTATGCCGAGAAACAGGGTGTAGTTCACCGCGATATCAAACCCGGTAATCTGATGATCGCAACCAACGGGGCGGTCAAGATCGGAGACCTTGGTATCGCTCGAACGACTGACGAATCTGGAGTTGCGTCGCAACAAGATGGGGTCAGCGGATCCCCCCACTACATCGCTCCCGAGCAAGCGCGAGGAGAAGCCATCGATCAGCGAGCAGACATCTACTCGCTGGGGGCTACGCTCTTTCACTGCCTCGCTGGACGAACCCCGTACAGGGGAGCCGGTGCGAGGGAAGTGATCCTCAAGCACATCCAGTCCAAATCTGCGCCCGACCTGTCAGAGATGGCTCCCGAAGTCCCTGCAGAGGTCTGCGAACTGGTCGCCAGGATGATGTCACCTGATCCGTCTGGACGCCCTGCCAATGCGAGAGTTCTGGGCGAAGAACTCGATCAACTGCTGATCCGGCACGGGTCGAGGAGCCAGCAGCAGCTTCGATCATCCCGATTGAGTTCCTGGAAGACCTGGCTGCTTCTCTTGATCCTCATGGGGGGCACCATCGGTGGATTGCTACAGTTGCAAAAGAGCCGGTTGAACGAAGACCTGGCGATGCAGACCGCAGCCACAAGGCGACTTGAAATCTCCCGTCGCCTGGACCTGGCAGATTCAGCAGTGAGCAGGGGAGAGCCGGTCTCGGCCCAGGAAATCCTGGATTCACTCGAAGACGTCCCTGAAGACCTGCTCACTCGAATCAGAGATCTGGAGCAAGCGATCGAACTGGAACACCGGAGAATCGATACCGTTTCCCGCGAAGAACTGGCCAGAAGTAGGCTTGCGGAGATCCTCACGACTGGTGATGACAAGTTGCCTCCCGAGCGACGACTGGAGCAACTGAACTCTCTGGCCAGGAATCACCCGGACACCCGTGCCGGAACACGATCTGCGGAACTTGCACGGAGCTTGAAGGTGGAACTGGAGCGGCAGGAAAAACTCGAGGACGATGCGCTCATCGCCTGGAAGCAGACCCTCGCCAGAGCTCAGGGGTGGAGAACTTCCGGGAATCCGGCTCGAGCGCGAGAGGAAGCGCTGACTCTTTCGGAACAGTTCGCCAGCACAGATGCATGGAACCTGAGGATACAATTCCTCGAACAACTCGATTTCGAAGCCACCAGATTGTGGGCGCAAGCTCGTGCCGATGTACTGACGCTGCTGGCAGAGGACAGGATCGCCCAGGCAGACGATGTCATCGATGGCGTGGTGTCCCGCGCCCTGCTCCCCTGTACTCGCGACCTCGAACCACTGCTTCGCGCCGAGGTGAAACAGGCCCGCGAAACTGCCGCTGCGATCCGAACTCCGGAGGTCGGTCCAGTCGTCCAGGAGGGATGGAGCGCCTTCAATCGGACCTTCTCGGGGCGCGAGGCCTGTGTCGTGATGCGAGATGCTGCACTTCGGGATGGGCTACCTGAAAGTTCGATGGTCCAGATCGATCGTCATCTGGCGTTCCTCGGCAGTTTTGACCAGTTACTGCTGAAGATTCCTGCCATCGAGTTGCCACGCAAAAGGGACCGAATCATCGAGGGTAGTCGCTCAGGGGACATCTCTGCGCCTCATGTGACGATCGAGAAGGATCGAGTGAGCTATCGGGAATCACCGCAGCAGGTCGGGCGTTACCTCCTGTGGAAGGAGATCGCGCCCGGATCCAGGCTCGATCTGCTGCTCGAAGCAGGACCTCCTCAGGGAATCCTGGAACATCTCACCGTGTTACTCGAATGGGCAGGCAGGAAGTCCGATGCAATGCCTCTCTGGAGTCGCATCGATCCGAAGACCACCGATCTGGTGCGCCAGTTGGTGGAGGAGACGCAGGATTAGGCTGAAAGGATAGAGGTGTCATCCTATACTCCGGTCGCGCTGGTTCAGACCGAGCAAGGCGTGGAATTACCTGTATGGGCGATTGCAGGATCTTCTCGGACAGAGATCGGCGGCGTACGTGACGGATCGCTGATCGTGCGAATCAGTTCGGCACCCGAGAAGGGGAAGGCAAACCGGGCCATCATCGACCTGCTGGCAGATGTTCTCGAACTTCGAAAGAGGGACGTGGTCCTGATGCGCGGAGAGCACCACAGGAACAAGAGGATGCTACTGAGTGGAGCCCAGATGCATCGGGTCGAACAGATCCTGCGCACGTCGATGGAGTTACCGGATCGACCCGATAAGGAGAACGGATGAACCGCATCATCGAGCGAGGCACAGCACTGAAGCAGCGCATAGAAAACGCTGCTGCGGCGATTTCAAGTTGCCATCGAGGCGCTCCTCCCGAAACCGCACTGATCCTGGGAACAGGACTCGGAGCCGTTGTGGATGAGATCTCTGACGCTGTGACCCTCCCCTACGGTGAGATCCCCGGCTTCCCGGTTTCTACCGCTCCGGGGCATGAGGGGCAGTTACACATCGGGCAACTCTCAGGAACTCGAGTGATCGCATTCGAGGGCCGATTTCACCTCTACGAGGGGTGGAATATGGATGATATCGGAATGCCGATGAGAGTCGCTTGCCGACTGGGAATCTCCTCGGCCATCATCACCAATGCCTGCGGCGGCATGAATCAGGAGTTGCAGAAGGGCGACCTGCTGATCCTCGATGATCACATCAACTTGCTCGGAGCAAACCCCCTGACAGGTGCCAATGTGGATGAATGGGGACCCCGGTTTCCTGATATGTCCGAACCGTACTGCCTCGAATCCGCGCACAGACTGAAACAAATCGCCGACGAGCAGCAGATCCGCGCCAGCCGGGGAGTGTATGTCGCAGTGTCCGGACCAAATCTCGAAACCAGGGCTGAATACCGGATGCTGCGCTCTCTGGGGGCGGACGTTGTCGGAATGTCCACCATTCCAGAGGTGATCATCTGTGCTCACGAGGGGATTCGAGCCTCGGCGATCTCGGTCGTCACAGATCTTTGCGACCCGGAAGACTTGAAGAAAGTGTCCGTCGAGGAGATCCTTGCGGTAGCAGCAGCAGCAGAACCGAGACTGACCCGAATAATCGTTGAATTTTTGAAATGAAGAAACCTGGCTCATCGAGCCCGGGAAGGAACAAAACCGGATGACAGAATATGACAACTCGATCGATGCATTCATGAACGAGGACAAGTCTGCAGATGATGATCAGCCGAGAAAGGCCAAGACTCCCTTCATGCGTGAGTTGATGGAAAAGCAGAGAACCCTCTTCATCTCGGAAGAGGTCTCTCCAAAATTGACGATCAAAATTGTTCCTGCCCTGATGTGGCTCGACTCGAAATCGGACGATCCGATTCGCCTCTTCATCAACACGCCCGGAGGGAGTGCTGATGATGGCTTTGCGATTCACGATGCCATCCGTTTCATTCGCAGCCCGGTTCTGTGTATCACGAACGGATTGAATGCGTCTGCCGGTACAGTGATCTTGCTGTCGACTCCCAGGGAGCGTCGCTTCTCCCTGCCCAACAGTCGCATCATGATCCACCAGCCTTCCAGCGGAGTACGGGGAAAGGCCTCCGAGATCGAGGTCACAGCCGAGGAGATCATGAAATTACGCCGTCGCTGTAATCAACTGATCGCCGACGAGACTGGAAAGCCTCTGGAGCAGGTCGAGAAGGATACCAATGGGGACTGCTGGATGTCTCCGGTGGAAGCGCTCGAATATGGCCTGATCGGCAAGATCCTGACCAGCCTCAACGATCTGTAGCGGACCATTGCAGCGATTCAGTGGCGATCAGGAATCTCGATGAATGCCGATCGAGCGAGGATAGGATTTCTCCTGTCAGGTGGCGGGCGAAGTCTCGAGAATCTGCACGTTGAGATCGAGCAGCGTTGCATCCCTGCCAGCATCGAACTGGTGATCTCGAGCCGCTCCAGCGCTGGCGGAATCGAGAGAGCGCAGCGGTTGGGCATTCCTCATCAGATCCATCGATGCCAGGAACCGGGCGCCTCGGATCGGATCTTCGAGGCGCTGGATGCTGCCGACTGCCAGTATGCATTGCTCGGAGGGTGGCTTCGAAAGCTGGAGATCCCTCACGAATGGTCGGGCAGGGTCCTCAACATCCACCCTTCCTTGCTTCCCCTCCATGGTGGCGCCGGATGTTACGGAGATCATGTCCATCGCAAGGTGCTGGAAGCGCAGCAGCAGACCAGTGGCTGTACCGTCCACTTCGTCGATGACGAATTCGACCACGGACCCAAGATTCTGCAACTTGAGGTACCTGTTTTGGTGGGAGATACGGTCGACGAACTGGCGAACAGGGTCTTCGAGGCGGAGAAGATCGCCTACCCTCGTGCGCTGGAATTGCTTCTCAGTGGTGAGGTGAATTTCGAGCGCTGTTAACCGATACGGATGCGGCGGAATTTTCGTTTGCCCACCTGGAGCACCATCCCCTCTCGCACTTCCACCTGGCTTTCGTGATCTTCCATTCGCTGCTCGTCTATTCTCACCCCACCGCCCTCGATGTTGCGGCGTGCCTCGTTGTTTTTCTGTGCGAGTCCCGCATCGACGATCAATTTGACGATCCAGATCTTACCGTCTTCCAGATCGGTGGCAGCGACCGTGTATTCCTCGATCACTTCTGGCATCTCTCGCTGGCTGAAGACTCGCAAGAAATGGGCTTCAGCCGCCAGGGCCTTCTCCTCGTCGTGGTAGAGCCGTACCAGAGTCCTGGCGAGGGTTCCCTTTGCCTCTCGGGGTGAGCCTGCGAGAACTTCCTCGATTTCGACCAGCGACAGATCGCTGGCAAGCGTGAAGTAATCACCCATCTGAGCATCGGGCAGTGACATCGTCTTGCCATACATCTCTTCGGGTGGATCGCTGATTCCGATGGAGTTGCCATGGCTCTTTGACATCTTCATCGAGCCATCGGTTCCCACCAGTAGCGGCGTGGTCATGCACACCTGAGGCTCTAAACCCTCCTGGCGCATCAGATCTCTCCCCAGCAACAGGTTGAAGGTCTGATCGGTTCCGCCGACTTCGATATCTGCATTCACCTGGACAGAATCCCATGCCTGCATCAGTGGGTAGATGAACTCGTGGAGACTGATCGGCTTGCCTCCTGCATAGCGTTTCTGGAAATCATCTCGCTCAAGTTGTCGGGCCACCGTGGTGCGTCCGCAAAGAGCAATCACATCCAGAAATGACATCTCCCTGAACCAGTCGCCATTCCAGCGCAGTTCCGTACGTTCCTGGTCCAGTATCCGCCACGCCTGCTCCAGGTAACCCTGAGCGTTCTCTCGACACTCATCGTGGGTAAGCGTGGGACGTGTCTTGTCCTTGCCGGAAGGATCTCCAACACAGGCGGTGTAATCTCCGATGATCAATACCGCGATGTGACCTGCGTCCTGAAATTGTCGCAACTTTCTCAGCGGCACCGCATGACCAAGGTGTAGTTGAGGGTTGGTCGGATCGACTCCCAGTTTGACTCGCAATGGGTCGCCGGTCTTGAGTGAACTCTGCCACTTTCTGTGCAACTCCTCGGTCGTATCGATGCTGATCACGCCTCGCATGACCTCTTCAAGGGCAGGATCGGACGAAACCTGGTTTTCATCGGACATCTTGTTCTCCCCGCACTCAGTCCCTGCCTCTGCCTGCTTCACGCTTGACCTGACGAGTAACTCCCCAGATCTTCCATGCTCTCGCAGATCGTTCACGGATCAACCCAGTCACCTGCTCCAGCGTCATGACGATCTGGGCGTCAAAAATAGCGTGGTGGGAGCCCAGAAAACCAAGCAACTCATCGACGATGGGATGCGAAGGAGTGGCTGAAACGCCCCTTTTCAGCCGATCTGCAAGCCACAGGTATCGGGAAATGGAAAATCTGGTGAGATCCCCCTCGAGCAGCGCTTTCTTCATCTCGGTGGCAGGATCGCGCACTGCCTGATCGTATCCTTTCGGCACCGCCAGGCCAGTTTCTTTGATCCACGGAACGCCACGAGTGACCTCGCCATCTGCAGTCACGATATGTACAGGCATGGTGACCCCTGTCACTGTCCACTGCTGCAGAACCGGAATCCTCGACGGAACCGCCAGAGGCAAGGTGACGGGAATCGCGCGGCTACCGCCAGCTTCGACACTGAATCCACTCTCGAACCGTAAAACCCTGACATCCGAAGTCGATCGCTGTGTGCCATCTTCGAACACTTCTTTGACTGACCAGAAGAGTTGCCCGATCACTGGCTCCTGATTCAACTGACCGAACACGATCTTCTGCTGAGAAAGGTTTTCCAGCACGACCGATCCCTGAAGCAACGCAAGCGGGAACGGCAGCGGTTCATCCAGCAGATCTTGTTCGAATCGAACCACAAGAGCACTGCGACTGAGAAATCTTCCATGGGCACGGCGCCGCAACTTGGAGACCTCGAAACGATACCCGAATGATTCGGGAGCCAGCAACAGGATCGCCTCGCAGATCCGCCACGACTTTTCGAAGTTTCCTTCTTCATAGGCCGTGACTGCTTCCCGGAAGCGTTCTTTCAGAAAATTGATGACGACTTCGTCGTCGGCGGGCGCCTGGCTCAGTTCCGATACAGGAGCTTCATTGACGACTCCTGCCGAGGGATCGGGGGCGCGCGGAACCAGATCCCCGTCACCAGCAGTGCAGCAGTGGCATTCACTGCAACGATGACGAGGACCCAGATCCGCAAAACTCCCGCAATGAGCTTCGAGGCAGTCATTCGATATCCGATGGCTTTTCCCGAGAATCTAGGATTCCCGGGCCTCCTCATCGGCTTCCTCGACAGCCTCGTCTTCCGCAGCTGGCTGCGTCGTATCCTCAGCAGTTGACTCAGCATCCGTCGGCGCTTCCGCCTCGCCAGACGCCTCAGCCACATCCGCGGCTTCTGTCTCAGCAGCGGCCGGCGCTTCAACTGCGGGCACATCCTCCTCGGCTGGAGCCTCATCTTCGGCGGGCGCATCCGCCTCGGCAGACGCCTCAGCAACATCCGGGGCTTCTTCCTCAGCGTCGGCCGGTGCTGCAGCAGCTGGCGCATCCTCCTCGGCAGGAGCCTCATCCTTGGCGGGTGCCTCGGCAGCCGCAGGCGCTTCATCCTCTGCGCTCACCTCGGCAACAGGATCTTCCGGTGTCGGCTCCTGGGCCGGTTCCGTGACCGGCTCATCTGACCCCTCCACCTGTTCCTTGTCATCGGCGGCCGCGTCGGTCTCCCCCTCCTCAGTGACGTCGCCGAGATCGGGAATCTCATCGGGCAGGTTCTCGGGAACAGATCCCACCGCTGTCGGCGATTCGCCCTCACCTGCTTCGGCGTAGAGTGCCGAAAGTTGCTCAGTCTCCTCTGCTGTGACCTCTTTGAGGCTAAGACCGATCTTGCGATTTTCTTCGTCGACCTTGATCACCTTCACATCGACCTTCTGGTCGATCTTGACCACCTCTTCAGGCGACTCCACCTTCTCTTCCGAGAGTTCAGAGATATGGAGCAAGCCTTCCAGATCCTCGTCCATCTGGACGAAGGCCCCGAAGTTCGTGGTCTTGGTGACGGTACCTCGGATGACGGTTCCGACAACATAGGTCTCGGGGATGAAGCGGATCCATGGATCCTCTTCCATCTGTTTGAGACCGAGAGCAATTCGTTTTCGCTCCTGATCCACCTCGAGAACCACCGCATGAATCTCTTCGCCCTTTTCGATTTTTTCAGACGGATGAATGATCTTGCGAGTCCACGACATATCGCTGACATGCAGTAGACCGTCGATTCCATCTTCGAGTTCGATGAAGGCACCGTAGTTGGTCAGATTGCGTACCTTGCCGCTGATGTAGTGCCCGACGGGGTACTTCTGAGCGACCACTTCCCACGGATTCACCTCGATCTGCTTCATTCCGAGGCTGATCTCTTGCTTCTCCTTCTTGATCTCCAGCACCACGACATCGACTACCTGTCCCGCGTCGACCACCTCCTTGGGGTTCGAGATTCGACGGGTCCATGACATCTCTGAAACATGGACGAGGCCCTCGATTCCTTCCTCCAGTTCGATGAAAGCACCGTAGGAGAGGACATTGACCACCTTGCCGCTGATCCGGGAACCGATGGGAAAGCGCTCCTCGATATCATCCCATGGACTCGGCTGTGTCTGCTTCAGTCCCAGCGAGATTCGCTCACGCTCCTTGTCGATCTTGAGCACCTTGACATCGATCTCCTGTTCCACGGTGAGGATCTCGTTGGGGTGGCTGATACGACCCCACGACATGTCCGTGATGTGGAGCAGGCCATCGATACCGCCGAGATCAACGAATGCGCCAAAGTCCGTGATGTTCTTCACGATTCCCTGACGCACCTGACCGAGTTCGATCTCACCCATCAGATTGGACTTCATCTCATCGCGACGCTCTTCGAGAAGTTTTCTTCGGCTGACGACGATATTCATGCGGGGCTCATCGATCTTGATGATCTTGCACTCGAGGTCGCGCCCGACAAATTCGGAGACATCCCCAACCCTTCGGATGGCGATCTGCGAGGCGGGGAGGAACACTGGAACACCGATGTCGATCAGCAATCCACCCTTTATCTTGCGTGTCACGCGGCCACTGACCACATCCCCCTCATTGTGGGTGTCGACCACCTGTTCCCAGCCCTTGATGCGGTCTGCCTTGCGCTTCGAGAGCATGATCCGTCCGTCAGATTCATCGACCTCCTCGATGAGGACATCGACTTGATCTCCGACCTGGATCTCGGCACCTTCAAAGTGGCTTCTCGGAACCTCACCCTCGGCCTTGTAGCCCACATCCACGATGACCCAGTCATCGCTGACGCTCACCACATTACCGACAATGATCTTGTCTTCTTCAAAATCGCCAATTGATTCAATAAGGATCTCTTCGACATTTTCCAGCGAACTGCCGCCTAGAAACTCCTCCGTAGCTTCCTCCAGGGCATCCCCCCGGAGGTCAAACTGCTTGAGCAGTTCTGGTCTGGCCATGAAAAGGCCTCTTGTTTCTGGTTACGGACTGCGCGCAGCCCGGGCATGACCATCATGCCCGTATCCGGCTCGTCGACGCTCGTCCTGGTATGCTTGTCGTCGGGGTGACCATCACCCGCTCATCTTCTGCTGATGTCTGTCGTTCACGCGTCAGCGTTGACCGAGGCGCCAGGTTCCTCAGGAACGAGGCTCTGCATCGCATGCCTGAGGCGTGTCAGCGCCTTCTCCTCATCCTGCTCGTCGAGGAAATCGATGGCATCTCCAAAACGAATCTCGACTCGAACCGGCCTGGGGATCCAATGCCCCCTACCGAGTGCTCGGTCACTCCCGATGACCATCGCCGGTACCACCGGCACACGGGCCATTCGTGCCAGCTTCAACACTCCACCCTTGAGCCTTCCCAGCCGACCATCGCGACTGCGAGTTCCCTCCGGGAAGACCAGCACTCCACCACCCTTCGCCAGGTGATCGAGTACCGCACGGAATCCGGAGATTCCAACCCCTTCCCTCTCGAGCGGAAGAGCATTCAATCCCCTCAGCGCCATCGCCATGAGAGCGGGTCGAAACAGCGTACTTCTGGCCATGAAGGCCAGCGGTCTCCTCATCGAGATCCCTGCCAGGACAGGATCCAGAAAGCTGCAATGGTTCACCGCCAGCAGGAAGGCCCCATCCGATGGGATCTTCTCAACACCGTGACTCCGAAGCCGGAACAAGATCCGACAACAAAGCCGAGCCACGGCGCGGTTCAGGAAGTAGAACCAGTTGGCCCCCGGTTCCAAGCCGCAGGAATCCTCTCCATGATCGCCGATAGCACCTGCTCGATGTCGAGCGTGGTCGTATCGACAGTCACTGCATCGGATGCTGCCACCAATGGCGAAACATCCCGTTCTTCATCCAGGGCGTCACGAAGCGCTACCTGCTCCTGGACCTGTTCCAGGGGCAGATCCTCTGCGAGGCGATCGCGCAGTTCTGCCTGTCTCCTTCTGGCCCGCTCCTCGATGGAGGCGGTCAAGAAGATCTTCACCTGGGCATCCGGAAACACCACGGTACCCATGTCCCTGCCCTCAGCTACCACCGGAAGATCCGCTGGCAATCCGCGTTGCATCGGCAACACGGCTCTTCTCACGGCCGCATCGTTGGAGATGTGGTGGATCTCACCGGTCACCCGGGTCGAGTCCAGTACAACCCCTGGATCGAATCCGTCCACCTCGACCCGAAATAAACCGGGTTCGGCGACGATCTCCAGTCGATGCTCCTCGATCAGTGCCAGTACAGCTTCCTCGTCGGGAAGTGCCACGCCCCGCTCGAGAGCGAGCCAGGTCAATGTCCTGTACACCCGCCCACTGGAGAACATACGTCCTCCGATCCGCGCAGAGAGTCGCCGCGCGACACTGCTCTTACCGCATCCGGCGGGACCATCCAGGGTCGCGATCTGAAGATCCAAGCGATCCTCCCGGGTCTAACCTGCGGCACCGATCTGCCCGAACCCCCTATCGGGACCCGGTGATGATCGTACGAGTCCAATAAACTACGGATCCAGGGGGAGTTGCGCAAGTTCATCGACCCATTCCATCGGAGCCAGACACTGCTCAGGGGACCGTTTCTGGCTCATCCATGTCTCTGGAGTACTGTCACGGCATGCTGGCCAGGCCAGGGCGATCAGCAGCCGGTCGCGGATCAGCCGACCAATCGTTCAAGATGCGGGGGTCCAGCGCCACCATAGCCGCGAAGATCGAGCCATCTCTCGGTGAAACCCAGCGCCTTCGCCAGCGCATCGAGTCGAACCCGCCAGCGGTCATCCCGACAATCTTCAAGCTGCCCTCGATCGATCTCGACCACCACCCTGTGATCGTCGCAACGAGCCCTGTAGATGGAAAACCCCTCGCCGGAGAGCAGCGCTTCCAGCGCCTCGATCCTTCCCAGCAGGTCACTGCTCACCTCGGTTCCGACCGGGACTCTACTGGCGAGACAGGGGCGAGCGGGACGGTTCCAGCTGGGCAGCCCCCGGTGACGAGCGATTTCTCGTACATGATTCTTATCGATGCCAAACAGCCTCAAGGGGCTCTTCACACCGCGCTCTCCAGATGCGGTCATTCCTGGCCGGTCAGTCGAGTTGTCGGATGCCTGGGCACCATCGACAATGGTGTGGCCCGCAAGTTCTTCGACGGAGAGAATCACATCGTAGAGTTCAGATTTGCAGTGATAACAACGATCACCGGAGTTGGCTCGGTAATCTGGGCGAGACAATTCATCTGTTTCAACTTCAAGATGGCGAATGCCGGTGATGCTGGCGGATCGCCGTGCGGCTTCGAGTTCCTGCGTCGATAAACTCGGAGAGATCCCCGTGACTGCCACGGCGTCGGACCCCAGATGTTCAACTGCCAGCGATGCCATCACCGCAGAATCGACTCCTCCTGAGAGGGCGACGACCACCGGTCGATTCTCGATGAGCCAGTTCGCTAACCGGAGCATCGTCTGATCATCAGGGAGGGTGTTCCCCCCGGTCATCGAGTCGGAGGAGGATCGAATGGGAACCTCCTCCGACCGATCACCCTGACTAGATATCGTAGTAAAGCGCGAACTCATAGGGGTGCGGACGCAGTCTCAACTGGTCCACTTCTCTTTCACGTTTGTATTGGATCCATGCACGGATGGTGTCGGCTGTGAAAACATCGCCAGCAAGCAAGAACTCGTGATCCTGCTCCAGTTCGACGAGAGCATCCTCGAGAGTCGCTGGAGTACTCGGCACATCGGCCAGTTGCTCCGCAGGAAGATCATAGAGGTCCTTGTCCAGAGGAAGCCCCGGATCGGTCTTGCTCTTGATCCCGTCGAGCGCCGCCATCACCAGTGCCGAGAAGGCAAGGTATGGATTGCACGAAGGATCGGGGCAACGGAACTCGAATCGGCGGGCAGCATCGCTGGTCGCTCCGACCGGGATTCTCACCGCTGCAGAACGATTTCGCGATGAGTATGCAAGCCGTGTCGGCGCCTCGAAGCCTGGCACCAGGCGTTTGTATGAGTTGGTGGTCGGGTTGGTCAGCGCGACAAGCGCAGGAGCGTGCTGAAGGATCCCTCCGATGGCGTGGAGCGCCGTCTCGCTCATCCCTGCGTAACCGTCTCCTGCAAACTGGTTGACTCCGTCCTTCCAGATGGAGAGGTGCATGTGCATACCGCTGCCGTTGTCATTCCAGACCGGCTTGGGCATGAATGTGACCGTCTTTCCGTGCTGGTGAGCCGTGTTCTTCACGATGTACTTGTAAGTCATCAAACCGTCTGCTGCGGCCAGCAAGGTGTTGTACTTGATGTCAATCTCCGCCTGGCCGGCAGTCGCCACCTCGTGGTGCTGGCACTCGATTTCGAGACCACAGTTGATGAGATTCATCATCATCTCATTACGAAGGTCATTGAACTTATCGGTCGGAGGGACCGGGAAATAACCCTCCTTGTAACGCGGTTTGTAGCCGAGATTCGGGCCTTCATCTGATCCGGTGTTCCAGCGCCCCTCGATGCTATCGAGGAAATAGTAACCTGAGTGTTCATTCTGGTCGAAGCGGATGTCATCGAAGATGAAGAACTCCGCCTCGGGACCGATGAACGCTTGATCCCCGATGCCGGTAGTACGAAGGTAAGCCTCAGCTTTCCTTGCAATATTTCGTGGGTCACGCGAATAAGATTCGTGGGTCACGGGATCCTTGATGTCGCAGATCAACACCAGGGTTTTCAATTTTGGAAACGGATCGATCCACGAGGTTGTAGGATCGGGAACGACGAGCATGTCGCTCTCCTGGATCCCTTTCCAGCCACGCATGCTGGAACCATCGAATCCGAGGCCATCCCTGAAGGTGCCCTCATCCAGGCCGCTGGCAGGAATCGTGAAATGCTGCCACAATCCAGGAAAATCCATGAAGCGGAAGTCGATGGCTTCCACCCCCTTGTTCTTGACAAGTTCTAGGACCTCATTGACGGTCACTTCCGCTCCCTTCACCGGAGCATCTCAGCACCGGCACTATTTTATAGTTCGAAAAAGAACTCGGTTCTGTACTCCTGCTCACCCAGGAGTTTTCTAACATTTCCCACCTATCACTTCGCAGGTCTCAGATCGCTTCGGGTCCCTGTTCCCCCGTTCTGGTTCTCATCGCATCCAACAAGTGACCGACATGAGTCGCGACATCGATCCCCTCCGATTTCATCGTTTCGAGTACCTGCATCGCAGGTCGCAAGAATTCCTCGTTCAAGGCAACCTCGACTCTCAATGCATGGTCCCCCGAGGTGGAAGCAGAATCAGGGCTCATCAGCTCCACTTCCGCCACCGTGAAGCGCACGATTCCCACCTTCGAGAATCTCTCGGTCAAGAGGTCCAGCGCATCAGACGGGATGATCGAAACAACCCAGTACACGAGGCGCTCCTCTCCCTACTCTTCTTCTGGCTGTCTCAAGAGAAGATGCTCGATCCCCTCTTCCACCGGAAGTTGTTCGTGAACAATTCGATACACTGTCTCAGCAATCGGCATCTCGACCTGGCTCTCAAGGCGGAGTTGATGCACCACCTTCGAGGTGGGAACCCCTTCCGCCACTTGCACCATCGATTCGAGAACAGCACTGACCTTGTCGCCGGCGCCAATCTTGCATCCGACTGCTCGATTTCGAGAATGCCCACTGCAGCAAGTGACAATCAAATCACCGAGGCCCGAAAGGCCTGCGAAGGTCTCGCGTTGCCCCCCTCGGGCCATACCCAGCCGCGTGATCTCAGCGGTGCCTCGCGTCACCAACGCTGCAACGGTGTTGTCACCGAATCCCTGGCCGATTGCAATCCCGCACCCCAAAGCAACGACATTCTTCAGTGCTCCTGCCAACTCGACTCCGACCCGATCGTCACTTCGGTAAATCCTGAACCTGGGAGTTATCAAGAGCTGCTGGATGAATCTTCCTCGCTCGGGATCGGAATCGGCAAGGACCACGGCAGTGGGCAGGTCACAGACGACCTCCTCTGCATGAGACGGCCCAGAAAGTACGGCCGGGGCTGCTGTTACACCACATGAGGTGAGTACCTGCGACGGAGTAAGATGAGTCTCCAGTTCGAGCCCCTTGGAGGTAGACACCCACACCGCATCCCGGGGCAGGTCCGCACCGGGCCCCTCCATGTAAGTCCGTATCTTCTGTGTCGGCACGGCATTGATGACCACATCGGCTTCCGGGGCAGGACCACTGCCTGCCAGCGAAATATTGAACCCGGCGCCGAGGCAGCCGGCAGGCAACATATCGTGTTCTCCCCGCATCAACTGGTCAGCGCGCTCCTGTCGCCGACAGTGGATGGTCACATCCGCCCCTGCCTGTCGTGCGACATGGGCGAGGGCTGTGCCCCAACTTCCTGATCCTGCCACCAGAACTTTCATCTAGATTCTTCTTCCCGGCGCGAGTCGCAATACTCCTTGATATTAGATCGATGACGGATCAACACCAGCATAGAGAGTGTCAGCAGCACCGCTCCCAGCATCGATGGGAATTTCAACCCTTCGTCAGCCGTTCTGAGAACGGAAACGAGCGGCTCCCAGCCCAACAACAGGCATAGTGCCAGCAGTACACCGGTCAAGGACGCCATCACCGACGCCATCCCGACGCTCTTGATGGCCTTGAAGGTCACGAACCAACTCGACAACATCACCAGTGCAATCACTGGTTCGAGAGCCAGTAACACCCCCCCCGTGGTCGCCACGCCCTTGCCACCACGGCCTCTCAGAAACGGAGAGAAGCAGTGCCCCACCACGGAAGCCGCACCGATCAGCAACAGAACTCCAGGGGGAAACGATGAGAACCACAGGATCGGGATGGCCCCCTTTATGACGTCCAGAGACAGTCCCAGCAATCCATACGGCTTGCCCAATTCTCGACTCAGATTGGTCGCCCCCGGATTGCCACTGCCCACCTTCAACAGATCGATTCCGCGTGACTTTCCTATCAGCCATGCAAAGGGGATGGAACCACACACGAATGAAGCCAGCAGTGGCCACAGCAACTGCCCTTCAGCAGCACTGGATGTGGACTGGACAGTGACGATTCCCAGCAGATGCAGGGGGATCGAGGGGGGGATCTCCCCCGCTTGAAAGCAGATAGATACCAGCGGACCCGGTCCCGTCATCGATGATCCCCCAGCGGCGAGGCTCGCTGCTGCAGCGAGGGTCTCCCGGTCAAGGCCGCAGTACACAACCGGATGGGGAGGGAAGCAACCCCACCGCTGCCGGCAGCCCACTATTCTCGCAGCGCTGGAGCCTACCTCCGTGGTCGCTTACGCTTGCTCACTGGAAAATCGATCCAGGGCGAGCCCCTGCTGGAGGACACTTGGCCAGATACGATCGTCAACAACGGATTCCGCAGGGCGAGGAGCTTGATCGCGACTGGCAACAGTTGCGGGTCCTGCTGGTCGGCTGTGGAGGAGTCGGGACGGTTCTTGCCCAGTCATTGGTTCGCAGTGGTGTCGGTAGCCTCATGGTCGTCGATGGAGATCGTATTCGAGAGTCAGATCTTCACCGCCAATTGTTGTATCTCGATGAGGATGCGAAACAGGGCAGGCCAAAGGCGGATGCGGCACGCGCTGCGCTGTGCAAGATCGGTGGACGAACTCTCGTCGATGCACTGCCACAGATGCTGACTCCAAATAATGCTGAAGCGCTTTTTTGCAGCCATGATGTGGTGCTGGACGCCACTGACAATATCCAGGCTCGATCACTCATCGATCTCACTGCGATGCGGACCGGCGTCGGGTGGATTCACTCCGGTGCGATCGCTGACCGATGGGTCGCTGCATCTTTCTTGCCACCAGGGACTCCCTGCTACCACTGCTGGGTCGCTGAAGACCCTGTGCCTGGCTCGATCGGGACCTGTGAAACGGATGGAGTGCTTCAGATTTCATGCCTCGCCGCGGCATCTGCAGTGATTCGATTGTTGACTGCACAGATGCTGTCGACGCCTGGCCATACTCCTCGTCAAATGACCCGAACCATCATCCGTGGAAATGTTGAGCAAGGGGAATCTTGCGTCGAACTTGTCGCTGACCCAGGTTGTACTCGCTGCGGAGATGTGGCGACGCAGTCCACAGCCCTTGATCAGGATCAGCGAGTTTACCTGAGAAAACTGTGTGGAATCGGAAGTGTCGAGACCTGGCTCAATCTCGATTTCGATGAGATTGAAACTCGGCTGGGTCAACTTCAGGACCCCGGCCAGTTTCATCGGGGAGCCACCGCCATCCGGCGAGAAGATCGAGGGGGAGCGTTGATCTGCTACCGGGATGGCCGTGCACTGGTCACCGGGGATCACGCAAGCGACCTCGAAGAGGCGAGAGGGTTACTCGAGAGATGGCTCGGGGCCGATTCGCTCTGCAGGCTCCCCTGAACGGATCGGCAGCATCGCCGCATCCAGCAGGGGGCAGGAGGTCAGGAGGTCAGGAGGTCAGGAGGTCAGGCGCAACTTTCTGCGTTCGTCGCCGATCCTGTGGAACAGGCTCTCACGAGCCTCCTCCTTCTGAACCTGGGTCTGGAACACGGCGGCTCGCGCCTTTTCCACTTGATCGTGCAGGCGCACCGAACGGTCGAGTCTCTCCTCGACCAACTGCAACAGATCCTGAAACTTCGTCTGGTGAAAGACATCGTCAAACAGAAGCCTGTAGAAGGGGCGAAGGATCGGCTTGAAGTCATCCGCCACGATTGGATAGTCCTCGAGGCAGATCAACTCGCTCAGTGCCATCTTCAGATTACGCTCCGCGCCCTCGAGCATCTCGCGAATTCTTCCGATGGTGGAGTGCTTGAGAAGGTCCACGAGGTAGCCCTTGTCGATCCACTCCTGAACCGAGTAGTGGCTTCTCGCATGGAGCACGAAGTTGCGTGCGGATGTGAGGTAATCCTTTGAACGACTGACATTGAACAGAGCATCGTCGAGATTTGTGAGATCTTCGGTCAGCACATTCCAGGAATGTTCTGTCTCCTCGAACTCATCGGAGATGGCGAGTACTGGCTCATCCCCGGAGAGATCAAAACTGCTGAGCGCATGCCTGCGCTCCATCTGCAATCCATCAACCTTGTCATGGAAGACACGGAAGGTAGCGAGTCGCTCGGAGACATCCTTGATCTCTCCATCTAGATCCTCGAGTTCCGTAATGATCTCGGGGCGCATTCCGATGGCGAGAAACGATGCTCGAAGAGGTTCCAGATCGAGTTTCTTGTCTTCATTGATGATGCGCAATGAAATCTCGCCAAATGTCATGCCACACAGTCGATCTCCTGCTCCGAAGTCCTGCTCCGGAAAAAGATCGAGAACTGACATCAATCTATCGCGATGCGAACGCAGAAAATGCACGCGCGTAGCGAGGCGCTGTTCCTTTTCGAGTTTGATCTGGCAATACCCCAGTTCCTTCTCGATCTTCTCCAGGCGGCGAATCAGGGACAGATCCTTGCGCATCGACATTCCTTCCCGCGTTCTTCTCCGGTGAGATGCCGGTGAAGAAGTGACTCCTCAGTCATATCCCAGGACACGACCATGCTGACGATTCTCGGATCGCGCACGGCTGCGTGACGGATGCGGGAGGCCCCCCCTCTCGACATCTGCCGGGCTCGACTCAAGTCCCAAGGATATACAGGTTTGGGACTTGCGTATCGGACCCTGTCCTACCAAGATCAGATAGTACCACAAACCGCATATAAATTGCACGGGTCCAGTTCGCCAATCTCATCGGTCAGTCATGAAAGGGAAGCCACCGTGACAACTTGCCTGGTGATCCTCATGACCTTCTTGTCAGCGACTTCCCCGCCTGGACCGGGAGTCCCTTCGGACATCGATGGGACTCTTGACCACTTGCCCTACCCTGTCGAGCAGCCACTGGAGTGGCAATGGATCCAGAAGGGACTCACCGTTGGCTCCACAAGGCTTCAGATCAAGCCCTCAGATCCGCTCTCGAAGCAGTGGACTCTCGACGCCCGGTTGCTCTGGAGCCAGCCAGGACGGACGATGGAGATCAGCAACAGGTCAGATTACCAGTTGCCTTCGAATAACCCGTTACGAACTCGCCGGGAGAGTCGCATCGGTGCCGCCGGGGCAGGGGAAAAGCGCGGCGTGGTCGCCAGTGAGGTCGATCTGGAGGAAGCACGAATCCGCATCGTGGTACAGGATCCGGCCAGGGGCAGCCAGGTCGATCGAACGATCCCCTTTCCCGCCGGAACGGTGCTGCTCGAAAATCAGGCATTTGAACACTGGCTGCTGATCGGGCTGCTGCTTGACCGTACAGAGCAGCGCAAATTCAAAGCATTGATCCCCAGCGAATTTCGGATTCTGGACCTCGAACTGAAGAAGGATCGGGTCGAAAAAATCGGCTCGATCGAGACGATCCGCTGGAGCGTTCTGTGCAGAGACTTCACCGCCAAGATCTGGACAGGACCCGGCGGATCGATCGAAAAATACCTCCAGGGAGAACTGGAAATCCGCCGGATTCGCGCACCGGCAGAAACTCGACCTGCGCCTCCAGAGCGAGAACCAGCGTCCGGTGGCAAGGACCGTTGACCCGGGTTCCCATCTTCAGGGCCAGATCGAAGTCCGGATCGAATCGATGTAATTGCGCAATTTCGACAGCGTCTGCTTTCGCTCGGTCGCCGGTCCCCAGTCAAAATTCGCGACAAAGTCGTTCAGATGTCGCGGTTTTCCGAGTGTCTCGTAGAGAACCGTACTTTCGAGGCGACTGTACTTATTCAGGCTCCCGAACAGAAGAGCGATATTTCGCGCGGCTCCAGGATGTCTGTGCGGCCAGGGAATCCGACTTTCCGCCGCCCATTTCTTCCAGCGACGGGGGAAATCCTCGTCGATCAAGATACGCCACCTCTTGAAATCAAACCTTGCACCGCGTCCCAGTGTCTCGAGAACAGGTGCCAGCGGATGTTCGTACAACTGATCGGTTCGCTGCGGATCCCGCAACAGGCTCGCTCGCTTTCCCCTGGCATTTGCCCCCGCGACCAGCAATAGATCCCTGCTCGCTTCCACCTCCTCCAGAGCCTGGAGGTACCAGCTGGCAATCTCTCGCTGCTGACGCTGCGCTTCATCCGGATCATCGACCGACATCGAGCCGTGCCAGCTCCAGACCTCCTCTCGCGCTGCGGGTGGCCAGAGTTTCTCGATCTGTTGCCTCATCGGTTCGGCAGCCTGACTCGAATCCCACTCCAGCATCAGGTCGAGTCGCCCGGCGAACCACGAGTCGGAGACCAGTGTTCGACTCCACCACAACTTGTTTCCATCGGTCAGTTCGATACCGCCCTCGAGAATCCGGTCTCGGAACATCACCTTGACCAGCATCCGCAATCCAGGTGGCACTACAGTTTGCCCCGATAGAAACAGCCGAGCGGGCAATGCCTCCGCCTCGTCACGGGCGAGAGCGACCCACTCCAGTTGCGCCAGCACTGCCGAGGAAGGCTCCTGGAAGGTGAAGTCGATCACCCACTGGCCTCCAGGTAAATCCAGCGGCACCCGACGGTCCGTCTCGACGACCCATTGCAATCCCCGGCCATCGATCTCGATGAAACCCGCTTCTCCAGTGCTGACGCGACCAGATGCCGAGACCAGGGGCAGTTCCGTCCCGGCAGCCAACAACACTCCAGCAGCCGTGAGCGCACGGATCCTCAGTTTCAGTGGCTCGTCAGGGGGATCCCGGGGCTCCGGGAGTGGCACGGGATCCGGCTTCTCCTCGACCCGCTGAGGAGGCGGGGCCACGTCCGGTGGCGGAATGTCGACGGCGGGCGCTGGCACCGTGGCACCGGGGTCCGGCACCGTGGGAGCCGGTCTGGAATCGATGAAGAGCCAGGCAGCGATGGGGATCACCAGGATCGCCAACCACAGCCATCGATCGATGCCCTGCCTCATCGGCGCCCCTCCTCTCGCCTCTGCTCCTGTAACTGTTCCAGAAATTGTTCACAGAAGTGGACCAGATCGCTGCCGTCTACCGAGGCCACTGAAAACACCCAGTTACCCATGCTGGCTCGACGCGCTCCATCCACCCCCAGTTCACCGAAGTACAAGGTGACTTCAGGTTCAGTTCCTGTCACCGCAAACAACTCCGCCTTCAGCAGATAGTTTTCGGGGCCAGGAGCAGTTTCGTCGTCCGGCATCCATCGGGTGGCTATCAGTTGTGAAAGCCGACGCGCCATCAGCCGAACATCGGGTTGAGGCAATTGCAACTGCTCCTCTCCCTGACATCGCCATGTATCCCGTGGCATCGCCAGAAGAACCTCTGCTCCCGCGGTTCGGATTCGAAATCTCCTCAACTCGCCCGAGGTCAGCGATGTCACATGAGGATCTCGCAAGCTGAAGGGGGCCCCTACCAGTTCATCCAGGCCATCGATCTTCACCACACCCAACGATTCGTTGCGCGGATTCCATGCGAACCGATCTCCAGTCGCACCTGGAACCTCATCTCCGAAGATGATCCGTTCCGGATCTCCCCGAGAAGTGACGAGAGCGACCTGTAATTGTGGTCGGTCGAACCCCCACCGCTGTAGCGCGGATCGATCCACCTTGATCCAGTCGACCGCCCTCAATTGACGAAGCCTTTCGATCCACCACCGGACCAGAGCCTGATCGGCGGGCACCGTCGAACTATCCCCACCCCAGCGCATCGCCCATCCACCCGCCGGATCCAGATGCAGATCCACCTTCGAATAATCACCCCCCGTGAGGGTCAGCGCCTGTACTCGTGGTTGCTCGATACGAACCAGGAATGGGCTGACCAGGGATTCCGCTCTCCTGCTCAGTAAATCCTGTGCGACCAGGCCTGCTGCGATCAGCACCGACTCCCTGCCCGAGCATCGCACCGCGAAGGTGCCAGTGATGCCAGAATCGGCGAGATCCCCGATCGCCACCGTCTTGGTCTCGCCG
Organism: Bacillota bacterium; assembly: GCA_003973385.1. Lineage (GTDB taxonomy): Bacteria > Planctomycetota > UBA8108 > UBA1146 > UBA1146 > QNYK01. Next base: position 9,971 of record QNYK01000092.1, on the reverse strand, counting down.
CTGTGAAGTTCAACGGTCAGGATCGCTGCTGGAGAATCGAGCCCTAACGGCTCAGCCAAGGGTCCATCGATATAATCGACCGCTGCCCAGCCGGCGATTCGAGTGAGCCAGTTCTCGACAGCCTCCGGATTCGCATCCGCAGGGAAGGGGGCTACCAGCTTCCAGTAGGGCCCCTCGCGCACCAGTTCGATTCGATCCTGATCAGGGCGTTCCAGGCTGACCCGATGAATTCGTCCAGGTGCCACCCCACAGATTGCATCATCTCGGATCTCATCGAGGCTGAAGTCACGCAGAGCGTCTCGGATCTGCGAAGAGATCAACACGGGCCGCTGATCAACAGCGGCGTAAACACGCGGCAATGACGGGTGATCGGAACCCAGTTCGAGTCGATAGCCCCTCGATGGTGTCGAGATCTTGACGATGATCGAAGGATCATCAAGGCCGGTGTACTGCGGATCGTCCGGTCCCTCACCCCGAATTTCCAGATCACGAATCAGGTGCAGCAGGTCCTCGATGGCAGCATATCTCCCCCGGTCGATCACTGGCGCGGTGATATCCCAGCCGTACGCCGTCTTTTCTATCGAGATTCGATCATCTCCTCGTTCGATCTCGACCGTTTCCACGGCAGCGATGGCGAAGGAAAACGGTTGAGCTGCGCTGACGACATACTGAGGTCGTGCATCGCTCACCGACCGATACGCAATCGGAGTGATCACCAGTGCTGTCAGCGCCAGCAGTAGTGTGGTTCTCCCGTTCACCTGTCCCTCCTTCGCGCCCAGCTGACGATCAGCCCACCGGCCAGGGAACACCCTGGCAACACGAAGATGGAGGTCCAGAAGAAGGACCTCCTCAGCCTCTGATCGAGTTCGATGCGAAATGAAATCGGCTCGCGCCCCGCTCCTGCGGGCAACAGATCTCTGCCAGCAGCCCAGTCACAGCATGCGATGAAGAACCGTCGCGAATCTCCGAGCCACCCAGCTGACAGCACGGTACTCCAGTTGCCGATCACCACCAGTCTGCCTGCCCCGACCTCGGTACATGCCGCGAGCACCTGCGGCCCGGGGATCTCGTGGAGATCTCGCCGAGCCGTGCTCAACTCGCGCTCCAGCCACGCCGATGGTCCCGTCGAGAGCAATGCCGTCGCGGGCTGCACCACTTCCAGGACGCGACTCGGGGTCAATCGAGCCGCGAATTTGCTGTGAGTCATCGGTGCCGTGATCGGATGAAACGGGTCGAGCCGTTCACCGACAACCGAGAAGGAGGGGCGAATCGACAGGTTCGGCACCGCAGTGACCTGGGCTGCAAGCCCAGGAAGTACCGAGATACCGGCGCCAGCCAGCATCTCTTCCAGTCCACATTCTCCCATTGCTGGCAGCAAGATGACGACCCCGCCCCCTGCTTCCATGAATCTCTCCAGTTCTCGGCGTGCCGAGGAGCCGAGAGGCTCGAAGCGCCCCACACCACCAGCCACCACGACCAGCAGATCCGCATCGGAATCGATCATCGCCGTGCTCATCAGATCCTGACCAGCAACCCTCGCTCCTCGATGCTCGAGATCCTGAACCATCCTGGCCATGTTTGGGCCCCTCGATGCGCCCAGCGGTGGCTCGCCACTTCCCTGGCTGATCCTGATCTCCGTGGTTTCATCGCTGACCACCTGGCGCAATCCTGCCTCGATCGCTTCCCGCACACGGTTGACCACGATACGCGCCACCTGTTCCGGCTCCAGAGGTGACGCATATCGGATGATCGCCAGATCTTCGAGTTCCAGCGCGAGCCTTCGATCTCCACAGAAGAGATGCACCTTGTTGACGGCGTCCGCCTCGAGACCGCGGGCAGCACGGAGGATCTCCCACCTCTCGGCTTCTCTGTTCACATCCACCTGCACAGGCGGAGATACCGCATCCGGTGCACTCCGATTCAGTTCACCGATCCAGCGCATCGCCTGGAACAGAACTTGCCAACGAACACGACCGGAGGCATCCGGTTGCAAGTCGATGGGTAGCAACACCTCCACGTGCCGTGGAAGAGCGTCGAGCAGTGCCAGGTCGGAGGCCGTCACCTTCATATGCTGGCCGCGACTCCAGTCCGATCGAACGGTGTCATGGAAAGACCATACATTGACGATCCACACGATCCAGATCAGCAGCGACAACTGCAGAAATATGTGGATCCTCGCCTTTCGGCGTCTGGACAAGATGATGTCCTTCACCAGCGCCTCCTCTCCAGCACCTTGGTGGAGAGGAAGAGCATCAGGAAGGTGAATGAACTCCACCAGATGATCACTCGTAGGTCGACGATACCTCGCGTCAATTCATCTCGGATGTGATGCACTGCACTGAAGTGCTCGACCCAGCGCAGTTGCAGATCTCCCGGTTGATAGAGAAAACTCAGCCAGTGAACCAGAAACAGCCCCAGGTTGATCGCAGTGGCCAGACCAGCGGAAGCGAGTGGATGCGAGGTCAGCGTGGATGCGAGGATCCCGGAGGCGCAGAATCCGGCACCAATCAGGGCGACTCCGAGGTGGGCCGACATCAGCACTCCCCAGTCGACCTGCCCGACCGTGGTGAGAAGCGACCATAACGGCAACAGGCACACCCAGAGGAACAGGAAGAAGCACCAGGTCGACAGCCATTTCCCCACCACGACCTGCGTATCGGAGATCCCGGTCGTGATCAACATCTCGAGTGATCCAGAACGCTTTTCCTCGGCCACGCTCCGCATCGAGATCAGCGGTGGCAGCATCAGCATCATGAACCAGAACACCAGGCCCGAGTATGTCGCCGCCACCAGTTGCTTCAGATCTCCATCGACAGCGAGTAATGAAAGATGAAAGGTCACCCCCATCACCAGCAGAAATACAAAGGTGATGGTCCATGCCACTGGAGACACGAACAACGACAGCAATTCCCTCCGGGCGAGGATGACGACCCGCATCATGATGCTTCCCCTGGTCCAGTCAGTTGCAGGAACAACGATTCCAGCGTCGCTGGATCTGTTCTCAACTGGGACAGGACCCAGTTCTGCTGACGGGCGAGGTCCCCGATGAGGTGACACACATCTCGATCTGCACTCACGATCCAGCCATCTCCATCGCTACGGACTTCACGGACACCCTCGATACTGGAGAGTTGTGTTTCGACATCTGGATGGGTCTCTGCCAGTTCCACCCGGATCGTTCCGGCGCTCTCGAGACGCTGGGTCCAGGCCTTGCGATCCTCATCGAGGCAAACCTTGCCAGCAGAGATCATGCAGACGCGGTCACAGATCTGTTCCACCTCACCGAGTACATGGCTCGAAAGAACGATGGTGTGGTGCCCTCGTAGCCTGTCGATGAGACCTCGAAAGAGTGAAATCTGTCGCGGATCAAGTCCTCGTGTTGGCTCGTCGAGCAACAACACCGGAGGATCTCCCAGAAGTGCATCTGCGAGACCGATTCGCTGTCGATACCCCTGAGAAAGAGTGTCGATGATTCTCCTCGACGCTTCGCTGGCATCGACCTCTTCGAGCACTCGCTGTACCTCGGAGAGAACCTTCGCTGCCGGGACGCCCTTGAGCCTGGCCCGTGCGGAGAGGAACTCGATCACCCGGAGTTCCCCCGGTAGCGGCAACATCTCCAGCAGCGCACCGACCCTACGACAGGCCCGTTGCGGCTGACGCAGCAGGTCGATTCCGTCGACGGTGACGCGCAGCGTGCCGGGATCTGGAAGCAACCAGCTGGTCAGCACACGAAGGGTGGTGGTCTTGCCGGCGCCGTTGGGCCCCAGAAAACCGGTCACCGACCCCGTAGGCACCTGGAAACTGATCGAGTCCAGGGCCTTACGAGTGCCGTAACTACGAGAGAGAGAGTCAACCTCGATCATCGGTGGTGATGAACTCCTGCGGGGGCCAGTCCGGACAGCACCGGAAGGGTGCAGGGTAACAGGAAATTGCTGCTCGGATGGGTCTGCGTCGGCCAGATGGGGCGGAATTTTGGCGTTCTAGTGCTGCCGACGCTCTCTGGAGGAGGGAATCCCCTCCGCTTCTCTGTACTTGGTGACGGTCCGTCGCGAGATCCTGATCCCATCTTCGGCGAGTCCCTTGACGATCTGGGCGTCGCTGAGGGGCTTGCGAGCATCCTCCTTCTCGATCAGTTCCTGGATGCGAGCGATCACCCCGCCCCTCGACTCCTGTGAACCGTCATCCCTGACCGTGCCGCTGGTGAAGAGACTTCGAAGTTCGCGAATCATGCCCGGAGCCTGGAACCACTTGCCCGAGATCGCGCGGCTGACGGTCGAGACATTGACCCCCACCGCATCGGCGACGTCCTGCATTCTGAGCGGCTGAAGATGGCGATCTCCGCCACGGAAAAATGGCTCTTGTCGCCGAGTCACTTCCTCAGCAACTCGTTGCAAGGTGGAACTGCGCTGAACCACGGCACCCATCAACCACTCTGCATTCTCGATCCGTTTCTTCAGGTACTTTCTCAGCTCAGGATCATCACGTGCCGTCTTCAGCAACTCCCGATAGTGGGGAGAGATCTTCAGGCGCGGTACCGATGCAGAGTTGACCTCGACCATCAGCTTCCCCTTCTCATCCTCGGTGATGAGGACATCGGGTACCACACGAGCGTTGGGCTGTTGACGAAATGGTCTTCCCGGGATCGGTTCCAGTGCAGCGATCACTTCCACCGCCAGTTTCACCTGGTCGAGCGATTGGCCCGTCTGGCGAGCGATGTGGGGCAAGCGATTGCGGGCCAGGTCGTCAAGATGCTCACGGACGATCTGCTCCTCGAGTTGATTTTCGCCAGGATCCCGGTGCAACTGGATACAGAGGCAATCGATGAGATCGCTGGCCCCGACACCGACGGGATCGAGTTGCTGCACCTGTTCCAGAGCCAGATGCATCTCTTCAGATGACGGCGCCTGCCCCTTCAACCTGGGGTCACACCCCTGCAGGGAAATCCCACTGACCAGCGCCGAGTGAATCTCCTCGAGGGGATGAATCAACCAGCCTCGATCATCCAGGTTGTAGATGATCTCCTCGCAAAGCGCCCGCATCCGCCCGCCGACTCGACTTTTCAAACTCAACTGCCCGATCAGATGTTCCGGCAACGTTTCGTCACGGCCTGCGGTGTTCTCGACCACCTCGAAGTGGTCCTCGTCATCGCCTGTTCCTGCCCTGCGCAGGGGGGAAGACTCCGACCAGAAATCTGACTTCTGCAGATCGTTCAACTGCTCGTAGCGCTCGGTCAGGTCGGTCAACTCCTGCTGACCGGCAGCATCGTCCTGGACGGCATCTGGTGGCCCCTGATCCGACTCCCCGGCATCGATTTCGCGAGCTGCCGTTTCCTCCTGCTGCTCATCCCGCTCGAGGGTGACATTCTCCTCCAGCTCTCCCGAGATGCGATCCTCGAGCTGCTGCTGGTTGAGCACCAGAATTTCCATCGACTGGATCATCTGGGGCGACAGGATCTGCTTCTGGGTCTGTTGCTGGAACAGGCCCACATTGAGTCGCATCGGAGTCATTCTCCCGGCCAGCCGATGGCCAGATCCAGACCGGGAACCGCCGAGGGAAGACCCTCTTCCTTCGTCTCTTCCCGAAACAGGCCACCTTTTTGCTAGACTTCACCCAACTTGCACAAGTCCTTGCCAATATGTGACCTATAGCAATTATAGATGGTACGGCATTGTTCATGCTAGTCAAGCACGGAAGCCGCTTCAGGCGCCGCTGGGACGCTTCTCACGGCGGTGCCAGAAGTGCCAGAATACTGCCAGAAGCCAGATGAGCCCGGTCCAGTGCGCAGCTCTGGAGAGTGCTGCCTGTCCCGTCGGCGGACCCGGAGTGTCGATGATCAGCTGCAAGATGGCTCTCTCACCGACAGCGGAGAGCCGAGTCTCACCGGCATCCGTGGACTCGACCCACGATGACCAGTTCCCGTCTTGCCATTTTCGGTGAGATCGAACGACCCGTTGCCCCTGAATCCCCGGATCGATGGCGGCACTGATCCCAGCATTGGCACAACGCAACCACAGCAATCCGTTCTCGATGGCACGGGAACGCTGCAACTGCAGGTGTTGTTCCGGTTCGAATCCATCGCCGTACCAGAGGTCCTCGGTCAGGTTGACATGCCATCTCGCACCCAGATCGATCGACTCTGCCACCGCACTCGCCAGGATCCCCTCGTAGCAGATGCTGACTCCGAGCGGCTCGTGGAATCGGTCGCTCTGAAATACTGTCTGAAACTCCCCGGGTATCAACTGTGGCACCGGAAGATCGATGCCGAGAGAACTGAGCACGCCACCGAGGGGCACGCGCTCGCCGAACGGCACCAGCACCTTTTTCTGACCCAGTTGAATCGTGTCGAGGGTCGGTGGTTGCCCCGGCTCCGGGTCGAGAGGCTCAAGAAATGCCACGGCATTGGAGAACCCCTTCTCTGCTGCCATTGTGAATCCGACAATCAGCGGCGAACCGAGCCACGGCTCGAACCACTCTCGTAACCATGACTCTTGCCACACACCTGGCAGGATTCCCTCCGGCAGGATGACCAGAGGAACCGATGGCCCTTGCACCTCTCCCGCCTTCTCGATCAAACGACGAAGTAACTCCAGTTGCTGCGCAGAGGCCGCTTCACCGTGGCGCCTCTCGAGTTCGATGGCCGGCTGGACAATCGAGACGACCAGCGGTTCCCTCGATGTCTCTGGCGCGGGACCTGCGGTGGGTAGTGGAATCCACGGCAGAGCCATCAGCAACAGCAGCGGAAGCCAGCGCAGCCCATCTCGCCAGCACCTGGGCACGGCTGTTGCGCCCGATGCAGCCAGGAATCCGGCCAGCACCAGCAGTAGCGACACTCCCTCGACTCCGCATCCACTCAGCAGAGACCAACCCGCCGATGGGTCCGAGGTCGCGAAAGAACTCCCCATCGACCAGGGAAACAACCTCGGCCATATCGATTCGAGGGCACCCATGCCGAGCACCGCCCACAACCAGCGCGCCGGACCCTTCTCGGGGCCGGCCCCGACACTCGCCCCGAGACATGCCCAGCCGAGTGCTGCCAGCGGACACCAGATGAGGAAGGCGCCGATTCCCGCCAGCACCGCCAGCACCGAATCGGGCTCCCCGAGCAGGAAGATGCCGGTGTATCGAGACACCGCCGTGGCGAGCCAGCAGAAGGAGAGACCTTCCGCCGCAAGTCCAAAGACCCAACCGATCCAGAATCCACGCCGCCCATCGAGCCCGGCCAGGGCAGCAGCGAGGCACCAGATCGACAGCGGCATCAGGAACGAGAGTCCCCAGGGATCGAAGGAGAGGGGCACACAGGCTCCCCCCATCGCCGCCAGAAGAACCCTTCGAGATCCTCCAACTGCAACCTCTGCTGGCCGGGGCAAGGCGCTGCTGTCCCCAGAATTCAGGCTCTCTCCCGGTGGCTGGTCCTGCACTCGATCGGCTCCTCTCGGCACTGACAAACCGATCCTGCCCGACCTGGATTGCCGAATCCAGTCGATGATCGTCCTCGCAGCGACCTTTCCGCTTCTCTTGTCAGATCGATGCCAATCCCCTACACTTCACGGTCCCTGAGGGCATCCCCGGAGAAGTATCCAGGATGCGCGCACAGGGGTGGCAGGTACCGGGTCTCCCGCGCCTGTTGAAGAAGAGATGGCCAGGAAGGTGCCACGAGGCATCGAGAAAGTGAGTCGGTTTGATTCGCGTCACGCTCAGGAGCGGGGAAACCCCGGAAAAACTGCTGCAACGATTCAAGCGCACCGTTGCCAAGGAGGGTCTCCTCAAGGAGATCAAGAAGCGTAGTTTCTACGAAAAGCCCTCCGAGGCGAAACGCCGCAAGCAGCGCGAATTCGAGAAGTTGATGCGGAAGAAGGATCGGAAGCAGGACATGAAGGACTCGCGACGTAAATTACGTCGTCGCTAGTACCTGCGCCAGGTCGGAAGATCGGGCCGGTCGTCCATCGGACGACCGGCCCGATTTCTTGGGAAGGAATCTCAGTTGGCCCGCACCGGAGTCTGGCTGGTGGGTGCTCGAGGTGGTGTCTCTACCACCGTGATCGCTGGCCTCGCAGCGATGAAACGGCAACTGACACAGCGCATCGGACTGCTCACCGAGACATCTCTGTTCGAGCAGTGCGACCTTCCTTCCATCGATGATCTGATCATCGGTGGTCATGAGATTCGCGACGGATCGCTTCGATCGAGTGCAGAAGCCATCTGCACGGATAGCGGCAGCATCAGCCACGACATCATCGAGCAAATCAGCGACGATCTGGAGCAAGTGGAGAAACACATTCGCCCCGGAGTGTTGCTCAATGCTGGCGAGGCCATCCTTTCACTGCAAGGCATCGATCGATCCTGTATCGCTGATCATCCGACACCTGCTCTGGAGAGAATCGAATCTGACCTGCGGCAATTCATCGAGGATCAGCAATTGGATGGAATCGTGGTGGTCAATCTCTCCTCGACGGAGGCAGCCCTTCCCCCCCACCCATGCCATCAGACTGCAGCAGAGATTGACCTGCCCCCCAATAGTCGGGCCAGTTTGAGAGTTAGGATTTGAGGCTCTCAGACTGGTTCGAGAAGGGGGATAAATGGCACGGAAGCGCTACACGGTCGAGCAGATCATCGCCAAGCTGAGGGAGGCAGAGGTCGAGCTGGCGAGAGGAGCCAAGACGCCGGAGGCGTGCCGCAAGCTCGGCATCAGCGAGAACACCTACTACCGGTGGCGGAAAGAGTACGGCGGCCTGCGGATGGATCAGGCACGGCGACTCAAGGAACTCGAGCGGGAGAACGCCCGCCTGAAGAAGTTGCTGGCGGAGACGATGCTGGACAACTCGATCTTGAAGGAGGCTTCGTCGGGAAACTTCTGAGCCCGGCACGGCGCCGCCGGGCGGTGCAGAAGGCACAGCAGACGCTAGGGATATCCGAGAGGCGCGCTTGCAGGGTGCTGGGTCAGGCGCGCTCGACGCAGCAGTATCGAGCCAAGGTGCCGGCGGGCGAATCGGTGCTCGTTGAGCGGATGACGGATCTCGCGACCCAGTATGGGCGTTACGGATACCGTCGGATCACGGCGCTGCTGCGGCGGGAAGGCTGGCAGGTTAATCACAAGAAGGTCGAGCGCTTGTGGCGTCGCGAAGGCCTGAAAGTGCCACGCAAGCAGCCCAAACGAGCACGCCTGTGGCTCAACGATGGGTCCTGTGTGCGACTGCGGCCGCAAGGGAAAGACCACGTCTGGGCGTATGACTTCGTGCATGAGAGAACGCCCGACGACAAACCGCTTCGTCTGCTCACGATGGTCGACGAGTACACACGGGAGTGCCTGGCGATCGACGTGGCAAGGAGGCTGAACTCAGAGAATGTGCTGGAGCGGCTCGCTGAGCTGTTCGTGAGCCGGGGTGTTCCGGAGCACATCCGCTCCGACAATGGACCGGAGTTCACGGCCCAGGCGGTGCGCGAATGGCTCGGGCGGATCGGCGTCAAGACGCTGTTCATCGAGCCCGGCTCACCCTGGGAGAACGGCTACGTGGAGAGCTTCAACGGCAAGCTCAGGGACGAGCTCCTGAACGGGGAGATCTTCTACACGCTGAAGGAGGCAGAGGTTCTGATCGAGGGATGGCGCAAGCAGTACAACCGCGTCCGACCGCATAGCTCGCTGGGCTATCGGCCGCCAGCGCCAGAAGCAGTGTTGTTGCAGCCGGCTGCGCTCCGCTCCGCCGGCTCCAACAATCCCTTGTCAGCACCGATTTAATGAGTTACCAAGTGGCCCAAACACATGGGGCAGGTCACTGCTGCGGAAGTGCGGCCACGCTCGTGAGCACAACAATAAGCAGGAGAGCCGTAAATGCTCGCACCTCACTCACCTCCTTGTTGGAGAGGGTACGATTGCACACCCCCTCGACGGTGGCTCGTGCCACCCCTGAGATTACACACTATTACGTGCGAACCACTTGGCTTTGTTTGCGACCTTCATTTCGGCACAATCCGCC
>QNYK01000083.1 GCA_003973385.1 Bacillota bacterium | reverse complement strand
TTTGAAATAATAAGACCACACCTAAATATATCAGAGCTCTAAAAAACTTAACTAATAAGACCACACCATAATCTGAGATTTGGGCAAATTTTGGTGTCTTAAGGGGGGGGGGTTCTTATTATTAATAGGGCGGTATAGAACATTTGGTTTGATGCTCTGAGGAGTTCGGTAGAGGATCAGTCGACGCCAGCAATGCGCGCCAGATCGGTTCTCTGTTGCAGCAATTTCCTCAGGGGCTCGATGAGGTCGAAGTAGGACACCCCTTCGATCAGCGCCTCGCCTGGAGACCAACGAGGTCCGTGTTGCTGCTGTATCGCCTCGCTCACCCTATCTACGATGGGAAAGATCCTCGGATCGTCGTGAGGAACACCCGCTTGTGCCGGCTGCCACGACGATTCTCCCCTGAACAGGTGCTCGCGTAGGTCGGCAGCGAGTGGCTGACCATGGTGTTGTGCCAGATCCATCTCGAGCCTTCTGATCAGCGGATACGAGAGCTTGATCAGGTTGGTTTCCACGACTCGGATCTTCTCCAGCGCAAGAATCTTCACACGGGCATCGCGACGGCTGTTCATCATGGGTTCCATCCCGCATCCTCAACGGGTCTCGGTCAAGAATGGAGATGAGATTGTTCGAGCAGGATTCCGCACTCTATATCGGTACCTCATCCTGGTCTCACAAGAGCTGGCAGGGAGTTTTTTATCCGCAGCAAGTTGCTTCTCGGGATTTCATCAGCCATTACTCCACGATTTACGATTGCGTCGAGATCGATGCCACCTTCTATGCCATTCCCACCCGAAGCACGGTCGAGGGGTGGAGGGAGAGGACACCCGAGGGGTTCCGCTTCGCTGCCAAGGTCCCGAGGGTGATCACTCATGACAAGGTGCTCCAGGATGCAGAGCAAGACATCGAGTTGTTTGTTGAAACGATGCAGTTGCTGGGAGACCGTCTCGGTCCCCTCTTGTTGCAATTCCCCTATTTCAACAAGAAAACCTTTGATTCCGCGGGGCCATTTCTGGACCTTCTCGATCAGTTTCTCGAATCGATTCCTGCGGGCCCTCGATATGTCGTGGAGGTGAGGAATCGCAACTGGATTGGCCCTGAGTTGCAGCAGTTACTCAGTGGCCACAAGGTGGCTCTGGCATGGGTAGATCAAGCGTGGATGCCTGACCCGGAGGAATGGCCTCGCAGAGTCACGGGGCCGACCACCGACTTCGGATATTTCAGATTCCTTGGCGATCGCAAGGCCATCGACCAGATCACCCGGACCTGGGATCGCCAGGTCGTCGACCGTCGCGACCGTCTTGCTCGCTGGCTACCGGTCATGAAGCAATTTCGAGAATCTGCGGTGGAGGTGTTCGGGTTCTTCAACAATCACTATGCAGGCCATGCTCCTGCAACCGTCGAAGATTTCAGATCACTCTGGAGTGGCCCAGAGGGTCACTCGTCCTCGTCGTCAAAGTGACCGGGTCCCTCGAGGCCTGACCAGGATCCGACCCTGTAAACCAGCATCAGGTTGGTGCGGCCCATCTTGTGCGTCGGTGCGCCCATCAACAACACGATCAGATCTCCCACGGATGCGACTTCGTCGCTCTGAAGGGTCTTGTCCAGTTCTGCGATCATTTCGTCGGTCATGTGGGTAGGTCGGATCTGGTAAGGGCGTACTCCCCAGACCAGGGTGAGCCGATCTCGTACCGTCTCGTTGGTGGTGAAGGCAAGGATCGGGTGCTCTGGACGAAGCCGTGCCGCCAGCAAGGCTGTGGATCCGGATTGAGTGAATGCACAGAGGGCATGCGCTCCGACATTATCTGCCACCTGGCATGCTGCCTCGGTGACCGCCTCCGGTGTCGATTCGAGAACATCCTCTCTTCGGCGTCTGAAAGTCGGGCGAACAGCATTCTGTTCGGTGTAGCGAATCACATCGGACATCATCTGCACTGATTCGACCGGATAGTCTCCGATGGCCGTCTCTCCAGAGAGCATCACGGCATCGGTACCGTCCAGGACGGCATTGGCGACGTCACTCGCCTCCGCTCGGGTCGGGCGCGGATTCCTGGTCATGCTATCGAGCATCTGGGTTGCCGTGATGACCGGGCGACCTAATTTCAGACCAGCAGCGATGATCTGCTTCTGGATGACGGGAACCCGCTCGGGAGGAATCTCAACTCCCAGATCACCACGCGCCACCATCACTCCCCAGGAGTTTTGCAGGATGCTGGAAATATCTTCCAGTGCTGTGGGCTTCTCGATCTTCGAGATGATGGGTATCGACGATCCTCTGGCAGCGAGAAGATCCTGCAACTGCAGTACATCTTCAGCTTTTCTGACGAAGGACAGTGCAATGAAATCCACATGAAGCGAGGCTGCGAAGTAAGCGTCGTCAAGATCTTTCTCGGACACTGCCGGTGCGGAGATGCTACTGCCGGGAAGGTTGATGCCCTTTCGCGGCATTATCAAACCCGCGTTATCTGCCCTCGCCACCACCAGGCCTTTCGAGACGGCGATCGCCTTCAGTGCGATGTTTCCATCATCGATCAGGATCAGATCTCCCACCGAGAGGTCCTGGTCGAGGAATTCATAGTCACTGCCGATCTCACCCTGCTCAGATGGCCTGCCAACAGCGATTCGGATCTCGTCTCCCTGCGCGACGGCGATCGGCTCACCTTCAAAATCTGACAGGCGAATCTTGGGACCTTGAAGGTCGTACAGGATCCCGATGGGTCTACCGACGGTTCTGGCGATGTCCCGGACACGCTGGATGGTCGCCTCGTCCTTCTCGTGAGCACCGTGAGAGGCATTGATGCGAACCACATCGAGCCCTGCCTCGAACATTCCCCTGAGCACATCCTCGGAACAGGAGGCTGGCCCCAGAGTGGCGACGATCTTGGTCTGCCTGAAAGTGGTTTTTTGATCAGTAGTCATGGGTCGAGGATGGAGGGATTGGACTCTGCTGTAAAGAGCACCTAGGAGCCTGGAGGCCTCGATACAAGAAAGGCCCGAAACACCGACGGGTGTCTCGGGCCGGTAGTGGCTTCAAAATGGTCCCAGACTAGGGGCAGGGTGGGAAACTGCTGCAGTCGATCCCGTCAGGTTCGGTCGGGTCCTCACCGCAGTCCGGGTAAGGTGCGGGAGGGAAATTACCACTCGAGAAGAGATTCGACAGCAGAAAAACGGGGTCACTGATGTCCTGGGCCCCGTCATCGTTGATGTCACATGCATCTCCACATGGTGGAGGTCCGGCACCCCCGAACAGAAAACTGAGGGCAGCGACCACATCTGCAATATTGTAGAGACTGTCTGCGTTGCAATCTCCGCGAATGAAGATGGGGCCTGCAGTGCAAGTCAGCTGGCAACAAACCTGAGCCAGTACGCCACCGCAGGCGTCGGTCGCCTCGATACAGATGTCCTGTGGGTCCGGCGAGAGGTTGAGGGCTCCCTGCCAGGCGACTGCATTGGATGGAATCGACTCGGCCAGGATGCCGTTGACATAAACATCGATGGAAGAGTAGCCACCAGGATTGGTCCAGCTCGCATCGACAGTACATCCACTGACGGGGTCGGTGTCGAGGATGGAACAGGAGAGCCCGCTCGGTGGCGGCGGTGGTGAGTAACCAGGGCATGAATCGTCGACGCAGGTTTGCGCCGAGGAGGCGGGTCCAATCACTCCCGTGACGCAGACGTCGGCGGTGGAAGCGGGCAGAATCACTGTTGTCGAGGTTGCACTCCCCGGCAAGGTGGCGACCAGCGATCCCAGCAATCGGACCTGAATGCCCGTGTATGAGGCGTTGTTGGTCCAGTTGAAATCGTAGCTACAACTGCAGATGTCAGCGAGTGTGCTGGTGAGTCCAGACGGTGCCGGGACCTCGACTGAAGCAACACCGGCAGTCGTCGATGGAAACACACTGACTCCACCGACGGTGAAGACGATATTGATGGGAGGAACACCGAGAGCAGTCGAGGGAGATACCGCAGTGCTGCTGCCTGGTGTTGCTGAAGGAGAAACGGTGTAGTTGATGACGGCAACCTCCTGGTCGGCGCCAGGGGGAAGCGAATCGAGAATGCCGCCAAAGGTGAAGATGCAGGCCAGCACCACTCCTGGCCCGTTGGCCGGAGCGAGGTCCTCGAAGAAGTAATCCGCTCCGGTACCTCCATTGAGAGGCGTCAGTGCTGCCCCCTGCACGAGACTGGTCGGAGTCAACACCGCGCCGTTGTGTATCGCTCCGAAGGAGAAGCCGAGGACCGGATCATCGTGGGTGATCTGGACGTCAATGCTGACATTATCGCCTGGAAGCGCGGAACCGTTTCCGATGGAAAGAATGTTCTGGCTACAGGCTTGCATAGGCAAGCCGACCAGAAGGATCGTGACAAGCAGTCGCTGAATCGTGTTCATGAGAGTTTCTCCTCGGGCGCCACACCTGGAGACCGACAGATAGAAACTGTTCAGATCTTCCTGCGGCTCCACTAATAAATTCTGACAGGCTCCCTTTATTGGACCCACCAACACCTATTGGAGCAAGGTGCCTTCGAAGAGAATCGCTGGACCACTTCCTGTGAAGAGCGTCAGGCGATAGGATCAGGAGTGCAAATCCTGGATTTCGACCGGGCCTCTCGACCCGGTGATCAGTCGATGGTGCGGCAAGACAATGAGGTGGCCCGGATGAGTTCGAACATGAAGGCACTGGTCAAGCCTGGCCCGGGTCCGGGCTTGAGACTCATCGAGAAGCCGATCCCTGAGTTGACCGACGATGGGGTCCGGATCAAGGTTCTGGCCACATCCATCTGCGGCACAGATCTCCATATTTACAACTGGGACACATGGGCCGCCTCCAAGGTCAAGGCCCCGTTGACCGTGGGACATGAGTTCTGCGGCGAGGTGTTGGAAGTAGGGCCAGGCGTGAGCCGCTTCCAGGCTGGCGATTATGTCGCTGCAGAGTCCCATATATTTTGTGATCATTGTCGGTCCTGCCGCACCGGACAGCGCCACATCTGTGAGAACGAGAAGATCATCGGTGTACAGCGAGACGGAGCATTTGCCGAGCAAATCGTGATGCCTGAACGCTGTGTCTGGCGTACTCCAACCCGGCTTCCTCCGGAGATTGCAACGCTCCAGGAGCCTCTCGGAAATTCGGTTCATGTTGCGTTGGCCGCCGAAGTGTCGAGACGCCATGTACTGGTCACGGGCTGTGGACCTACCGGACTATTTGCCGTTGCCATCGCAAAGACCTGCGGTGCCGCATCGGTCACCGCTGTCGATATTCAGGATTACAGGTTGTCGCTGGCGACTCAACTGGGAGCGGATCACACGATCTCGCCGCTGAAGTGTGACCTTGTACCGCGGGTGCATGAATTGACAGACGGCAGAGGCGCGGACGTCGTACTCGAGATGTCAGGAAATGAGCAGGCGATCGAGGACGGGTTGAGGTGCCTGAGCCGTGGTGGTGACTACCGCTTCTTTGGCGTTCCTTCCGAGCGGATCTCGATCGATGTTGCTCGCGACATCATTTTCAAGGGAGCACGCCTACAGGGCATCCTGGGTCGAAAGGTCTGGGATACCTGGCACGATACAGCGAGATTGCTGGAGGCTGGTCTCGACCTGTCACCGATCGTCACCCACAAGCTGCCACTCGAGGAGTTTGAAACCGCGTTCGATCTGATTCGCCAGGGAAAGTGTGGCAAGATCATCCTGTATCCGGGTGAGTGTGCCCTCTAGCCGGAAGCAGGGGAGGAGATGAGATGTTTGCCGATCGCGAACGCCTGGTCGAGGAGTTGCAGCAGATCGAAGACGCTGGCCTCTGGAAACAGGAGCGGTTGATCACCGGTCCTCAGGGAGTTCGCATCAACACCGAGGATGGTGAGGTGCTCAACTTCTGTGCCAACAATTACCTAGGACTGTCGAGCCACCCTGCAATTCTGGAAGCCGCACACGCAGCCCTCGATAGCCACGGATTCGGGCTTTCCTCCGTCCGATTCATCTGTGGAACCCAGGACATTCACAAGCAACTGGAAGCTCGGATCTCGAAGTTTCTGTCGACCGAGGACACCATCCTCTACACATCCTGCTTCGATGCCAACGGAGGTCTATTCGAGACTTTTCTGGGTCCTGAAGATGCAGTGATCTCCGATGAGTTGAATCATGCCTCCATCATCGACGGGATCCGCCTGTGCAAGGCCAAGCGACATCGCTACTCTCACGCAGATATGTCTGATCTGCAGCGCTGTCTGACAGACGCCAGCGATGCTCGTACTCGCATGGTCGTGACCGATGGTGTCTTCAGCATGCACGGCGACCTGGCGCCCCTCGATGAGATCTCCGCACTTTGCGAGGAACACCGGGCAGTTCTGGTCGTCGATGATAGCCACTCGACAGGGTTTATCGGCAAGACGGGTCGAGGAACCGCTGAACACTTCGGTGTTCAGGATCGAGTCGACATCATCACCAGTACCCTTGGCAAGGCGCTCGGAGGAGCCAGTGGTGGATTCACCACCGGTCGCAGGGAGATGATCGCACTGCTTCGGCAACGATCTCGTCCATACCTCTTCTCCAATACGCTCGCGCCCGCCATCACTGCAGCGGGTATCAGGGTACTCGATCTGATCGATGAGGAGCCCGAGAGAGTCGAGCGCAGCCAGTCAAATACTCTCCGATTCCGGCAAGGAATGACCCGTGCGGGCTTCGCCATCACTCCCGGTATTCACCCGATAGTGCCGATCATGATCCACGACGAGCGAAAGACGATGGAGATGGCCAGCGCCATGAACGAGCGGGGCATCTTCGTGGTTGGTTTCTCCTATCCTGTGGTTCCCAGGGGAGAGGCGCGGATCCGCGTCCAGATCTCCGCGGGGCACGATACTGACCAGATCGACCGCGCCATCGCCGTCTTCTCGGAAGTGGGAAAGGACCTGGGGCTACTGCCTTGACCGCATCCCCTTGCGAGTTTGCTGTCGGCTCCCGATAGTGGTGCCGTCAGAGGACGGAGGAGCGATGAAGGTGCAGTGCCTGAAAGGGTTCCGGGATTACCTGCCCGAGGAGATGCTGCAGAAGGACCGGATGCTTCAGTCGGTCCAGCAAGTCTTCGAGAGGCATGGATATCCGCCACTGATGACTCCCGCCCTCGAATACTCCGAGATCCTGCTCGGCAAGTATGGCGCTGAAGGCGAGATGCTCCTCTATCGTTTTCGGGACAATGGAGATCGCGATGTGGCGCTTCGCTATGACCTGACGGTTCCGCTGGCGCGAGTTCTTGCCGAGCACGGTGAGATCACCATGCCGTTTCGCAGATACCAGATCGCTCCGGTGTGGCGAGCCGAGAAACCCGCAAGGGGCCGGTTCAGAGAGTTCATGCAATGTGATGCAGATCTGATCGGTGCCGATTCCGCAGCTGCAGATGCCGAGATGCTGGTCATCGGTGCTGCGGTGATGAAGGAGCTGGGTCTCGATGGATACAAGCTCCGCATCAATCACCGTGGCATCCTGAGTGCGCTGTGCAGGTTGGCGGGGTTGGGCACAGATGGGGAAGCAGCCTTCCTGAGACTGCTGGACAAACTCGACAAGATCGGAGCTGATTCCTTTCGCGATCAGGTGGCAGAACTTCCGGGAATCGATACAGGTGGAGTCGAGAAGGTGCTGGAAACCGTGCTCGCCGAGGGGGGGGAGTCGAGGCAAATGTTGCAGATGTTGCAGCAAGCACTCGCTTCAGATCCAGAGGCGCAGTCCTCGATCGATCGCTTGACAGGAGTTCTCGATCTCGTGGAAGCAGCGGGTGTCAGTGAATTCTGTCATGTCGATCCATCCATCGCGCGTGGACTCAGTTACTACACGGGCCTCGTCTATGAAACATATCTCGATGCTCTGCCAGGCTTTGGATCGGTGATGAGCGGCGGGCGCTACGATGGACTGGTCGGTATGTTTGCAGGTAAAGACCTCCCCGCCATCGGAATCAGCCTTGGCATCGATCGCCTGTTTGCAGCGATGAAGGAGATGGATCTGCTCGAGCAGCGCAGCCAGCCTGCAGAGGTACTGGTGGTACTCTTCTCCACCGAACTGGCTGCAGCGAGTTTCGAGGTCGCCTCGAAGCTGCGGGAAGCCGGCATCTCCACGGTGGTCTACCCCCAAGAGGCCAAGTTGAAGAAGCAACTGCAGTTCGCGCAGAGAGCGGGAATCCCCTACGTCATCGTGATCGGCGAGGAAGAGCATCGACAGGGAACTGTGGGACTCCGATCGATGGATCAAGGCAATCAGCAGGAAATTCCCATCGCCGAGGCGATCGATCTGATCCGTTCGGCACTTCAGTCGGATGCACGATGATGGCGACCATCTCCCGTGACTTCGAGGTGCACCTCGAAGCAGATCGAATCGTTCGAGTCTCTGTCGATGAGCCATGCGGTGTGGAAATTGAATCTCCCACGGTAGTTTTCATCCCGGGATTCAAGGGGTTCAAGGACTGGGGGGGTTGGCCATGGTTCTGTGGAGAAGTCGCCGCTGCAGGGCACCGAGTGGCTCGCATCAACCCATCGATGTGTGGAGTTGGCGCCGGTCTCGATGTGTTTGACGAACCGGAGCGATTTGCCCGGCAGACGCTCGCACATGATGTCGAGGATGTCGTTGCGCTGCTTCAGCACCCTGAGATGTCAGGTTCAAGGATTCTCTTGCTTGGGCACTCTCGCGGAGGACTGGTCGCTGCCCTGGCAGCAAACCCCTGTTCAGGTGTGGCTGGAATCATCACCATGGGAACTCCTGATCAGCTGTTGAGATTGACAGATGAGGAGATCAACCGGTGGCTCGAGTCGGGAATCCGGGAGATCGTCAACACCAGAACAGGTGAGACCCTGGTCCAGGATCGAGTCGTCCTGGAGGATTTCATGCAACAGGGAGATCGATACAACGCACCCCTGGCACTCTCGAAGGCGCGAATCCCGGTGCTGGCGATACACGGCGATTCAGATCAGGCTGTCGAGTGCTCAGCTGCCACACGTCTGCTCGAGGGAGTCGAGGAGAGGTACGCGACCAGCACCCTGATCGAGGGAGCAGGCCACACTTTTGGACTGGTGCATCCATTCACAGGACCGCACGCTCACGCACAACAGGTGATCGACGTGATCTGCCACTGGATTGAAGAGGAATTTTCAGCGTGAAGAGAAGCGCAGCATTCGATCCTCCCGAGTACCAGAATTGGCAACCTGACGCTGAAGTGATGCAGAGTTATCGACGCAGGATCGAGCACCCGGAGGTGGCCGCCAGTGTCGCATCGCTGGGGCCTGGCGGACTGGAGGCGCTGTACCGAGGACTACTTCGGGCGCGTCTTCACGACATCGCCCTGAAGCGTTGGGTTCGCACAGGCGTCATCACGAAGGCATGGCTCGGATGCGGTGAGGAAGCGGTGACGGTGGCCGCCTGCCATGCGCTCGAAGATGGGGATGTTGTCGGCCCGATGATTCGCAACGCTGCAGCGACCTTCGAGCGTGGGATTCCCATCGAGGAGTCATTCCGGTCGTATCTCGCCACAGGAGACGGGATCACCAAGGGCCGGGATCTCCACTTCGGAGATCTCGATCATGGTGTTGTGGCTCCCATCAGTCATGTCGGCGACCTGGTTCCAGTCTGTGCGGGATTTGCGCTGTCATTTCAGTTGCAGAAGCAGCGAAATGTTGCGCTGACATGGGTGGGAGATGGCTCGACCAGAACCGGTGCAGTCCATGAGGGGTTGTCCTTCGCATCCAGTCGCTCATTGCCGTTGATCGTGGTGGTCGAGGACAACGAGGTCGCGCTCGGAACGCCGCGTGATGAACGCCTATCCGCTTCTCTGGTAAACATGGCAGCGGCCTACGATGCCGTCGGGATTGAATGCGAAGGTAATCACATCCTGGATGTTCACTCCGCAGTGACGCGTGCCCGGGCCATCTGTCTGCAGGGGGGGGGGCCTGTGATCATCCTGGCCCGTACTTTTCGGTTTGGTGGTCACGCCACCCACGATGAGGCGGAGGCGCGCGATCTATTTTCGCAGGAGATTTTCGATCACTGGGCGAAGAGGGAGCCGATCGGGTGCTTCGAGGAATGGCTCAGGGATCAGCGGCAACTGCTGGGCAGGGATCCCGCAGCGGCGATGGAGCAGTGGGAAGAGCAGGTGGCACAAGAGGTTGAACGGGCTGCAGAAAAAGCTCTGACCAGCCGCCGAGACGCGACTCCAGATATCGATGCAATGCTCGGGGATGTGTTTGCAGGCTGAGATGCCGTCACTGCGTCTTCGAATCCTGCTCCTCGGTGTTCTCGACGCTGAACGAAGTACCACATCCACAGGCTCCACTGGCATTGGGATTTTCGAACACGAATCCCCGACCCATCAGTGATTCCTTGAAGTCGACCGTGGTGCCATTGAGAAATAGCCACGACTTGGGGTCGATGAACACTCGCACTCCTTCGACCTCGAAGACGCGATCCTTATCTCCCGGTTCCTCGACGATCTCCATGCCGTAGGACATACCTGCACAGCCTCCACCTTGTACGTACAGGCGCAGTCCACCCTTTTCCCGGGCTGATTTTTCACTGGTGAGGCGGGCGATTTCCGCTCCAGCAGTTTCGGTGATATGAATCATCGTCACGATCTTCCAATGGGGCACGCTGAATTGACTTCTACCACCAATTTACACTCGATGGCGTATAAACTCCAGCAATCCGGTGCTGTTTCCGAACGGTCCTATCGGTGATATCTTCGAGCCAAGGAGCATCCATTGAATCGAATCCTCGGATTCCTGGCACAGTTTTCCCTCTGGTTTGGACTGAGTGCTACCTCACTCCTGATCGGTTTCCTGTCGATATCCACGGCCAGGGTCCTGGGTCGATCTCTGGGTAGATGGGGTTGGCGACTACGACCAGGGGATCGACAACTCGCCTGTGAAAACCTGCTCCACCTGGGTGCCTCGCTGGGCGAGCGCACCAGAGCGCGAATCGCGCGCAGGTGCTTCGAGCAGATGGGGGAGACGGTTCTCGAATTGATTTCTCTCGGCGGCAAGGATGTCGATCGGTTGGGGCCGCCACCTCGACCGGGCGGAGTCGCGATTGCGGGACTGGATGCACTTCGGGAGAAGATCTCTGCCCTGCGAGAGTCCGGTAGCGGAGTGATCATCATCTCTGGGCACATCGGTAGCTGGGAACTCGCCGGGTCCATCATCGGGAGAGAGTATCCCCACGACAGTCTTTTCATGGCAAGGAAGTATGACAATCCTGTCGAGCAGCAGTGGCTGGACACTCTACGCCGCCGGCTTGGCGCGCGTCTTGTCTATCAGGATGAATCGCTGTTACGATCGATCAGGTTGCTTCACAGCGGCGGCATCTTGGGGTTGATGACAGATCTGGACATCAAGAAGATGGACGGAATCCATGTGCCATTCTTGGGCAAGCGGGCCCATACAACCACCGCCCCGGCACGACTCGCCATGAAAACAGGGTCACCTCTATTTCCGCTCTTCGTTATCCGGGATGCCCAGGGATACCACCTGGAATTTGATGATCCGATCGAACCAGCCCAATTTCAGGGTGAAGATGAGGAACAGATCCGGGCCATCACCGTGGCGACGAATGAAGCGATCGAGAGAGCGATTCGGCGCCATCCCGCGCAATGGCCCTGGATGCATGCAAGATGGCATTCGACGCCAGAGGTGGTTGCACGTCGGAAACTTCGACACTCCCTTCGCTCGGTTGAGGGAGAGGTGCGGGGAGCCTAACATGGTGTCACGGATCGGCGGCTCGTGGGCGCTGCGGACTGGATGCAGATGATCCCGAAATCGCCACCGGAAGGGAAGGAATCCCCGATGACGAAATTCGCGTTCCCCAAACGCTCTCGATGGATATGGCTGCTGGTCCTGTTGTTGTTGCCGGCGTCCCTGGTGCGAGGCCAGGATTCGCCGGAGTTGACCTGGAAGAAGGAAGCCGGGGCTGTGGCCTTCACGGAAGCGAAAACCGCATACGAGGCTGGCGACTACAAGACCGCATACGGCAAGTTCAAGGATGCTCGCAAGCAGGCGAAGAATCGCAATACTCGGGCACATGTCGATGTCTGGCTGGCTGCCACTGAAGGCGCGAACGAACTGGCTGCGCTGAAGCGTCAAGCAGAGGGGGGCAAGGAGCAGGCAGCCTATCGAATTGCTGATAAGAACTATTCGAAGTTTGCAGCCACTCCCATCGGTGCCGAGTACAAGCAGTTCATCACCGAACTCCAGAGGAAACTGTTCCATGTGCTGGAGGATTTTGAGCGAGTCTCCCGAAGGTATTCAGAGAAGTATGGCAAGAAATTCATCGATGATGCGGGACTTGTGCAGGAGGGGCAACGCGCACTTCAGTGGGACGTGGCCTCGGGAAAGACCGAACTGAAGATCAAGGGCCTTCCGGCGAGCCTGAGTGGATTCAAGTCGATCGCTTTTTACCTCGATATGCCAAAGGGTGGAGCACCGTATCAACTTGTTTTCGTTGTGCCTGGAAGTTCAAAGGCAGGTGTGACCCAGGCACAACTTGTGAAGAATGCCTACATCATGCAGATGAAATCGCACAAGGGGCTCAAGCGAATCGAAGTGCCGCTGAGGAATTTCAAGGGGCAAGGCGATGTCTCCTGGGACCGGGTCAGGGATTTCAGAATCCAGTTCCTCAGCGCCAAGAAGTTCACCGCCTACGTTGATTTCATTGCGCTGCTAAAGTGAGACCTGACCGACCGAGAGGCGAGGTCCCACAACCCTGCCGCCAGAGGCGTTCGAAATCCACTTGCGCTGCCTCCGTGGCCTCGTTCAGCGCCTGCTGAAATTGGCGAGCAGCCGCTGCATCGCCCTTGCGATCGGTTGCGGGTGAGACCGCTTCTCCGACGACGATCACCGCCCTCCCCCAGGCAGCAGGCAGGATCATTCGATCCCAGGTATCGAGCCGGATCGATCGGTCGACGGCAAATCCGAGCGGGATCATGGGAATGCCAACACGTCTCGCGAGTGCGGCGGCTCCTTCCTTGGCGACCCTGGCAGGCCCCTTGGGGCCATCGACGGCGAACACCGGCGAGTGCCCCTCGTGCACCAGGGCTTCCAACCTCTGAAATCCAGGCAATCCGCCGCGGCTGCTCGATCCGAGAGCGAGCGCGACATCGAGATAGAAAAGCGCTGAGCCGAGACGAGCTCCATCGTGATGCTGGCTGGTGATGGCTGCAAAACCATTGGATCGAAGGGTATAGCTGAGGGGTAACACCCACTCGTGCCAGAATCCGACGACCAGATTGCCATGCTTCCGCAGCGCATCGGTGGCGTGATGACCGCCCCACCAGCGCAAATCGAGCGAGTCATGCATCGCAGGGAGTAGCACGGAGATTGCCCTGCCTGCCAGGGGATAGGGTGGAAGCTTGGAATCGGTATCCATGGCGACAGGATGAGGCATCCGGTCGTGTGTCGTCAATGCGGCGTCGCCTCGGCATCGAGTAACTCTCTCAGGGAAGCCTCGACGTGGTCGACCGTGATGGCAGCCATGCAGAAGGAATGGTCACAATGGCGCAGTGTGCAGGGGGAACAGGAAACCGCACTGCGGACGACCCGGGTCCAGCGATTCCTCGGCGCATAGACCGCTGGATCCTTGGCTCCATAGAGTCCGATCGACGGAACCCCACGGATGGCTGCGAGATGAAGCACTCCGGTGTCCGCAGCAACAACGGCCCGACAGCAGCCCAGCAATGCTGCCAGTTGCTTCAGGTCGGATGTGAAGGGAGCGGCGACGGCACACTTACCGCTGGCTTCCACCATCGTCGCTACGGCGTTGCGATCTTCGGGAGCTCCGGAGATCCACACTGGCAGCCCTTGACCTGACAGCGATCGGGCGAGTTCAATCCATCGATGAGCAGGCCACTCCTTGAAGCGGCCGAAGTCACTGACGAAAGGGTGCAATAGCACCGGAGCACCCATCGCATCGACCGGATCGAGATCCACTTCTTCGAGTGAGTCGTCGACAGCACCGAGCCTTCCTGTGGGAGCTTCTCCATGCCATCCGAGGCTGCGTACGACATGTAGCGCTCGTTCGCTGCGGTGAACATATCCTGCAGCTGTTGCAGGTCGGTAGCCTGGCCACCAACGGGGTAATTCTCCGCCATCATCTGGATGGATACCGAGAATCATGTCGGCGCGAGCCAACCCCCTGACGATGGCCGAGCGATAGTTGGACTGCCAGTCGATCAGCAGATCGTAGCGCTCGCTCCTCAACTCGCGGCAAAATTGATCGATGAGCGTCCAGGTCATGGCGCGTCGATGGGGTTGTCGCCAGCAATCCTTCAGTTCCGAACGGGGGAGGCGGATCACACGACGAAGTGCCGGGTGACCCTCAAGAATGCCGCTTGAGAGTGATTCAGTCACGGCATCGATGCTGGCATCGGGGAACCGTGCTGACACGGCATCGAGCGCAGGTAACACCTGAATCAGATCGCCCAGTGCGCTCAGACGAACGACAAGGATCGATCTCGGAGATAGTGGTTTGCTGGGAAGAGGTCTCACGTCAGGTAGAATGATCTGCCCGGGGCTTCGAGGGAAGGCCCCTTCGTACCTCGAGGGGTGAATCCCCTGAAAGCGAGCCCGATGAGCGTTCTTCTTGGCATCGAATTACACGGCAACTGCATCCGGCTACAAGCGGTCGATCGCAAGGGAACCCGCCTGGCGCTGCTGGAAGAGCCGGTCAGTGTTCCTTTTGAACGCTGGTGGGGGACTCATCCTGACGAGAGAGTTCGGTCGGTGCGGGCTCTCCTCCAGCATGCACTCCAGGAGGGGCACATTCGCCCGGCGTCGATCGCTGCAATAGGGTTCTCCTGCGAGCCATCTCTGGTCCTCGTCGATGCGGAGATGGAACCGATTCCGCCACGCGCGCTCGACTGGCAACATCTCGATCCATCGGACTCGAGCCCCGAGCAGGTGCTGCGAAATACACTGGCGCGATTTCCATCCATCTTGCGTGGACTGCATTCGGTGATGGATCTGCAGGACTGGCTGCGATACCGCTGGACCGGAGCGGTCGCCACTTCGAGTACCTTCGCCTGGCACTCCGGTCTCTCGAGCCACAGTAGTCCCGCACAACGCTTCGATCCGGTTGCGCTGCAGCAGGTGGGGCTCGAATCGGGTCAGCTTCCGCCGCTGATGCCGGGTCCTCACAGGGTCGGAACCTTGCAGGAGGATCTGGTCACCGACACGGGCCTGCCGAGAGGTACATGGGTCTGTGCTGGAACCTCGCCGCGTGCTGCTCGTCTGTGGTTAGCTGCGGAGCCCACACCCGGTCAGGGAATAGTGCTGCTGGAACCGGGGGGGGCGACCCTCTGGCGAGTCGGGGAAGCACCGGATGCGGGCGCCAGCTGCGAGGAAGTGATACCGGCTCCGTACGGCGATCACTGGTATCATCGAGAAGCGATCGAGGTCGCCGACCCCCGCCGAGGAGAGACTCCTCTCTCCGATGTGGTTCACGATGCTGCCGAGATCGATCCCGCTCAGTCGTGGAACCCCGATGCCGGCTCGATGATGGTGTCAGCAGACTTTGGTGCCGCCTCGCGCGCGCCTGCATTGCTGGCTGGAGTAGGGCTCGGCTGGTTTCGCGACCTGAGACCACTGTGGCGCAAGCGGTGCAAGACAGTGGCTCTCGAGCACTGGCTGGATCAAGTCGCCGCTTCTAGCGGAAGTTCCGATATGGAAACGAGAGAACAGACGTGAAGAGCAGCACGACACTGAAGGATCAACTGCCCTCTCGCTTCCGAGGTACCATCCAGGGAGCCGCGATCGGCAGCGCCCTCGGATTTCCCTACTCGGGATCCTCACGCACCTTCATGCGCGCGCTCGGTTCCGAGGTGCTTCAGGGCTATGTCCGCCATCGAAATGGCTACTATCCAGTGGGACAGCACGGCGCAGGCGTCCAGATGCTCTCGCTCGCTGCAGATGCGATTTCACATGCGGGTGCCGTGGATCCGGAACAGATCGTCGAGCACTGGATTCCCCTCTGGCGAGAGAACCGGATCATCGAACGGCTGCCGGACGTCGATGTAGCGATGTCGCGCTGGCTCAGACGTGGAACCGAGGCGAGAGGGTGTGCTTGCGGGCCGGGAGAGAACGGCAGCGGATCGCTGGTGAGCAGCATCCTGATCGGGTTGTGGGATCATGACTCACCCGATGCTCTCGTCGATGACTGCGAACGCCTGATTGGTGTCACTCATGAGGACACCGAGGTTCGAGCCGTGTGCGCCGCACTCGCCAGCATCATCGGGCACAATCTCACACATCATGATGTCGTGCTTGGAGATGTCATTGACGGCGCCACAGCTGCTGCCGCAAGAATCGACACCTCGGTACCCCGGCGAATCCAGGAAATCCCGATGTTACTGGCTGCTTCCGAAGCCGAGGCGTTCGAAAAACTGGCAGGATCCGAGGAAGAGATCTCCGATGTAGAACATTCGGGCGTTGAAAATCGTGCTCTTCCCATCTTTCTTGTCGCTCTTCACAGTTGGCTTCGCAGTCCTTCAGATCCGCTGGAAGTGATGGGCTCCTGTCTTCATTCCGGCGGAGCCGTGGAGATGACGGCGGCGGTTGGCGGGGCACTGGTCGGCTCTTGCGTTGGCGAGGAGTGCTTTCCCTCCAGGTTGATCGAAGGCTTACTGGAGAGGGATGAAATCACTTCCAGTGCAGACCGCCTCTATCAGAGACAGGTGCAGGAGAGGCGTCGTCGCAACGCCTAGCACAGTGGCGTTGATGCAGAGTCAGGGTTATCGTTATCTTCTTGTAACCCAGTTCACAATCACATCGGCTGAACGATCTTATGCGGGTTGAAGCGATCGGAGTTCAGGAGGAGCCATGTCTGGCGACACCAGGTTATTTGGCGAGGTCGCCTTCGAGATGCAGTGCATCACCACTGCTCACCTCTACGAAGCGCTCGCACTGCAGGCTCGTGACGAGGTCAGCGGTACACCGCACCGCTTCCTCGGTCAAATCCTGATCGATCTCGGATACATGACCGACAAGCAGGTACTCAAGGTACTTGAAGTCCTTCATGGCAGTTCCAGCCAGCGTCAACGGAAGAGCTGACCCTGTCAGTTGAACCGGTCCTGCCCTGGCCTCGTCCGATACTGAGCCTGCTCGAGGCGTGCTGGAAAGGTGTGGTCGGGATCGACCGCTGGCGTCACCAGCGTCGAGAGCGCTCCGGCGACTGGCCGTTGAAATTACCGGTGCCGGTGGTGAGTATCGGTAACATCGCCGTCGGGGGAACCGGCAAGACACCGGTCACCGAGGCGCTGGCTCGTCACTGGCTCGAGCGTGGGGGGCGGCCTGGCATCGTCAGTCGGGGCTACCGAGGTGGTCCAGATGGTAACGATGAGTTCGCGATGCTGCGCAGATCCTTACCCGAGGTGCCGCACCACCAGCACCGCTGCCGCCACGTTGCAGGAACGCGATTGCTGGAGGAGCACCCCGACACCGATCTGATCCTGGTCGACGACGGTTTTCAGCACCGACGTCTCCATCGAGACCTGGATCTGGTACTCCTCGATGCTCGCCATCCACTGGCCGGAGGCCACTGCCTACCGCTGGGTAGGTTGAGAGAGCCATGGCGGCAACTCGCTCGAGCCGACCATCTGATCCTGACCCGCGCCCAGCGCTGCGATGCTGCTCAGCTATCCCGATCGATGGGATTCCTGCGTCAGTGGTTTCCAGGGATTCCCCGCTCTCTCGCCAGCACCCGACTGGCACAGGTCAGGACGCTCGGCGGCGCTACCGCTCCCGATCCAGCGATTCCAGTGCTCGGTTTCTGTGGCATCGGGGTTCCAGACTCCTTTCGCCACAGCCTGATCGAGGGTGGCTGGAAGCTGCGTGCCTGGAGGTCGCTGGCAGATCACCACCGCTATTCGATCCGGGATCTCGAGCGACTGAACCGTGAGGCGATCGCCGCTGGAGCTCAAGCGCTGGTGTGTACTGCCAAGGATGCGCCGAAGATCGAGCGTCTGCTCGCTTCTGGATACACCAGCCAGTTGCCGATCCTGGTCCAGGAGATGCGAATATCACTCGATGTGGGGCCGATTCTCGCCGGAATTGATGCCTCTACCGCCTCGGGGACGCGTGAAACGGGTGCCCCTTCCTGCTAGCATCCAGACAACTCGCTTGAGAACAGGAGAGTCCTTGGCCCCCGATCCACGATGGCAGCCGCTCGATCTCGATGATGTGAAGCCGAGTCCCCTCGGTGAACGCAGAAATATCGTCCACCGGGAGCAGTTTCGCGACCTGTGCGACCCTCACGGCTCGATCGAGCAATTCATCGATTCCTTGCCCGATATCCTGGCCGGCAGTGAACTGAAGTCTGCCGTGGCCGCGGTGGCCCTTTCTGTCGAGCGCGAGGCTCCGGTGGTGGCGGCTCTCGGTGGCCATGTCGCCAAGGTGGGCATGGGACCGCTGATCAACGACCTGATGCAGCGAGGCGTGATCTCTGCCATCGCCATGAACGGGGCGACTGCGATCCATGACCTCGAACTGGCGATGATCGGCCAGACCTCGGAGGATGTCGCGACCAGTATTGCCGATGGCTCCTTTGGCATGTCGAGGGAAACTGCCAGCGCATTTCGAGATGCCAGCGCCGATGGAGCCGGAGGAGGTGGACTCGGTGCAGCGCTCGGAGAATGGATCGTTTCGACCGACCAACCCCATGCGGAGATCTCGATGCTGGCCAGGGCCAGACAACTGGCCATCCCTGCCACGGTCCACGTCGCGATAGGGACAGATATTGTACACATGCACCCAGGTGTGGCAGGAGCCGCGATGGGCGAAGCGACTGCCATCGACTTTCGGCTGCTGGCTGCAGTGGTCAAAGACCTGGCCAGGGGTTGCTGGCTCAACATCGGTTCTGCGGTGGTGCTGCCAGAGGTGTTTCTCAAGGTCGTCAACATCGCACGCAATCTGGGCCAGCCACTCGATGGGGTGACCGCCATCAACTTTGACATGATGCCGCACTACCGTACCAGCAGGAATGTTCTCCAACGTCCTGTTGAGCGCGGCATCTCGTTGATTGGACATCACGAGATCAACTTGCCGTTGTTCAGGGTGGCATTGCTGCAGCGCCTCCAGTCATCCAAGGAGGCGGGACGCGATGATTCCTGAACTCGATTCCCTGCGAGAGGTTCGAATCCTCGTCGTCGGCGATCTGATGGTCGATGAGTACGTCTATGGCGACATCGAGAGGATCTCTCCGGAAGCGCCAGTACCTGTGGTGCAGGGAAAGCACCACGAGATGCGGGTCGGGGGCGCTGGCAGCGTGGTCACCAATCTCGCCGCGCTCGGTATCGAGAGTTCCGTCATCGGACTCGTCGGAGATGACGAGGGGGGCGAGTTCATCCGGCAAGCAATGGATGAGGCGGGCTGTTCGGTCGGCGGGGTGGTCGTTTCACAAAGCCGCCCGACCAGCAGAAAGACCCGGATCCTGGCAGGGGTCCAGCACTCGGGGCGCGGCCAGCAGCAGGTGCTTCGCCTCGACATGGAAGAACGACGACCCACCGATGGTCTCGAGCAGGCGGCACTGATCGGCGCCATCGGAGACGCACTCGAGGAGGCGCCAGATGCGGTGTTGATCTCGGATTACGAGAAGGGGCTTCTCGGTGAAGAGATTCTCAAGCTGCTGATCGAATCCGCTCGTTCCCGCTCGATTCCAGTCCTGGTCGACCCGTGCCGTTCCGGAAACTGGAGTGGCTATCGTGGTGCGACGCTGATCTGCCCGAACCGCTATGAGGCGAGCAGCGCCAGCGGTATCGACCTTGCGACTGCGGTCGAGCGACAGCTGGAAGCGGGAAAATTGTTGCTCGATGATCTCGACCTGGATCACTGCATCCTGACTCTCGATCGTGATGGCATCACGAGAGTCTCACGCGGAGGCGATAATCGGCGCCATCCCACAGTGGTTCATGGAGTCACCGATGTGGCCGGTGCTGGCGACATGGTGCTGAGCCTGCTGGGGCTGGCTCTGGCGAGCGGGTGGAACATCGATGACGCCTGTCAACTCGCCAATCTCGGTGCCGGGATCGAGGTTCAAAAAGTCGGGGTTCAGCCGGTTGAGCGCTGGGAACTGGAAGCTGCCAGAAAAGCGCTGATCGGAGAAACTCCCGATGCGTTGCGAAGCCGCGAGCAGATGCGTGAGATCGCAGAGAGGTCGAGGTCCGCGGCGCAGGTTGTGGTGTTCACCAACGGTTGTTTCGATCTGCTCCACGCCGGTCATCTGCAACTGCTGGAGGCGGCGAGAGCCTTCGGTGATCTGCTGGTGGTCGGAATCAACTCGGATGAATCGGTGCAGCGACTCAAGGGACCCGAGCGGCCGATCATGCCGGTCGAGGATCGGGCCAGATTGCTCGGGGGGCTCGCCTGTGTCGACCATGTCGTGATGTTCGAGGAGGATACTCCCGAGCAACTGATCCGCGAATTGCTTCCGGATGTTCTGGTCAAGGGATCGGACTACCAGGCCAGCGATGTGGTGGGCAGGGAGGTGGTAGAAGCCGCAGGGGGACGGATCGAGAGGATCACTCTGGTTCAGGGAGCCTCCACCACGGGACTCATCGAGAGGATTCGCGCAGGTACTCGAACTTGCCCCCCGACGCCGGAGGGCTAGGATGCTGTTTCCACGCCGCGGGCGTGGAAGGCGTCTGATCCGGAGAGCCCATTCCGGACCTCACCCTTCGGGGTGCCCATCGGACGATTTCATTTTCCGGAGCCCACTCCAAGGGACTCATTCGCTCGAACCGGGAGCTTGCCATGACTGATGAGACGAAGGAGGGGACCGCAGATCGGCCCTCCAACGCAGCGGCCATTTTTGGCCGCATCGTCCTCAAGAATCGATTGGTCGAGGAATCTGACCTGCGAAAGGTGATGTCGACCCTCGCGGCCGACGCAGATCTGGGGGCGGCGCTCGTCTCGGAGGGCCTGATCTCCGAGAACCACGCCGAGGTGATTTCTCAGAAGGTCGCAGAGCGTATCTCCACCGCTGAC
Organism: Bacillota bacterium; assembly: GCA_003973385.1. Classification (GTDB taxonomy): domain Bacteria; phylum Planctomycetota; class UBA8108; order UBA1146; family UBA1146; genus QNYK01. Next base: position 6,093 of record QNYK01000083.1, on the reverse strand, counting down.
CAGGCGCAGAAGGCAGACAGCAGCATCACAAGCAGAGCAGGGGCGATCTCCGTTTCAGAAGTCAAACGGATGGATTTCAGTTCGCTGTATGGCAAGCCGCTGGTGGAGTACCTCCGGAAGGCACGAGAACTGGGCTGCGCTGATTTCCACTTCCAGGTCGATTCGCCACCGTTGGTGCGACTTCACGGTCACCTCATCCGATGGAAACATCCTGTACTGACCGCAGAGGACACGGCCAAGACCATCCAGGAATTCCTCGATGAGAAACAGTGGAAACAGCTGGAGAAGGAGCTCGATCTCGACTTCTGCCTCGAGGATGGAGACGGGGGCCGTTACAGGACCAACTGTTTCAAGCAGCGAAAGGGCCTGGAAGCGGTATTTCGAATCATTCCAGATGTGGTTCCTTCATTTGATGATCTGCATCTCCCGGATACGCTGGCCAGATTCACCCAGTACAGCCAGGGCATCGTGCTGGTCACGGGGCCGGCAGGTTGCGGCAAGTCCGCGACACTGGCTGCGATCGTCGAGCGGATCAATCAGGAAAGAAATGATCACATCGTGACGGTAGAGGATCCGATCGAATACATCTTCACTCCCGCTGGCTGTAACATCAATCAGCGTCATGTTCATCACCACACTGAAACCAATTACACGGCATTGAGATCTGCCATGAGGGCGGACCCGGATGTGATCATGGTCGGTGAGATGCGTGATGTTGAAACGATTTCGATGGCGATCACTGCTGCTGAGACGGGGCACCTGGTGCTGGCGACACTTCACACGACCAACGCTGTACGATCGATCGATCGGCTGATCGATGTGTTCCCTCCGCGGGAGCAGGAGCAGATCAGGGCGATGGTGTCAGAATCGATGCGAGGTGTGATTTCTCAACAGTTGCTGCCCAGAAAAGATGGGACCGGTGTGGAGCCCGCTTTCGAGATCATGTTCTCTACTCCTGCAGTGGGGAATCTGATCAGGGAGGGGAAAACTTTCCAGCTCGCATCGGTGCTACAGACTGGACGAAAGCAGGGCATGATCACCATGGATGACTCGATCCGCGTTCTGCTCAAGAGTGGAATCGTTAGCCTGGAGTCGGCACGGTTCCATGCGGAGGACCCCTCCGCGATGGCTGGTTAGGAGTAGGGATGGCCAACGAACAACTGGAAAAACTGCTCCGTAAGATCCGTGAGGTGGAAGGATCCGACCTTCACCTCAGTGCCGGTATGCCGCCAAAAATCCGCGTGCACGGTCACCTGCGACCTATTTCCAAGGAACTGCTCACCAACAAGCAAGTCGAGGATCTGCTACTGCCTTCCCTCGATGAGAATCGACGAAAGATCTTTGACGAAAAGAATGACCTCGACTGGGCCTATGCGATTCCAGGAATGGCGAGGTTTCGCTGCAGTTTCTTCCGTCAGCAACATGGAATGTCCGGGGTTTTCAGACTGATTCCTGAAGAGATCAAGACGGTACAGGAGCTGGGGATTCCCCAACACATCGAGGACTTCTGCAAACTTCGAAACGGACTGATCCTGTGCACCGGGCCGACCGGCAGTGGCAAGTCGACGACGCTTGCTGCCCTGATCGACTTCATCAACCGCAATCAGTCGCGCCATATCGTGACCATCGAGGAGCCGATCGAGTTTGTTCACCAGAACAAGAAGTCCCAGATCACCCAGCGCGAGGTGGGGATCGATACGGACTCATTTGCGAGAGCATTGCGTTCAGTGAGCCGGCAGGATCCGGATGTGATCCTGGTTGGAGAACTACGAGATCTTGAGACGATTGGACTCGCCATCACTGCGGCAGAGATGGGGTACCTGGTTTTTGCGACGCTGCACACCAACAGCGCCGCCAAGACCATCGACAGGATCATCGACGTGTTTCCGGAGGATCAGCAGAACCAGGTCAGAACAATGCTCTCCTCGTCACTCAAGGGGATCATAGCTCAATTGCTGATTCCGAGGATTGACGGTAAAGGGCGTGTTGCGGTCAACGAGTTGTTGTTCTACGACGGATCCTTGCCAAACATCATCCGTGAAGGTGCTGTTCACAAGATTGTCTCGCTCATCGAGGGCGGGCGAGGTAAGGGAATGCAGTTGATGGACGATGCGATCATGGTTGCGCTGAAGAATGGCAGCATCAGTCCCGAGCATGCTTTCCGTTGGGCTGCCGAGAAGAAAAAATTCGAACACTTTCAGAAGGGTTGATCCCGTGGCTGACCCAGCACGGATTCTGATCCGTATGCCGACCTGGGTCGGTGATGCAGTCATGGCTACAGCGGCACTGCGGGCTGTCCGCCGCAGCCAGCCCGATGCGCACGTAGCCTTGATGGGCGCATCGCATCTCGAGCCACTGCTCGATGATGCATCACTCTTCGACGAATGGGTCTCGACATCTTCTGGAACTGGCAAGGTGTCTGAGAATGTCTCCTCCATCTCAACTTTCGGAGCAGATGTCGGTCTGGTCTTTCCTCATTCATTTCGAACAGCCTGGGAGCTGTGGAGAGGTGGTGTGCCGCGGCGCATCGGATTTGCTCGTCAGGGACGGGGGTGGCTGCTGACCGATCCCCTTCTTCCGCACAGACTGCCCCCTGGGCGCAGGGCGATCCCGATGCATCACGAGTATCTGGAAGTGGTCGCTCCGCTCGGTGCTTCGGGCGATGGACAGGGATCGATTCTGGGTGTTTCGGATCAGGTGGCTGCTTCCGCTTCAGCGAGGCTGTCGGCACTCTCGGTCCGATCTGATCGCCGATGGGTCGGATTTCATCCAGGCGCTGCATTTGGGCCCTCGAAGATCTGGCCCCTGGACCGGATGGCAGATGTTGCCAGAACCCTTCGCGACCAGGATGGCTGTGGCTTACTCATCACCTGTGGACCTGGCGAAGAGGCGCTGGCTTCGGAGCTTCGTGTCCTGATCGGTGGGGATGTGGTCGACCTCTCGGAGGATCTGTGGCCGCTCGATCAACTCAAGTACCTGATGGGCCAGCTGGCTCTGCTGGTGACCGGAGATACAGGTCCTCGCCACATTGCAGCAGGGATGGGGACGCCGCAGGTGGTCCTGATGGGCCCCACGAGTCCCGACTACACGGACGCCCATCTCGAGATCACGAGCGTGATTCGCAGGGAGGATGTCGATTGCAGCCCGTGCCAGATGAAAGTGTGTCCACTGGAGCATCACCGCTGCATGACTCTCATCGAACCGCAACAGGTGATCGATGAGGCTCGTCACTGGCTTCAGCGGGAATCGAGATGAGTTGTCTCACACCGTCGTGGACGAATGATCAACTGGCAGCGACGAGGGACACGATCTGTTCTGAGGCACTGGTCATCACTGACCCCAGTGCACCCGTTGGATCGGATAGCATCACGGGCGTTCCTCCATCGCAACTGAGTGCCGTCGCTGGTTCGAGTGGGATCTTGCCCAGGAACGGTACCGAGTAACGTTTCGCTGCATCTTCTCCGCCGCCGCTACGGAAGATCTCGGTGATGTGTCCACAGGAGGAGCATTCGAAGCCACTCATGTTCTCGATTACTCCCAGGATCGGGACATTGGTGCGCTGGAACATCTGGATGCCTCTTTGCACATCGAGCAGCGCAACATCCTGGGGAGTCGTGACGATCACGGCCCCGGCCAGAGCGATCGACTGTACCAGGGTCAACTGGGCATCCCCGGTCCCTGGAGGAAGATCGAGCACCAGATAATCGAGCTTTCCCCATTCAACCTGGAACAGGAACTGGCGTAGCAGCCCCGTGACCATCGGGCCACGCCAGATCACCGGTGAATCTTCTTCGAGCAGGTAACCGATCGACATCGTCTTGAGTCCGTGGACTTCGATGGGGACGATGGTCTCCTTCTCGGTGGCGCGAGGTCGCGCATCCTCGATACCGAGCATCTTCGGGGTCGAGGGACCGTAGACATCTGCATCGAGCAATCCGGTACGAAGCCCCCTGGCAGTCAGCGCCAGCGCCAGATTGACCGCCACCGTCGATTTCCCGACACCACCCTTACCGCTGGCGACCGCGATCACATGGCGAACCCCTGGAATTTCCTGAGCGCCGACCGCACTGGGACCCGGGCCTGGCGCACCGGATGTAGCCTCAGGCGCAGCACCAGGTGTTTCGGTGCGATGCAGGAGAGTGACCTTGTCAACTCCCTCGATCGTGCCCAGTTCATCTTCGATCCGGGTCGAGATCGAACCTTCATGAGTCGTGAGACCCGCGGGGAACTGGACCACGACGGTCACTTCCCCCTCGTGGGCGATCACCCGCTGAATCACTCCCGATTTCATGATGCTACTCGAAGTTCCAGGCACCGGGATCTCATCCAGCAGCTGATTCACCGCTTCGACCACGAGTTTCTTGTCAAATGTCATCAATGCACTCCTTGGTGAGAAAAGGTTCGGAATGAATGTATCCAAGAGCCAGATGGAATCGATTACCGGGTGAATCTTATACAGCAACTGCTGCCTCGGCAATCGACACCGTATCTCTTACCTGTCGCAACCATCCTTTCATGCCACAGTTGTCGCGAGCAGCGTGCGCGCAGCGATCCCATGATGGTGGCGTGCTATGATGGCCTTGTCGACGGGAATTCCGCCAATTCAAGGGTGAATGGGCAGATGGTGGGAAGGTGAAATATGAGTCAGTTCTTGTTCCTGGATATAGAACAACTGGAGCAGAGGCTCGAATTCAACGACGGATTGATGCTGGTCCACTTCGGCTCACCGCTCGTCTCATCCTGCAGTTTTGCTCAGAGGAGCCTGGCGCTGATCGCTCCAGACTTCGTCGGACAACTACAGATCGCGACCGTGGATGTTCCCCTTCAGGATGTGAAAAAGTTACAGAAATTCTCGATCAGAACTGTACCCACCCTGGCTCTATTTGATGGTTCCCGTGAGGTGGAGAGACTCGACAAGATCCTGCTCCCCGCAGAACTGAGATTCTTCCTTCGCGACGCGATGGCCTTCTATGGCGAGGTGTGGCCGGCACCAAATAACGAAGACCAGGGTTTTTCCTCCTGATCCCGTGTGACCTGCAGGCGGCGATCTCCTGCATCGTCAGCATCTCTGACTTCTGTCGAGCCCCGGTCACCCCAATATATTCGGATGTTCAGGAACGATCAGTCCTGATGGGGCGTTGTTTCGGATGTGGAGCCAGAGGGACCTCCGAGACAGGTCCACGAGTGCTCGAGACCGCTGGCGCGATTCCAGGCGTGCTGGAACGCCGTCAGCGATTCTCGAGAGGTGAAGCCGCCTATGAGTAATACAACGGGATTGACAATCGGGCGTGCTTCACTTACATTGAAATCCTGAATCCCACCTTTCAGAGCCCATGAGGCGCGGCTGGTATCCTCTACCAGTTGCGCCTCTTTTTTTATAGAGAAATTTTGGACCCGAGAAGGCGCGGATCTCGATGAATTGTGGCCAGGTTCAGCCCCTGGACTGCTCGATGTACTCGGTGAGATTTCGGTACTGGGTCGGGAGATCGAAGATGTCCGATGCATGGGGACTCTTGAAGAAGAGCCCACACTGTCGCTGAAGCCCCGAATCTCCGCGCCGTCTGGCCCACTCCAGCATCCGGCACAGATCGAGCACCAGCGGAGCTGCCAGTACCGCGTCGCAGCCTTGCCAGGTGAACTGCATCGTCATCTTGTGACCAAGAAATCCCTCGAAATGGATCAGATCCCAGGCAGTCTTGTTATCCCCCAGGCTAGGGACATAGTCGATGGAAACCTGGCTGTGAACATCCGGGCCCAGAATCTGCTCGATCAGTTCCCCCTTCGAGTCGATCTTGGTCTGGCGATTGTCTGCATGGGCCAGAATTTCCCCATCTCGATCTCCGAGCATGTTGTAACCCTGCCACGACAGGACCTTCAGGGCCCGCTGTAGAAACATCGGCGCTAGCGCCGACTTGACCAGGGTCTCTCCTGTCTTTCCGTCGCTCCCTGCGTAGGCACAGCCGCGCGCTTCCAGGAGTTCACAGGTTGCCGGCAACAGAGCGCCAGGGGAGGGAGTGAAATTGATGAAGGATGCACCGACATGAGCAGCAGCGATGGCGTAGAGAGTACTGGACCTGAACGGTTCAGCTGATC
>QNYK01000080.1 GCA_003973385.1 Bacillota bacterium | reverse complement strand
GCGGCTGCCCAGCAAGCGGCAGCGAAACAGACGGTAGCAAAGCAGGCGGCAGTGAAGCAGGCGGCAGTGAAGCAGGCGGCAGCGAAGCAGGCGGCAGCGAAGCAGGCGGCAGCGAAGCAGGCCGCAGTGAAGCAGGCCGCAGTGAAGCAGGCCGCCGCGCAAGCCGCTGCTGCCCAGCCGCCGGGCCCAAGACCCTCATCTGTAACACCACCGGCGGCCAAGCGTGCGGCCGCGCCAGTTCGAGCGGGCCGCGGTCGACCACCGCGCAGGAGAGTCGCCAGGTCCGCTGCTGCGGGTGCGGAGGCGGCATCGTCAGAACATCCTGAGTCGTCTCCAGGCAGTCGGTTGCCGTTCATCCTCATCGGGGTCGGTGCCCTGGTCGTGGTCGTGATCGTGGCAGTGATGATGATTCCCGGCCCCGAACCCGTTGTAGTGGAGGAGGAGACGAGGATCGCGAAGGAGCCGGAGGTCGATCCCCGTCAGGTGCGCGAGGATCAGGCTCGCGAGACCTTGACCCGGATCGAGCAGTCCAATCGGAAGGAGCCGGATGATCGGCTCTCTGCGGCATTGCGCTTCGGGTCGATCGCCAGGGAATACGCGGATACAGAGGCGGGAAAGGAAGCTGCAGCCCTGCGCGCGACGCTCCTCTCGACCTGGAGAGCGGAAGTGGACCAATCGTGGCACACTCTCAAGGGAGATGTTCAGGGTGCCTTCAAGCGTGGAGATTTCGAAGCAGCGGTGCAGTTGCTGGAAGGCCTTCCGAAGATCTTTGACGGTGCAGAGGTGGTACTGGAAGCATCCTTCGAGAACGAACTGGACAATCTCCGAATCGACGCCAGGGAGCAATATCGTTACAAGAAACGTCTCGACGAACTTTCCGCCAAAGCAGGAAAGTATGCCCTGAAAGGGTATGACGACATCGCCATCGCCACCATCGAAGCACTCGAGGAAAGGGTCGAGGATGAAGCTCCTGATGTCTGGAAGCTCAAGGAAGATCTGGTGAAGCGGGTCCAGCGCGAGGGGCTGGCGATGCTGATCGAACAGGAAGGCGTAGTTGAAGAGGCGATCGCCGAGGCCAGGCGTCTGGAGGAAGAGCGAAAGAAAGCCGAACGTGAGCAACGGTGGCTAGATCTACGGGAATCCGTTGCGTGGAGTAATAAACTCTCGCCCACGAACCTTTACAACTGGGTGGTGACGAGCGATAGACAACTGGTCGGAAGCGGCCAGACTGGAAACTGGCGAGTCCTCGAGCGAGAAGGAACGGCAGTGCTGGTCGGTGACAACCGATCGGGCAGCGACATGTTCATCGGACTCTTCTCGAATCACTGGGAAGACTATGTCTGTCATTTTGAGGTCAACATTCGCGACGGTGCCCTGCGCATCTCTCCAAGGACCAATTCCCGTGGCGGAGGTGTGGGAGATCAAACGTCTCCAATGCTGGAACTCGGTGATGATTTCCCCCAGAGCCGCTGGGTCGGAGTGGACTTCGAGGTGCATGGCGATCAGGTCGTGCTCCGCTACGGGGACTCTTCCGATGAAATCTCCCTCGACCCCGAGACGACGAGGCTTCCCTCCACCGGCGGGTTCGTGTTTTTCATCGCCGATGGCACACGGCTCGAGATACGAGATGTTCGCGTCAAACTGGTCAGTGACACGCGTGGCGGCGGCATCTGGGCACGCTGAAGCGGCAGACCAGAACCTGCCATCCTGGCAGCAGCAATGCCTTCTCCATCCCTTGGTCTGTCGATGTGGCAGGGGCACTTCTGCCACGCTCCATCGCTTTTTCCTCAAGTCCTTGTTTCATGGTTACTTGCAAAGGCTGCCAGCGAGTCGGATGGCAAGCCTTTTGCTCGTGAACTGAAACGATAGCGAGTGGCGACCCCGTGGGGGTGGCTCCATCTCGCAGCCTCGGGTGACCAGTTCGGACGATTGCGAAGAGGAGCCAACATGGCGAAGGAACTGACTTTCGAAGATGAGGCCAGGGAGAAGTTGCTCTCTGGAGCCAACAAACTGACCCAGGCGGTCCGCACGACTCTGGGTCCACGCGGACGAAGCGCGGTGATCGATCGATCATGGGGTGGTCCTCGTGTCTCCAAAGATGGGGCCACGGTCGCGGAAGAGGTCGAACTCAAGGATCGGGTCGAGAACATCGGAGCTCGTATGATTCGTGAAGCGGGCACCCTGACCGCCCGGGATGCAGGAGACGGAAGTACGACTGCAACCGTGCTCGCAGAAGCTGTGTTTCGCAAGGGCATGAGGCAGGTGATGGCGGGTGAGAATCCGGTATTACTGCAGCGTGCACTGCTTTTCTGTACTGACCGGGTGTGTAAGAAGCTTGAGGCCCTCTCCGAGCCGATCGAGTTCCAGGATTCGATTCGCAGTGTTGCTTCCATAGCAGCCAATAATGATGATCGCATCGGAAAGATCATCGCCTCTGCACTGGACAAGGTCGGCAACGATGGTGTTTGTACCATCGAGGAGGGAAAGGGGATCGAGACGACTCTGGAAGTTGAAGAAGGCCTCTACTTCGATCGGGGCTACATATCCCAGCAGTTCGTTGCAGATCCAGACTCAGCAGAGATCCGACTGGAGAATCCATACATCCTGATCATGGAAGATAAGATCTCCAACCTGGCGCAGATCGTTCCCGTGCTTGAAAAAGTTGTGGAGAAGCGAAAGCCGCTACTGATCATCGCAGAGGATATCGACGGTGAAGCGCTCACCACCCTGGTCGTCAATAGCCAGCGAGGTGTGTTGAAGGTTGCAGCCGTGAAGGCCCCAGGTTACGGAGACCGGCGCAAGGCGATGCTTCAGGATATTGCCATCGCGACCGGTGGTAGGGCGATTTTCTCCGACCTCGGGATCGATCCAGGATCGATCACAATCTCTGATCTGGGCACAGCAAAGACGATCGAGATCAACTCCCAGATGACAACCATCGTCAATGGCGGTGGAAAAAAGAAGGATATGGAAGAGCGCTGCCGTGTGATCCGACTCGAGATCGAGGCGGCCAGCAGTGAGTACGATCGAGAGAAGCTTCAGGAGCGACTTGCTCGATTGATCGGTGGGATCGCAGTGATCCGCGTCGGAGGATCGACAGAGGGAGAGGTGAAGGAGCGCAAGAAGCGCTTCGAAAATTCCCTTGCTGCGACACGCTCGGCCCTCGAGGCAGGAATTCTGCCCGGTGGTGGAGTGGCGTTGATCCACTGCGCCGATGAAGTGTCCCGGATGAAGGTGCGCGACCCCCTCGAAAAGATTGCTGCAGAGATTCTTGCTGATGCTCTCGAGGAACCATTTCGACAACTGGCCAAGAACTCGGGTGTCGAGCCATCCATCTTGCTTCGCGAGATCCGAGCTGCGGATGATACCACTACAGGCTACGACTTCGCTCGACGCGAGATGTGCGACCTCATGGAGGCCGGCATCATCGACTCCTGTGATGTGACCAGGAGAGCTCTCCAGAATGCGGTCAGTAGCGCCACCATGATACTGACCTCGGATGCAGTGATCACCGAGATCCCCTCGGAAGCGTCCGAAGAGGATCACCACCATGACCATGAAGGCGCAGGCGCTTTCTAGGCCCTACCAGAAATATGAAGGAGAAGGAAGATGACCAAACAGATTCTCTTCGACGATGATGCCAGACGCCATCTCCGGGAGGGAGTTCGCACACTCTCCAGGGTTGTGAAGGTGACCTACGGTCCAGGCGGAAGAACTGTCCTGTTGGAGAAGAGTATGGGAAAGTCCGAACTGACGAAGGACGGTCAGACCGTTTCTCGGGAGATCGAGGTTTCTCAACCCTTCGAGAATATGGGTGCTCGGCTCGTCAACGAAGTTGCGAACAAGACCAACAAGGAGGTCGGCGATGGCACCACTTCGTCGATCATCCTGGCAGAAGCGATGATCGAGAGAGGTGCAAGATTCGCCATGACAGGGGTCAACCCTGTGGAGTTGCGTAATGGAATCGACAAGGCGGTCGCGACTGCTGTTCGCGAACTTGAGGCAATTTCCAGCCCGGTTCGGAAACAGAAGGAAGTGACCCAGATCGGTACCATCGCTGCCAATGATGCTGCACTTGGAAAGTTGTTCGGAGAAGCCATCCACAGGGTCGGAGAGAGCGGCGTTGTCACCGTCGAGGAAAACGATGGGGTCGATACAACTCTGGATCTGGTCGAAGGACTCGAGATCGATAAGGGGTGGATCTCCCCCTACTTCATCACCGACAGGGTTGCCGCTGTCTGTGTACTGGAAAAGCCCTGGATTCTCTTCACGGACTACAAGATTTCCAACATCCAGGACCTGGTCCCTGTGCTCGAACAGGTCGTCTCTACACAACGCCCGCTGGTGATCATCGCTGAAGACGTGGAGGGGGAAGCTCTTGCCGGTTTGCTCCTCAACAAGTTGAGGGGTGTCATGGAAATCGTGGCTGTCAAAGCGCCAGGGTTCGGAGACAGACGTAAGGCACTGCTCGAAGATCTTGCCATCGTCACTGGTGGTCAGATGATCGCCAAGGACACCGGAGTGACCTGGGACCAGGTTGGCAAGGACCAGCTCGGTACGGTTCGCAAGATCGAGGTTTCCAAGGACAGCACCTTGTTCTTCAGGGGTTCCGGAAACAAGGAAGCGATCGAGAGCCGTTGCCAGCAGATCAAGGCACAGATGGAGCAGACCCAGTCGAACTATGACAAGGAAAAACTCGAGGAAAGACTCGCCAGGATCATGGGCAAGATTGCCGTGATTCGAGTCGGTGGCACCACTGAACTGGAGATCAAGGAGCGTAAAGCTCGCGCAGAAGATGCTCTCAGTGCAACCCGAGCGGCGATGGCCGAGGGAATCGTACCGGGAGCGGGAACGGCCTTCTTGCAAATCGTCGAGAAGGTTGCGGCCACGCGGGCCTCTGGGGATGCTCGTTTCGGAGTACAGGTAGTTGCCGACGCACTGCTGGAACCCACTTCTCAGTTGGCTCGCAACTGTGGTCATGACGGGCCTGCAGTCGTTGCTGAGGTGATGGAATACGAGGGTCTCGAGATGGGCTTCGACGGCGTCAAGGGCAAGGTGGTCGACCTCATCAGGGCCGGTGTCGTGGATCCCACGAAGGTGCTGAGAGTCGCGCTACAGAATGCTGCGAGTGTTGCGGGCCTGTTTCTGACCTCGGATACAGCCATCACCGAACTGGAAAAAGATGAGGATGCCGTCCAAGGTGCCCTCGTCTAGGGGAGATTCGGATGTCAGCGAGGGATTACTACGATGTCCTCGGGGTAGCCCGGGATGCCTCGGAAGATGTGATCAAGAAGGCCTACCGCAAGCTGGCCCTCAAGCATCATCCAGACAAGAACCCGGGAGATTCCGAGGCTGAACTCAAGTTCAAAGAGGCTGCGGAAGCCTACGATGTACTCAGAGACGCAGAGAAGCGGCAAATCTACGATACACATGGTCATGGCGGGCTGTCCGGGATCGGACAGGGCGCGGGGTTCTCCGATGTCGAGGACATCTTCCGTGTCTTCGGAGACATCTTCAGTGGTGGCGGAGGAGGTGGCATCTTTGGCGATCTCTTCGGCGGGGGTGGTAGCCGGGTCAGGAGAGGAGAGAGCCTTCGAGCTCATCTCCAGTTGACCCTCGAGGAAGCGGCTACAGGAACTCGCAGGACCATCGAACTGAGAAGGATGGTCGGTTGCGGGTCTTGCTCGGGATCCGGGGCGCGCCGCGGTAGCCAACCCATTCGGTGTGGCACCTGCTCGGGAGCGGGCCAGGTGCTTCGCTCACAGGGGTTCTTCAGCGTGCGAACTACCTGTCCGGCATGTTCCGGACGAGGAGAGATCATCGAGGATCCCTGTCCCGATTGTCATCGATCGGGACTGATAGAGAAAACCGAGGAGATCGAGGTCGAGGTGCCTGCGGGGGTAGCGGATGGAATGATCCTGAGGGTCACGGGTCGTGGCAATGAAGGTCCTCGAGGAGCTCCAGCAGGGGATCTCCAGGTAGTCATCGGATATCACCGTCACGCTTTCTTTCGGCGTGTGAATGACCATGTCTGCTTCGAACTTCCCATCTCGTACTCTCAGGCTGCACTGGGCTCAGAGGTCGAGGTGCCGACCCTGGTGGGCAAGGCGGTGCTCACCATTCCCCCTGGTACACACAGTGGCGATATTCTCAGGATGAGGAAGATGGGATTTCGATCGGTGCAGTCCAGTCGCAAGGGGGACCAACTGGTCGAGACCACCATCGAGGTTCCAACCAAGCTCGGCCCGGAGGAGGAAGAGTTGTTGTTGCGTCTCGCGGAGATCGAGGAAAAGGAAGTGGGAACCCGCAGACTAGGATTTCTCGAGCGATTCAAGGAATACTTCGGGTAGGAAGGAGTCTCGATGAACTGCAAGGATCAAGATCAGTCCATCCCTCATGATGAGGAAGAGGAACTGACAGATGTCTCCTCGAACGCAGCAGATGAAGAGACTGCCGACGATTCGGGTGGTGAGGACCAGGAGTTCCTCCTCCAGCAACTTCAGCGAGCCAGGGCGGATCTCGAGAACTTTCGGCGCAGGACGCTTGAAGAGCGAGCGGTGTTGAGAAAGCGAACCATCTCGGATGTGTTCAGGACTTTCCTGCCGGTGCTAGACGGCCTGTGCGCTGCTCTGAAAGTGGACTCTTCCGAGCCAGAAGGTGTTGATGGAGTTCGCGATGGATTGAAGCTGATCTCAGGAAAGGTGGATATGATCCTGTCGGAACTGGGAATCGAGGAAGTCGAGACGGTCGGCGAGGATTTCGATCCTGAGATCCATGAGGCGATGCTAAAGGTCGATCAGCCGGATGCACGTAACGGTGAGATTGTCGGGGAGATCGAGAAGGGATATCGCTGCGGAGATCATCTGATTCGAGCAGCACGGGTCATCGTGGCTCGCACCGAGCCCGCATCCGAGGAGGCGTGAAATGCCAACCTACGACTATCTGTGCGAAGGTTGCGGTCGCCGCTTCGAACTGTTTCAAAAGGTCGATGAGAAGTTCAAGCGTACCTGCTCAGAATGCGGAGAAAAAAAACTCAAGCGCCTGATAGGAGCCGGAGGCGGAATCATCTTCAAGGGCAGTGGATTTTACGAGACTGACTACCGCAGTGCTGAATACAAGAAACGGCAAAAAGAAGAGTCGGGAACTGCATCGAAGGAGTCACCCAAGAAAGATTTGGAGTCTCCCAAGAAAGATAAGGAGTCTCCCAAGAAAGATGATGCCGACGGCGGCTCTTCGACGAAGTCGAAGAGCAAAGATGGTTCTTCATCTTGAATCGCAAGGTGCTTTGCCCCGTTTGCAAGGACCCTGACTCTCCGGTCCTGGAGGGATCTCGCTGCTTTCCCTTTTGTAGTGACAGTTGTCGGGATCGGGATCTTGGCGGTTGGCTACGAAATCAGTACAGGATTGGCCAGCGCCCGCTGGAATCCGATGACTTTCCTGACGGGCTGCCAGCGGACACGGACCGATGAGGCTGGGAGACGAGATCTGCTTGCCAATTACCTGGAGGAATAACCGCAACTAAAGGACAACCTGTGTCAGGGATGAATCCCTGACACCTGTTGCTCGTTGACGCGAAGTACCCTGGAAACCGTGGTTACTCGCCACCCTGATCGACCAGCGATCCAGGAAGTACCTTGCCTTCGCGGATTTCATCCACGGGCACCTTCTGCACATCACCACCGGCGTATACGACCATCAGGAATTGTTCGTGATTCTCATCGATGCCATTCTCTTTGTCGCCGATGGAATCATCGGACCCGAGAGCAGTCGAAGCGCTGGTGGATGCCTTTGTCTTTTTTCCGAGCCAGGCGTATGAGTTTGTCATTTCATCGAGGACAAACTTATTCCTGTCATCTTTCTCTGCTCTTTCCTCGGTGGACGCCGGGCAGACGAAGACATCGGGACTGAGGTCGGATCCCTCGGAGGAAGAGAGGAGAACATTGAGCGACTCGTAGGCAGGAGGATTCTTGCCTTTTGCGACCGGGAAGAAGTTCCTATCCAGTGCGAAAGCAATCGATGCTTGTCCCATGTTCCTGAGGTTATTGGTGCAACTGACCTCGTCGCCTTTTCTGAGCGCACTGAGGATGTTCCCCGAAAACATTGCAGCCAATGTGCCGATGATCGCGATCACGACGAGCAGTTCCACCAGTGTGAAGCCGTCCGATCGTTCGCGAAGGTCAGAGGTCTTCTCGTGAGAAGCCTGGAATCTCATATTTGCCATCTCCTTCCGGGTGGGGCTTGGGATCCTGCTGGGATTCTGGAGGTACTCGCCGGAAGACTCCCTGGGCAGGATGCCACCGGATCCGTCGAGATCCTCCAGGGCTCTGGGACGCCCCGGAAAGACATCATAAGCCCCTGGGAATCGATTTGCCAGTGTTCGGGTCCGTTGACACCCAGGATGTTCGGTTGCTATGATCCTTCCTTCCACGCCATCGATCGGATCCCTCTGCTGGGGGTCCCGAACTGCTGGTCGGAAATACCTCGGAAAGATCTCGATTTCGATCGAGCCAGGAAAGCAACCGGGAGCCGATGGGTCCAGTACTGGACATGTCATCGCTGGCTCTCTCGGGGAGGCAATAGCATGATGGACGCTACTGTGCTGGAGACAGGGTCACGAGTGATTTCAACACGCGGCAACTGGGCGAGACCCGGACTGGCCCTGTTGATGGTGATGATTCTGGTCGGGTCCTCGAGTGGTGTGGTTCCACTCGGTGCTCAGGACGATCCGGGGATTGCTCGTCTCGAAATGAAGTTCGAGAGACCTCGGCAGATCACAGTCTTTGGCGGCAAGGGAAACGATCTTCGCCCGGATGGCGTTCCAGGGAGCGGCCGGACCTACTGGTATCTACCCTACACCATCGAGAACAAGAGCGGCATCGACTCGACCTTTCATCTCGGCATGAATGCCAGTTCCGACAAGAACCGTCGCTACGCTGACATCGCCCTCCCCTGGGTAGAAAAAGCGGTCGAGCGTCGTGAGCGCAAGCTACTCTTCTCCCGCGTCGATATGCTCAAGAAAAATGGCGCTGGAGAACTGGGAATCGATTTTGCCGCAGGAGATAAACGTGAATGTGTTGCCATCTTCAATGCCATCGATCCTGAAGCGGATCGAATCGTCATCGATGTCCATGGGTTGATCGACGATATCGAGGTCGAGGAGTTACCGGACAACGGAGTCAGGCTGACCGAGCGGGTATTACGGCTGGAGTTCCATCGTCCGGGAGACGAGTTCTTCACCTCGATGGACTCCTTCCAGTTTGAAAAGAAGAGCTGGGTCTATGTGACCCACGATTTCCCCGGATCCTGAGGATCTGGAACCGATGGACTACGACAGGGGGAGAGCCGCAGTGACCGCGGATCATCGCGATTTTCTGCAGCGACTGTCTCGGCAGGAGCGAACGCTGCTCGTGCTACGAGAAGAACTTTATGAGGGATCGTGGAAAGAGATGACGGTTGACCTTGAGGCACGTCTGAAAAAAAAGCCTCATCTGTTTGAACTCTCGGAGACGATCGAAGCGGACATCCTCAGGATAAAAAAGTTGATCGAGTACGAGAACCAGCATGACATCGACCTCGGGGAATACCTTGAGGATGAATAATAGACCAGGGGCCTTGTCGATCACTCCGGTGAGATTTCGAGGTTCTGGAACGGGAGTAGCGAGCGAATGAACTCGAGAGCACCCTTGGCCTTGGTGGCCAGCATCATCCTGACATCGTTGGCACCTCTCATCGGCTGCGGTTCGGGAAATTACTGGAGAACTGATACGACTCCAGATTCTGAAGCCGTTGCCAGCAATCCCGTCGATGTCACCTCCTACCGCGGGGGCGAAGGATTCAGTGACCATCAAGTCGGGCCGCTGGGCCTGAACATCGATTGGTCATACCATCACCCGGGCAGGATTCAGCAGGCCTTCGAGGCCAATGGCAACATCTACCTCGTCTCCTCCAGCAAGTCGAACGACCATCTGCTGGTCAAGGTGAGCGGTGAATCTGGATTACCTCAGTGGACCTACCCCTTGCAGGTACCGCTCGACTTCGCTCCTTCCGTGTACGTTTACCCCGAAGAGATTCGAGGTGAGAATCCGGATGAGTTATTCATTGTTGAGCGGGGATTGATTCACTGCATCGATGATCTCTACGGGGCCAGGAACTACCGAATCCGTTGCAACTTCCCCATCTCGACTTCAGTGGCCCCTGGCATCGATTACCTTGTTGTCGGTGGCTTCGACATGCGCATCTACGGTGTCTCTAAAAAGGACCGATTCGTCAAGTGGACCTATCTCACAGCTGGAGGGATCACCGCAACTCCGACCAATGTTGGAGGGCGGAGCTTCGTCAGCAGTGAGGACGGATCGATCTACTGCGTCAGGCAGGGTGGGGGATATACCAAGGGCGATAGTTGGACTTTCAAGACTCTTTCTTCGATCGAAACATCGCCGACCGTCTCCGCAGATCGAATTTACATCGGTTCCCGTGACACCAAGTTGTACTGCCTCACGGATGTGGGGGATGAGTCGTATCTCAACTGGCAAGCCTCACTCGGGCTGCCAGTACTCAGCAGTCCAGTACTCGCAGGAAATTCGGTCTACGCGACGCTGCGAGATGATCGTATCAGCGATGCACCCCAGCAGGTTCTCGCATGCCTCGATATCGCCGATGGGAGCGAGAAATGGCGTCAAGATGGCTTCAGTAGAGTCGTTTGCGCGACCCGGGATGAGGTCTGGGCGGCCGGTGCCAGTGGCAGTTTGAACTCACTGGATGCTGAGGATGGTTCGCCAAGATGGACCCTCGACTGTTCCGGTGCAGTTGGGATGTTGACGCTTTCAACTACCGTGGTTGCCGTGGTCGATGGAACCGGACTGGTCCAATGCATCTCGAAGCAGCGTTGATCTGATCTGTCGGAGTCTGTTGCCAGTAAACGTGAACCTGGATTGAAACTGCCTCGAAGGAGGCACCGCTCATCGCCTCGATCGAGCCAGAATCCGCAGCAGGTGATAGGACAGTTCCTGTTGGAGATCCGGATCTGCAACCTGCAGTGATACCGGCGCACTCGGTCGGTCGGAGCCAGCATCCTCCTCGCCGGCGTACCAGCATACGGAATCGGATGGATCGACGACCAATGGCCACTCTTTACGAGGGCCGGGTGGGACACCACGAATTCGCAACTCTTCATCGATGGTTGCCTGGCGTCCAGGGCACTTTTCTCCCCTGTAAAGGGTACGAATCGTCAGTGGGTGGTCCACGAGTGATGTCCATTCAATGCCCTGCATCACTCGATGCGATCCCGGCTCCATCTGAATCCTGATCGGAGTTGCGGCAGGCTGAACCTCCGGGGTCGGGCCGATGTGGAGCCAGCCTCCGCATCGCATCGCCCTTCTTGCTCCGGGAAGATCGAGTGAGGCTGAGCGAGAAGTTCCGGTGGCGAGTCTCTCCAGCGATGTGAGGTGTTCACGGTTCAGGCCGCCTTCCTCGCCTGAAGCGAGAAGCACAGCCTGGCGTAGCAGGTCTCCGACCTCGGGCCCCTCCACAATTTTCCAGCACTCGGGCGGAAGTGAAATCCTCGAACCGGCGAGGTGCGCCAGTTGCAGTGCCGAGTCAATTCTTCCTTGTACGATGTTCCAGCGCATTTTTGCCTCGTCCGAAAGCGCGAGAAGGTGAGAGACGACCTCCGGTGACTCACGCTTCAACATCGGAAGCAGGTCAATTCGGATCCTGTTTCGACGGTGATCTCTGGAGCGATTGCTGAGATCCTCGATTCCCTCGAGTCCCACTTCCTCCAGGTACTGTTCGATCTCGGATCTGAAACAGGTGAGTAGTGGCCGGGCGATGGTGAGTTGGCTCGAATCGATGTGTGAGACCCCCTGCATCGCCCGTAGCCCTCGGAGCCCACAACCACGAAGCAGGTTGCCAAGCACCGTCTCTGCCTGATCGTCTCCGTGATGACCGGTCAGTAGCAGCGAAGTGGATCTGGCCCGGCAGATCTCGGCAAAGCGCCTTCTTCGAGCGTCTCTTCCGGCGGTTTCGATCGACACTCCGGGACTACTTGCTGCCATCTCGATCGGTTCCGATACGACATGAAGCGGAACCTGCAGTTGAGAGCAGACCTGGGCGCAGTGCCCGGCGTCGCGGTCCGCTTCCTCCCCGCGCAGGCCATGATGAACATGGAGCGCTTCACACCGGGGCCGGTCCCCCTGAGCTCGCGACCAGCGAGTACACAGAGATAGCAGCGCAACGGAGTCCGCCCCTCCAGAGAGTGCGACGACGAAGCACTTCAACCCCGCAGGGACGATCCCGGTCATGAAACCGGACACAGTGGCCGGAAGTGAATTCGCCATCTTCACTCCAGAAAATCAACCCGAAGGTGGATTCGTATGGGGGGAGTGATCACAGATGGTGGAGGCGTGAGTGGATTCAGAATTGCGATGGCATCACGAATCGCGATGCCATCGATCTGGATTCCAGGTGCAGGGCGCAAACTGATGTCAAAGATCCACCCATCGGCGTCGATGTAGAATCCGAGAAGGCAACTGGCCTCGCCCGGTCCTTCGGTGATCCTTGTTTCCTTCTGTTGCAACCGAGCCAGGTTTTCGCGGATCTTCTCTCTCACCTCGAGCATCAACCATCGCTCTCTGATCAGATCCCTGGCGAGTGCATCCCTGGTCTCTTCCAGCAAGGATGAGACGCGGCTGCTGTCGTGGGCAAGGGAGGCCTCGACCTCGGTGGTGACAGGAGCTGGGATCATCACTTCCTCAACCACTTCAGCCGTGGGCGGGAGTGGCTCTGTGCGCTGATCTTGCTCGGTATCGATCAGCATCTCCGGCTCTTCTGACTGCTGTTCGGTTTCATCGATGGGCTCGGCCTGGGGGTCTGGATCGGGCAACTCGGAAACCGATGTGTGAAGAGTGATCCGTTGTTCCGGTGTAGTCTGTGAAGAGGCTCCCGGAGATGGGATCAGTAACAGTGCCATCAGGTGCAACATTACAGATCCGATGGCAGCGTTTTGCAGTAGCACATCTCTTTGTCGTCGAGGCCGCTCCTGCACGGGCGAACTGGCAGCCGCACTGGAGGTGGCAAAGGAACCGGCCACCCGGTGGAGGAGTCGCCCAATCCCCTTCGTGAAGTGCTCGAACATCCCGACTCCCCATCGAACCACTGGCGATCAGGAGCCGGAGTCCAGCCTCCGGATCCATGCCTGTTGCAGTTCGAGCAAGGTATCTGCCCGGGTGACCTTGCTCAAGCAGTGCTCCAGTTCGGAAGTTGCCAGCAGTTCGAACAGGTCAGGCAGCCGGATGAGGGGGACATCTTCGATGATCCACGCCACCAGTGACCCGCATGCTGCTCGGTAGACCTCGTCATCGATGCTGGCCTGCATCGAGGTCAGCCGTGAAAGATCTGGCAGCGATTTGTATCGTTTGGCCCGGGAGAGCAACATTCGGTCTCTTGCCAGGGCCAGTGATCCCCTGGAGATGGAACAGATCCCTTCCTCCAGCCAGGGGGGCAGGCCACGAGGTTGGCCCAGGATCAGGGGTAGATATCTGCGCATCATCTCGCGCGGCAGGGCGTCTTGATCCAGAAATGGTGTTCCTGGAGCCAGATGCAGCGTTTCGGAAAGCACTCGGCCATATTGCATCTGGGTGATCAGGAGCGCCGGGCCACAGTCGAGGCCCAGTGTTTCACGCATCGTTTCGACATCTTCATGGACGCGGAAGGGAGTCCTGGCGGGGGGTGAGTGCGGTAGCCTCCACTGCTTCCAGAGCTTCTGATTGGTTCTTTCGAGCAACTGTTGAACGGACGGTTCCGGTGAGGGCATCCCTGCGAGTTCTTGGCTCGCTCGCTGTCGCAATTGATGCTCGATCCTGCCCGGGAAAATCTCGTCCCCGACCATTTCTCGCACGCGAGACAGGTGTTTCGATTGAAGCAATACGGATCCACGGAGGCGAGCGTTTTGAGCGGCAGCGAGGTGGAGGGCCGGCTCATCTGGACTGAGTTCCAGGGCGTCTTCGAGGGAGAGACCGAATCCTTGGAATGCACAGTGTGCCATGGCACTACGAACCCTGGTGATCAATTGAGGACGCAAGATGACCGCTTCCAGCAACAACGGAGCTGCCGCGGATAGGTCACCAGAATCGTGCAACCTACGCGCCGCCTCGACCATCACATCGACCCTGATGTCTGCCCACTTCCATCGCTCTGATGGGAATCTATCCAGCAGTTGTCCGATCCCAACCAGAGCATCATGCGGTCGATTCACTTCGAGCGAGAGATGAATCTGTCCTTCAAGGCTGGCCAGCAGTTGTTCCCCCGCGAGAATCCGGGATCGAAGGGGGAGTGATTCGGGTGTGCTTCCAGGCAGCGAACAGTACTCGTTCCAGAGCGAGAGCGCTGGATCCATCTTTTCCCGGTCGAGAAGCAGTTCCACTTCAGCGACCAGGCTTTTGCGATAGATGAGAAGCACCTCATCGCGGTGTGGTGAAGCGTGAAACTCACGGCGCAAAAAGGGCAGCGCGGAGCCGGGGGATCCTCGCTCCAGACGGCGGTGGCACTCCTCGATGAGCGTTTTTTCGGGGGAGAGACGCAGGATCGATTCGATCTGGGATCGTCGAATCCACATGCTTCCCTCGGGGACCTGCAGTAGTACCTGCTTGCCGTCGTCAGAGACCACCCTTCCCCTCAACATGTGGCCATTCTTCAGTTGCACCTCATCGGCAGGCAATGAGGTGGAGCAGATGAGCAGCAGCAAAGCCCAGCAGGTGGCGACTTTTGGCACAAGAAGTCGCCATCCCGATGCATGGGAGCAGTTGACGGGGGAGTACTGCAAGGGCGATGATCCTTTCTCCGGGGGGGGGCCATGGCCCCGGATCGATCTCGTAACAGGGTCCATCCTGTGAATCGGCATCCAGGGCGGAATTCTGAAGTGCGCTTTTCGATATCAACCACAAAGGCCAGAGAGGCCGGGAAACGTTGGATCACGATCAGTACAAGGACCCGATAGCTCAGCGATATGCCTCGGATGTGATGCAAACGCTGTTCTCACCCGGGCGCAGGGCATTGACCTGGAGAGACATCTGGATCGCCCTTGCAAAGGTCGAGAGGGATGCTGGCCTCCCTGTCACGGATGCACAGGTGAAATCGCTGGAGCAAGCCAGGGACCAGATCGACCTCGATCGAGTTGCCGAGATCGAAAGTGAAACTCGCCACGATGTGATGGCACACATTCACCACTATGGTGAAGTGGCGCCGGATGCCGCGGCTATTATCCACCTGGGAGCGACTTCCTGCTTCGTTACCGACAATGGGGATCTCGTCATCCTCAAGGAGGCGCTGGGTATCGTTCGAGATCGAATGCTCAGAACGATCCACGCTCTCTCCACATTCTGCAGGCAGTACGCTTCAGTTCCGACTCTCGGATTGACTCATCTTCAACCTGCTCAACTGACGACCATCGGAAAGAGATCTTCGTTGTGGCTTCAAGATCTCGTCGAGTGCTACGACCAGATCGAGGATCTGATCGAAAAACTTCAATTGCGCGGATTGAAGGGGACAACGGGCACACAGGCGACCTTCTTGCAACTGTGTGAAGGAGATGGTGATCGGGTAGATCAGCTGGAGCAGCAGCTGGCGAAGCAACTCGGTTTCTCCAGGGTGTTTCCGCTATGTGGTCAGACCTATCCGCGTCTATGGGATCACCGGATCGTCTGCCGGTTGACCGACATCGCGGTTGCGATTCACAAGGCAGCCACAGATATCCGTCTGTTGCAATCATGGGGAGAAGTGGAAGAACCGTTCGCATCGACGCAGGTTGGTTCTTCGGCCATGCCCTACAAACGGAATCCGATGCGCTGTGAGAGAATGTGCGGGCTCGCGCGTCATGTCATGACGATCGCTCCCGGGCTGGCTCAAATGGCCGCGAACCAGTGGATGGAGCGAACTCTGGACGACAGTGCACAGCGCAGGGTGGCTCTGCCTGGCGCATTTCTTGCCATCGATGCCATCTTGATCACGGCCAGAAACGTATTTTCGGGGCTGGTCGTGCATGATCGGGTTCGCTCGCGCAGGATTGAAGAGCATCTACCGTTCATGGCTGCCGAGGAATTGCTGATGGAGGGAGTCAGTCGAGGAGGGGATCGACAGCAACTTCATGAGAGGATCAGAGAGCACTCCTGGAGCGCCAGGGAAGCGCTGCTGGAAGGCAAGGAGAATCCCCTGAGGGCGTTGATAGAGGCCGATGATGTACTCGGCGAAGTGGCGTCCAGCTTGCCTCCGTGGGATGCCGATCGGTTCACCGGCAGGGCTGCGGTCCAGACCCTTCGATATCTTGACGAGGTTGTAGATACTCTGCCCCGACCCGATGAGGATCACCTCACCGAGTTGCTGGTTTAGCTGCCGATGCGGGGGCAGGTGGTTTTCAGGTCGAGCCGTGATGTGACAGTGCACGCATCCGGGCGAGACTATCGATGCGAACTGGCGGGGCGCCTCCGAAAACAAGGGCGAACTCCGATCGTCGTCGGAGACTGGGTCGAGGTCGAGTTGACAGCGGGTGTCGATGCTGGACCCGATGGACGCATCGTATCGGTGGAGGAACGCAAGGTATGGATCTCTCGTCGAAGAGATGTGGGTCGTGCCAGAGAGTTGATCATTGCTGCAAACCTGGACCAGGTTGCGTGCGTTTTTTCGGTAGCACGTCCCACCATCAAGTTTGGAGCGCTGGACCGACTTCTGATGGCTGCAATGTCCAGCAACCTGCCCGCATTTCTGGTTCTCAACAAGGTTGATCTCGGCATCCCCGATGAACTGCAGGAACGATTGTCGATCTATCCGAAAATTGGAGTGGATGTGCTTCATACCTCCGTGGAGTCCTCACTGGGACTGGGAGAATTCGAGGATCGAATCGGAGGTAAAGCAACGGTGTTGACCGGTCCCAGCGGAGTCGGAAAGTCCTCGCTCATCTCCAGGGTGCTCGGTATCGAGATTCGCACTGCCCCTGTCAGCGATCACAACGAGAAGGGCAAGCACACCACATCCGCGGTGACCTGGCATCCGGCCGGGGAGGGGACATCCATCATCGATACGCCGGGTTTCAGGGACTGGGCATTGTGGGGTCTCGATCCTCAGGAACTGGCCAGTTGTATGCCGGATCTGGCTGCTGAGATCAGCAATTGCAAATTTCGTGACTGCCTCCACCGTCAGGAACCGGGCTGCGGGGTGCTGGCAGCGATCGAGCAGGAACGGATTCATCCGCTTCGCTATCGCTCATACCTTGGCATTCTCGAATCGGTACTGGAAAGACAGGAGCGAGATCGTTGAGCGTGAGGGATCCTGATCTATCCAGCGTCCTACTGGATGGGCCGACCGTGGTGGAGATTCAGGAATGAGTCCGGAAATCGCCAACCTGGTTGCCGCTGCTCGTGAAGGAGATCGAGAGGCCTTCTCGCAGTTGATTGCACTGCATCAGGGTGCTGCAGCCAGCGTTGCATACGGTATCCTGGGCGACACTCACCTTGCTGCGGATGCCGTGCAGGATTCCTATCTGAAGGCATGGCAACGTCTCTCGAGCTTGAGAGAGGACAATCGATTTTCCGCCTGGTTCATGCAGATCGTCAGAACTCGATCGTTGGATCTGCTTCGCCACAGGAAACGCAAGGCACCAGAGAGTGCTGCCCTTGACGAGGCCCGAGATGCTCACAGAGCACCAGGTCCTCCAGAGTTGCTGGAGAGAATGGAACGCTCCATCCGCATTCGAGAGATCATCGATGAACTCCCGGCGGACTACAGGGAAGTGTTGCTGCTCAAGCATGACCAGGGACGGTCGTACAGGGACATCGCGAGATTGCTCGGCACCACTGCGAAGGGTGTAGAATCTCGCCTGTTTCGAGCTCGCCAGGCTCTCGCAGAGAAGTTGAAGAATCTCGATGGAGATGGAATGGATTCTCGATGAGTTCCCAACAGGATTGCGAACGGATCCGGCGCTGGATTTCTCTATCTGAGGATCATGAACTGACTCCGGAACGGACAGAGATTCTGGAAGCCCATCTGGATCGCTGCGGCGATTGCAGGGCATGGCATGAGCAGTTTCTATCGGGAATGGATGATCTGGACCATGGATTTGAAGAGGTCGTAGGTGAAATCGATCAGTTGCTGGTCGGGAGCCTGAAACCCGGTCAGTTGATTTCAGAGCAGGAACCGATGGAAGTTTCCCTCGCAGCTGAGCGGGCTGCACCCCGATTTGCAGCGGTGGTTCTCACTGTGCTGGCGAGCATCTCATTGCTCGCCTGGTGGTGGGTTCCGGCAGGCAAGGATTCCGGATTCGATTCCGTGTTCGTGCTTCGAACCATTTCCGAGCAGAGCGTCGTGGAAGTCGACGATGAACAGATCCGGCTTCGCACTGGAATCGCCAACGTGTTGCTTCAACCTGGACAGACGGTGTCCTGTCGCCAGGGCGAAGTGTGGATCGATGATCCGGGTGGAAGAAGCGTCAGATTCGGAGTGGGTGCGAGCGTCACCATCCTGTCCAACGATTCGGTGCTCCTCGAAGATGGATTGGCTCGCTTCGATGTCGAACCGGAGGGGAGGGGCTTCGTTGTTTTCACCGAGGAGTTGCAGATTCGTGTCACCGGAACGCTCTTCGAGATGAGACGGTGGGCCAGTCGAGGTCATACGGAGGTTCGGGTCTGGGAAGGCGATGTGGAAGTGATTCGTGGTGAGACGATTCCGCTTCCCCTGCGTCAGGGGGAAATGGTCGAGGTCTCGGGTCGGGGAGGCCTGATGTTCCATGCAGCGCGGGTTGTCGAGGATGGAGTCGCTCCACTGCCACGTGCCAGACTGGGTCCGGTACGCAACCCGGTAGAGCAGGATCAGCAGGATCCAGATGCTCCCGTTGACCCGGACGAACCCGGATCAAAGCCCAGCGGTCGAGGCGAACACAAGCCACTGGATGTGCCGGTGATTCAGGATGGAACTTCTGATGAAGATGGCGAGGGAGAGTGATCTTCCTCAGCTGAGTGCTACTGCTGGTGATCAGTGATGACGACCTCGAAGACGCGACCATCGATGATGCGCATCACATAGTCAGTGTAGGTCCATTGCTCGATGAAATGCCCCTCCAGCTGGATCCAGGTCACATCGACTGGATTCCCGTGCAGCGCCAACACGGTTCTCCTGCGGGCTCCAGGACGGATGTCCTTGGCAAGCGTCTGCTTCTTCGACAGCATGAGGATCTGATCCAGCTTCCCTGCTGTGGTCTGTTCGAGGGAGTGTCGGGTGGTCACCACCGTATGCCCATCGACTTCGGTCAGTTGATTCAAGCGATAGAAATCAAGCTTCGAGAGCCACAGCCCTTCTTGCTGATACAACTGCTGCTGAAGAGCCACGGATTGGAGGGAGAGACGGTGGATCGTCTCGCTCAGAACATCGGTGCCGGACAGGAACTGGCCTCCGAGTCGGATCCACCTCGCTGGATCTCCTGCGACCTGTTCGAGCGAGAGCCACAGTTGCGTTCGTCCATTGAGAGGCGCTTCCCTCATCAGAAAGCGCAGGATCGATTCTTGATCAGAAGCAGTGGCTGTTGCAATTCGCGATTGGTGGTATTCAAGGCATTGCTGCCATGAACTCACGGGGGTGGCCCGTGTGATCGTCAAACCCTGCTGCTGCTGGAGCAACCAGATATCCAGCAGGTATGGTCTGTCCTTGCTGCCCCGTCGAGGGATCTTGACTCCTTCGGGTACCGCAACCATCTCCTCGTGACCGGCAATTTGTAGCTGGTTGCCGATTCGATCCCCGGTTCGTCCTTGTAAGTGGATCAGATGTCCCCGGTGGTGAGCCAGTTCATCTGCAGTCACCATATCGGAGCCTCCGATGGAAGCCAGTATTGCGATGGTCAGAAGGGTCGTGGAGATCATCGTTGTAACTCCTCCACATCGCAGAGTCTTCCGTCCGAGAGCGTGACCAGGATCCGGCCTTGCTCGCTCAGTTGAAGATCAATTGCGATCGCACCCAGTTCCACCTCGCTGGTGATGACGCCGTTCGAATCATGCAGACGCAAGATGCCGTCAATCCCTGCGACCCATGTAGAACCATCGCCGCTGCTGGACTCGAGCGGAGCGCAAGCAGCTGCCGAGGGGCTCGGATGCTCCTGCGTGGTCGAGCCGGCGAAGACTGCCCAGCCACTCTCGGTTCCGTAGAGGCAGCGTGGCCCCTGATGGCGAGGAGTGGTCGAGGGCACCGGCCCGAGCGACATCGATCCTGGTTTCCACATGCGTCCGTCGTGAAGAAGCGCTCTTCCATCGGGGAGTATCTGCAGCGCTTCTCCAGGGAGCCTGACTGCGCTTCCGACCTGCTTCCCATCGGTTCCGATTCGATACTGGAAGCGAGCCCGGTCGATCACGAAGAGATCGCCTTCGGCTGACGAGCCCAGCAGTGCGACGGGAGCATTACAGTTGTATTCCCAGCGAGTCTTGCCACGAGAGTCGAGATGAATCACCCGCCCATCGACATCGGCCAGCACCCAACCACGGTCGAGACTACACGCTGCAGACCAGGGAGCCCTGGCTGCCGGGCCGAAGGGCCGTACCTTCCCACCTTCCCTGATGAGTACAGGTCTACCGGAATAGGGGACCGCAAGTACGATTCCGTTCTTCTCGATCAGGATCGGTGTTGGATGTCCTTCGATCCCGATGACGTGTTCTCCGATGGAACTGAGTTGGTTTACATCGACGATGCGAACCTGTCCGTCTCTTCCGGCGAGTACCAACGTATCGCCAGCGAGCGCTGCCTGTTGAACCGGGCCTGGAAGCGTGTAGGTGCGCAGCGGTCCGCGCACAAGTGCCACTTCGACCGTGGCGGGGGAGGATCCGGAGAGCTGGATCGTCTTGGTGCGACAACCAGGGCGTTCGACGAAGAACTTCATTTCATCACCGAGTGGCAGATCAACGATTGCCGGTGTGATGCCGATGAATTTCCTCATCGAATTGAGAACTCGGGCTCCTGACGGACGACTTTCGATCACCACTGGCACCTTGATACTCTTGAACTCGATCTCGGGCAGGACATCGAGAGCCTCGGGGTCGATGGCATCCAGTATTTTTCTTGCGGCGATCACATCGCCATTTTTCCTGAACTCCTGAGCTTCTCGAATCGAACTCCTGACCTGCATCAACTTTTCTATCCTTTTTGTTCGTTGCATCTGGAGATCAGCGGATTGCGCCAGCTGTTCCGACTGTTGTTGCTGCTGTATGGCAACTCTTAGCCTGTCGCTCGATCTGGCACCATCGCTGCCTGCAAAGGTCCATGGGTGTTCCCTGGCAACTCTCTCGAATGCGATCGCAGCGCTTTTCATGCTAGAGATGCCAAATCCGCTCGCCTCGATCGATCGGGCTGCTGACAGCAGCCCTTTGGCTCTCCACTCGGAGGAGACCTGCAGCAAACTGAGGACAAACAGGAGTCCTGCAGCACCAAACACGATGCCACGCCGCAATTTTCTATGGCTATCCATATTGGCTCTGCGTTGTCGCAGCACTTCGACATCCTCGTCTCCGAGTGACAGGTCGGATTTCATGTCTCGGAGCAACCGCTCCGCACGAAGCGCAACTTCTGGGTTCTTCTTGTCAGAAATCTGGATGGCTCGGGCGAGATAGGTTTCTGCTTCCGGATCCTTACATCGCTGCAGTGCCTCACCCAGTTGAAGCCAGTAACTGGGGTCTGTTCCCCGGAGAGGCTCAGCATCTCGCAAGATGGAACTCAGTTGTCGATATTCGCCTGCACGACGAAGGGCCCTCGTCAATTCGTCGAGAAGCGTCAGCACACGCCGGGTCGGGATGTATTCGCGTAGCGACCAGGATTCGAGCAGATCCTCCAGGGATCCTGGAGCCAGTACCAGCAACCGTTGAAGGCGAATCCATGCACCAGGACCGTCTCCATTGTTCCTGAGGATTTCCACTGCTTGACGGATGAAATCAGCCTGGGCCGACGGATCGTGGTGGGCTGCGCATTCTGCAGCTTCTTCCAGCAGGGTGTGTCCCATCGAGGTACCGGCACGGTCGATGAGAGATTCGTAGAGGCAAAGAGATGAGGCAGGCCTGTCATGCACACGTGCCCTGGCCTCC
Organism: Bacillota bacterium; assembly: GCA_003973385.1. GTDB lineage: Bacteria > Planctomycetota > UBA8108 > UBA1146 > UBA1146 > QNYK01. The sequence continues at coordinate 5,044 of QNYK01000080.1, read as the reverse complement.
TTGAGCATCTCTCCATGAGTTGCTTCGCGAAGTTTGCCTTCTTCGATGAATCGATAGAGGACCGAGCAGGTATCGAAACGAGTTGTACTCGCGAGCGCGAGTACCTCATCTGTGCTTCGATGTCCATCTACGAGCATGTAGAGTGAATGAGATTCGGCAGGGGGAGGAGTTCCATCGACAGGTACGAGGATCCAGTGCAGATCTTTGATTCGATCGCGAATGACCTTCCACTCGTCGGCCTGCCTGAGTCCTTCGATGATCACCGACATCGGATCGACCTGGATCCTGGTGACCTGGTGGATCTCATCCTCTGCTGTCGACTGGATCAGCTCCGGGAAGAACTCGAAGGTACCGTTTTCCCACAGGAACAGGTCAAACAGTTCCTCCTCCACCTTGAGGCGAAGTGCCTGGGAGAGCTGAACATCATCGATGATTCCTCGTTCGATGAGAGCCCTACCGAGGAGCATTCCGGTTTCTTCCTGATCTTTTCGCGCCTGCAGTAGATCAGTTTCCGAGACGATTCCCCCTCGTAGCAAGATACTGCGGAAGCGGATCTGGCTCGAGGAGCCTGAACGGACCAGAGTGATGTGGCCAGTTTCGAAGACGATCGAGACCTTCTCATCGTTACGTTCGATCTGAAGCGTGCCGGTACGAGCTCCGTGGGATAGGGTCTGCAACAGTTCCTGAAGCCCAAAATGCTCGAGATGTCCGCGAAGGCTGCTCATGTCAAGACTCCCGCTTCATCCGTCGTCGGCGGCCGACAGAGGCCGGAGGTCCCGACGAGCCAGATGCCCCCGAGTCGAGTCGAGGGTAGGATCCCGGGAGAGACCTCGAATAAGGATACAGAATGTCGGTGAGATCTACCAATCGGAGGGAGACAGGAATCGACGCGATTCGCCACGAGAGCCACGATCCGGGCCTCTATGTGCACGTGCCTTTCTGTAGAGTTCGGTGCACATATTGTGACTTCCATGTCGCATCCCTCAGTCCTCCAGTGACTCGCAAGTACACCCAGGTCCTCATCCAGGAGATCGAATCGATCGCTCGGAAGGGGTTCCAGCCACGTACCATATTCATCGGAGGGGGGACCCCGAGTGCCCTCGACCATCAATCCTGGAGCGACTTGTTGCAGGCACTGGGCAGTCATTTCGGTGAGGGATTGTCCGAATGGACCGTGGAAACCAATCCGGAGTCCATCGATGAGAAGAAGCTGGAAGTGGCCCTGCAAATCGGAGTGGATCGAATCAGCACCGGTGCTCAGACCTTTGACGAGAAAGGTCTCTCGCTTCTCGGCAGACAACACGATGCCTCCAGGGTGATCGAAGTACATCAGATGATGCAGCGGCTCGGCGTTCCCAGAACCAGCCTTGACCTGATTGTAGGCTGGCCTGGACAGGATCACCAATCGGTGATGGCAGATCTTGCTGCAGTGGAGCAGATCGATCCAGACCATATCAGTCTCTACCATCTCAGTTACGAAAAGGGAACCTGGCTCGATAAGATGCGAAGCAGGGGAGACATCGATCCGTTGCAAGATGAGCAATGCATCGATCTTGCAAGGCAGTTCTTATCAGGTTTGACCGACCAGGGATATCAGAGATACGAGGTGTCCAATCTGCACAAGAGAGGCGGAGCGTCACTCCACAATCTCAACTACTGGCAGCGCGGAACCTACCTGGGAATCGGAAGCGGAGCGGCTTCTTTCCATGAGGGCAAGCGGTGGAAAAACCTCGCCAATGTAACTTCATACATCGAATCAGAAGGCTCTCCGAGACGAGTAGATGAGGAGAATCCTGATCGGATCACGGCTGCAGTGGAAACGATCATGCTCCAGTTGAGGCTGGTCTCAGGGCTGGATCTGGCCGAGATGCGCACCTCCACTGGCTTCTCCCTCGATCAGATCTGTGAGTCCAGTTTGCGCCGATTCGAGCAACGGGGTTTGCTTCTTCATGAGGAGGACAGGATCCGGATCACTGATCTGGGATTCGAGATCCTCGATTCGATCATCCTGTCGCTGGTCGAAGACCTGGAGGGATCCTCTGATGAGAAGCGCTTCGACTCGAGCAACGGATCTGTGGATGGCACTGCGCATCCTTCGTCATCGGGGCTGGATCGAGGATGACCACATAGCAGAGGCACTGCTTTGCTGTCCGAGAGATCCGGGAGCGAGAGAGTTGCTGGAGGTTCTGATCCGAAGTGGCGCTCTTGCAGTGAATGTGGCCAACTGCGTACTCAAGATGACCAGGGATCACCTCAGGACGAGAGTCGGAGATGGGCGAAGGCGTCGATCCGAGGATGGTTCACTGGGGCGCCTGGCTCGAGACCGAGGCTGGCTCACTCTCGATCAACTGGAGGCGGCTGTCAGTGAACAGGCACAACTTCGAAAGATCGGCCTGCGTTTTCGGATTGGTGAGGTTCTGGTTCGACAGGGTGCTCTGACCGGACAGCAGGTTCGGCGGCTACTCGATTTCCAGGGGCTATTGACCCGATTCTGTCGCCTGTGCGGCAGTGTAGATCTGGAACCTGGCAGTTGTCGCAGCTGTGGAAAGCCGCTTCATGCGGCTCCGGCTCTGGGTCCGGTTGTTGCAGATAGCGAACTTTCCGATGACCTCGTATCGAGCTCCTGACACGGTTTCCTGGGCCATTTGGCACCATCCTGGATCTCATCCTACTCTTTAGCGTGGACCATCCCCCCGCCCGGTGGGTGGTCGGCCAGGTAACAAGTAGGGAAATTGCCGATGAATGAAGACAAATTGAAATCAGTCACCGAGGAGGATCTGATCGAGGAGTCTCCCACAACCTCTCCCCCTGCTGGATCCGCCAAGGAACCGGTCGAGGAGACGGAGGTCGTCACTCCCGAACCGGACCTTGTCGATCTGAATCAACTCCATGAGGATGATGTCATCGTGTTCCTCGAGGACGATGAATACATCGAGGATCAGCAGGATGTTCCTCTATTGCTGTCGGTGAGACCTGGTGAGGAGCCATGCTCCGAACTGGAGGATCTCCCGGAGATTACAGCTCAACTGATCGACGATCTCCCCGATGTAGAAAATGTAGAAGATATCACCAGCCTCGTCGAAGGCTCGGACCCGACCTACAAGGATGAACTGCTGAAGGTGACGCATCGCGTCATCGACAGAGCTCGTGAAGTAGCCGAGCGCGCTCGTGAGCTTGCCGAACAGGCTCGTGGACTCGCCATCGAGCACTGGAAGCCAGGGGTGATAGCCGCGTCGCTTCTGTTCGCCGCGGTCCTCGTCATCTTCCCATGGGGGAAGAGTGGTCCAGTGACCGATGATCCGGTGACCTCTGCTGCGGTGGCTGAGTTCGAAATCTGGGTTGACGATGTGATCGATCAGCACCAGCAAGGAATTGGAGCGAAGAGTCGATGAAGAAGTACACACTCATACTTGGACTGGTCTCCTTGTTGCTGGTGATCCCGTCCGTACCTGCAGAAGGTGGCACGTTGTTTCTCAAGAATGGCCACGTCATCAGCGGTAAGGTCATCGCAAGCGATGACGAAAAGGTGATCCTGACGTGGCCAAATGGACGGGCGACCTTCTATCGCCGCTTCATCTCGGAGGTGGTGCTGGAGACTTCCGAAAAGGAATATCTGGCTCGGAGACGCGATGCCCAACCACATCAGCCGATCACTGCTGGAATCAATCACATCCAGTTGCCTGACCTTGCTGATCTCCTGCCGAGTGCTTCTGCCGATGAGGGGCCATCGAACGATGGCCAGTCGAACCCGATTGAAGTGGCCCTCGTCGACGACAGTTCCGAGGCCAGTGCGGCGGTAGATTCTGTTGTGGTGGAAGTGGCTACCGTCGATCCCGAGTTGACGGTCTTTCGTACGGCTCAACTCGATGGATTGGGACTGGCTCTGGATGTTCCAGAAGATTGGCATTTCGTGAGTGCCAGGGGAGCCGCAAGGATCTCATCAGAAGATGGCTCGACACTGATTGCGCTGGATCGCTACCGCGGAACCAAACTGCCCCCTGAGGTCGCTGCAAACTCGCTCGGAGATCGTCTCGAAGAGGTTGGTTTTGTTTCGTCGAGCACCGGACGAACTTGGATGTTGGCTCCATTGAGAACTGCCTTCATCCATGAGAGTATCTCTCCCGATCAACAGCAGAATTGTCTTCATGCACTCATCGCAGCAAGCGAAGGGACTCTACTGATCTCGATCTACACTCCTACTGATGTCGATTCCGAAACGGAAACATTGATTTCCACCATCGTTTCGTCGCTGGGTAGTTCGATAGCATCGCGCTGATTCGACTATTTAGAGCAATAATACATGCCTTGGGGCTTTTACCGTGACACGGTGAAAGCCCCTTCTTCGTGTCCGCACCGGGTGGTCTCGAATGACGACATCGCGCACAAAAAAAAAAGTAGATGGAACACGCTGCGTGTTTCTGTAGGATACCGCCGTTGACGGGGAGCACCGGATCACCCGAGGGGAACGGGAGGTGCTTTCCACTGCGCCGGAGTTTGTGAGTCACATCGGTCGGGAAAGTGATGATCTTTCGCGGAACCTCTCGTACTCCAGCGTGGTGAAGGGGAATGCGCTCGCGTCGTCACGACGCACTCTCCTCTCCGGGCAGGGCGACACTGGGGGACGGGTTGGTCCAACCCACTCTCTACGAGCAAGTCGGTACTGTGAACACGGAGTCCATCCGTGGCGGTGAACCGTTGCATGATCATCAGGGACCTGGCCACAGATCTGAAAGCGGATCAGGGTCTGGAATCCCCTCCGGGTCGAGTCATCGACCCACCTCTTCAGCCAAGCAAGATGTGACTTGCATGAAGAGAAGTTTCCCACAGTTACTTTCCACGAGTTCATTCTACTGGAGGCTGGATGCAACGGTTGCACCTCATCCTCTAGCGGGCGTCCCCTCGGAGGGGGGCGTGAGCATCAGGGATTTGGGGCAACGACCCCGATAGGAGTTGGCATGGCCAAGAAGAAGGCGAAGCGGAAGAAGGCGAAACGGAAGACCGCCAAGCGGAAAACCGCAAAGCGGAAAACCAAGAAGAAGGCCGC
>QNYK01000031.1 GCA_003973385.1 Bacillota bacterium | reverse complement strand
GACCCGACACTGGCGCTGAAGATCAGTGATCGCATCTCGTCGGTGCTGACCTCCGGCTACTACTTCAGTCCCGACGGTGCCAGCGTCATCATCACCGAGGTACCCGCCGACCGCGGAGCACCGCCGATGAAACCGGATGTCCCTACCGGCCCCAGCATCCGCGAAACGAGCGGTTCCGCGACACCTCTTCGGACATATCAGGACCTTCTCAACAATCCACATGACGAGGCACTCTTTGGCTACTACGCCACCAGTGAGATCCATCGTGTCGATCTCGCCAGCGGTGAGAGGATGAGAATTGGCAAGCCCGACCTGTACCGCTCCATCTCCGTTTCGCCGGATGACCACCACCTGCTGGTGACCATCATCCAGCGTCCCTTCTCCTATCTGATGCCCGCTTATCTGTTCGGAAACAGCATCGAGGTGTGGAGTCGAGATGGTGACAGGGAGATGGTCGTGGCGACCGTTCCGATCGGAGAGGGAATTCCTCTGCATGGTGTTCGTACCGGAGCGCGCAATATCCGCTGGCGCCCCGGCAGCGATGCGACACTGGTGTGGACCGAGGCGCTCGACGGTGGCGACCCCAAGAACGATGTCCCCCACCGCGACCGTTTCATCGTCGCTGATCCCTTCGACGGCGAGCAGCGCGAGGCATTTCGAAGCCAGTACAGGCTGGTCGCCGTCGGTTGGCTCGAGGATGGGCATCGTGCTCTGGCTCAGGAACGCGACCGTGATCGTCGCTGGATGCAGATGTGGCTGCGCGATATTGACGACCCGGATGTCAAGGCCAGGTTGATCGAGGACCGCAGCAGCAACGATCGATACGCGGATCGCGGATCGCCGGTGACCAGGGTCGATTCCCGCGGCGACCGGATGGTGCGCCTCGATGGTCCCTGGATGTATCGCAGCGGTCGGGGTTCCGGGCCCGGCGGTGCGCGTCCCTTCCTCGACCGTCAGAATCTCGAGACCTTCGAAAGTGAGCGGATCTGGCGCTGCGAGCCGGGTTGTTACGAGTCCGTGAGTGCGGTGGTCGAAGGCTCGACCTTCATCACCCGATACGAGAGCCCGACAGAGCCTCCAAACTACCGTCTTCGCTCCAAAGGAGGGATCCAGCCGCTGACCGATTTCCCCGATCCAACGCCGCAGCTGCGTGGTATCCGCAAGCAACTGGTCACCTACCAGCGCGCCGACGGTGTCGATCTATCGGCGACCCTCTACCTGCCTGCCAACTACAAGGAGGGAACCCGCTTGCCGCTGGTGGTGTGGGCCTACCCGCGCGAGTTCAGCGATCCGAAGACCGCCGGCCAGGTCGGCGGCAGCCCCTATCGCTTCACCCGCATCGGGGGTTCATCGCATCTGTTCTTCCTGACCCAGGGCTACGCCGTCATGGATGCGGCGACGATGCCGGTGATCGGTGATCCCGAGACGATGAACGACACCTTCATCGAACAGATCGTCGCCTCCGCTGCGGCCGCCATCGATAAGGCGGTCGAGATGGGTGTCGCCGATGGCGACCGGGTGGGTGTCGGAGGTCATAGTTACGGAGCCTTCATGACCGCCAATCTGCTCGCCCACTGCGATCTTTTCAGTGCAGGTGTCGCCAGAAGTGGTGCCTACAATCGCACTCTCACTCCGTTCGGCTTCCAGTCGGAACGTCGCACCTTGTGGCAGGCACCCGAGATCTACTTCGCCATCTCGCCCTTCATGCACGCCGACAAGATCGATGAACCGATCCTGCTGATCCACGGCGAGATCGACAACAACTCGGGCACCTTTCCGGTGCAATCGTCGCGTCTCTACCAGGGAATCAAGGGTAATGGCGGCACCGCGAGGCTGGTCTACCTGCCCAATGAAAGCCACGGGTACCGCGCCCGCGAATCGGTGCTGCACACCCTTGCCGAGATGATCGACTGGTTCGATGAGCATGTGAAGAATGCCGGTCCCAGGACCACTCCCGACGGTGCCGCTGGTCAGTAGCGCCAGCCAGTGCCACCGTGTCAAATCATCGACCTGGCCACGGTCAGGCTCGAAAGGACTCGCCATGAAGTTGCTCGTATCACCCGAATGCCGTCTGTTCCCACTGCTGGGGCTGGTCGCATTGCTGCTCTCGGGATGTGCCGCGGCAGGCTCATCGCGATCCATCTACGAGGGACGCCCGGAGAAGGCACCGAATATCCTCTTCATCTTCACCGACGACCATGCATCCCACGCCATCGGAGCTTACGGCAGCCGCTTTCCCGCAGACATCACACCCAACCTCGATCAACTCGCTGCGGACGGCATGATGTTTCGCAGATGTGGCGTCACCAACTCCATCTGTGCTCCGAGTCGCGCAGTGATCCTGACCGGCAAGCACAGTCATCTCAACGGCGTGCCGACCAATGCCGAACGTTTTGACGGTGCTCAGATGACCTTTCCAAAAATACTGCAGGGCGCTGGTTACCAGACCGCCATCTTTGGTAAATGGCATCTCAAGTCTGAACCGACCGGCTTCGACCACTACGAGAGACTGCTCGGTCAAGGCCCCTACTACAATCCAAGGATGCGCAGTCCCGCAGATAATGAGCAGGGATTCGTCGACCGTCAGCACCCCGGTTACACCACCGACATCATCACGGACCTGGCTCTGGACTGGCTCAAGGATGGGCGTGACCAGGACCAGCCGTTCATGATGATGGTTCAGCACAAGGCACCCCATAGACACTGGCAGCCTCCTCCACGGCATCTGGCCTATCTGGACGATGTCGATATCGAGGAACCGGCCAACCTGTTCGATGACTACAGCGGTCGTGGCACTGCTGCGAGGGTCCAGGACATGGAGATCGCCACCACCCTGACCAAGAATGACCTCAAGCTGGTTCCTCAACGAGGTCTCGACGAGTCGCAGACTGCCCTGTGGAATGCCGCCTACGATCCCAAGAACCGGACGATGAAGCAGTTGCTTCGCAATAGCGATGAGGACGAATTGACGCGCTGGAAGTACCAGCGCTACCTGAAGGATTACCTGCGCTGTATCAAGGCGGTCGACGAGAACATCGGTCGCATGATGGCAACACTGGATGAACTCGATCTCTCCAGGGAAACGGTCGTGATTTACTCATCCGATCAGGGCTTTTTCCTCGGTGAACATGGCTGGTTCGACAAGCGCTTCATGTACGAGGAATGCTACAAGACACCCTTGATCGTCCGCTGGCCAGGTGTCATCCACGCCGGAAGCGTCGATGAAAACCTCGTCAGCAATCTCGACTACGCCCAGACTTTTCTCGACCTGGCAAGGGTCCCCTCCACTCACACTTCCATCGAAGCGATGCAGGGGCTGAGCCTGGTGCCACTGATGATGGGCAGGAAGCCCGCCGACTGGCGAGAGAGTCTCTACTACCAGTATTACGAGTATCTCGGCGACCAGCGCACCGCACACATGGTTCGCAGACATCGAGGCGTATGCACCCAGCGCTACAAGTTGATCCATTTCTACAATCTCGACGAATGGGAGCTGTACGACCTTCAAGAGGATCCCACCGAGATGAACAATCTCGCTGACGACCCCGACCACGGTGAGATCCGCAACGAACTGGCACAGGAACTGGAGCGACTGGCGCTTCAGTACAAGGTTCCCGACGACCGCGGAAGCGTCCCCTACGACCCACACGGCCTGATCGAGGCGCTGGGGACCCAATCCAGCCAGTAGCCTTGTAATGCTGTTATGCCGAGTAAATCTGTAAATATGCGGAGCCCATGCGGCATTCAATCCCATTCGTAATGCTGAAAAAATACAAAGACGCCGGCGCCGGTCGATACACCTCGGCCCAGCCCCTGGCATAACAAATGCGTCCTGGATTTTTATTCGCGGTTTTGAGGCATCGGTATTTATTAGCGCATTACAAGCATTCAAACAGACTACTAACGCTTGTACTCAGCAAGGGTGGAAGTGCCGCAGGCGTCAGGGGCCGAATGGTCTGTCAGGGCGATTCAAGGACAGGTTTCGAGGCATCCGAGCAGGTCAGTTGTGGGGTCTGGTCCGCACCCTGGAAAGGGTGCTGGAGGCGCGGGGCCGCCATTGAACAGAAAGGCGAGGTGGAAGATCGCATCGGCGAGGTTGAGGCTGGCATCGTCGTTGGTATCCCCCGCCTCGAAACAAGCGACAGGTAGCGACAGGAACAGATGCTCGAGCAGTCGGATCGAGTCGGCGAGGTTAGAGGAGCCATCTCCGTTCACATCGGAACGAAGAAAGGTCTCCGTGGGAGGCGGCACGATGGCCAGCACCAGATTGGTCAGGGCGATGTTGTCGATCAGGATGGACTCCTGCAACTTCATGTCGATCTCGATGAAGCCCCCCCCCACCGCATCCCGAAGCACGTACTCTCCGCCGTCGGCCAGAAGCGACGGATCCCATTCGATGAGGATCGGGTCCGTGATGGAAAACTGCAAGGACAGCACAAACACCTGCGGGTCTGGATCGGGGGCGATGATGCAACTGAACCAGGAGTCGTTGGCATATGAGATGGAACTGTAGAAGGAAGGCGCTGGAGGTGCCGGCGGTGCATACAGATCTTCACCCGCAACATACCCATCGGATGCACCATCGGCCATACCGACCAGCAGGTTATAGGCGCTACCGTTGAGTGAACTGACTCCAAGGCCCACCTCGAACTGCTGGCTCGAAGCGAGGCCAGAACCCATCAGTAACAGGCCAAGGATGGCCATCGAGATTCTGATGTGCGGAACCCAGAAATCGATCATCGGTTCACTCCCACGGCCAAACGAGCTGACATGAATACAGCGTCTATCCTAGGCTCCATCGGGTAGGTACAGAAGTGGTAACGGTGCCGGATTATCGCGACAGATGCGACATTCAGGCCAATATGAGCCAGTAGCCGCCCGTTCGATCAGTCGAGTTCGATGCCACGACCCGACAGGATGGTGCCCGAAGCGTTGCGATAGGAAGCGATCGCCTTGCGCAACCTCACCTGTGATTGCAATTCGGATACCTGTGATTGCAGCAAACTGTTCTGTACCTGCAGTACCTGGTATGCGGTCGAGATCCCCACTTCGAGCCGGCGTGTCTCGCCGTCGAGTTCCTTGCGACGCAACCTCGTGGCGGCACGGGTGGTCTCGACACTCTGGCGGGCGCTGAGCAACTCGCGTACTGCCCGGGTGACCTCCAGCACGATGCCATGGGCGGCCTGCTCACGACTGATCTGGGAGCGACGCAGGTCATCTTGCGACTGGAGCATGCGATTACGTGCAGCACGGTTACCGATCGGAATCTCGAAGTTGAGACCGGCGTTCCAGGTGAAGTCCTCACCGATGTTGGACCAGGAGCCGTCGAAGGTGATGTCATTGCCGGGCTGGTTCCAGCCGCCGCTGAGGGTCAGATTGGGACGCAGTTGATCCTCACTCAGGAGCAGCTGATCCTGGCTGTTGGCAATATCGAGATCGCGCTGGAACAACTCGAGCCGCGTCACCAGTGCGAATTCCACGGCCTGGGTCATCTCGACCGGAAACTCGGGAAGATCGAGAGACGTGGTCGGGATCACCTCGAGGTCGCGAAACATCGGTCCCGAGGCGCCGCCAACGCGGTGTTCGGGAGCATTGACCTTGTCGAGCAATACATCCTGGATATCCCTCAACTGGTTGACAGCATCGATGATGCTCGCCTTTTGCGTCTCGATATTTGCCTCGGCACTGATCACATCGAGCTCGGTACCGGTCCCCACCTCGAGGCGGCGTTGATTGATCCCGAGCAACTCGGTGGCCTCGACCAGTGCGCGCTGTTGCACATCCACATTCTGGCGCGTGTAAACCAGATCCCAGTAACTGGAGACCACCGATGCCACGGTGGTCTCGACGGCTCTGCGCATGACGAGCCTCGAAGACTCTGCATTCCGTAATGCGACACGCAACGAGGTCTCGGTGATGTCGTGGCCGAAACCCTGCATCAACGGCTGACTCAGTGACAGGTCATAGGCGCCGCGGTAGTTGAGGGGACTGAAGAACTCGCTGATCGCGGAGGTGGACGAGCGGCTGCCGTTGAGGCGTAGATTCCAGGTCGTGCCGAAGCGCATCTGCCCCGATAGCCCCAGGAAATAGGTGCGGTTGTCGCGCTCGCTCTGGTCACCGACAGCAGCACCTTCGATGATGCTGGTAGAGGTGGTGCTCGACTTGCTCCAGGTGAAGCCGGTGCGAAACAGCGGATCGAAGGCGGCCTCGGCGATGAGTGGATCTCTCAGGGCACGGGCCTCGGCGATTCGCTGCACCTCCAGGTCAAGATTGTTCTCGAGAGCGAGCCGGATCGCCTGATCCAGGCTCAGTTGTACCTTCTCGCTTCCGACGGCGGTGATCGGCGAAGTTGCTGATTCAGAGATCGACCCGGTGTCTTGCTGTGACTGCAGCAGTGAACCGAATCCCATCAGTGACATTGTGATCAGCAGACAACGGGCCATGACGCACTCCTCGACGCAGAGCTCTCAGCGTCCCTCATTCACCGCAACCTGCGATGGGGAAGGGTAACGGAGGATGATAGGCGAGGGTGCCGATTCGGCAAGGGGTCCGACCCGATCAAAAGTGCGAGATGATGTGATCTTCAGAATCCTCAGGGATCGGCTCGGGCCGGGGGCGGATCTTCTGAACCAGCATCGGGATCAGATGCATCGTTGTCAGGGTTGCCAGCACCGCGGCAGCCACCAGCGCCATCAAGACCAGCGCTCTGCCCGCTTCAGCCTCGTAGAAGCGCCTCAGAAACCAGCCATTGGTGAATGCGCCGAATCGGAGTCCGAGCCACTGGGCCGCTTCCATCACTCCGACGATGGCAGTTCCCATCAGCATCGCGACTCCACACTCGCGCGGCCGCAGTCCCGCTGCCAGCACCGTGACTGCCAGCCATGCCAGCAGACACCAGGTCACCAGACCCGTCGCCAGCAGTTCAAATGGGGCCGATAATAGCGCTGTCAAAAAAGCGCCGATGCTGTGTTCCAGTGATCTGCCGAGAAATGCCGGATCGGGTACGAGTTGCATCGCTTCTGGCATCCACAAGACGGCCACAGAAAATCCGAGATACAGAGTCCCGAGACGGAAGGCCGTCGTCAGCGGCACTCCCAACCGTTGCAGGGTACATTCCCCCTCGATCAGGAACGGCGTTCCATCGCGCCACGGCGAGAGCCCGACCACCGGCGTCGCCGTGGCCAGGCAGGAGAGTGTGCGCGCCAGTCCATCCAGGATCAGGCCCGGAAACAGGACCAGTTTGACGGGGCCACGGGTCAACAGGTCACCGCGCAGGTGACCGATGCCCCACAGCAGCAGGACCAGTGAAAAGAGCAGGGCGGCCAGTAGTATCATCGGATGCCTCCACGATCGTGGCGAGCCAGGAAGAGTCCCAGAAGCATCCCATCCTCGGTCGAAGATGCGCCACCCGCTGCCCCTTCAGGAGCGGGATCGATCGACGATGAGCCTCGAAATACGCTCGTAATCCTCGGCCGAGAAGAACTCGATGATGATCTTTCCGCGCCCTTTCGGACCGGTTTCTAGCACCGAGACCTTGGTCCCGAGAGACCGCCCAAGGCGTGTTTCCTCGGTAATAATGTGGTTTCCAGCACCCTTATTGCCTTTATTAGTGCCTTTAGTACCCCCAGGTGGGGAGGATACCTGGGTTTTCCTTTTTCTGAGCGCATCGTCGAGATCACGGACCGTCCAGTTCTTGGACATTACTTTGCGGTGCCATTCCGCCCTTTTCCTGTGATCGCTCACCGAGAGCAGCAATTTTGCATGTCCTGCGCTGATGATCCGATCGACCAGACTCTGCTGGATGGAATCGTCGAGCTCCAGGAAGCGCAGGGTATTGGCGATGCTGGAGCGCTTTTTTCCGACCTGTTCCGCCAGTTGTTCCTGGGTCAGAGCGAACGATTGCTGTAACGCTCGGTAGGCACGAGCCAACTCGATGGGATTGAGGTCCTCACGTTGGATGTTCTCGGCCAGAGCCAGCGGCAACATCTGCTGATCATCGATCTCGCGAACGATCACCGGCACCTGCTCGAGCCCCGCCTTTCGAGAGGCTCGCAATCGCCTCTCGCCAGCGACCAGCTCGAATTGACCGTCACCGGCGGGTCGAACCACCAGCGGTTGGATGATGCCATCGGTGGCGATCGAATGCGCCAGTTCATCGATGCCCGCCTCGTCGAAGTGGCTGCGCGGTTGCTGGCGATTGGCCCGGATCTTGTCCGGATGGATCTGAATCACCTCACTACCATACGATGTGGCGCTATCGGTGGGGGATGTCGCTTCCGAAGGGATCTCTTCGGTCCTACGGATCAGGGCGTCAAGCCCGCGTCCCAGCTTCCGTCCACTCATGTTCAAGGACCTCCTTCGCGAGGTTCAGGTAGGACCACGCTCCGGCGGAGCGTGGTTGGTAGTTGCAGATGGGTTTCCCATGACTGGCAGACTCTGCCAGTGCCGGATCTCTCAGGATCGGTGTCTCCAGCGTGTCATCGGGGAAGTAGCGCTTGACCTCTTCGGCCACTTCATGACACAGGTCGACCTCGGGGCTGAACAGGGTCAGCACCAGTCCCTCCAGCAGGATCTCTCGATCGCTGGAAGACTCGGCGCGCTTCACCAGTTCCAGCACCTGGGCCAACCCCTCCATGGCGAAGTACTCGCACTGCACCGGAACCAGCACCGAGTCACAGATGTGGAGAGCCAGATCCGTGAGCGGACCCAGCGATGGGGGACAGTCGAGTACGACCACGTCCAGATCAGCTGGCGAGGGCGATTGCCACGCCTCTCGAAGTCTCAGGGCACCTTCCCCTCGAGCCATCGAACTCGCCACCGGAACCTCGAGATTGATGGTGCTGGGCAAACAGATCAGTCCCTCGATCGCTGTCGGTTGGACCACATCCGTCCAGCAAACAGAACCATCGAGCAGTGCAGGAAGGTGGGAGTGGGGGGGGGATTCGAGGCCGATTCCTGAGGTGGCATTGGCCTGGGGATCGAGGTCTACGAGCAGGCACGATCGCCCGGCGAGGGCGAAATAGGCGGCCAGATTGACCGCAGTGGTAGTCTTTCCGACACCACCCTTCTGGCTCGCAATGGCGATGATTCTGGCCAACCCTGGTTCCCTCCTGTACCCCCTTCAGGGGGCCCCGCATGAACAATATCCGGCGAATTGACCGGAAACAAGTTGGTCCGACAGGTCCAGATCCCCGGATGTTCCACGGGGAACCATGCCGGACTGATCGAAGCCTGGCGGATCCTGCAAAAACCATGTTCCACGGGGAACAGTGGCCGATAATCATGCCCTGGCCACTCCAGAAGCCCCTGTCTGCTTCCCATGGCGAGGGAAGCCACTAGAATGCCAACCCAACGGTGGGCAAGAGAAACAGGGGAAACTTGAAAATCGCGGTCATCTCTGACATCCACGGCAATGAAGAGGCGCTCGATGCGGTGCTGGCCCTGCTCGATCAGCAGCAGGTCGACCGAATCCTGTGCCTCGGCGATGTCGTGGGCTATGGTCCCGACCCGGTCTCCTGCCTGTCGAAGGTGCGAGACCGATGCGATGTCATCGTCGCGGGTAATCATGAGCATGCGGTTCTCGATCTGCTCGACCTCGACTACTTCAATCCGATCGCCCGCCAGGCAACTCTCTGGACCCGAACACAACTCGATGCGGAACATCTCGATTTCATCCGCAGCTGGCCACTGGTTCACCATGAGGCAGACTTTTCAATGGTCCACGGCAGTCTCGATAATCCGGATCTGTTCGACTACATCCAGACGACCTGGGACGCCCATCTGTCGTTTCAATTGCTGCAGTCGCCGGTGTGCTTCATCGGACACTCTCATGTTCCCGTGACCTTCCTGTTGAGCGATGTCATCCGCTACAACACCGACGACGTGATCGAACTCCATGGCGGACTGCAGGGGATCATCAATGTCGGCAGCGTCGGCCAGCCTCGGGACGGCAACCCGCAAGCCAGCGTCGTCGTCTACGAGCCAGAACAGGCTCGCATCGAGCGTTTCAGGGTTGCTTATGACATCGAGAAGGTGCAGCAGAAGATCAGAGATTGCGGTCTTCCGGAGTTCCTGGCAGATCGCCTGGCAGAAGGTCGATAGTCCTGGAGGCGGGGGCGTCACTTTCTGCGCCCGAACACCTCGCGACCATCAATCTTCGTCTTTGGGGCGTTTCTCTCCCGAGGAATCGGTCGGGTCCGTGGTATCGGTGTGCTGCGTTGGTGGATTGGCTGGTGGATCGATGGCTGGTGGATCGATGGAGGTGCGGATGTCCTCCTCCGTCGAACGAACGCCCTTCTTGAACTCGGTGACACCTCGGCCAAGATTCCGCATCACCGACGGCAGTCGGCTGCCAAAGAGCAAGAGCATCACTACCAGTAGCACGATCAGTTCAACGCCACCCGGCATACCGAAGGCGAGGTAACTTGTCACGCTGCTCAAGGTCATCGTGTTCCTCCATCGAAGCCCGCGGATCGAAGGACCGAGCCAGCGCCAGACTCTGAGCCTGGCATGGCGAATCCTGCCCCGGGCAAGCCTGATTGTAGTCACCCGAGGGCCCCATCGGCAAGGCGACCGACAACACTACACCCTTCTCAATCGATCTTCTCGATGCTCTCGCCGCACAACACCGATGTGACTCGCTGAGCCAGAGCTGCCAGCATCGCGCCCAGGAGTTCATTCTCTGAGGTCTCGAAGGAGACATAGATCCGCCCCGATTCTGGATTCTCGGGCACACGAATATCGAATTCCCGCCGCAACACGGACTGACCATCTTCGACTCGAAACAGGTTCCAGTAGCCCCTCAGTCGGCCCTGCAACATTCCGATACTGCGCCTGTCTCGAAAACTGAGATGTTCGATGCGACCGGTCAGGATATGACTGGCTCCCACCTCTCGGCCGATCAGGTGCCATGGCACCTGATCGGAATCGGTGTGGAACACCAGTTCCGGGACACGCTCATCGGAGATCAGGGAGATTCCGTCACAGGAGGCTGGCAGCTGCACCCGGATGGCGAGAGCGAGGGTGTTCCCCGGCACCGATTCGTAATGCCAGCGCAGCACGGAGGGGGCTGTAGTCTTCTGCTGGAAGGGGACGACCAGCAGTTGAGCGGCACCGATGTCGTACTCCGGATCGATTCGCCTTTCGACCTTGGAGCAACCACCTAGCGGTAACATCAGCAGCAGAGATAGCGTCAGAAGCAATGAAATCGTTCTCAACATGAACGGCCCTTTCGAGAGGGTTCGAGGGATCAGACCCGGCATCATACGACCCCGAGAGATCGAGAAACACTGGAAGCGGGGCCGAATCGTCGCCGATCCGTACAGAGATCCTGCTCGATCGCCAGCGCGAAGCCTAGCGGGGCTCGGGACCGTGGTCGCTTCGATCCATCCGCTCCAGTGCTGAATCAACGTCCCTGATCGACCAGCCACCACCTCTGGGCAGGTTCTGAACCCGGTACCCCCGGGGACCCCACGTCAACTTGACCGATCGCGAAGGGGGGAGATCAGATGTCCCGTCGCGAAGTACCTGGACCGGTTGGTTGTCGCCGCCCTCCAGTTCGACGCTGCGGTTACGAATCAGCACACGAGCACGCTCTGCCAGGATCCGGTAGGGGCCTCCGCGCAGATCGGTGGACCCCCAGGCGAGCACCTCGTGAGGACTGAGCGAACCACTTTCGGCGGTTTCCTTCAGCACCAGTAACAACTCGTCCGCACGCATCTCGAACTGGCCAGGCTCATCCTCGGCAGCCCCCTGCATCTGAAAGGTGGCACTCAGTACCGATGAAAGCAGCACCTCGAGCCGCTCGGGAGAGCCGGGGCTTTCGGAAGTGGATCGCACCACCACCACCTCACGTGCGACCACCTCGTCTTTAGGACCATCCCCACGAACGAAGGTCTGGAGTCCCTGGCCATCGACAGAGGAGAGGATCAACCGCTGCTGTTGCTGATCCCAGCGACAGTGCTGACCACGAAATTCGATGCCTCCCTGTTGCTGATGCAGTCGGACATTCTTGGCCGCAGACACTTCCACGAGGCGAATCTGATCGCCAGAAAGATCGAGCTTCGCATCGATGCGATCGGACTCGAGATTCCATGCCATCTTCTCGATGGTCTCGACCACACCATCGGCGGATGCGTTGCCAAGGTATACCCTCGCTCTTGCATCTCCGACCAGTTCCGCAGTCCCCTGGATCGGGTCGAGGGTGATCGTCTCCGCCTCGATCCGGTCAGGCGTGGCCCCTCCAGCGGCCAACTCGACATGCTGTAACCCCCTGCCCTGAAACCGGTAACGCTGTTTTACAGCGTCCCAGAGCAACTCGTCGCAACGAGCCAGAAAGGTCCCATCCTCGATCTGAACCCTGCCATCTTCGCCACTCAATGCTCGCACACCGATGATGCTTCCAGCGGCAGATGGATTCGAGGACCGCGCATCATCGGTGGTCACCTGCTGATCATCGGGAGCGAGCGAGACGACCACTGAATCGCACAGGATGGTGACGGGAATTGGCTGCTCATCATCGCCAGGACGAGACACCGTTCCCACGACCGATCCTTCACCGCTGGCCAGGTTCTGGCTCATCGACATCGACAATCGATCCGCGATCAACTCGACCCTGTCTCCGATGGTCAGTTTCTGGCGACCCTCACCGGTGAGAGTGAGCTGGCCATCGACTCCACGCCACTGCAGCCGATCACCGATCAGTTGCAGTTTCTCGGTTCCCAGGACCCGCAGTTCCAGGGGGGATTCGCCGCCCTGGGCATCCAGCTGCTTGAGACGCTGCTTGCCGTCCCAGAGCAGCGTCATCTGCTGTGCAACGACCTGGCATCTGGGATCCTCTCCGAGCCAGCGAGGAGTCGTGAACGAAGGTCCCTGGGGCAACTCGACCAGTTCTGCAGTGACACCGCCACGAAACACGAGCCTCGGGGATCCGATGGAAAGCGCCGCAGAATCTGCCTCGATGTGGTTCTTGCCCGCGGAGAATCTGGCACGGCTTCCCTCGCTGGAAAGAACTTCCAGCTGTCCCTCTTCGGCACGCCACCACAGTTCATCCCCGACGATGCGGGCACCGCCCTGGCGCTGTTCCCGGATCGACACCGATTCCCCTGACTTGCCTCGCGCTGTCAGAGACATCAGTTGTCCCGCATCGAAATGAAACTCGGCGCTCTCTGCATCGACGATCCAGTTGCTCTCGGCTTCCGGGTCAGGCGTGCCGGAACTGATCGCCATGCTGCGCAACGAGCCGGTCACTCCACCGCTGACGATGCAGCGAGATTCGCCCGTCAGCACCGTCGCCTCCATCGCATGGAAGGTGCCCACCTCGCTGTGGATGACGATCCCCTCCGAGAGGCGGATTTGCGATTCGCCCTCCGACCAGTCGAGGCGTTCTCCCTCGACGCGGATGCCGCCGCCGAGATGAATGGTGACCGGATTTTCACGACGGCTGGCCTCGATCTTGACCAACCGACGGCTCGTCGGCTCGAGATGCAAGTCGAGGTAGTCTGCGTAGATATGACGCTGAGGCGCAGCGATCGTCGGATCGAGAGGAGCATCTGGATCGGACTCGAAAATCTGCACTCCACCCTCGAAATGAGCGATCCTCTCCGCTCCTCTCAGCGTCATCGGGCCATTGCAGAGGATGCGAATCTGACGTCCTGGGTCGCCGTCCAGACCGACCCCGCCCTCGCTCGCATTCCCCTTCACGGCGATGATGAGCGGCGGCGAAAATCGCAGGCTGTTGAGTCCAGTACCCGAACCGATCGACCCTTCCAGGCCATTGGCCCCCCGCAGTTCGAGTTCCGGCCATTCGACATGGACCGCAGATGAACCCTCGATCCGGGTGTCCTCACCATCGGCCCAGCGAAATCGCATATCTCGAGTCGTCAGTCGTGGCGTGCCGCCGGCACCGACCGCCTGGAGTTGCCCGATCACATCGGCAACTGAAGCGCCGGGATCCGCGACGATGCGGTCTGCCTCGATCAGGATCTGATCGACCGGATCGGTACGACCCTCTGCATACACCGGCATCTCGATGGAGGCCGATAGAAGATCGCGCTGGCTCTCCAGGCTATCCGGAGACAGCACCAACCCGGAGGTCAAGTCGACCTCACCGCGAAGAATGAATCGCAGACGCCCGAAGGAGTAGTCGTAGAAGGGAGCGGAGACTCTGTTGCGATCGATCGGCTCGATCGGCTCGATGGGGGAGACTCCATCAGGATTTTCATCGGATATTGAGAATTGACCCGTCAGGAACAGGAATACGACCAGACCCACCGAAAATACCCCCAGAAAGAAGGCGAGCCGGCTCAAGGTGTATCCCCTGTCATCTCACGACCGACCCGTTCGGACCACACTCCATGCGCCATCAGGATCCACTCACAGACTTCACGAACTGCGCCTCTTCCACCGCGAGCAGTGGTCACCAGGTCTGCGTTCTCGCGGACCTCGCGGTGCGCATCCGCGACCGCCACGCCAACTCCGACCAGAGCCATCGGTGGCAGGTCGATGAGGTCGTCTCCGACATAGACGGTATCGCCGGCGCTGATCCCTGACCTCTCGAGCAGTTGCAGCAGGCAGGTCGCCTTGTCACCGATTCCCATGTGGACTTCCTTCACCCCCAGCTGCTTGGCCCGGCGCCTGGTGGCCAGGGATACGCGCCCAGAAATCCACGCGACCTCGATACCACTCTCGATGAGCCAGCGAATCCCGGCTCCGTCGGGTACATGGAAACACTTCGACTCGTCACCAGTCTCCGAGAGCCAGAGGCTGTTGTCGGTGAGGACACCGTCGACATCGAGCACCAGCATTGCGGGCGTCAGCGCACCTAGTGGGGAGGGGGTTTCCGATTTCATCGTGGTTCAGTCTCACGGTCCCATCCACCTGCGCAAGTGCTTTTCGGAGCTTCCAGAACACCATCGTCGCCGTTCTGCTATCCTGTGTCCGTCTCGCTGCCAGACGGTAGCCCCGGTGAATCGGGGAGAGGAATCATTGGATGCAGTTGACCGGCGATAAACCACAGCCTTCCGGCCCTTCTGAGGCCGATGTACCGCATCAGGGTGGGCACAGCGACGATGCCGAGACTCCGCGGATGAACCCCTGGGAGGACGGATTTTGCACCGAGCTGGAGCAGTATTCCGGTCCGCTGGAACTGCTGCTCTACCTGATTCACAGGAATGAAATCGAGATCCTCGACATCCCGGTGGCGCAGGTGCTCGAGCAATTTCTGGCCCATGTCACAGCAGCACAACAAGCCTCGACGCTGGACCTGGGCCAGGCGGGGGACTATCTGGTGATGGGTGCGCGCCTCTTCGAGATCAAGTGTCGAATGCTGTCTCCTGATCTGATCGAAGCGGAAGATGATCTGCTCGAAGAAGAACTTGAAGATCCACGCCAGAGCCTCGTCGAACAGCTGCTCGATTACCGTGACTTCAAGGAGCGGGCCCAGTTGCTGGAGGAAGCACACCGCCTTCGCTCGCTCGGTTACGAACGAGTACAGGGCGAGATGCCACCACCTCCACCCGGCACTCTCGATCTCTCCGAGACATCTTCACTCGACCTCGCCTCGGCTTTTCAACGCGTACTCGACCTGCTCACCGAGCGATCCTCATTCACACTGGTTCATGCCGAGGAGATCCCCATCGAACAGGCGATGACGGAGGTGATGGCACGGCTGCGTGGAGCCCCTGGAGACGTGCTCCCCTTCGATGAGCTGTTTCCGCTGGAACGGGGAATTCCCGGGGTTGTGAGCACTTTTCTCGCGATCCTTGAACTGACCCGCCTGCTCCAGCTGCGCATCGAGCAGGGCAGTATCAAGGATCCGTTGCTGGTCCGCTTGCGCGAGGACAACTAGTTCGATGCGGCTCCTGTTCCTCGGCTCTGGCCCCTTTGGAATTCCTGCTCTCCGTCGGCTTCAGTCCCTCCGCAAGGATCTGATGGTCGCGACGGTTCCCGATGCTCGCCACGGCCGAAGTCGCTCCTTGCAGCCGAGTCCCGTCAAGAGCGAAGCTCTCGAACTCGGACTCGATGTACACCAATGTGATCGGCTTCGAGGTCGCGCCGGCAGGGAGTTGCTCGAACAGACCGGCGCTCAGTTGATCATCACCGCAGACATCCGGCTGATTCTCGGCTCTCGTTTCCTCGAAGGGCCCGAGCGTGGCTGCTTCAACCTGCACGGTTCGCTGCTGCCGCGCTGGCGTGGAGCAGCACCGATCGTGCGCGCGATCCTGGCGGGCGACGAACAGCTGGGGGTGACTCTGTACCGTATGGTCCCGGCACTCGACGCGGGACCGGTGGTCGGCTTCCGCTCATGGAACCCACCTTCTGCGGTCACCTCAGAGGAGGCGGAACTGCATCTTTCGCGGCTTGCCGCCGATTTGCTCGAGCAGCACCTCGAGACGCTGGAGATGGGGGCTGCCACACTCACGGAGCAATCGGAAGAGGCGGTCACGATCGCTCCCAAGGTCGAGAAATCCGAAGGCTGGGCCCGCTGGGACGGCGATTCGGGGTTTCTGGATCGACAGGTCAGAGCCCTCAAGCCGTGGCCGAGAACCCGAACCAGGGTCACTCGACAGGCCGCATCGAGCCCTCCTGACGAGGTCATCCTCGACCAGGTCAGCCAGATCGAGGGGATGCCAGCGGCAGATGCAGGTACTGTGCTGGAGGTCACCAGCGACCGGATCATCGTGGCCTGTGGCCACGGCGCGGTCGCCATCGAACGGATGCAACGCATCGGAAAGGTACCGATGTCAGTGGCCGAGTTACAGAGGGGTATGCCGTTTCAGGTCGGCGACCGTTTCCAGGGAGAGGCCACTGGATGAACACCGATCGTCCGCCCAGAACATCGTCCGGGCGTGAAGATCACAATGCGCCCGACGACGATGATGTCGATGCCCCGGAACTGGAGCCCCCTTACCCCTTCGCCGTCATGCGCCAGGGTTGCGGCGCGACTTCGCTCTCGACCCGGGGTGCCGCGATTCATCTGCTGACCCTCTGGGAGCAGTCAACCCATGCACCGATGGACCAGTTGCTCGGTGAATACCTCGACGGTTGCGATCTCGAACCTTCCGATCGTGGCTTCCTGGCCGAACTGTGCTACGGCAGTGTCAGGATCCGCGGCAGCATCCGGCATCTGGCTGACAAGTTCATGGATCGACCCTTCCAGGACGCGAGCCGGACCGTGCGCTCTGCCATTGCGATCGGCATCTACCAGAGGGTGTGGCTACGCACACCTTCCCACGCGGCGGTCACCGAGACGATCAACGGCTGGCGGCAGTTATTCGACGACCCCGAGTCCACGAAGCAGGATTCGGGCTACATCAATGCAGTGCTCAGGTCGGTGTGCGAGGCGGTCGAGGATATCGATGAGGATCTGGGCGACCCGATCGATGCCGTGCGCGTTCCCGCGGGTTGGGCGCGTATCCGGGGGCTGCGCTTGCAGGCGGGCAAATCGGGCCGAATCCAGCGATGGAGCATCCAGACGAGCCATCCTCCGGAACTGGTCCGTCGCTGGCTCGAGCGTTATCCAGAAGCTCAGGTCCGGGAGATGCTCGAACGCAACAACCAGCCGCCGCCGCTCTTCATCGTGCTGCGCCAGAACCGCGAACTCGACCATCAGATCCGTGTCATGGAACGAGCCGGGATGCAGGCGAGGGTCGCCCAGGGATCGCCACAGACGCTGGATGTGAAGAGGGGAACCCCGGTCGAGAAGATCCCCGGATTCGCCAGTGGCGACTTCTGGGTCCAGGATCTGACGGCCCGAAGGCTTGCCCTGCGCATGCCTCGGCGCGAGGGCGCTCGCCTGCTCGATCTGTGTGCCGCGCCCGGTGGCAAGCTGGCCACGCTGCTCGACCGAGGCGGCATCGCACGCGCCTTCGGCTGTGATCTGTCTCAACAAAAACTGCAGCGGATTGCAGATAACCTCCAGCGACTGCAATTGCACCAGGTTTGCCCCATCCATCTGATGGAAGTCGATCGTGATCCAAGCCGATTGCGCATCGATGAGAGTTTCGATCAGGTGCTGGTCGACGCCCCCTGCTCCAACAGCGGCGTTCTCAATCGCCGCCACGAGGCACGCTGGCGCTTCTCTCCCGATGTCGTCACCGACCTGGAACAGCAGCAACTGGCGCTGCTAAAGACGGCCATCCGCCACCTGGCGCTCGGCGGACATCTGCTCTACAGCACCTGCTCGGTGGAACCGCAGGAGAACCAAGACGTGATCCGCAGAACCCTGGAGCAGAACACCGAACTGCGCCTCATCGAGGAGGTCGAGGTGCTGCCCGGCGATCTCGGAGGAGACGGCGGTTATTGCGCCCTGATGCAGCGCGTGAATCGCTGAAGAACGACCTCCATCCAGCAGTTCCTGCTAGCCCTCAAAGCCTGAATACCCGTTCAATACGGCATTTCTCACGCCTCTGTGAGGAGTTTGGACATTTCTGACAGGAGAGTGTCCGAGCCTCGAGAATTTCCGGATCGATGAAGAGTAATCACCCCGCGATTTGGTGGGGGGACCGGAAAGCGAGGACTTGATGACCAGCAAGACGACCCACACTCCCGACTCCAGCTCGAGAATTCTCGGCTGGGTGCCAAAGACCCTGGCAGCGCTACTGATGCTGCTGGTGGCCAGTTACCCACTGATCTCCGAAGCCGATACCGAACCGACTCGACGCCCACTCGACCTGCCCTCTGGCGGCAATGGATCGGACAGCGACGACGATGATGATCCGCTGCCAGATCTGATCCAGTTCTTCGGTCACGAGTACGAGGGAGATGCCTTCGTCTGGGTACTCGATATCTCCGGAAGCATGAGTATCGGTGGGCGCATCGCGCAACTGCGGGATGAGTTCGCTGCAGCGGTAGTGAATCTCAGCACTTCCAGTGACTTTGGCGCCGTCGCCTTCAATCAGAACATCCTACCCTTCGATCCTCTCTGCTCCGCCTCGGTTGCGGAAAGAAAACAGAACGCGATCATCTGGGTCACCGCGCTGCAACCGGATGGTTCCAGTTGTGTCGCCCCGGCGGTGATTCATGGTCTGGAACTGGTACGCAAGAGCAGAAAGCCAAATCGACGCGTCATCGTGGTCGGTGACGGGCTTCCAGCGTGTGGCACCATCTCGAACCCGGCACTGCATCTGGAGCACATCGAGGCGGCAAACTGGGATCAAATACCGATCGATACCGTGTTCGTCGGCGTCCAGTTGGAGGCGGGAATAGACTTCTTCCAGCAAATGGCCAACTCGAACGATGGCACCCTGGTGATCGCCCAGTAGCTCACACGGCTGCCGCCAGAGTCGGACCCGGGCACTTCCGCGATGAAGTGCCCGGGTCCGATTTCATCCGGGCACGGCCTCCCCTCAAGATGGATGCTGCGGCAGTTCAGAGGCCGATTCCCCGCCTCCACCGCGTCGATTTCTCGAAAAAAAACCCCATCGGCTCCTCGAATTCGAGCGTTTGGGGTCGATTCAAGGCGATCTGTGTATTTGATTGGATTCTTGTCGCCGGTCTCTGTCCGACTCGGCCCGAATCCCGGATGAACCCGATGGAAAGCACGACACCCGATGCCCGATCGGGAAGATCGGAAAGTGAGGACAGCATGACAGATCGAAAGAACAACAGCCGAAAACACCAACCCGGCGGCAAATCGGCGCCACTGCAGCGTCATTCCCGAGTCCTGGCCACGGCACTGATGCTTCTTGTTGCCAGTATCCCCATGACGACCGATGCCAGCCCGGAGCGCCAGCGGCGCCCACTGGATCTTCCCGCCGGAGGCGGAAAATTCATCGAAGATGAGGAAGAAACGCTGCCCGATGTGATCCACTTCTACGGTCATGAATTCGAGGGCGATGCATTCATCTGGGTTCTCGACACCTCGACCAGCATGATCATCGATGGTCGGATCGAACACCTCAGAAGTGAATTCATCGGGGCGGTCTCTTCGCTCAGCAGCGAGAGTGAGTTCGGTGCGGTGGCTTTCAACAGCCACCTGAGACCCTTTGACGGTCATTGCTCCAGGGCGACCGCAGCTCGCAAACTGGCCGCCAGCTCCTGGGTGAGCTACCTGAGCCCCTCCGGTGGCACCTGCATGGCGACCGCCCTGATCCACGGCCTGGAGATGGCACGCGACACTTGCAGGACGAACCGTCGTATCATCGTCGTTGGAGATGGAGTTCCCTCCTGCGGGGCCCAGATCGATCCGGCAGTGGCGCTGTCCCATGTCACCTGTGCCAACTGGGATCACATTCCCATCGATGCTGTTTTCATCGGTGGCGGTGAGGCTGGCTTCGATTTTTTCCAGGATTTGACCGAGTCAAATGGCGGAATACTGGTGATCTCGCAGTAACGCAGTGGATTTCACGGGATACGTACCATGGCCCCGTGTACCTCGCTTCCGAGGTGCACGGGGCCATGGCCATCCGGGTTGCCACGATATAAACCGTTCTTGACGCAACCGCCGCCACTGCTCAACTGCCTCCACGGAGGTGCGATGATGAGACGGACTCGGTTGCCAGGTTCAGTGCTGCTGACGCTTCTCTGCGTGCTGCTCCCGACTGCCGGCTGGCCCACATCTATACAGAGCGACAAGATACAGAGCGACAAGATCGAGAGCCTGGTCGCAGCAGAACTGCAGCGAGTCGCCACGGAGGAGGACCAGGTGCGCTACCGCGGCCAGTACGCGGCACTGGTTCCGCTCGGCTCGGCAGCCGGACAATTCCTGCTCTCGATGTTGCTCGATGAGGATCGCCCGCTGGCGACTCGTCGACGCGCCGCCAATGCCCTGCACGATGTCGCGACATCGGACCTGCTCGAGCCACTACGCCAGGCGATGGGAGATCTGCTACTCGAACCGTGGGTCGAGACGGAAGTGGGGCTGCTGCTGGCGAGACTGGGAGATCGCCAGACACTCGATCGATGGATCCGTCAGCTGCGCCGCGTCACCGATCGAATTCCGACCACCGTGACCCTCGCCGAGATCCTCGAGGGACTGGGTCGACTGGGAGATCTGCAATTCAGAAGTGAGGCTCTTGGTGCTGCCACGGCCACTCATCGGCGACGTATCGCACTGATGAAGGACCTGATACCACGCGTTCCCGAGCGGCTTCAGAAGCCTCTCAACGACGAGATGCAGGCAATTCACTACAATCTGGCCTGCTGCCTGGCGTTGACGGGCAAGATAGACGCGGCGTTCGAGGCGACCGAGCAGAGTCTTCAGTCATCGACGATTCGCATCACGATGGTGCAGGTCGATGGAGATCTGAGGGCACTCAGAGAAGATGCCCGGTGGTCCGACTGGCTCTCGAAGCAGATCGAGGACAAGGTGCCGGCCTCGCAGACACCAGAAGCAGAGGAGCAGCGTCGATGAGTAGATCACGAATCCTGGGAGTCCTTGGCATCGCAGCGATCGGCTTCTATTCGCTGGTATCACGAGATCAGCTGAGTGAAGCTCTCGTCTCCGCGCTGGTGCTGTCTGGGATCTTCCTGCTGCTGTGGCAGACGGTTCTATCCCTCGGTACCGATGTCGAACCGCTCGATTTTTTTCCCGGCACGTTGCTCTTTCTGGTCGGGTTGGCCATCCAGCAATACGACAGCGAGTACCCGCTGATCCCCATCGCACTGGCGATGCTGGTCGGACTCGGTGTCATGATGCGCTCCTTCGGCGAGCCACCCCAGGAGTCCGAGGACGAGGATCCGGGCAAATCCGGCTGATGTGTTGAGTCACTCAACTGCTGATGACGATGATCCTGGTCATGATCCCGTGCGCTGGGTCTGTGCCGTGATCTCGGTGTTGCTGCTGGGCTATGGCATTCATCTTCTGACCGGCGGCTCCACCGGGGATTCCCTGCCCGACTCACCATTTCCATACCTGGCACTCGGGGCGATGCTGGCGGTGCGGGCACTGGTGCCGCGTCCACGCTCAACCTGAAGCGACTCCCACCTGACGAGGCCGCTCTGACAGCCGTAACATGACCGGTATGAAATCCGTGATACTGACACCCCTGCTGGCTCTGATCAGTTCGATCTGCTGCAGCGAGTCGCTGCTGGCGGTACCGGTGGATGCTGTGCCCCCCAACATCCTGTTCTTCATCGTCGACGATCTCGGCTGGCAAGACACCTCGTTGAAACTGCACGCGCAGGGGCCGCCGCACCGCGATGCCTACCGAACACCGCAGTTGCAACGACTCGCCGCCGAGGGGATCACCTTCACCGATGCCTATGCTTCCTCTCCGGTGTGCACGCCGACTCGCACCAGTGTCATGACCGGCCGATCACCGCAACAGAACCAGATCACCTACTGGATCCTGCACGAGGATGTGGACACGGGTCGGCCTCGTGAGGGGTTGACTCCGCCACGATGGAACGTCAACGGGCTTCAACCCGATGACCTGACCCTGCCCCGGCTGCTGCAACAAAACGGCTACCACACCATTCATGCCGGCAAGGCACACCTCGGTGCCAAGGGCACGGCGGGGGAAGACCCTGAAAATCTCGGTTTCGATGTCAACATCGGCGGTCATGGTGCCGGAGGTCCTGCCGATTACCGTGGCCAGCGTGCTTTTGCCAAGGACCCGGCAAACCCTGGAAAATCAGTCTGGGACATACCTGGACTGGAGAAATACCACGGCCAGCAGATCTACCTGACGGAGGCTCTGGCTCTCGAATCGGTGGCGGCGATTCACGATGCCCACAACAAGGGGAAACCGTTCTTCCTGCACTTCTCTCCCTACGCTGTCCACGCTCCCATCATCGCAAACCAGCGCTGGATCGATCGCTACTCGAAACTCCCCCCGAAGGAGGCCGCTTACGCGACGATGATCGAGACGGTCGATCGCGCGCTGGGCACCCTGCGCAAGGCGCTGGAGGATCTGGAGATCCTCGACGACACCATCATCATCTTCACCAGTGATAACGGTGGCCTGTCGGCTCACGCTCGCGACGGAACCGCACACACTCACAACCATCCTCTCAACAGTGGCAAGGGCTCGGCGCTGGAGGGGGGCACGCGAGTGCCGCTGGTGATCCGCTGGCCCGGTACCGTTGACGAGGGACGACTCACCCGCACTCCGGTGATCAGCCATGATCACTTCCCGACCATCTTGCAGATGGTCGGAATCGAGTGCCCGCCCGAGCATCTCGCTACCGTCGAGGGCACCAGCCTGGTGCCGCTGCTCATCGGAGACGAACAGGCCATCGACCCGAATCGCGCTTTGTTCTGGCACATGCCACACTTCTGGGGGCCACGTGGGCCGGGCATCTTGCCTTTCAGTTCGATACGGCAGGGGCCCTGGAAGATGATCTATTACCATCATCCGACTCCGAAACGCGTTCTCTACCATCTCGGCGATGACCTGTCCGAGAAGAGCGATGTGGCTTCGAAACATCCCGAAGTACTGGCGGCGATGTCGCAACTTCTCGGAGAACACCTGCGTGCGGTGTCGGCAGGAATGCCAACTCGTGCGGGCAAGATGATTCCTTATCCCGATCGTCTGGCGACGAAGGAGGTCAAGTCCGACGAAAATTGAAGGGGAGAGTGGTCGCTACTTGGGCGGCTGCAGCAAACCCGCATCGATGAGAGTGCGGTAGGCACCGTTCTTCGAGATGGTCTTGAGCGCCCTGACACTCAATCGAACGCGCACGA
Source organism: Bacillota bacterium (assembly GCA_003973385.1). Taxonomy (GTDB): domain Bacteria; phylum Planctomycetota; class UBA8108; order UBA1146; family UBA1146; genus QNYK01. Next base: position 8,838 of record QNYK01000031.1, on the reverse strand, counting down.
ACTGTTCCAGCTCCGGCACCCAGATGCGTTTGTTCTGCAGGTTTACCTTGAAGCGACGCTTGGTGAGTCCTGTGATCTTGGTTCCGACTCCACCGAGGTACTTGGCCTTACCACGGGTGGCCTTTCGGTTTCCCGAACGGGTTCCGGCTCCAGTGATCTGGCATCGACGCGCCATCTGCTCGGTCCTGTCCATCCGCCGGGGAGGGTTCGGTCCCCGGTTCATCTGCATTATCTGACTGCTGCAGCTGCCCGGAAGGACTCATCCATGCCAGGCATCATCGGTGCAAGCAAGGAGAGTACCGATCTGCTCCCGAAGGGTCAACCGAACCGAGGACCCACTTCACCTCTACAACCCCTGCCAGGGCATGGATTTGGAAATGCAGGCCTGTCCACGAGTATCGGTGCTGGGTGCTCTCCGGAGACCGAATAGCGGCCACCTGCCAAGCCTCTAATACCTTACGAAGACCGGACTTACAGGAAAGTCCATCGAGCATCCGGGAGGGGGGATGGCTATCTTTGTGGTGCGAGGATGTTGCTGACAGGGACCATCGGCCTTGCATGCGGAGCCGCTTGCGGTTCCTCCCAACCCCTTCAGCACATTCTCGTGTATTCAACTCCTCACCGGAGACCGACGGCTCCCTTCTGGACCCGTGCCATCCATCCGACATGATGCAGTTCACTCGGGGGAGGAGCATCGCATTGAACACCGATGACCTGAAGAAAACTGTCTTTCTCACCCTGGTCCTGATCGGGCTGATGTCGATCGTCAGTTGTCAGGGCCCAGGAGCCTGGATCACTGAAGATGATGATGGGATGGGGCCAGCCGTGACCGATGGAATCGTGGTAGAGCCGTGGGGACAAATCGACGGGATCAATGTCCAGCGCTTCACACTCGATAACGGAAGGATGCGAGTCCGCATCATCGACTACGGAGCCACGGTGACCGAGTGTCTGGTACCCGGGGCGAATGGAGAACTCACCGACATCGTGCTCGGCTTCGACGATCTGACCGGGTACCTCGAACGTAGTCCCTACTTTGGATGCATCGTCGGTCGCTGTGCAAATCGCATCGACGGCGGACTCTTCACGCTGGAGGGAAACGAGCACTCTCTCGCGACCAATAATGGCGAACATCATCTTCACGGCGGTGTGAAGGGATTTGACAAGCACATCTGGAGCGCGAGACCCATCAGCAGTGATGATGGGATGGGTGTCGAGATGGTGCTGACCAGTGCTGACGGCGACGAAGGCTATCCAGGCCAGGTCCATGCATCGGTGCGCTACATCCTGACCACAGACGATGTTCTGCGCGTCGAGATGGCCGCAGAAACGGATCGCTCGACACCTGTGAATCTGGCGCACCACTCCTACTGGAATCTGGCCGGCCACTCCTCCGGATCGATGCTCGAACAGGTTCTGACACTCAACTGCAGCCGCTATACACCTGGAGAGAACTTGATTCCAACGGGGGAAATCGCCCCCGTGAGTGGCTCAGCGCTCGATTTCACCTCCGGCAAGGCGATCGGCACCGATATCGGGGCACTACCAGGCAGCGGCGACGGCGACCCGGGTGGCTACGACCACAACTTCGTCATCGACGGATTCAGTCTCATTGAGGCCGGGGCTCTTCGATTTGCCGCCCGCGCGATCGATCCCGCCAGTGGCACCGCGATGGAGATCTGGACGGACCAGCCGGGGATCCAGTTCTACAGTGGCAACTTCCTCGATGGAGTCGCTGGCAAGAAGGGTGCGGTGTACCAGAAACACGCCGCGTTCTGCCTCGAGAGCCAGTTGTGGCCCGATGCGATCAACAAGCAAGACAACGGCGCCTGGCCCTCCGTGGTCTTGCGTCCCGGAGAGATCTACACGCACGTCATGGAACATCGATTCCACTTTGGCGGGGGGCTTGAACCTTGATCCGGCATCTTCTCCTGCTGATCGCGCTGGGCAACATCGGGTTCGGTATCTGGGTGATGATCGAACCCCGGATGGTCATCGACCAGATGCTCGAGTGGCAGGGGAGTGAACCCTACAGCGGCGTACTTTCCTCCGCTTCCCTGGGAGAGATGCGAGCATTTATGGGCGGCCTGGTGGCGATGCTCGGGGTGGTCACCTTCAGAGCGCTGTGGAATCCCGCCTATGCAGCCTGGTTACAACCGATGGCATGGTGCTATCTGGGAACCGCCCTGGCACGTGGCTCCAGCCTGCTTCTCGATGGCGGTTCCTACTCCAGATACACCATCATCAGTGCGGCGATCGAGGGGGGCACCGCCCTGTTGCTGGGAGTCCATTCTCAAAGGATGCTTCGCGAAGCAGAGCAAGAGTTCGAGGAAGACGATGAGGAATATGACGAGGAGTACGAGGATGAAGATGAGGAGCTGGCATGAGCCCACGGCGTAAGGATGCCCTGGATGGCCCCCGAATCGGATCCACGACTGAAATCACCCGTCGCGAGGTGCTGCTGCGAGGAGCCACTGCCACCGCTGCTCTGGGGTTATTCCACATCGTACCGGCTCATGTCCTCGGTGGGCCTGGGCGGGTCGCTCCCAGTGACACCATCACTCATGGCATCATCGGATGCGGTGGCATCAGCAGAAGCGGTGCACACATTCGCCCCAACAGAGAAGGATCCACACCGACGACCCTGGCACTGTGCGATGTCGATGCCCACAGGCTCGCCAACGGACTCAAACATGCCGGCGGAAACTGCAGTGGTTACAGCGACTGGCGTCAGATGCTCGATCGAACCGACATCGATGTGATGCACATCTGCACGCCGCCCCACTGGCACGCACTGATGAGCGTGGCTGCGGCACGGGCAGGCTTCGATGTCTGGTGTGAAAAACCGATGAGCCGAACCATCGACGAGGGGATCCAGGTCGTCGAAGAAATCGAACGAACGGGCGCCGTGTTCCGCCTCAACACCTGGTTTCGCTTCGAGGGCGGTCTGTACGGCCTCGGTGCCGATGCCCGCCGCGTCAAGAAACTGGTCCAGTCCGGTCGTCTCGGCGGACCACTTCGAGTTCGTGTCAGTCCAGACACGGGGTTCGCCTGGAAGATGTTCTGGGTCGGAAAACCACGACTGGCCCCCAAACCAGTGCCCGACCACTTCGATTACGATGCCTGGTTAGGCCCCGCACCCTTCAAACCCTACACGGCACACCGCACACACGGCTCCTTTCGCGGCTACTGGGACTACGACGGTGGGGGACTCGCCGACATGGGTCAGCACTACCTCGATCCGGTGCAGTGGATCCTCGATAAGGACCACACATCACCCTCGGAGATCAGTGCCATCGCACCGTGGCCGCAACACCCCGATTCTTGCGGGCCCTGGGGCAAGGTGATGTTGAAGTACCAGGATGGAACCGAGTTGATCCTGGAATCGAGAGAGTGGGGACCGAAGGACGCTGAGGGATTGCCATACATCGAAGGTCCCGATGGCAAGTTGTTTCGCGGTATGCGCACCGAACCTGCAGACCTGATGGAAGGCATCGACGATCTGCCCGATCCGCCCCAGGTGGGTCCCACCAACTTCGATGAATCGGTGCGAACCCGCCAGCGCTTCGCGCTCAACGAATCGAACGGGCATCGCTCGTGCAGTCTCGTCAATCTGGCCAACATCGCGATTCGAACCGGACGCAAACTACACTATGACCCGGTCGGGCAGACCTTCCCCGGCGATGAAGAGGCGAATCGCCTGATCCGTCAGCCGATGCGAGCGCCCTGGCGAATCTGAAGTCCGAATCGGCAGATTTGCTACCGGTTCAACGGCCAGGGTCTGACCTGAGCCCGCTGGGCCCACTGCTGATAGCTGCTCTCCAGGGCATTGACCAGTTGAGGGTTCTGACCTGCGAGGTCATGGGACTCGGTGCGATCTGCCACCATGTCGAACAGTTGCCACGGCCGGTTGTGACGGGCGACCAGTTTCCAGCGCCCCAGCCTCACTGCTCGATTGCCTTCGTGTTCCCAGAAGATGGGACGTTCGGTGGCGGACTGTCCCGAGAGAATCGGCAGCAAACTCACGCCCTCGATCGGCTGCATGGCGATTCCATCCAATGCTGTGACGGGAGTCGCCTGCGCCGCATCGAGACAGGTCGAGACCAGATCGATGACATGACCGGGTCCATCGTGAATCACCCCCTTGCCCTGTAATCCCGCCGGCCAGTGCGCGATCAGCGGTGACGAGATGCCGCCCTCGTGGACATGGTGCTTGTAGAGCAGAAAGGGCGTGTTGGAGGCGTTCGCCCACGGCAAACCGTAGCTCTGGTAGGTCACCTCCGGTCCCGGCAGCATCTTCGGGTTGTTGCCATTTTTCACATCGCGACCGTCACGGGTCTTTTCAGGGATGGTCAGACTCTTCCAGCCGGATGTGATCTCTTCGGCACAGCCGCCATTGTCGGCCAGAAACAGCAGCAGGGTGTTTTCCAGCCGACCCTGAGCCTTCAGTGCGGCAACGATGCGGCCGATGCCGCGATCGAGTTGTTCGACCTGGGCGGCGTAGACCTCCATCCGCCGCTCTTGCCATGGATGGTCCGGCGTCTCTTGCCAGGTCTTGATGCGAGAATCACGAGGCGAAAGATCCCACGCCGCATCGATCAATCCCATGTCACGCTGACGTTTCAGTCGCGCATCTCGCATCGCATCCCAACCGTCCCGATAGCGCCCCTGGACCCTCTCGATGTCAGCGGGGCGAGCGTGGAGCGGCCAGTGAGGAGCGGTGTAAGCCACATACATGAACATCGGAGCCGCTTTACTATGGGCTGCATTCTGCTCGATGAAGTTTGCTGCTTCTTCGCTGATGGCATCGGTGTAGTGGTAGTCCCCTTCTGGAGCAGGGAGGTAGCGTTCGCCCCGGGTCAATGAAACCGGATCGTAGTAGGAACCACCGCCGTGTATGGTGCCAAAGAAGTGTTGAAACCCCCGGTCGATGGGCCAGTTGGTCCTTTTCTTCGGCTCGATACGCTGTTTTGCCTTACCGAGATTGTGAGTGACGTGCCACTTGCCCGACATGTAGGTGCGGTAGCCGGCGGCACTCAGGTGTTCAGCGATGGTCGCAGTGGTCGGTGACAGTTCACCTCGATAGCCGGGGGATCCACCGTCGTACACCATGTGACCGACACCCGCCTGATGAGCATAGAGACCGGTCAGCAATGAGGCACGCGTCGGACAGCAACGAGCCGTGTTGTAGAACTGACGCAGACGAACTCCATTCGAAGCCAGCTGGTCGAGATTCGGAGTCTTGATCTCGCCGCCGAAACAACCGATATCGGACCAGCCCATGTCATCAGCCATGATGACGATGATGTCGGGCCGACCTGTCCTGGTTGGTTGTGGATCCGCCAGGGGTGGAGTGGTCAGTGAAACCAACAGAAGGAGCCCGATCATCAGCTTTGCCTACCTTTCACCCACACGAGACACGGCCCCGAGGTTAGGAAGGTGCCCGGGAAAATAAATACTGCTACATTATCTGCGGTGTTACCAGATTCGGCTTCCCCGCGCATAGAGTTGAGCGCCATTTCGCCGATCGTCGATTTCAAGGCGCCACAATGAATTGAGGCCCACATGCCACCCAAATGCGCAGATCTGTCCTGTTCTGTGCAACAGGGGTGGCCTACACCACTGATGATGCTGGATCGGCCCTGGATCAGTGACACGCAATCAGTGTATCGAATGTCATGGTCACCCGGTCGAGGATCGCTGCACAACCTGTCACGAATACCACGCAGGCCCTCGAATCGATGTCATCGGTATCACAGATCTGGATATCTTGCGGAGTCCAGAAGATCGTTGATCCCTGGCAAGAGGATGGCTGCCTCAGCGATTTCTGTTCCATCTCTCGATGCGGGTGATGGCTTCATCGAGTATCGCCTCACTGGTGGCAAATGAGATTCTCAGGTGCCCTTTTGCCCCCGGGCCGAACCAACGCTCGTCTCCCGGGACCACGGCAACACGCGCCTGCTCCAGAATCTCTGCAGCCAGGTCATTCGCATCCATTCCAGTTTCAACGATATCAGGGAACAACAGGTAGGTTCCCTCCGGCTGGGGGCAACAAAATCCATCCAGAGCATCGAGACGTGGTGCTGCGAAGCGACTCATCCTCTTCAGGTGTTCGATGAACCCGTCACGCCATCCATCACATCTACTCAGCGCAGCTTCCGCTGCGACCTGTGATAACACCGAAGCGCCGAATATTGTTCGAGGAGCTCCCGAAGCCTCGAGCACTCGATCGGCGAGTTCGCCACTACCCGAGTGGATGAAACCGATTCTCAATCCGGCAAGTCCGTAGGTCTTGCTGAACCCAGAAACCGTGATGGTTCGCTGGGCAACCTCATCCGACAGGGACGCGATACTCGTCATCTGGATGTCACCGAGTACGATGTCCGCCCAGATCTCGTCACTGATGATCACCAGATCGTTATCGACGGCCAACCTGGCGATGCGCTGCAATTCTTCTACCCGAAGCACCCTGCCTGTTGGATTTTGAGGATTGCAGATCAGGATGGCACGAGTGCGATCAGAGATCTTCTGTTCCAGTACATCCTGGGCAATGGCACCGCTACCACGCTCGAGTGGGCAGCGAACCACCGTTGCTCCTGCCTGTTCGGAACAATGCGGCAGTAGAAAGTCGACCGGGTCAAATGTGATGGCTTCATCGCCAGGCCCCAGCACTGCACGACATGCCGCCCACAACGCCGATGCAGCACCGTCCGTCGCCAGTATCTGATCAGGGCTGGAAGGAACCTGGCGCTCCTCCATCCGCTTCGACACGGCCTCTCGAAACCCGAGCATTCCCCTCGTCGGTCCGTACCCGAGGATTCCATCGGCAACATGGGCATTGATGGCTTCAAGGATCTCGGTGGCGACGGGAAAGTCCGGGTCCGCTGCAGTCAACGGGATGACATCGGTGTCCACCTCTGCCCATCGCAGATTGAATGCCCGCTGCTGAAGCAGCGAGAGGTTTACTGCGTCCGGGGAAAATGAACCGGTGGGGTCATCGATGTTCAACAGCCAGCCTCCACGACAACCCGACGACTCAGGAGCAGATGGGAACAATCTGCTGGGTGCGGCGAGTAGGGTTCAGAAACTGCGACTGCATCCGGCGACCCATCTGCAGACGCGCTCTCAGGATCGGAATCCGGTGCCTGGAGAACTCGCACAAAATTCCATCGAGTTGTTCCGGCTCCGGCGTCCTGGAAACATGATGGTCGAGTAGATCGCCGATGGCGAGAGCGTCCTCGATCGCAGATCCTGTACCCTGACTGGTGAAGGTCAACAATGGATGGGCTGCATCTCCTACCAGCAACACATTGCTTCGATGAAAATTTATCGGGAGATCCCTGTCCGTGGTCCTCCACAGATGGGTCCGATTCAGATCCGACCCCAGGATGATCTCGGCCACTGGATCAGGCCATCGCTGCACTTCCTCCTGCAACCAGGCCCGTTTCTCCTCCTGCGGAGAAAGGCATATCGGCCAGCGCCGCGGATCACACTGGATGTACCAGGTGACGCATTCTGTGGAGGTGGGAACCAGTCCGATGGAGATCCCGTCTTCTGTTCGACAGAACTTGAGAAAGCGCCCGTTCAGGATCTCCGGGATAGCATCTCCCCGATACATTCCGACAAGTTCCATGCTCTGTACCTGACGCAACGCAGGACCTGGAGTCCAACTGCTCCTCACATTCGAGCGAACACCATCGGCTCCGATGAACAGATCCGCTTCGACGCGAGTTCCATCCGAAAAAATCGCCGCACGAGCGCCCCCTTGCGGATCCGATTCAAAACCAAGAAAGGATTTTCCCAGCTGAAGGATGCCGGGTTCCAGGGCACCGAGAAGCGCGTCCTGGAGCTTGGCTCGTTCAATTCCTACCGTGTCATGAAGGCCCTGGCTGAGAATCGATCGACCATCTTCATCTCGAATATCTGACTGTTCGACCGGATAGCCCAACGAATCCAGATTCACCCCGATTCGCCTCATTCCCTGTCGAGCGGAAGGAGTAAGAAGCAGACCGAAGCCACCGGTGCTGGTACCAGATCTCCGCTCGAAAACGGAGACTTCATGACCACTTTGGCGCAATCTGAGCGCCGAGGCCAATCCGGCAGTGCTTCCACCGATGACTGCGATCCGCATGGGCTCACCCTGGCTTTCTGGGTCTAGAGAAGTGTCATGACAGAAATTGAATCCGGTTCCCTCACGACATTGGACCAGATCATTTGAAATTCGCTGAATTGCCGCAAGGACCTCTTGATGGGCTCTCATACCGAGATGATCCCCTCCCCTGTAGCGTCGATGCTGAACCGGGGCGCACGACTGGCCTCGTCGCTTGCCCGTTGCCCAACATCTGGGGGCCTCTACTCTCCTGATAGTCATACAGATTCATTCCCAGACCACCTTGAGAAGCGGAGTTCAGATGTCAGACAACTTCTCACTTGCAGATCGAACCGTGCTGATCACAGGTTCCAGTACCGGTCTCGGAAAGGCGATGGCGCACTCTTTCGGTGCAGCTGGAGCGAGGGTCGCCATCAACTACCAGAACAATGTCGAGCGTGCCGAGGAGACCTTTTCAGGATTTCGGGATGCAGGTTTCGAGGGTGCGCTCTTTCGAGGAGACGTGACAGACGAAGCGGAAGTGCATCGCCTCGCTGCTGAAATCGCCGAGACACTGGGACCCATCGATATCGTCGTCGTCAACGCGACACCGGCACAACCTCAGATGCCGATCGAGGAATACGACTGGGAGTTCTACCAGTCGATGATCGACTTCTTCATCAAGAGTCCCTTCCTGCTCGCACGTGCCACCATTCCCCACATGAGGACGCAGAAGTGGGGGCGCATCA
>QNYK01000033.1 GCA_003973385.1 Bacillota bacterium | reverse complement strand
GAGGGTGATTTCATGGAATATTGGGGTGCTACCTGGTACCTCTCGCTCGACTTTCAATGCTTTCTCGATCGTCAGATTCCCATCAGTCTCGATCCAACTGACCCCGCTCTCCAGCAGAAGTACATTGAGGATCTTCCCTTCTATGCATTCTGGACGAAGATATTCGTGCCGACCATCGCTAACTTCATGGATTCGGTTCGTTCTGTGGATGTACAGTTCCTCGCCCTGCGCAGCGCCTTCGCCGCAACGGCGGCGAGGATTCGCGGCGTCGAATGGCAACCGCCGGATGGTGTGGAACTCATCGAGACTTCCGACGGGAGCCCCCCGAGGATTCACATCACAGGTGCACCTGTAGAGACCGACATCTACCTGCCGCGGTAGGGCAAGATCCCGACACTGACCAGGAACAGGCCGTTGGTCAGGTGAAAACCTGCTGCAGAGAGAAACGCAACCGTCCGGGTGGACCCTTTCGATGGCGCTGGTCGCCAGAGTGGCCCGGTACAGACTTCCATCGACGCTAGCGTTGGAGGTGTGGCAGTCAATCATCGGTAATCGATGCACCAGGATACCTCAGGAGGCTGAGTATCGGCGGTTTGGCGTCGGTCAGTGTCAAAGTGGTGAGCGGGCTGTAAGCCGAGTCCTGTTCACCGACATGCGTCGATGTGCAGTCATTCCTCTAGGTTGCCCGTTGCCGGACGACTCGAACGGCCTACCCGGGCATCGACCCGGCATCGCCGGGAACGGAGCGGACCACTCCTTTGCCTCTGTTTGGCCTTTCTCCGGGTGGGGTTTACCCTGCCAGGGACGTCACCGTCCCCGCGGTGAGCTCTTACCTCACCATTTCACCCTTACCGGGGATCCGAGGATCTCCGGCGGTATATTTTCTGTGGCACTTTCCCTGGGATCGCTCCCGGTGGACGTTAGCCACCACCCTGCCCTGCGGAGCTCGGACTTTCCTCGTCATGGTAGGACCATGCCGCGACCGCTACACCCGCTCACCATCGGACATGGTACCGAAATCGCCTCAATACTGGAAGAGTTGGGCGATCGCTTCGATGATCAGACCCAGAAGCAGCATTCCTCCTGCAGCACTGAGGAAATAGCGTCTGGCCTCCCTGTGAAGGCCGTCTTTCCTGTCTGCTGTGCGGGTTACTGACACATGAACAACGGAGATGAAGGCTGTCAGCACCAGAAAGACCACCAGTTCGCTCACGCCTCCTCCCTCCTCTGATCGTGGGATGCAGTTCCCCTGGTCGGATCGATCCTGGAATCGATGAGATCGAGCAAGCAGAGGATATTGAGCAGCCCTGCGACATAGACGAGCAGCACACCGGTGTCGCTCCAGCGCGGAACATCTTGATATTCTTGAACACTGGCAATGCCTCGAAGTAACAGGTCCGCGGCAGGATCAACATAGGAAATGATCACGGTGGTGCCACATCCGGCACCGGCCCAGAAGAGCCAGGGGTGGAACAGCCTTGATGCTGCCTCGTAGTCGCAAAGCAACATCCCGGATAGCCACAGCGTGTTCACGAGCAGCAGCAGCAGCCACCCGGTACTCTTTCGGCCGCTGAGGATATGGCCCGATCCGGGGATGAGCCAGCCTGCGATGAGCCGTGTCAGAAAAGGTTGTTGCTTCAACGTTGCCCCATCTTTATTCACATCGAGAACTGTTCGCCGAGGTAGTACCTGCGGGCATCTGCATCCTTGAGGATCTGATCTTGATCCCCCTGTGCGATGATCCTGCCGTCATAGATGATGAAGGAGCGGTCACAGACGTTGAGTGTTTCACGCACGTTATGGTCGGTCAGCAGCACACCGATCCCTCTCTCAGACAGGGTTCGAATCATCTTCTGAAGATCGGCGACTGCGATGGGGTCGATGCCACTGAAGGGTTCATCGAGGAGGATCAGATCGGGCTCAGACACCAGCGCTCTGGCGACCTCCAGCCGCCGCTTCTCTCCTCCCGAGAGGAACTCGGCCTTGCTATCTGCTACCCGAGCCAGTCCGAATTCCTCGATCAGTTCACCGAGTCGTACATTGCGTTCCGGTTCACTGAGCGGGCGTGTCTCGAGGATGGCTATCAGGTTCTGGCGAACGGTCAGTCCCCGGAATACGGAAGTGTCCTGGGGCAAGTACCCCATGCCGCGGCGGGCACGCTGGTACATCGGCAGATTGCTGATCTCTTCACCGTTGAAGAAGACCTGCCCTTGATCGGAGCGGATCAATCCCATCGTCATCCTGAAGGTGGTGGTTTTTCCGGCGCCGTTCTTTCCGAGCAGACCGATCACCGATCCAGGGGGAACATCGAAGGAGACCCTGTCAACAACGCGGTGATTGTTGTAGGACTTGCTCAGATTTCTGACGGTGAGAATCATCGGATGAATCCCGTCTCATTGCGCCCCGGAAGGGCGGGCCAGAAGATGGAGAAGCCTCTACCGATCAGGTTCGAGCGACCGAATGAGCCCCACCAGCGTGAATCGAGACTACTGGGGCTATTGTCTCCCAGAACAAAGAAACGGTGGTCCTCGATCTGGTACGGCTCGGATGTCGCATACCTGGAGGTTCGAGTCCAGTGCTGGTCGCGGCACAACTGAACATGCTTCAATTTTCCACCGCAGTTGAGTGCGAAGAATGACACTCCACTGGCAGGTTGGCCGAGGCCGCCGCTTCGCAATCCTGAATCCAGTTCGGAAGCGGGAAGGGGGATGTCTGCGACCAGTTCATCTTCGATGAAGAGCCGTATCGAACGGTCCACTATCTGGAATTCGATCCGATACGCTCTTCCAGGCTGCAGCGAAACATCTGGCAACTGGCCCAGCAGTTGTGGCTCCATATCTGGACGGATCAACTGCAGCTCGGTGGATCCATTTCCGATGGCGAAGGAACAGCGGTATTCGGCTGGTTGGTTCCAGATGGAAATATCGAGGCGTGAATCTGATTCTTCACGTGCGCTGGAGGCGCTCAGAATTGTCCTTACTGACAGATCCCTCACCGGACCGATCCTGGCTCCGGATGGCTTGAAAGCATTGTAGTTGTAGCGATTCTCGATTCCCCTGATGTAGCGAAGGGATCCCTCGTCCTTGATCAGGTTGTAATCCCATCCGCTTCCGTTGCGGACCCAGCCGGGGGCAGATTGCCATGGAGAGTCAACCAGGCCCGCCTCCTCGATGGAACTGTCGTGAATAACTGTCCAGAATCGATCCTGTGCCTCGACGGTCTTGACCTCGATGTTGCCATCGATCCAGATGTCGCCGTTGATGATCTGGATCTGTTCTCCTGGCAATCCAACGAGTCGTTTGATGTAGTCCCTCTCGCGATTGAATTTAAACACGACAACATCCCAGCGCTTTGGCTGCTGCCAGTCGTAGGCGAACTTGTCGACCAGAATCTTGTTGCCGCCAAGGATGTCCGAGAGTTCGACAACGATCGGGAAAATAAGGGTGCACTCTCCGCACCAGGCTCGCATCGTTGACGCTCTTCCCCAGTGTGTCTTGCCAGCGGTCGGGTGGGCCTGTTTACAGGCAGGGCAGGAGATTCTGTTGGCACCCATCGTGGCTATCTTCACGGGGATGTTTCTGTTCGGGCAGTCACCCTCGTAGATCTCCAGTCTTGATGACAGGGTAACCGTGTTGGTGAGACTGTCGCTACTGATCCCGACATCGTTGGTTGTCGTGCAGTTGGGGCAGGTGACGGTGACATGTAGACCATTGAGACCAGCTGCCATCGATCCTGTGGGGATTTCGTATGACCCGACGAAGAAATGTCGAATCACCAGTGCCAGCAGCACAGCCACCGTGAGTGCTTCGACATTTTCCCTGAAGGATCGCCAACTCATTTCTTCGTCTCCTCATCATCCAGGCGAAGTATAGCCATGAACGCGTCCTGGGGAATCGCAACGCTTCCCACTTGCTTCATCCGTTTCTTACCTTCTTTTTGTTTCTCAAGCAATTTCCGCTTCCGTGAGATGTCACCACCGTAACACTTCGCAGTGACATTCTTCATCAGGGCACGGATGGTTTCTCTGGCGATGATTTTACCCCCGATGGAAGCCTGGAGGGCGACCTGAAACATGTGGCGGGGGATAACCTTCTTCAACTTCTTGAGCAGTTGTCGGCCCTTTCGCTCAGCAATTTCCTTGTGAATGATGACGCTGAGCGCATCCACCGATTCCCCGTTGACGAGGATACTGAGCCTGACCAGCGCGTCCTTGCGATACTTGCAGAAACTATAATCCAGAGTTCCATAGCCACGAGTCGAGGATTTCAGTTTGTCGTAGAAGTCGGAGATGATCTCCGCAAGCGGCGCTTCGTAACTCATCTGAACTCTGGTCGGCGACAGGTAATCTGTCTTTTTCCACTCACCACGCTTCTCATCCATCAATTTCATCACTGCACCGATGAATTCTGTTGGCACGATGATGTGAGCATCGACGATGGGCTCCCGGATCTCCTCGATCAGCATCACCTCTGGCAACTGACTGGGACTGTCGATGAGATGAACAGATCCGTCTTTCATCAGGAGCTCGTAGGTGACGGTGGGGGCGGTCTGAACCACGGTGATGCCTGATTCTCTCTCGATACGCTCTTGCACGATCTCCATGTGGAGAAGTCCGAGGAAACCGCAGCGAAACCCGAATCCCAGTGCGTCGGATGATTCAGGTACGAAGGTGAAAGAGGGGTCGTTGAGCCACAGCTTGTCGAGAGCGGTTCGAAGGTCCTCGTATTCACCGCTGTCCACCGGATAGGTGCCGCAGAAGACCATCGGATTGGGGTTCTTGAACCCGGCGAGGCGCTCCGTGGATCCGTTCAGTCGAGTTGTCACGGTATCGCCGATTCGTACATCGTGAACCGTCTTGATGCTGGCGAAAAAGTAGCCTACCTCGCCAGCTTCCAGGACTCCGGTCGCCTTTCTTGCAGGGGTGAACACTCCTACTTCATCAACATTGTATTTTCTCCCTGTCGACATCAAGACGATGTCTTCATTTTTCTTCAGTGTCCCCTGTTTGATGCAAACATAGATGATCACGCCTCTGAACTCGTCGTAATGCGAATCAATGATGAGCGCTTGAAGGGGCTTATCGCGTTGACCGGAAGGCCCCGGAATAAATGTGGTGATCGCTTCGAGAACCTCGCTGATTCCCAGGCCTGTCTTTGCCGAACAGCGGATCGATTCTCTCTGCTTGAAGCCAAAGGTCTGAGCCATCTCCTCATCAACCTCATCCGGGCGGGCAGTGTTGAGATCGATCTTGTTCATGATGGGTATGATCTCCAGGTTGCCTTCGATGGCCAGGAATGCATTCGCAATGGTTTGTGCTTCCACTCCCTGGGCGGCATCCACGACCAGCAGCGCACCTTCACATGCAGCCAGGCTGCGGGATACTTCGTATCCGAAGTCGACATGACCCGGGGTGTCGATCAGATTCAGTTGATATGTATTTCCATCTTCTGCCTTGTACTCCATTCGAACGGTCTTGGCCTTGATGGTGATGCCGCGTTCCTGTTCCAGTTCCATATCGTCGAGCATCTGGTTCCGGAATTCTCGCTCCGATATGGTGTCTGTGATCAGCATCAGCCGATCCGCAAGTGTTGATTTGCCGTGGTCGATGTGGGCCACAATGGAAAAGTTCCGGATGAGATGTGTGGGAAAGCTCACCTCGGGCCTCCGGTGGTATCGAGTTGCTGGTACAACTCGCTGAAACGGCGCAAGGCGCGTCCACGGTGGCTGATGGCATCTTTTTCAGGTGGTTCAAGTTCAGCAAAGGTGCGTGATTCCCCCTCGGGGAGGAAGATAGGATCGTAGCCAAATCCATCCACGCCACGGCTGATATCAGTGATCGTACCGCTGCACCGCTCCTCCACGGTCAGGATGACCTGATCACCGTCGCAGAGTGCCAGCACACAGCGGAATTCCGCCCCCCGCCGCTGGCGAGGAACATCTTTCAGTTGATCCATCAATCTCGTGACATTGTCCTCGAAGGATGCCCCCTCACCTGCCCAGCGAGCAGAGAGTACGCCGGGAGCACCGTCGAGTGCATCGACCATCAATCCGGTATCGTCCGCGATCGCCTGAAGGCCACTCCAGAGCGAGAACGCTCGCGCCTTGATGACTGCATTTTCGAGCAGGGTCTCCCCATCTTCGGTGGGATCAGGTGCCGCGGATCCGACCGTCGCTACCAGTTCGGAGGGAACCACCAGCCGGGCGATCTCGGAAGGGAATGCACGGCGAAATTCATCGTGCTTGTGATGGTTCCCCGAGGCGATGAGGAGGGTGCGGTCTTGGGGCGCGGTCACACTATTCTCCGAGTTTCGATGCGGGGCAGTGTCCCCTGAGGAAGCGGGCCTGGGCGTGATGCTACGAAAGGCGCATGGGATGCGCAAGGAGACCCGATTCGCGACATCTGACCATGCGCCGACGGGATCAGCCCTTTCATCGGGACTTCCGAGAGATCTCGAGGTGGATCAGGGGCTCATCGCCACCAGATGCTCATCGAGCATCTGGGAGACCTGCACGATTCCTCCCCGGGCAGCGTCGATGACGCTCTGCATCGTTTCCATGGCAACGGGACCTCTTTCGCACCCGCCGACGACCTCGACCACCTCCCCGGTCGAGGTGCCGATGAGGTTCAGGTCGAGGGAAGCACTGCTATCTTCCTCATAATCGAGGTCGACGAGCAGTTCCTGATCCAGGATTCCGGCGCTCATTCCCAGGATGAGCGCACGGCGCGGGTCCGTGGCGAAGATTCCACTGGTGAGGTGCTGCTGGATCAACAGGCTCACTGCGACCGCGCAGGCATTGATGGAGGCGGTCCGGGTACCGCCATCGGCGTGGAGCACATCGCAATCGACTCGGATGGTGTAGCCAGGCATCAGTGAGAGATCCAGTCCGGCGCGGAGTGATCTACCGATCAGACGTTTGATCTCGGTGGCGCGCCCATCCGGGCTCCGATGGCTGACCCTGTCGAGTCTTGGTGTGACGCTGTAGGGCATCATCTGGTAATCAGCGGTGGCCCAACCTGAAGGTTTGGTGTTCCACTTGGGAGTGCCTTCCTCGAGCGATGCAACACACAAGATAGTGGTATTGCCGCACCGATATTGAACGCTGGAATCAATTCCGCAGATAATTCCAGTGCTCACCTCGATGGAACGTGGGGCATCGTTGCTTCGATCTTCGCGAGCCATCAGTGTCACTTCCTCTCGGTTTCTACTGGACTGAATCCTACTGTAACATCCGCTGGGTAGGGCGACTTCCTGCAGGAAAGAGAGTAGAATCTTGCCTGAACATCTGACCCGGGAGGGAGCCACCGGATGAGGGTATTGGTCGTGGGGGGTGCCGGATATATCGGCAGCCATTGTGTACTCGAGAGCCTCAGAGCAGGTCACGAGGTGGTCGTCCTCGACGATCTGAGTGAAGGCCACAGGGAAGCGATCTCGGATGTGGAGTTGATCGAGGGGAGTACCCACGACAGAAAAACTCTTCGGGCTGTATTCGAGACGAATCAGTTCGATGCGGTCTTCAACCTGGCAGCTTCCTGCAGCGTGCCTGAATCGGTCCAGATCCCGGCGGCCTACTACCATAACAACCTGGCAGGCACCTTGAATCTGGTGGATGCGATGCTGCTGGCAGAGGTACCGATACTGATTCACTCCTCCACGGCAGCGGTCTATGGCGATCCCGAGGAAACTCCGATTCCGGAGACGCACCTCTTGCGTCCTGTCAATCCGTACGGTGATTCGAAGCGATTGGTGGAAGAAACACTGACCGCCATATCTCAGCGTCACCCGCTGAAGCACGTGTGCCTCAGGTATTTCAACGCTGCCGGTGCCGATCCTTCTGGATTGGTAGGGGAGGACCATGCCGAGGAAGGGCACCTGATCCCATTGCTCTTGCAATGCGCGCTGGGAAGCCGAGAGCGGTTCATCATTTTTGGCACTGATTGGGACACGCCGGATGGCTCCTGTGTGCGTGACTTCGTGCATGTCACCGACATCGCTCGGGCGCACCTCAGGGCTCTTGAGCGGATAGATACCGTCGCTGGAGAGTCAATTAACCTGGGATCTTCTGCGGGTGCATCTGTGCGCGAAGTGGTGGAAGCCGCGAAGCAGATCACAGGGGTTGATTTTGATGTCGTGGAAGAAGGGCGTAGAGATGGAGATCCAGCCACATTGCTCGCTTCCAATGAGAAGGCGAAACAACTACTTGGTTGGTCTCCTGAACACAGCGAGATGTCGATGATCATGGAGACTGCATGGCGCTGGCATCGAACCCATCCGACAGGATACAGCAGTGAGAGGACTCCGCTCGGTGAGGGCGGCACTCGATTCGGTGATCTGGCTGTTCAACTCGGTTTTGTCACCCGTGACGATGTGGATCGTGTGCTGATTGAACAGGAGCGCCTGGAAAAAGTTGGTCGAGGCCGAAAGATGATGGGCCTTTGCATGGTGGAGATGGGGATGCTCTCGACGACTCAACTCGTTGAAGTCCTGCGCCACTACGAAGGTATGGGTTCTTGATGAGATGCTCATTTCTACTGACGCTGGTCATCACCCTATCGTCGGGTTGTGAATCACCCCAGAGGGCGATGGATACGCATCGGGGTTCCAATTCAGCCCCTCGATCAGGGATTCACTCTGATCAGGAGAACCGCCTACAGGCCCCTGCTGGGCAGACCATCCTGGCTCGCATCGGACGAGACATCATCACTGATCGTGAGCTCAAACAACGGATTCTCGAGCGCTATTACGGTCCTCGAGCACTCAATGGGTTGGTCCGTGAGTCACTCTTCAGCGCCGAAGCGGAACGCCTGGGGCTCGGTATCGATTCCGAGGAGATTGCCGCTCAGGTCGAGCAGGAGATGACCCGAATCCTCGGGGAGACCTTTCAGGAGCGCCAGCGAGCACTCGCAAGACTGGAGTTGCAGGGATTGATCGAAAGTGATCTACGCCGGGAGATCTCCCTAGAGGTTGGTCCTGCTCTGCTGATCCAGGCTGTGGTCTCTCACCACAGAGAGATCGATGAGGAGGAAATTCTCGACCTGTGGCGGGTGACATGGAAAGAGCCGAGACGACTGGTCGAGCATATCGCCTTCCCAGCATCTTCCGATGAGGGGCAACTCAGGACCCGGATCGAACAATGGGCAAAAAACACCCGTGAAGTACTCGTCTCGGGAACACCCCTCGAGGAGGCTGTCGAAACGCCTGTCGGGATCGGACCCGCTCATATGCCCAGAATTGGCAGCGGCTGGATACGAGAATCAGAACTGGCCGGGAATCCGGCCTTCTTCGAGGTGTTCCAGGTGGCCGTGGGAGATGTGCTGGGACCGGTCCAAGAGGCTAATTACGGCTGGCACCTGTTCAGGGTGGTGGAGACGAGAGCCACTCGAGCCTACTCTGAGGTGCGGGCCCAGTTGCTCCAGCAGTTGCTGGATGAGCCCGCCACCGATGAAGAGTTACTGACTGTGGAGCGGTTGATCCGAAGACGGATTTCTGTGTCCATCGAAGTTGTTCCGGAGCCGACCGAGGTGACAGAGGATTGGGATCGCTCAGAAGGAGAACGATGATATCTCGTGACAGCAATGGACCGGATGGTAAGCCGGAGAAACTCTCGAAGGTGCCCGGCTGCGATGAAGGTGAGTCGCTCGAAGAACTCGCTGGAGAACGATTGAAATCAACCATCGAGGCGATCCTGTTCGCGTCCCCCGAACCGGTCACTCGCCGTCGGCTTCATGCGATGCTACGTGAAGCACCGAAGGGAGCGATCAAGAAAGCCCTGCTCGAACTGGAGGCAGAGTTGATCACTTCGCCTCGTGGCTATCTGCTTCATGAGGGCGGCGCTGGACTACGGCTTCTGACCAAACCAGAATTCGCACCCTTCGTGGCCAGACTGCGGGGCGGGCGACGCAGGATTCGGCTCAGTTCAGCCGCGTTCGAGACGCTGGCGGTCATCGCCTATCGTCAGCCTGTCCGCAGGTCCGATCTGGAAGCTGTGCGCGGAGTGCAGTGCGGGCCCATTCTCAAGAACCTGATGGAATGGGGGCTGGTGCGTGTGGTCGGTCAGGAGGAGTCGATTGGACGCCCTCTCCTGTATGGCACCACCACGGAGTTCCTTGAGCTGCTCGGTCTTTCGGGACTCGATGCTCTGCCCGAACCGGAGCGCCTTCGTCAGCAGGGTTCCGATCGGGGACTCGAAATACTCGACGATCTGCTCTGCGAGTCCGAGGACCCTGATGTTGCGGATATCGATCCAGCAGAAGGGACAAGTTCCGGGAAGAAAGCCGAGGCTGCGGTGGCACCCGTTGTCGCTCTGGATTCAGATTTGCCCCCAGATTCCTCGTCAGTGCCACCCGTCGACGAGGACCTCGACGACTGGGTACCCGATGATTGGGATGGGAAGTGAGCGGTGCTCCGGTCGCCTTGACACCTTGGGGGGGCTGGCTAACATTGGCCCTTCTACGCGCCGGTAGCTCAACTGGATAGAGCACCTGACTACGGATCAGGAGGTTGGGGGTTCGAATCCTCCCCGGCGTGCTTGATCGATCCCTGACCAGGAGCGGAGGACCTCGAATGGGCATCTCCTGGCTCGATGAAGATTCCGACCGAATCCACATGCAACTGGCGCTAGAGCAAGCGAAGGCTGCAGAGCAGGACGGCGAGGTCCCGGTGGGAGCGGTGATCGTGCATCCCGAGAAGGGGGTGATCGGTCAGGCGCGGAATGCGAAGGAGACCCTTCGCGATCCGACGGCACACGCTGAGATCCTCGCCATCGGTCAGGCCGCCGAGGCCATCGATGGGTGGCGGCTGGATGGCACGACGCTCTTTTGCACCCTGGAGCCTTGCCCGATGTGTGCCGGTGCGATCCTCCAGGCGAGGATTGCCAGGGTTGTTTTCGGAGCCACTGATTCTCGCTGGGGTGCAGTGGACACGAAGTTGCGGATATTCGAGCCTGGCCTCTTCAACCACGACGTCTCGTGGTCCGGTGGGTTGTTCGGTGAGGAGTCGGGCGAACTGCTGCGTTGCTTTTTTCAGCAACGCAGGGACAGTTCGGGCAAAAAATGACGTGGATGGACGATAGCGGAGAGGTGCCAGAGTGGTCGATCGGGCCGGTTTCGAAAACCGGTGTGCCTTCACGGGTACCGTGGGTTCGAATCCCACCCTCTCCGCCACTCTCACGGCCTCAAGGTCTGCTGTTGACCTCTGGAATTGACGAGAATTCCTGGGAAAATGGCTCCTGATCGAGGAGCATCGGTCCCCCTGATCTTGGGGCGACGAGACGAATCGAGGAAGCGTCGGGAGAGGTGTCCGAGTGGTTTAAGGAGCACGCTTGGAAAGCGTGTGTGCGTTTACGCGTACCGTGGGTTCGAATCCCACCCTCTCCGCCAACCTCGTTGCGTTTCGCGCTGGTTGTGTTGGCGTGGCTCCTGGAGCCACCGAATCTGGATGGAAATAGTAACTTCCGGGGTCCGGGCGACTGGCGGCCCGTGAACCTGGTCAGGCCCTGACGGGAGCAGCCATGTCGGTCCCCGTCGGTGTGCTTCGGGCTCCGGTCTATTTCCCTCCTGCCACCTCTGGATCGCTGCTGTCGCGGCTCCAGTTTCCATTTGACGCCTTGCAGCACCGGCTCGTCGCGGTTTTGATGACTCCATGAAGGAAACGTCTCCAACCCCTCCATCTGTGCCGAGCGCCGCTACTTCTGATCGTTACGAAGTGATCGCACGGCGCTACCGCCCCAGAAAATTCGATGACGTGGTGGGGCAAGAGCCGGTCGCCGAGGCATTACGGCAGGCGATCCTGCAGAACCGTCTCGCTCACGCTTATCTTTTCTGTGGGCCGCGTGGAGTGGGTAAGACCTCGATGGCACGGATCTTTGCGAGGACATTGCAGTGCCCTGATGGAGAAAATGCGGTCCCCTGCGATCAGTGTGCCACTTGCGAACAGATCTTTCGCGGAGAAGATTCCGATGTCACCGAGATGGACGGCGCATCCCATCGGGGCATCGATGATATCCGTAGTTTGATCGAGCATGTCCAGTACGCTCCCAGTCTGGGCCCGTATCGCATCTTCATCATCGACGAGGTGCACATGCTGACCAGGGAAGCGTTCAATTCCCTGCTCAAGACCCTCGAGGAACCCCCCCCGCATGTGAAGTTCATCTTTGCCACGACCGAACCGGAGCGGGTGATTCCAACGGTTCTTTCCCGCTGCCAGAGGTTCGATTTCGCTTCGATCTCTCGCGAGGACATCGTTCGTCGGCTCGGCCAGATCTGTCAGCAGGAGGGCGCCGATCCGCAGCCGGGATTGCTCGAGAACATCGCATCCCTCGCTGATGGAGGCATGCGAGATGCCCAGTCGCTACTCGATCAGGTGCTTTCCTTTGCAGGTGACCAGCCCGGTCCCGATGATCTGGACCGGATCACTGGCAGGATATCGAGTGAAACACTGTCAGAATTGTTGTCAGCGGTCGATTCCGGCGATCTCTCTGCGGTCGTCGAGGGAGTGACAGCCATTTTTGCTGGGGGAACCGAGGCATCGGTGTTGACCGATCAGATCGCCGAGGCGTTGCGCCAACGACTACACATCGGAGTTGGTGATGGTTGGGGTGATGAGGATCTCGAGGCAAACCTACTCGCCCAGGAGATCATCCAGGAGACCCGACAAAAGTTGCGTCGTCAGGATCGTGGTGATCTGCTGCTGGAACTCGCATTGATGCGGATGGGGACATTGCGATCGTTGGTACCGATCCGGTCGCTCACCAGTCCTGAGATGGGAGCCGCTGCTGGTTCCATTTCCCGGATCGACAGCGATCCGCATCCTGATCGGCGTGAAGCAACAGTTGGAGCGGAAACAAGGCTTCCGGAGGCCACCATCTCCGCGGAGCAGCCAGCCCAGAAACTTCCTGCTCGTGGAGCTGCTGCTGCTCGGGAAGCACTTCGGCAGCGTGAAGGCGATGCCAGGTCTTCCGGTGTTGCATCAGCGATCTCGAAGACCGATATGGATCCCGCAACGGATGGCAACTCACCTGAGGATCAACTGATCGATCTGCTGCGGACAGTCGACAAACTGCTGCCTAGAATGATCCGTCTCGGCGGGAAAATCACCCGTGCGGATGACGGATGGCAACTACAGGCCACGAGCGAACTTTATCAGGCGCTTGCGAAGGATGACGTGCGAAAGGTTTTGAACTCGTGGCAGAGAAAACACGGCTCGATCGAGATCGAAGAGTTACCAGCGGAGGCCGATCCAGCGCCAGAATCTTCGGGTTCTGCAGAGAGGCCTGAAATCGTTGGTCAGGCAGCGGATATATTTTCGAGCGAGGCGAAAAATCGTGGTCCGATACGGGATGAGGATCGGGTCCAGGGCAATAATTGAAGGAGACTTATCATGTCAACCGGTGATCTGGGTGGCTTGTTCCAGCAGGCGCAGAAGATGCAGAAGGAACTGAAAGCGGTCCAGGAAGATCTCAAGCAGCGAACCGTGCTGGGAGAATCTGGCAGTGGACTCATCAAGGTATATGCCAGTGGCCAGCAAGAGGTGCTGAAGGTCGAGATAGACCCTGAGGTTGTGGACCCGGAAGATATCGAGATGCTCGAGGACCTGGTGCTGGTGGCGGTTCAACAGGCTCTGGAGAAGGCAAAGGAACTCTCCGACCAGGAAACCTCGCGAGTCACCGGCGGAATGTCCTTCCCGGGAATGGCATAGGGGGGATCTTGTCGGGAGAAGGCCTACTGGGAGAACTGATCGATGCGTTCGCCTCATTGCCCGGGATCGGTCAAAAGAGTGCCGAACGGCTCGCATACCATGTGCTGAAAGTCTCCAGAGAAGATGCGATGCGCATCTCCGATGCGATTCGCAGGGTCAAGGATGAGTTGCGTCGGTGTGAACAATGCCAGGACATCAGCGAGGAAGAGATCTGCGCCATCTGTCTGGATGATGGCAGGGATCGAGCAGTCATCTGCGTTGTTGAGCAGCCCAAAGATCTGCGAGCGATCGAGGAGAGTGGCTCCTATTCAGGGCTCTACCACGTGCTCGGGGCATCCTTCTCACCGATGGACGAACGTGGTCCCGAGCAGATCGCCCTGCAACGTTTGATCGAGCGCAGCGAATCATCCGATGTGAAGGAGGTGATACTCGCCACGAATCCTGACTTTGAAGGGGATGGCACGGCGCTGCTGGTCGCAGAGGCGCTCTCGAAAGCAGATGTCTCCGTCACCATGCTTGCCAGAGGATTGCCTGCGGGTGGCCAGATCGAGTACATGAATTGCAGCATCTTGCGCGACGCTGTCGCGGGAAGAAGTGCCCTCGATAAGACGCCGGGGGACGAGTGAGAGGTTCAGCCGGTAATTCTCGCCCGCCTTCCTCTTCATTGTGGAAACTGTCCAGCGTCATGGTCTTGTGCCTGCTGATCGTCTCACCCATCTGCGAGGCTCAGTTGGTTCTGGATCGGAGTTCAGTAGATATCGTGAGTCTGAGACAGCGGAAAGTGGATAATGCCAACAGCGATCTATTCCATAACTGGCACCCGCTGATGATCATGGTGGGTCACCAGTTCGGTGATCAAGATGCTGTTTTCGACATCGAGATATCTGGCAGGACGACTCTACGGTCCAACTCCCAGCAGAGAAAGTTCTCATGGCGCCACACCATGGAGGTCGCTGCAGGCGCAGATAATAAACGGCTGCTGGTAGGATTGCCCAACTGCCTCGGATCTGGCGGGGCCTGGTACAATAATAAGTGCCAGTTCAAGGTCTGGAAAAATGGCATACCGATGCCCCTGGATGGCTATCCGGAAATCATGCAAGACGAAGTTTATTTCGATTCTCAGGTCATGGGCAATCCAAATACTTATTGCTCTCTGCAAGTGGTCTTGGCCGGTAAATCCATTGCTCCCACGCAGAGATTCAACTGGCCGCGCATGGCCGGCATGGTGGAGAGTTCCTCTCGGATCGTGGCTGGCGATCTGCCACTGAATCGAGAAGCTCTGCTCGGATTCGACTTCGTGCTGCTCGACGGAGTGGATCCCGAAGATGTCTCTGCTGGACAGCGAAAGGCCCTTCGAGAGGCTGTTCGGGGTGGAGTCAGCGTCATCTTGCGACCGGATGGTCAGGGGCGTGGGCTTCGCTGGATCAGCGGGTTAGAACTCGAGCCTCAGGTTCACTCGGATGACAGGGGGGCTGAGCGGATCGTATTTCCGATCGAGGGAATCGGTGAGAGAATTTCCGAGTCCAGTGGATCCGGGAGCCTGAGTTCCTGCGTACAGATCAAGCAGGGGCTCGGTCGCTGGTTGGCACTGGAGCTCGCTGGAGGGCAACTGGGATCGGGTGTGATCGGTCTTGATCGCCACCCGATGCACCTGGGATCTGCGATTTCAGTGATCGAATCGAGATCCCCATTCCAGTATGTGCTGGAAGCGATCGATTTTAATCAGCGGGGTGCAGGTCCGTTGCAGTTGATCTTCTGGATCGGACTGGTCTATGTACTCGTGTTGTGGCCGTCGATCGGATTCATCCTCAAGAAAAGGGGTAAGCTCCCACATCTTTTGTGGATTCAACCCCTGCTTGCCGCCGCTTGTATCGCTGCCGTATTCGTACTGTCGCTGGTGAGACTCGGTGTGACCTCTCGCCACGTGGAGGAAGTGCTGATAGTTCGAGAATTGAATAGCACGGACGCTGTTGCGATTGTGATCGAATCCCACTATTCGCCAACAGGGACCACTGACGAAAGTGTGACGACCAATTCGATGCCAAGAACGCCCTTGGCGGTGGGAGCGGCTCGGGACAGTTGTAACTACCTCCAGCATCCTGATGGTTCCACCACTTCAGTAATTGATCGTCGGATCCGTTCGCTGAGCCATGAAGCACGATGTGAGGTGATCAAGGTTCCACTGATGGAACGTCTCGTAGTTCAGGCGAACTCGGAGCCTCGCAGGTTGGCATTGGTCAAAGGGCGGTCCTCAACACAGCAGTTGTTCGAATCAAGGCCGGGACAATGGCTAGGTGGCGAGTTGTTTCCAGGGTGGGAGGGTCGATCTGGACTCCTCAATTCCGCCACCTATCGAATGATGCGGACCACTGCTTCCGAATTTCTGGAAGAGAGTGAGCGAAACCGACTCGGTATCGAACCAGAAACAATGGTGACGATCTGGGATGGCAATCTTGAATGGGGAAGCGGTCACCGCAGATGAATGAGTCGCGTCCATCTATCATCGAGGTCAGAGATCTGTGGATGTCCTTTGGCAAGAAAGACGCGCTGGCAGGCATCAGTTTTGACATTCCTCGTGGAGTCATTCACGGCTTCATCGGACCAAACGGTGCAGGAAAAACAACGACCATCAGGATTCTAGCTGCCTTGCAGATTCCCACAGCAGGGGGAGCCTGGATCGATGGTGCCAATGTCGTCACCGAGCCAGAGGAGGTGAGGCTGCGGCTGGGATACATGCCGGACTATGTCGGTGTTTATGAAGGCTTGTCGGTGATGGAGTATCTCGAGTTCTTCGCCATGGCTCACCAGTTGCCTGCCTCCCGGCGACGATCAGCGATCTCCGATGTTGTGGAATTGACGGACCTGGATAAGTTGCTCGAAGTCGAAGTCCATGTCCTCTCGAAGGGAATGAAGCAAAGACTTTGCCTCGCCCAGACCCTCCTGCACGAGCCGGATCTATTGATTCTTGATGAGCCGGCCAGTGGTCTGGATCCTCGCGCCCGGATCGAGTTCAGAAGTTTGCTCACGGAGTTACGACGACTGGGAAAGACAGTATTTCTCTCCAGCCACATCTTGTCGGAACTTTCGCCCATCTGTGACTCTGTCAGCATTGTTGAGAAGGGGCATCTGGTGGCGCATGGATCGATGGAGCAGATCCAGAACAGGATCAGGTCCGGAGATGTCCAGTATGAGGTCACTCTCGTCGAGGCCAATGATGATGTGGAAGCGATTCTTTCACAGATTCCCGGTGTCAGCAGGATCCTACTGGAGGGAAGAAAGCTCAGTTTCGACTGGTCAGAAGATGACTCGGAGATTCATCAGGTCTGGGCTGCGCTGGCCTCCAGAAAGGTCGCTTTCACGAGAGTTCGCAGGCATGAAGACGACCTTGAAAATCTGTTCATGAGCCTCACGACGGGAGAGGTGCAATGATCGGATCGAATCTGCTGGGGGGATCCAGTTACGCAATCATCCAGAAGGAACTGATTGTGAGAATTCGCCGCACTCGATCCCTCATCATCCAGTTAGTGTTCGCTGCCGTGGTGGGTAGTGTGATGTGGATCTATTCCATCTCGCAGTTGGCCGGATCAAGAACATCACCAGAGGTGCACGCGGCACAGTTGGTGGGCATCTACTTCATCGTGCAGATGTGTGCCATCTGCCTCGTGATTCCGCTCCTGGCAGCGATCAGCATTACCACGGAATTGCAGGCAAAAACCTGGGATCCATTGATCGGCTCCGGAATGAGGCCAGGACAGATCGTCAGGGGGAAGTTATATGGGATTCTTGGAATCCTATTCTACTTGCTGTTGCTCCCCGCACCTCTGCTGTCACTGACGACATTATTTGGTGGCGTCTCTGTGCTCTCGATCCTGTTCGAGTACCTGATCCACTTTCTTGCCGCAACGCTGATCGCCTGCATCGGAATCCTCTCCTCCGCCTCGACCCGAAGCACGGTTCGAGCGATTCTCCAGGTGGCTCTCTTTGCCGTTCCTCTGCTGATCATCGCCGGCACTTTCCTTACTTCAGAGGTCTATTCCCAGGGGATATTGCTTCTGGATTACCTGGAATCGGCACCTATTGATTGGCAGTTCTGGGCCTGGGGCATTCCCGGATATCTCTTCCTTGTTGTGGGTTCCCTGATGGGGGCCACGCACTTCCTGTCGGGGGTCGAGTCAGCACGCGATGTGCCGATCAGGGCACTGTCATTGATCATTTTTCTGGTTGTTGTTGGCCTCATCCTCATCACGGTTGGGCCAGATCTACAGCCGGGTAACTACAATTCGATGATCAGAGATGTGGGAAAGTTGATGAGTGTTTTTGTTGGCCTTTCTGTCCTTGGTCTGGCTCGCTTTGCAGGATCCGAGGCGCGAGTTCCGTTGCGGATTGCACAGATTCGACAGCGGGGACACTGGACAAGTTGGCTGGGGATCGTGTTCTTCCCCGGAGGTATCCGTAACTTTCTGTTTGCAACAGTGTTATGGGGGATCTGTTTCGGAGCGACTGTCGGTTGTTGGCTCATGGAGTATTCAACCACCGGGACGATGTTGCCCCTGAATGGCAGTTCGCTGTTTCTCGAAAATTCAGCCAAATTTATTCAGATGCAGGGCATCCTTTTCACCTGGGGAATATCCGTGCTGGCCACAGCGTGGTTCTTCGGCCAGTGTGGGTTCAATGGAATCATCAGTGCAGTGCTTGCGAATGGGATCCAGGTGGGATTGGCGATGATGGTGGCCACTGCTCGGGAACTCTCGTTGTGGTCAGAGAAGGTGGAGTGGCTCTCGCCCCCCGTGCATCTCATCTATAGAAGTGCAGCAGGCACTGGAGCAGAGATGGCGCCCGAGGTAGTTCTCGTGAGTTTGGCTCTCTCTACTCTGATGATCATCGGAGGAGTACTCATTGCACGAAGACGAGGAATCCCGGTCTGGTCGATCAAGAGATCCGGAATGGACAAACTCTATCTGAAGATTCCGGAGGGGAACTGATGCGAATCCTGATCATCGGCTTCTGCGTGCTTTTTCTGCTGTTGATGCCAGAGGTGCTGCCTGCAGATGTGATCCTGCTCAAGTCCGGGAAAAAGCTCGAGGGAAAAATCCTGTCAGAATCGGCGAAGGAATTGAAGATCGAGGTGGTCATCGGGAAGTCTCGAGCAGTGATGGTACTGCAATTGAAAGAGATCGAGAAGATCACGAGGGGAGAACTATCGACGGCGGAGTTCACAAGGCGCCTCGCCGCTCTGAAACCTGATGACCTGAAGGGTTACAAGGAACTGCTGGCCTGGTGTCACGAGAAAAAGATGTTTGATCAAGAAAAGATGGTGCTCGCGAAATTGCCAGCGGTAGAGATCGAGGCGAGGAAAAGAGAAAACCCTGAAAAGTGGTGTCGGCTCTGTGACGCCCTGGGAAAGGCCCCGTGCAAGGTCTGTGAGGGAAGTGGTGCCATCTCGAATCCGTGTACTCGATGTGCGGGTACCGGTGCGGGAAAAAAATGTGTGACCTGTGCGGGTGTCGAGGATTCGCTGCTGGATTGCCGCCGATGTGGAGGTGCGGGTACTTACGAGAGATTTGATCCAGTCCAGGGAAAAAAAGTGAAAACGCGTTGCCGGGACTGCAGTGGCAAGGGCAAGATCGTATGTCCCATCTGCAAGGGAAGAAAGCGAAGCGAGTGCAAGGAATGTTCGGGAAAAGGCACGTTTCCCGAGAAGTGCGAAGACTGCATGGGGGAAAAGGCACTCACCTGCAAGGGATGTGCTGGAACAGGAATCACGATTCCGAAGGATGCCGCAGACCCATCAAAGAAACAGGGCGATCAGAAGGAAAAGCCCAAGAAGAAGCCGGTCGTGGATTCGGATCCGTTCGGATAATCAGTGCGCTCGGCCATCGATCAGCTGGGAAGATCGATCACCATCAAGAGTGCGCCCGCTGCCACGGCGTCTCCCTCTGCGACCAGAATCTCCTGAATCGTCCCCGCCGCCGGGGACAGGATCTCGTTTTCCATCTTCATCGCTTCCAGCAGCAGCAGAGGGGCACCCGATTCCACCTCGGTTCCAGCGGGTACCAGGAGCTTCTTGACGATTCCTGGCATGATGCTGTGGATCTCCTGACGGCCAGAGGATCCCGGGCCAGGTCCCACTTCGCGAGTGATCAGATCGATCGGATCGAGCACGTCCAGTTCGATGGGGGTGTGGTCGAGCAAAAATCGTACAGGTTCTCCTGCTCGATTTCCCGGTAGTAGCGAAAGAGTTCGGCTTTCACCACCGATGATCAATCGTAGCACCGCACCTTCTTCGAGTGTTTCTACCCTGGCATCGATGATGCGGCCATCGGGCATCTCGAAGCGCCATTCCCTGCCAAGTGGATCACGATGGGCTACAACTTCGCGATACTGGTCATCCCATTCCACACGGTACTTCATGTCAGGGTCCCTCTGACTCCACCTTTTCTGGCAGCCAATCCCCAGGCGCCACCTCCAGGTTCGCCAGGAGAAGAATGTGACCGTGCAGAACTCAGTGCATGACGGGCAACCACTGCGGCGATCAATTGAATATCATCGGGAACATCGCTGCGTTGAGTTCGGTCTGCCATCCACGACTCGAGTGTTTCCGTGTCGAAGTTGCCATCGAGGAACCAGCCCTGATTGCAGAGTTGTATTCCGAGTGGAACAGTGGTGTGGATACCGCCGATACGCAGGCGAGATAGCAACGCTGTGAGACGGTCCACAGCAGCCTTGCGGTTTTCTCCCCAGACGATCGCCTTGGCCAGCATCGGATCGTAATAGGGCGTGATCTCCAGCCCTTCCCTGAGGGCGCCGTCGATGCGCGAGAAGGGGGCGTGGGGGATTCTGAGCGCGCGAATCTGACCAGTTGAAGGAAGGAAGTTTCGGTACGGATCTTCGGCGCAGATGCGGAATTCGATCGACCAGCCGCGTCGGGCCAGATCTGGATCATGCTCCAGGGTCATTCCGTTGGCCACATCGAGTTGCATTCCGACAAGATCAATTCCCGTGACCATCTCCGTGACCGGGTGCTCCACCTGGAGCCTGGTGTTCATCTCCAGAAAAAAGAACTCGCGACTCTGCTGGTCATAGAGAAACTCCATCGTTCCTGCACCGCGGTACTCGATGGACGAGGCTCCTGCGATGGAAGCAGAGCGCAACTTATCTCGAACATCTTCGTCGATCACCGGGGATGGGCTCTCCTCCAGCACCTTCTGGTGATTTCTCTGAAGAGAGCACTCTCGTTCACCGAGGAACCAGACCGCGCCGTTACCATCTCCGACCACCTGGACCTCTATGTGGCGTGCAGGACTGACAAATTTCTCCAGGTAAACGCGTCCATCGCCGAAAGCAGATTGTGCCTCTGATCGGGTTCTCTCCCAGGCGGAGACCAAATCTGCTGGTCCATCCACTCTACGGATTCCCTTACCACCGCCGCCACCAGCTGCCTTGATCAGCAGTGGGAAGCCGATGCGTTGAGCTTCCTTCGTGAGGATCTTCTCATCATCGATGGGCTCATCGGTTCCGGGGATCACCGGTACCGATGCCGCCGCCATCAATTTGCGGGCCTGTATCTTGTCTCCCATCGAGGCAATCTGGTCGGGAGTGGGACCGATGAAGATGATGCCTGCTTCCTCGACAGCCCTGGCGAATTCTGCATTTTCCGACAGGAAGCCGTAACCCGGGTGAATCGCATCTGCTCCCGATTCTTGGGCTGCTTCAAGAATCGCATCGATCCGCAAGTACGATTCAGAGGGGGCAGCTGGACCGATCAGAATCGATTCATCTGCGGCGAATCGATGCGGGGCGGTGGCGTCAGCCTCCGAATGGACCGCCACTGTTTCTATATCGCGCTCACGGCAGCACTGGAACACACGGATGGCAATCTCTCCGCGGTTGGCGACCAGCACCTTACCGATTTTTCTCGAATTTTTGCGAATCATAATGGGATGTTCCCATGTTTCTTCGGAGGGTTGTGGTCTCTCTTGCCGGCCAACAGGCGAAGTCCTTCTATCAGGCGACGCCTCGTTTCAGGTTCTTCGATGACGGCATCGATGTAGCCTCTCTCAGCAGCAGTGAACGGATTTGCGAAAAGTTCCTCGTACTCACTGGCGTGGGCAGCGGCCACTTCTTCTGGATTGTCCGAATCCGCGATTTCTTTCCTGAAGAGGATTTCGACCGCTCCAGGAGCACCCATCACCGCAATCTCGGCGGATGGCCATGCGAGGTTCAGATCTCCTCGGATGTGCTTCGATGACATGACATCGTAGGCACCACCATATGCTTTTCGCGTGATCACTGTCAGTTTGGGAACGGTCGCCTCGCAGTAGGCGTACAACAGTTTGGCACCGTGAGAGATGATTCCATTCCATTCCTGGTCAGTGCCCGGCAGGAATCCCGGGACATCCACAAAAGTGATGATCGGAATGTTGAAGCAGTCGAGAAATCTCACGAATCGTGCTGCCTTCACACTGGCATGGATATCGAGGCAACCCGCGAGAACAGAGGGTTGATTCGCCACGATTCCGACCGGCTTCCCATCCATTCGGGCAAAAGTTGTGATCATGTTTCGAGCGAAGTCCGGCTGCACCTCCATCAGTGAATCCTGATCCGCCACTCGCCGCAGCACATCATGCATGTCATAGGGTTTTCCCCGACTCTCCGGGACGATCATCGCCAGTTCAGCATCGGCACGGTCGATGGGATCGGTACAGGGGCTCTCGGGTGGACTTTCGAGATTATTCGAAGGCAGGTAGGAGAGCAGTTTTCGCATCTCTTCCAGGCAGTGACGGTCATCCTGGCAACGAAAATGAGAGACGCCACTGCGGGTAGCATGCGTCGAGGCGCCACCGAGTTGTTCCTGGGTCACTTCCTCATGAGTGACTGTTTTGACGACATTGGGTCCGGTCACGAACATGTAGCTGGTACCCTCGGCCATGAAGATGAAATCTGTCAATGCAGGGGAGTAGACGGCTCCCCCTGCACAGGGACCGAGGATGGCGCTCAACTGCGGGATCACCCCGGATGCCAGTGTGTTGCGTAGAAAGATGTCGGCGTAGCCGCCGAGACTGGCAACCCCCTCCTGAATCCGCGCTCCACCGGAGTCATTGAGGCCAATCAGCGGAGTGCCTGCCTTGAGAGCCATATCCATCACCTTGCAGATTTTTGCTGCATTTGTTGCCGAGAGACTGCCGCCCTCGACTGTGAAGTCCTGGCTGAAGAGAAACACACGGCGCCCATCGATCTCTCCCCAACCGGTGACGACGCCATCTCCGGGAACTCGCCGCTTTTCCATACCGAAGTCACTGCAGCGGTGGGTCACGAGAGCGTCCAATTCCTGGAATGTTCCCTCGTCGAGGAGCACTGCGACCCGCTCCCTCGCGGTCAATTTTCCGGCTCCGTGCTGGCGCTCTATGCGAGCTTCACCGCCGCCGAGTTTTGCGGCCTCAAGGCGCTTCCTCGCTTCGGTTCGGTTTTTTTCCTTCAACTGTCGATCTCCTCTTCAGCGGATTGTCCGGAGCCCTGCTGTGGATACTCCACCAGTTCGATCAGGATCCCACCTGTGGAGGAGGGGTGAATGAAATTGATCATCGTTTCGTGACTGCCTTGCCTCGGTTGGGGGTAGATCAGGACCGACCCTGCAGCAGTGAGTCTGCCCATCGTTTCAGCCAGATTTTCGACCCTGTACGCGACATGATGTAGTCCCTCGCCACGCTTTTCGATGAAGCGATGAACAGGGGATTCATCACAGGTTGGCTCGACCAGTTCAGTGGTGGTGTCTCCGGTGCTCAAGAACTGCACTTCGACCAGCTCGGATGCGATCGTCTCTCGATCTCCTAGCGTGGCGTGCAGAGCATCTCTCCAGAGGGGTAGGACCGCATCGATGGATCGGACGGCAATTCCGATGTGGTCCAACTGGAGAGAACTCATGAGGTACTCTCTCCCTGTACTGATTCGGGTCGGAGTTCCGCTTTGAGATCGGAGACGATCTGATGCAGCGTGGTACCTGGTGGGTAGATCCACTCGAATCCAGCCGCACTCAGACCTTCCACATCTTGCTGGGGAATGATCCCGCCCCCGAACAACAACACATCCGAAGCTTCATGGGACTCCAGCAGTCTTGAGACCTCGATGAAGTGTGTCTGATGGGCACCGGAGAGGCTGGAGAGGCCGATCGCCTCGACATCCTCCTCGACGGCCGCGCGCACGATCTGTTCAGGTGTTGATCTCAGTCCGGTATAGATCACCTCCATACCTGCATCCCTCAGGGCGCGAAGAACCAGGCGGATTCCCCGATCGTGACCATCGAGTCCAGGCTTTGCCAGTAGCACCCTGATCGGTCCGCTTCTAGCCATGATCTTGATACTCCCCGAACACGCTCGCCAGCGTGCTCGACACCTCACCGAGTGTGCATCCAGATTCCATGGCGTGGGTCAATGAAGGCATCAAGTTCACGGTTCCGCGCGCGTTCTGCTCCAGTTGAGCCATGGCGGAATCCACGGCTCGGAGGTCTCGATTTGCCCTGAATTGTTCGAGCTTCCCTCTTCGCTGCTGCTCGATCACAGGATCAACATGGAAGGGAGCCTCTGGGATTTCTCCACCTTCTTCCGAACCAACCGGAAGCATCTCTCCCGAATCACGAGCCACCTGTGCTTCATACGCACTCTGTTCGATGGCATTCCGAACGAAGCCATCTTTTATCGAGTGGAGCATCCCACCACGCTCATCGATTTCCTGGATGATGTTGGATGCCGCACGATCGATCTGATCCGTCAACTCCTCGATGAAGGGGGATCCTCCGAGCGGATCGGCAGTGTCGGGTACACCTGATTCGCTGGCGATGACCTGCTGGGTTCTCAGTGCCAGCCGGGCAGCCTCTTCCGAGGGCAGAGATAACGCCTCGTCCCAGCCATTGGTATGTAGCGATTGTGTGCCACCGAGTACGGCAGAGAGTGCCTGGAGTGTAACCCTGACGATATTGTTGGCGGGTTCGACGGCCTGGAGGGTGGAGCCCGCGGTCTGGGTATGAAATCTCAACTGGCAAGCTCGGTCATCCTCGATGCCAAATCGATCACGGCAGATTCGGGCCCAGATTCTCCGGGCAGCTCTGAACTTGGCAATCTCCTCGAAGAACTGGTTATGAGCATTGAAGAAGAAGGACAGCCTTCGTCCCACAGCAACCAGGTCAAGGCCACGATCGCGACATGCATCGAGATAGGCGATGCCGTTGGCGAGCGTGAAGGCGATCTCCTGAGTTGCAGTCGAACCAGCCTCACGGATGTGATATCCGCTGATACTGATGGGGTAGAAGGCAGGGACCTCGACCGAGCAGTGCTCGATCACATCGACCACCAGTCTCATCGAAGCATCGACGGGAAACCGCTGAGTTCCCCTGGCGCTGTATTCCTTGAGGATGTCATTTTGAAGAGTACCCCGGATCTGATCTGGAGAGACCCCGTGTCTTTTGGCCACAGCGAGTAACATCGCCAGCAGTATTGGCGCGGTCGAGTTGATCGTCATCGAGACACTTACAGAATCCAGTGGAATCCCCTCGAGCAAATCATCGAGATCATCAACGGTACTGATCGGAACACCGACCCGTCCCACTTCACCCAGTGCTTGCGGATCATCCGAGTCGTAGCCGATCTGGGTTGGAAGGTCGAAGGCGACCGAGAGTCCTGTCTGCCCCTGATCGAGCAGGAATCGGAAGCGCTGATTGGTTTCGGCTGGCGAGGAATAACCGGCATACTGTCGCATCGTCCAGATTCGACCACGGTACATGCTCGGATGGATTCCTCGAGTGAAGGGGAACTCACCGGGACCCGCCTCGTTGCCGTCTCTGCTATAGAGCGGATCGATCGGAATCCCGCTGGCACTCTGGAAGCCATCGATGCGCTCCGGGTGCTCGGAGACAAATGGCTCCCAGCACTGCTCGATCCATCGTGAAGGTCGATGATCCTCGCCGCTCAAGTTCTACCCTTCCGCTGGTAACCCTGGTTTCAACAATCGTTCTGGACTCTCACATGGGAGATCTCTGCCGATCGTAACTGATCCACCCGCCCTGGTGTCGGCGAGTTCCTCTCGACGATGAGGGCTCCGTCCGAGGCGATTCCTGTCGCCTCCCCCTCGCCGTCCTCGTCTCCGTGCGTCACCCAGCGAATTCGACGCCCGATGGTGTCGAGCACCTCGGCTATCTGGAGTCGATTTCTTTCTCTACCCACTTCTGTACGGTCCTCCTCCAGAAGTTGATCGAGGTGAGAGAGGATACTTTCCAGCACCGCTTCCGGGGAGGGACTGTGGCCGAATTCTGCAAGGATTGAGGTGGCTTCGACGGGGATCTCCCGCTGCTCCTTCAGTTGATTCTCGCTGATTTGCAGGTTGAGACCGATCCCGAACAGGACTTCCTGTGGCTTCCCGGATCCGAACACCTCTGCCAGAACACCGCCCCATTTTCGGCCGTCGAAGATCAGATCATTGGGCCACTTCAGTGCCAGTCGATGGTGTCCCACTCCGAGGCCATCGGAGACCGCCCGCAAAGCCGCCAGCGCCACCAGCAGATTATGGAACGGATCAGGACCTTCTGGGTAGGGAAGGGTGAGAGTACACCAGAGACCACCCTCGGGACTGGCCCACGAGTTGCCCCTACGTCCTCTCCCTGACAGTTGCCTGACTGATCGGATCGCTCGGCGAACACCGGGCTCCAGCAGACACAACCGTCGAGCTTCCTGTTGTGTGCTGGAAGTCTGTTCGAGATGAATTCGCTTCCATGGTGGCTCTGGATGCACGATTCCTCCTGGTTCCGAGGATACCGCGCGTTCCCCGGCGAAGGACCCCGTGATAGCCTGATTCCATGGCTTCAGATGCGGAACTGATGAAACCCAGGGATCTCATGGAGAGGACCGGAATCACCCGGCAATTGCTCCAGAGCCTGGTCACGTCCAGGCTGATCGAGCCGGCCAGGATCACCGAAACGGGGCGATATCTCTACGATGAGCAGACGGTGAAGGCGGTCAGCGCCTACCTGCGCTGGAGAGATCTGGGTTACCCGCAGGCGGAGATACGCAGGATGTTTCGCCACAGGTTTCAGCGACAAGCTGACGCTTCCGACTCCCATCAGCAGGAGCGCAGATGAACGCCACGGGAACGAGTACCATTCGAGTCCGCTATGAAGAGACGGACCAGGGCGCCATCGCCCATCATTCTCGCCATGTCGTCTGGTTCGAGACTGCCAGGACAGAATGGCTGCGAGAACTGGGAATGCCGTATCAACAACTGGAAAAGGAAGGGATTCGGTTTCTCGTCTCGGAAGTCACTGTCAACTACCAGTTTCCAGCACTCTATGATGACCTGCTGACAGTCGAGACCAGCCTTGTCGATGCCAGGGGTGCGAGGCTACAACTGGGATACACCATCACCTCACCTCGTGGAGATACAGTGTGTACCGGTACCACTACTCTTGCCTGTATCGATGTAGATCGAGGTCGGCCACGTCGGTTACCGGTTTTCTTTCAGCAGCAGGTCATCACGGGAACTGAGAAGGAGTGACATGAATCTACGGTTGCTGATCCATGATGGAATGCCCAGGCAATTGCCGCTCGATGAGGGGACCATCACTCTGGGACGATCGCGAAGTTGTGCCGTGCAACTTGAAGATCCGATACTGAGTAGACAGCATTGTGCGCTGACCGTAGATGGCGATCGCATCGTGGTTGCTGACCTGGGCAGTTCAAACGGTACCTTCGTCGGTGGAGAACGAATCGAGGTTCGTAGCATTTCACCAGGTGATGTGATCGAACTCGGATCGGTGTGTCTGCTCCCTCACGATTTCGATGAAAGTCTGGCAGAAGTTGATTGTACGGTCCTTCGCAATCAGGATCGGGTGACCGATCTGATCGCGATGGCTGCCGACAGGACCCAGGATCTTCCCCGTGCGGGAGACGACCTGCATCGCAGCGCTTCGAAATCTCCCCGCTTGCTGGCAGAGATCTCTTCGGACCACCTTGTCGACGAACTGGTGACGCTGCTACTTCGCAGCCATTCGGGCCATCGTGACGCCCTTGCTCGGGCGCTGGATCGGATGATCAGCGAGCAGATCCTGGAGACCTGCAATAACCGCGAGGACCTGAGGAATGCCGCCCGAAAGATCGTTGAGGAAGAACTCGGGGCACAGGGCGACGACCAGGGGGCGAGATGATCGGTCAACTGCTGGCGCTGGCGATGGCACTGAATCTGACCGGCACGATTCAAATTGATGAATTTTCGAAGGCGCGGGATGCGCTGATGTCAGCGCTTCAGAAGCGAGATGAATCTGCCATATGCGATGCCATCGAGACTCTGGGTGGGCATGATCAAGAAGAGAGTGCCGCACTGATGTTGCGATTTGGAATGGCACACGAGAGTTTGCTTGTGCATCAGGAATCGTTGCGCCTGCTTCGTACTCTTGAATCGCAGGGGGCAAGAGAGGCGATCCGAACTGCAGCAAGGAAATCGAGGGATCCATCCAGGCGTCTGGATGCATTGCGCGTGCTGCGTGCATGGCCCCAGAGCCTTTCTCGCCCGGAACTTGTGCTCAGTTTGAAGGACCGATCCTGGTTGGTGGTATCAGAGGCAGTTCGAGGTTTGCGTGACCACAGGGCAGCCGAGTCGGTCGGAGCACTGATCGCCAGGATGTCCGATGCCAGGGGTAGATTACTCGAGGACTTCCGAGAGGCTCTGATCGCCCTGACAGGACAAGCGCTGCCGCCCGAAGCTGATCAATGGCAAATCTGGTGGCGAGAGAATCAGCAGGACTGGAAGCCCCCCGCAGCGGAAGCCGACGACTCAAAGGATGAACAGAAGAGCTTACCGACTGCGGTTCGTCAGGGACTGTACGGGGAGATCGTCAGTGAGCGCGTCATCTTCTTGGTGGATGTTTCAGGGAGCATGCTCGCGGAGACATCGGTGGGGGGGTCGAGAATCGAGGTCGCCAGGACAGAATTGCGTCGAGCACTGGAATCCGGTCTGGATCCGAAGAGCCGCTTCTCGGTGGTCGCCGTCTCGG
>QNYK01000037.1 GCA_003973385.1 Bacillota bacterium | reverse complement strand
CGCGCGTCGACTCGGTCTCAACGAGGATCTGGTCGAAACGATCGCGCTCGGTCATGACCTGGGTCACCCCCCCTTCGGGCACTCGGGAGAGCGGGAACTGGACCAGTGGATGTCTGCGCACGGCGGATTCAATCACAACCGTCACGCGTTGCGCGTCGTCGATCTGCTCGAACAGCGATATCCGGGATATCTCGGGCTCAACCTCTCCTGGGAAGTGCGCGAATCGATCGTCAAGCACTACGGTCGCTTCGACGAGCCGGGCTTGGCCGAGTTTGAACCGGGGGTTCCTCCGACGCTGGAGGCGCAACTGGCGGATATCGGCGATTCGCTCGCCTACGACAGTCACGACCTTGATGACGGGCTTCGCTCCGGAGTGCTGGAGCTGGAATCGCTGCGGGACATCGAGATCTTCGCTCGATCGGAGCGCAGGGTGAGACAGCAACATGGCGATGCGCTGGCGAGGCGTGTGCTGATCGCCAGGTCGATCTCCGCTGTGATCTCCGATCAGATCAATGATCTGGTCACCACCAGCAGTGAAAGACTCCAGCAGAGAAATATCCAGAGCGTCGAGGATGTCAGGGCTTGCCCCGATGATCTGCTCGGATTTTCAGAACAGATGAATGCCGAGAAAGATCAACTGCAGACCTTTCTGCATGACCGTCTCTATCGGGATCCGCACTGCGTTCGTGTGTCGCAGAAGGGCCGAAGAATGATCGCTGCTCTGTTTCAGGAGTTCGTGCGAGAGCCCGCACAACTACCGAGGGAATATCTGGATCGTTGCGAAGAGATCGGCAGGGAGCGGGCGGTCTGCGACTACATTGCAGGGATGACCGATCGCTACTGTGTGCAGGAGTACGAGCGCTTGTTCATCCCGCACAGCAATGATCCGGGGCGTCTGACATGATCTGCGACTTCAGGGTCGTACTGGTCGCGGCAGGAGACGGTACTCGACTGGGAGCCGATGTGCGCAAGGCCGCGGTTCCCATCGCAGGCCGACCGATCGCGGTTCATTCGCTGGAAGCGTCGATGGCGCACCGCAGTTGTGTGGGTGCTGTGCTGGTCGTGCACCCGGACGATTTATCGAACGCTTCCGACTGGCTGCGGCAGGCTCATATCGATGATGTTCCGGTGGAGATCGTTGCCGGAGGTCGAACCCGCCGGGACAGCGTGCTTGCGGGTCTGTCTGCGACGGTGGGATCGCCAGGTGAGTTGCTCGTCATCCACGACGGCGCCCGACCGGCACTGCATCCTGAGGATCTCGAACGAGTGCTCGAGACGGCTTCTCGGTGCCAGGCAGCCATCCTGGCACGAGCGGTGACCGAAACGCTGCATCGATCGGATGCGTCCGGTCTGTGGCGGGCCGCGGTCGATCGAAAGGGGTTGTGGAGGGCACAGACGCCCCAGGTCTTCGATCTGGAGTTGATCCGCAATGCCCTGGCGGGCAGTGCTGGAATCGTCACGGACGAGGTCGAGGCTGTCGCGTCGACAGGATTCGAGGTCCAGTTCGTCGAACCGCTCCACGCCAATCCCAAGGTCACCACCGCTGCAGATCTTGAGCGAACAGAGGCCCTGTTACGGCAACGATGCTGAAATTGCTGGCCGGCACGCATCGTCCAACATCCGGATAACTGCAAGAGTGCTTTTCGTGGCTCCCTTGACCGGACCCGTTCGAGTGCCCAGACTCCACCGGTCTACCGGTTCGTGGAATGGTCTGGTGTCCTGCTGGGTGCCAGGTGAGGGCCGGGGTAATCTGCGATCCTCGATGGGGATTGCGTTCATCTTGTGGGGAAGGGGGGGATCACCCCATGCAAAGAAATCACAGGCTCTCCAGCCTCATCATTGCGATCTCGCTGGCGATCTTCGTCACCGGATCTGTATTTTCTCAAACCACTCTCGGTGGAGATGTCAAACCGGGACGCGCTCTTCGTCTGACCATCACCGGAGATATGACGCTCAGTTTCGTGGATCGAAGCGACTCGTACGGTCGCGCAGG
Organism: Bacillota bacterium; assembly: GCA_003973385.1. Classification (GTDB taxonomy): domain Bacteria; phylum Planctomycetota; class UBA8108; order UBA1146; family UBA1146; genus QNYK01. Next base: position 30,371 of record QNYK01000037.1, on the reverse strand, counting down.
ACTCGGCGATGGAGGTAGCGGCGACGGCCCGATGTTGCTGGGACAGAGCTGGGGAAGCCTGGATGGCGGATCCTTCATCGATCCGCTGGTTCGACTCTGGATTGATGCCGACATCTCGGAAGCGGTCACCGCATCTCTGAAGCTGGAAACTCCCTTCGACATCGCCAGCAACGGTCGAGACGGAAATCTGTCGATGAATCTCGGCGAAGCAAAGGTGAGATGGGAAGGCGCAATGGATGCGGCTCTCGATCTGGAATTCGGAGTGCTCGACTACTCCTTCGACCTTTCAGGCAACAACAATCCGTTCCTGTTCGATGTCGGCAACTCGGAGTCAGCCTTTGGAAATGGCCAGAGTGGAGATGATGGGATGCCCCAATCCCCATCTGCAGGTCGTGTGCAGGCGCTACAGGCTGCAGGGGCAGTGGGCCATTATGACCTGGGGGAAAATACCCTCGATCTCATGATGTTTGATCTGTCTCCTGTCGATAACGAGACGGTATTCGGAATGGTCTACGGCATGCCCCTCGATACCGGCGACTACAGCGGAGATCTCGGCATCGTCATCCTCAACTCGAAGAATGATGGTGGCAGTGATCTGATGACCTGGGGGGGCGGTGGCTACCTCGAGGGTGGCGATGGAATGAAGTACTACGGCGAGATCTACTGGCAGTTCGGAGACTATGGCACCGCCGGTGGTCCCACCATCAGCCATAGTGGCGCCTACGGCCTGGTTGCGGGGATTCACTACGACATTCCAGAGGACGAAGATAATAACGAAGCGCCGTGGGTCGACATCTCGATCTGGGACCTGTCCGGCGATGACAATGCCACCGACAACACCAACTCCAACTTCGTTTCCTACGAGTTCAATAACGACACGCTCATTCTTGAGGACGCGTATTACGGTCTCGATATCGATACGAACTACCGTGCGTTCAAGGTCAAGGGTGGCATGAACCTGTCACCGGAGTGGTCCGTGCAGGGATTGTTTGCCTACGCAACCCTCAACAAGAATCGTGGTGGGGGAGCATCTAACGGAAACTCTAGCAGCAAGCTCGGCGATGAGTTCGATATTCGCGCCACCTACCGCGCGACAGATTACCTGACCTTTTACATCAACGCCGGCACCCTGCAGAATGCCAAGGCTCTGGGAGTCGGATCGGGGGTCGAGGTGGTCACCTTCACCTCCGAGGTGCGTTTCTAGGGGTTACCTGCGATGCTGATGGACGGGCCCTCTGCGCAATGCGCCGGGGGCCCGTTTTATTGTTGAGACCCTCGCTGTCGTGACTCCGATTTCGATGCACCGCAGATCTCGATCCGGGTCAGGGGACAAGATACGATCAGTGGGCCACAGAAATGAGGTGTGAGAGATGGAGTCAGGCGAGTTGCCAGCAACGCGTGTCGGCATCGGCACCGACCGGCATCGACTGGCGACGGGCCTACCACTGCTGCTCGGTGGAGTCGAGATCGCCTCCTCGCATGGGCCGGTGGCGCATTCGGATGGAGATGTGATCCTTCATGCGCTCTCCGATGCGATGCTCGGTGCCGCTGCCGCTGGAGACATCGGAACTCTGTTCCCGGACACGGATCCGCGCTGGAAGGGACTCGCTTCCCGGCACATCATCGTGGAAGTCCTCGAGACGATCGCGAAACTCGGCTGGAAACCGGGCAACATCGATGTGATCGTCCACCTCGAGCAGCCAAAAATCAGCGAGCACCGTGATGCGATCCGGAGCAGTCTCGCCGAGATGCTCGGGATGTCGATCGATCGGGTCGGGGTGAAGGCAAAGACAGGCGAGGGGATCGGTCCTGTCGGTGAGTCTCTGGCCATCGAGGCGATGGCGGTGGTCCAGCTGGTGAGTGCGGAGGAAAGATGACACTTCGACTGTGGAACACCCTGGAAAATAAACTCGTCGACCTCGAGCCGGTCACTCCAGGCGAGATCCGCATGTACAACTGTGGTCCCACCGTCTACAGCGATCCGCACATCGGTAACTTCCGCTCCTTCCTGCTGGGAGATCTGCTGCGTCGAGCCATCGACCAGCGTGGTCTGAAGACCACCCAGGTGATGAACATCACCGACGTGGGGCATTTCACCATCGATGATGTCGCAGATGCCAGTGGTGAGGACAAACTGGAGAAGAAGGCCAAAGAGGAGGGCATCGATCCATTCGAGATCGCCCGCCGATACGAGCAGATTTTTCACGACAATGCCGCACTGTTGCACCTGCGTGAGGCACATCAGTACCCACGCGCCACGGAACACATCCCCGAGATGATCCAGATGATCGAGGATCTGATCGAGCGAGGGCACGCCTACCCTGTCGATGGTGTCGGAGTTTATTACAGGGTTCATTCCTTCGAGCAGTACGGCTGCCTGTCGGGAAACACACTCGAAAATCTCGAATCTGGATCGAGAATCGCCGTCGATGAACGCAAGGAATCTGCTCACGATTTTGCGCTCTGGAAGATCGATGATAAGCACCTGATGCAGTGGGACAGCCCGTGGGGGCGGGGATTTCCCGGCTGGCATATCGAGTGCTCTGCAATGAGCTTGAAATATCTGGGCGGCACCTTTGACATTCACACCGGTGGTGAAGACAACATCTTTCCGCATCATGAGTGTGAAATTGCGCAGTCGGTAGGTGCGGGGGTCGGTGAGTTTGTCCGCACCTGGGTTCATGCTCGGCACCTGCTCGTCGATGGTCAAAAGATGTCAAAGAGCAAGGGAAACTTCTATACGATCAACGATCTGATCGAGCGTGGTTTCAGTGGCCACGAAATTCGTTACTCGCTGATCTCCAATCATTATCGTCAGCCGATGAACTTCACCATCGAAGGGATGCAGGGAGATGCAAAGGCTGTCGGTCGACTTCGTGCGCTGCGACAGCGTCTAGAAGAAGCGATGAATCAGGATGATGAGGGAACAGATCTGTCCGAGGGGCTCGAGGCATCGCGGGTACAGTTCGACGCTTGCATCGATGACGATCTCAACATTTCCGGGGCACTCGGGGTCGTTCATGATTGTGCTCGTGCCATCGGGAGGGACTTACCCACAGGGGCCGCTGCACGGCAATCGATCGATTTTCTTCGACATTGCGATGAGATCCTTGCGGTAATTTTTGTCGAGGACTCCGCTCCTGACGATGTACTGACATCCGAGCAGCAGCAGTGGATGCAACAGCGAGAGGCAGCTCGAGCTGCCAGAGACTGGGCCCTGGCTGACCAGTTGCGCGACCGATTGCTCGAGCAGGGGATCGTCATCGAGGATGCGGAGGCAGGGACCAGCTGGAGCCGACAGCGCTGACTGCAGAAGCGCGAGGCCGATAAGGCCGTGCCGGCAGGCGTTCTGGCCTGGCGGGGAAGCGCAAATCCGGGGAAATTCACTGTGCCCGGGATCCTCGCCGGGAATCGATAGCAAAAGGCCGATAGAGACCCGAGGACAGCGTCAGAGCAGCGAATTCGAGGTAGGCTTGCAGATCTACAACGAGGTCGCTATCCTTCCGGCCTCGCTCCCTTCTGTGCTAGCGTAGCTCAGCGGTAGAGCTCCCGCCTTGTAAGCGGGTGGTCGTGGGTTCGACTCCCACCGCTAGCTCTGCAACTTTTTGCATGGTAAAGGGTTGCGGCATCTCCGGGAGGACCGCGAGAGCGACAATCTGGACCTGGTGTGGGGGTGTGCCCGAGTGGTTAAAGGGACTTGGCTGTAAACCAAGTGCGTAAGCTACGTAGGTTCGAATCCTACCGCCCCCACTGTTCCTCTCTTCTGGGGAAGATGTCCGGATTTGCTTGAAAGGTGGCTCCCAACCCTGTTTCCTAACTGACTTTCCATCTTCGGAGAAATCTGCCCGGGAAGCGGACATTTGGCTCCGGCCAGTGGATGGTTGCGAATTGTTTCGGGATGTTCGCGTCTCGAGATGGCGTTGGTTCGGTGGTTGTTCGCTTTTGTTGTGAGCAACATCGATGACGATGAGTGTGTGGGTTGCAGCAGTCTTCGATTCTGGATGCTGGGAACGGTATTCGAGCGTCGTTTCGAATGGATGCACGAAGTTCGATCTGAGCGTCGAACCGGTTGCGATGTGTGAACGATTTGCGGGTGTAGCTTAGTGGTAAAGCACCAGCCTTCCAAGCTGGCTATGTGGGTTCGATTCCCATCACCCGCTCCAGGAATCAGAGCGACACCTGGGTGTCGAAGAAAAGCCCTGGGTGTCGGAGCAAAGAATAGACGAGCTGCTGTAGCTCAGTGGTAGAGCACGTCCTTGGTAAGGACGAGGTCACGGGTTCAAGTCCCGTCAGCAGCTCCAGACAAACAGGCCCACGCACTGGTGTGGGATGAAATTACAAGTTCGCCAATCCCGTGTCGCAAGTGCGGCAGGGAGCGGCAGTGGATGAGACCCGGGACAGCGACCGTCAAGAGCGGTCGGAACCACGGGCGGGGAGATTTCCAAGATGGCGAAGGAAGCCTTCGTACGCGATAAGCCTCACGCAAACGTGGGGACCATCGGTCACGTTGACCACGGCAAGACGACTCTGACTGCTGCGATCACCTCGGTGCTTGCAATACAAGGTGGTACAGAGGTAAAGGCGTTCGATCAGATCGATAATGCGCCTGAAGAGCGGGAGCGCGGAATCACCATCGCAACCGCCCATGTGGAGTACCAGACGGAAAACCGTCACTACGCCCATGTGGATTGCCCGGGACACGCTGACTATGTCAAGAACATGATCACAGGTGCGGCCCAGATGGACGGAGCGATTCTCGTCGTTTCCGCCGCGGACGGTCCGATGCCCCAGACTCGTGAGCACATCCTGCTCGCTCGTCAGGTTGGCGTGCCGAAGATCGTTGTTTTCATGAACAAGGCCGACATGGTCGACGACGAGGAGCTCCTCGAGTTGGTCGAGATGGAAATCCGGGAACTACTCAGTTACTACGAGTTCCCCGGAGACGATATCCCGATCATCAAGGGCAGTGCCCTCCTGGCTCTCGAAGATCCTACTTCGGATGCTGCAGGTGCGATCACCGAGTTGATGGCGGCAGTCGACGAATACATCGAGGTCCCTGAGCGTGACAATGCCAAGGACTTCTTGATGCCGGTGGAAGATGTTTTCTCCATCGAGGGTCGTGGCACCGTGGTGACCGGTCGAATCGAGACTGGAATCCTCAAGGTCGGTGACGAGGTCGAAATTGTTGGCGTCAGGGACACCACCAGTACCACCTGTACCGGAGTCGAGATGTTCCAGAAGACTCTCGATGAGGGACAGGCGGGCGACAATGTCGGTGCTCTTCTGCGTGGCACGAAAAAGGAAGACGTCACCCGTGGTCAGGTGCTTGCAAAACCTGGCAGCATCACTCCACACACCACGTTCGAGGCAGAGGTCTACATCCTCTCCAAGGACGAGGGTGGACGTCACTCACCTTTCTTCAACGGATACCGCCCTCAGTTTTACTTCCGAACCACGGATGTGACCGGAAATACCGATGTCGTCGGAGCCGATATGTGCATGCCAGGTGATAATGCCAAGATCAAGGTCGAGTTGATCACCCCGATTGCGATGCACGAGCAGTTGCGCTTCGCGATCCGCGAAGGCGGCAAGACCGTCGGCGCCGGTGTGGTGAGCAAGATCCTGAGTTAGTCCCTCAGGGGAGATCAGTTCGAGATGGGACGCCGTACCTCCTCAGGTCATCCAGAGGTCGTTTGGCGTCCCTGTTCCGGTTTCATCCGGGGCGCAAGATTCGGGTGACCAGGGTTGTTGAGAGCCGTGTCGTCAGGAGGGCAGTAGCTCCAATTGGTAGAGCAGCGGATTCCAAATCCGCGGGTTGGGGGTTCGAGTCCCTCCTGCCCTGCCAGCTTCCGGTTGCTTGTTCCGAGCTGCCAGACGCAGGTCGCTTCTGGCGTATCGGGTTTTTCAGGTCAAGCACTGACATCAATTGTCAGGTGAACAGAAGGGGACGTCGATGAGTTTTCGTCTCTACAAGGAGGGACAGGGTCGTTGGGCTCGTGGATCTCTAGCCGCGCTCCTGGTAGGAGTGGGTCTGTTCGCCACGGTTTCCATGTCCCAGTGGTTCGAAGGCAATGCCTGGGGCACGGACGTGCTGTTCACGATTCCTTTCGTGAACTGGGCGATCATGACCCAATCATTGCTCTCGGTGCTGGTGTTCGTGCCCTTCATCCTGGCAGGTTTCTGGTACTACAACCAGGCCCGGGTGAGTGATTTCCTGATCGAGACCGAGTCTGAACTGATGAACAAGGTGACCTGGCCGACCGGACCCGAGACCGTCAAGAACTCGATCGTCGTGGTCGTGACCTGCATCGTGATCCTGTGCTGGATCGCGTTCTCAGATTTCGTGTACGCCTGGGTGCAGGAGTTTGTGTACTGATGATGGATCCATTTCTCTGCACCCTTTCTGGCGACGCTTCCGATCAGACCTCCTTCGCCCATGGAGGAGAGGGCGGGCCCGATGATCCTGTGACCACCGATCTCGAGCAACAACCACAAGGAGACGATGAGCAGGGCGAAGAAGCACAGGCTACGGATGAAGAGTCCGCTGCAGATGAGCCCACTCTTGATGCAGAAACTGCAAAAGATACCAGTGAAGAAGAAGCAGTGATCGAAGAGGCTTCAGTGGAGGAAGTTGACTCCGCAGAGACTCCCGGCGAGGAGCCGGCGGCAGCCGAAGAGGTTGAGGAGGTTCCCGCCGAGGCTGAACCAGATCCGAAGCCTGCGAAGAGTCCTGCATCAAAAATTCGCAAGGATCCGGCTGATGAGAAGCCTTTCGAATGGTATGTCATCAAGGTCGCCAACGGCCGCGAGGACACCCTTTCGCGCAAGGTTGAAAAAACACTGTCGTTGCGGGGGCTCGATGGCTATGTGAGGAACATCGTGGTTCCGAAGCAGAAGGTCACCGAGATCAAAGAGGGAAAGAAGAAGATTCGCGAGATCAAACTGTATCAGGGCTACTTCTTCATGGAGTGCCAACTGGTCGAGGATATCTGGTACCTGTTGAGAGATATTCAGGGAGTGGGATCCTTCGTCGGTGGAGTCGGCAACATGCCGATGCCGATGACCCCGGATGAAGTACGAAAACTACGCGACATGATCGAGCAGCGCGAAAGCGAAGCGCCGCCCGAGTTGAAGATCGACGTGAAGAAGAATGACACGGTGAAGGTGAAGGAAGGTCCATTCGAGAATTTCGAAGGGGTCGTCGAGGAAGTTCATCCCAAGACGGGCAAACTGCGCGTGACGGTGACCATCTTCGGCAGGGAGACCCCGGTGGATCTGGAATACTGGCAGGTAGAACAGACTTGATCCCGATCAGTATCGGGGTTCATGCGGGAGGACGCATCGGCTCGGTTCGAATGTGATCCGTAGACCGCAGGAAGTAGGCAGGCCATGGCAAAAAAAGCCAAGGAATTGACAGGTGTGATCAAACTGCAGGTACCGGGAGGTCAAGCCACTCCGGCGCCTCCGGTCGGCCCAGCACTGGGTCAACACGGCGTCAACATCGGCGAGTTCGTGCAACGTTTCAACGCCGAAACGGCGAGCCAGCAGGGTGTCATTATTCCGGTAGAGATCAGCGTTTATGCGGACCGGTCCTTCGATTTCATTCTCAAATCTCCTCCCGCCTCGGTTCTCATCCTGAAGGCGATGGGGTCCGACAAGGCGGCCAATAACCCGGGCCACGAGATCGCCGGGACCATCACCTCTGCGCAGGTGAAGGAGATCGCCGAGGTGAAGCAGAACGATCTGAACGCAGCGTCCATCGAGGCTGCCATGCGGATCATCGAGGGGACTGCTCGAAGCATGGGTGTGAAGGTGGAGGACTGATGTCGAGATCCAGCAAACGACATGGAGCGAATCGCTCCAGGATTACAGAGAGCTCACCAATATCTGTGCCGGAAGCGGTCAAGATTCTCGGAGGCTTTCAGGCTGCCAAGTTTGACGAGACCATTGAGATTGCCATCAGGCTCGGTATCGATCCCCGTCAGGGAAATCAGAATGTCAGAGGTGCATTTTCTCTTCCTCATGGCATCGGCAAGGAAGTGCGGGTGATCGCCTTCGCCGAGGGCCCTGCAGCCGATGAAGCCAAGGCTGCGGGAGCGATCGAGGTGGGTGCTGGCGATCTTGCGGAGAAGGTCGAGGGAGGCTGGTTCGACTTCGATGTCGCCATCGCCCATCCGTCGATGATGCGGTTCGTCGGAAAACTGGGAAAGGTGCTCGGCCCACAGGGGAAGATGCCAACCCCGAAGAGCGGAACCGTAACTGCAGATGTGGCCAAGGCGGTTTCAGAATTTGTAGCTGGCAAGATCGAGTTCAGGAACGACGCTTCTGGAATCATCCACGCACCTGTGGGACGTCGCAGTTTCGATGAAGCGAAGCTCACAGAAAACATAGAGGCCTTCATCGGCCATGTCGAGAAACTGAAGCCCACCACTACCAAGGGCACGTACATGAAAAAAGTACACATCAAATCAACGATGTCCCCCTCTGTTTCCGTTCTTTGCGGGCAGTAGAGCGAGAGAGCAAGAAAGGAGGGCCACATGGCCCGTAGGCTAAAAGTCATGATGGCTGACCAGTTGCGTCAGCGTCTCGACGATGCCGGAGATTTGCTCCTTGTCGACTTCTCGGGATTGAGCTCCGAGGAGGATTTTGTTGCCCGCAAGGAGCTCCGTGCTGACGGCCTTGCGATCGGTGTTGTCAAGAACTCCATCCTCCGCCGGGTGCTGGAGGAGAAGGGAACTGAATTTCCTGCAGAGACATATGCAGGTCCCGTGGCCCTGGTGCTCGGGGATACCGATGCCATCACTGCGAGCAAGTCGATCGCAGGGTGGAGAAAGAAGAACGGAAAGGTCATGGCGCTCAAGGGCGGCATGCTGGATGGCGAGGTCCTCGGACCCGCCGAAGCCGAACAACTTGTGAAGATGCTAAGTTTCCAGGAAACTCGTGCAGCGGTCGTATCTGCGATTGCCGGACCCCTGACGAGCCTGGTCGCTATTACCCAGAATTTGCTCACCGGAATTCCCGGTGTGGTACAGGCGATCGCAGACAAGAAAAGTAAAGAAGGAGAGTAGCTGCCATGTCGGATGAAGCTGCCACCGAGACCGAAAAGGCTCCACCGAGTGAAAAGGTGGGTTCCATCATGGAGAGCATCAAAGTTCTCAATGTGATGGAACTCGTCGAACTGAAGGATGTCCTTGAAGACGAGTTCGGAGTTTCCGCTGTTGCTGCCATGCCGATGGGAATGCCCGCCGCTGGTGCCGATGGCGCAGGAGGTGCCGAGGAAGCCGCAGAACAGACCGAGTTTGACGTGATCCTCACCAGCATTGGTGACAAGAAGATCCCCGTCATCAAGGCTGTTCGTAGCATCACCGGCCTGGGACTCAAAGAGGCCAAGGAGATGGTCGAGAGTGCTCCGAAGGCGATCAAGGAAGGTGCTTCCAAGGAGGACGCTGAGAAGGTCAAGAAGGAACTCGAAGACGCCGGGGCCTCGGTCGAACTCAAGTAGGCTCGTGACCGTGTCGACCAGATCGCTCAATTCTCTGCAAGCGCTGAAGTGCCCAGAGATGAGCGGTTTGGTGAGAGTGTGAATATTGACGAGTGCGGGGGAGCGCCCATGCGGGGAGCGCGCCTCCGGGACTCCGGGAATCAGTGGTATGCCGAGGGTGGAGCCCTTGTCTGGAAGATTCCCAATCCTGTCCCGGACAGCCGTCAACGGGCTGTCGCCGAATGGGCCCTCGCTCGAGGAGAGATCCTCGATACGAAGGTATTCTGGTGCCCTGGAGGTCGTCGACGCAGTCGATGATGGCTTCAGCGGGTATGGCACCGGAGAGGGACGGACGGATTCCTGTTCATCTGGACCGGAATCATGTTCTGAAGCAAGAGAGGTTCAGCATGGAGACAAAGGTCTTCGGCGGCGGTATTCGTACGGTACCAATTCCGAACCTGATGGAACTGCAGCAAAAAGCTTATAAGCAGTTCCTCCAGGCAGATGTTCACTGGACGGATCGGGATAATATCGGTCTGGAATCGATTCTGCGTGAGATTTTTCCGATCGAGAGTTACGACCAGACGATCTCTTTGTCCTACCTTGGCTACGACCTGGGTCGGCCGCGGTACACCATCGATGAATGTCGCCAGCTGAAATTGACATACGGCACACCTTTCAAGATCCGGCTGCGGATGGAGAAGGAAGGGGAGTCGGTAGAGGAGGAAGTGTTCCTCGGCGAATTGCCGAGCATGATCGGTGGCGGGGAGTTCATCGTGAATGGCTCCGAGCGTGTCATCGTGAGTCAGTTGCACCGTTCGCCTGGCGTTGACTTCAGTGAAGAACTTCATACCGGAGATGTCAGGCTTCACTCGTGCCGGATAATTCCGGAGCGTGGCTCATGGGTCGAGTTCAATGTCACCAAGAAGGGTGCACTGACGGTTCGCATCGACCAGAGCGGCAAGTTCCCGGCCACCATGCTGCTTCGAGCGATGAATGAGGACTTCGGTAGTTCCACTGCCATCCTCGAACTGTTCTATCCGATGCAGACCGTCAAGGTTGGAAGTCTGAAGAGCATCGACAACCTGCTAGGTGAAGAAGTAGAAGGCGTTCGCAGTGGGCGAGTCAGCGGAGAAGACATCTTCGATGCAGAGACTGGCGAGATCCTGCTTCCCACGGGTGATGTGTTCACCGAGACCTTCCTGAAATCCTTCTTCTCGGAAGAGATGTCGGCGAAGCGAGGCGGCAAGAATTCGTTCAAGGTGCTGCCTGAGAAATACGACGATCTGATCCTCAAGACGCTCAAGGAAGACAACTCCATCGACCACGAAGATGCGCTGATCAAGATTTACCAGCGCTTGCGTCCTGGCAACCCGCCACAGGCTGCGAAGGCCAGGGAACTCTTCTTTGACAAGTTCTACAACCCGAACAAGTATCGCCTTGGGCGGGTCGGTAGATTCCGTATCAATCGCAAGTTCGGACTGGCGATTCCGGAATCAGAGCAGACCATCCAGGCAGAGGACATCCTCGAGTCGATCTCGTATATCTTCAAGTTGCGAGATCGTAAGGGAAAACTGGACGATATTGACCATCTCGGAAACCGCCGTGTTCGCACCATCGAGGAACTCGCCGGCGAGGAGATGAGGAAGGGATTCCTCAAGCTCAAGCGGACCGTCCAGGAGCGCATGAGCATGATGGAGCCGGAGAACCTGACTCCTCGCTCGGTGATCAATTCCAAGACGATTTCCTCTTCTGTCGAGTTTTTCTTCGGTAGAGGCGAACTCTCCCAGGTCGTCGACCAGACCAACCCGTTGTCGCAATTGACTCACGAGAGGCGATTGAGTGCATTGGGTCCTGGTGGACTGAACAGGAAGAGGGCCGGCTTCGAGGTGCGAGATGTTCACATCTCACACTATGGAAGAATCTGTCCCATCGAGACCCCGGAAGGAACGAACATCGGACTGATTTCGAGCCTCGGTGTCTTCGCGACCATCGATGAATATGGCTTCCTGATTACTCCGTACTTCCAGGTCAAGAATGGCAAGGCGAAGATCGATGCAGCCTCTGTCAGGTTCTTGCGTGCGGATGAGGAAGAAAACCTGTACCTGACACCCGCAGATACGCCCGTGGATGAGACGGGCCAACTTCTCGGGGATCTGGTGCTGGCCCGCTACAACGGCGAATTCATCATGGTGGAACCATCCAAGATCCAGTTGATGGATGTTTCGTCCAAGCAACTGATCGGGGTGTCAGCAGCGCTGATCCCGTTCCTGGAGCACGACGACGCCAACCGAGCGTTGATGGGCTCGAACATGATGAGGCAGGCAGTACCACTGCTCATAACTGAACCTCCGCTGATCGGAACCGGCATGGAGGGCCATGTATCGAAGTACTCGGGGATGGTCGTCAGGGCGAATGCCTCAGGTACCGTGACTTCGGTCGACGCAAGTCACATCGAAGTCGATGGCGAACATTACCAGCTCAGGAAGTACCGAGGACTCAACGAGCGCACGTGCCAGAATCAGCGGCCCTGTGTGAAACTCGGCGAGGTGGTCAAGGAAGGCGAAGTGATCGCAGATGGTGCCGCGACTCAGGACGGCATCCTGTCCCTGGGAAGAAACATCCTGGTCGCCTTCATGTCATGGGATGGATACAACTTCGAGGACGCCATCATCGTCAGCGAGCAGTTGGTTCGTGATGATGTATACACCTCGATACACATCGATGAGTTCGAGATCGAAGTTCGCGAGACCAAGCTCGGACGTGAGGAATTCACTCGAGATATTCCCAATGTCTCGGAGCGTGTGCTCGACAAACTCGATGAAGAAGGAATTGTCAAGACAGGTACCCGGGTCTGCCAGGGAGACATCCTGGTTGGCAAGGTGGTTCCTAAATCCAAGAGCGAACTTTCACCGGAAGAAAAGTTGCTGCACGCGATCTTTGGTCGTGCAGGCGAAGATGTGAAGAACGAATCACTCACCGTTACTTCCGGTATCGAGGGCGTCGTCATCGACTCGAAGAAGTTCTCCAGACGCAGTGACCTTGCCCCCGAGGAGCGCCGCGAGATCAAGGCCAAGGTGGAAGAACTAGAGAGCTGGGCGCACGAAGAGATCATGATGGAGATCGATGCGCTGCTTGCTGAATTCAAGACGATTCTCGGCGCCACGCCGAGGAACCCCGCCACGGGGCGTGTCTTCAAGGCTGATGAGTTGTACGCAACGCGTAGTGTTCACTCGGTAAAGATCTCGCTCAACCCTGATCAACTGCTCGGTTCTTCAGAGAAGAAGAATCGTCAGGTGAAAGCGGCACTTTTCAAGCATCTCCAGCGGATGGAAGAGGTCGAGGATATTCGCAATCGCGAGGTCAATCGGCTCACCCGCGGAGATGAACTCCAACCTGGAGTGATCGAGATGGTCAAGGTCTATGTCGCGACCAAGCGAAACCTTTCGGTCGGGGACAAGATGGCGGGTCGTCACGGCAACAAGGGCGTGATCTCTCGCATCCTGCCGAGGCAGGACCTGCCATTCCTCGAGGACGGAACGCCGGTCGAGGTGATTCTCAACCCGCTTGGTGTGCCCTCTCGGATGAACCTCGGACAGATTCTCGAGACCCAGCTCGGCTGGGCCGCAGAGAAATTAGGATACCGTGCGGTGACCCCCGTCTTTGATGGGGCGAAGGAAGAAGAGATTATTGAGGAGATGAAGAAGGCAGGAATTCCCGCCGATGGGAAATCGGTTCTTTACGATGGTCGCACTGGAGTTCGTTTCGAGCAGAAGGTCACTGTTGGCCGCATGTATCTGCTCAAGTTGCACCATCTCGTCGATGACAAGATTCATGCTCGTGCCACCGGACCGTACTCTCTGATCACCCAGCAGCCGCTCGGTGGTAAGGCGAGGTTCGGCGGCCAGCGCTTTGGAGAAATGGAAGTCTGGGCCCTCGAGGCCTATGGTGCCGCCCACATCCTTCAGGAATTGCTCACGGCAAAGTCTGATGATGTCGATGGGCGGGCCAAGATCTATGAGTCGATGGTCAAGGGTGAGAACAGTCTGCAGGCCGGAACTCCGGTCTCCTTCGATGTTCTGACCAACGAGATCAAGGGCCTGGGGTTGAACCTCGAACTGGAAAAGAAGCAATAAAATGGTCGAGCCTGTTTATGACAAGGTGAACGACTTTGGAGCGGTCAACATCCGCATCGCTTCACCGACAGACATCCTCTCCTGGTCACAGGGCGAGGTTCGGAAACCTGAGACCATCAACTACCGGACCTACCGTCCGGAAAAAGACGGTCTGTTCTGCGAACGCATCTTCGGGCCCGAAAGGGACTGGGAGTGCGCATGCGGCAAGTACAAGGGTATCAAGCACAAGGGGATCATCTGTGACCGTTGCGGTGTGAAGGTGGCTCACTCTCGCGTACGCCGCGAACGAATGGGACATGTCAATCTCGCAGCCCCTGTGGTTCATATCTGGTTCTTCAAGGCGATGCCGTCGAGATTGGGCAACCTACTCGACATGAAAACGACTCACCTGGAGCGGGTGATCTATTACCAGGACTATGTCGTGATCGACCCTGGTGATACTCCGCTCAAGGAGAAGGCACTGCTGAGTGAAGAGGAATACCGCTTCGCTCGCGAGAAGTATGGCGACGAGTTCGAGGCCGACATGGGTGCGGAAGCGATCCGTACAATGATCACTCGTCTCGAGTTGAACTCTCTCTTTGATGAACTCAAGGACGAGTACGAGAATACCCGTTCGAAGCAAAAGAGAGTGGCTCTGATCAGGCGCCTGAAGATCGTCAAAACCGTCCTCAATTCCGGCAACAAACCGGAGTGGATGGTCCTCGAGGCTGTGCCTGTGATTCCTCCAGATCTTCGTCCGCTGGTACTCCTCGAGAGTGGTAACTTTGCCACCAGTGATCTCAACGACCTCTACCGTCGTTTGATCAACAGAAATAACCGGCTCAAGAAGCTGCTCGATCTGAATGCTCCTGAGGTGATCATCCGGAACGAAAAGCGAATGCTGCAGCACTCGGTGGATGCCCTTTTTGACAACAACCGATGCCGTAGGCCAGTTCTCGGGTCGAACAACAGACCCCTCAAATCCCTGACCGATATGATCAAGGGAAAGCAGGGGCGGTTCAGAGAGAACCTGCTTGGAAAGCGCGTGGACTACTCTGCCAGATCAGTCATCGCAGTGGGTCCCGAGCTCAAATTGCATCAGTGCGGTCTCCCCAAGAAGATCGCTCTGGAACTGTTCCAGCCCTTCATCATCCGCCGCCTCAAGGAACTTGGATACGCAGATACCATCAAGAGTGCCAAGAAGATGCTGGAACGAAAAGACGATGAGGTCTGGGATATCCTCGAGGAGGTGACTCAGGGGCACCCGGTGCTGCTGAACCGTGCGCCGACCCTTCACCGCATGGGAATCCAGGCTTTTGAGCCGGTTCTCATCGAAGGCAATGCGATTCTCGTGCACCCACTCGTCTGCGAGGGGTTCAATGCTGACTTTGACGGCGACCAGATGGCTGTTCACCTGCCACTCTCGATAGAAGCTCAACTGGAAGCGCAAAACCTGATGTTGTCGACAAACAACATCTTCTCGCCTGCACACGGGAATCCGATCATCGCTCCGTCCCAGGACATCGTCATGGGGTGTTACTACCTGACCATCGCCAAGGAAGAGATGAAGGGTCACGAGATCATCTTCTCCAGCGCCACTGAGGTCCATACTGCCCTCGGTGCCAACAAGGTGCATGGTCACGCATCCATCAAGGTGAGGTTGCCTGCTGACAAGGTGGTCCATTGCCCCCACGGCAAGGTGCAGCAGCCCGACGAGCATGGCTTCTATGTCACCACTCCTGGCCGCATCATCTTCAACGATCTGCTCGGGTATCCCGACATGCCGTTCTACAACTTCGCCCTCGCCAAGAAGGATCTGAAAGCGGTCATTGCAGATTGCTTCAGGATCCTGGGACGTCGCGTCACGCTTCAGTTCCTCGACGAGATGAAGGATCTAGGATTCAAGGCAGCCACTCGTTCTGGTCTCTCATTCAGTTCCGATGACCTGCGTATGCCCGAGGATAAGTTTGCTCACATCGAGGCCACACAAATTCAGGTCGAAGCGATACAGAAGAGACACGAGGATGGTGTGATCACCAACGATGAGCGCCGAAGCCAGATCATCGACCGGTGGACAAATACCACCAACGCAGTCGGCGATATGTTGATGAAAAAACTCGAAGAGGACACCAGGCCCGGTGATACATATGTCAACCCGATTCATGTGATGGTCGAATCCGGTGCGCGGGGTAGTGTCATCCAGATCAGGCAGCTCGCGGGCATGCGTGGATTGATGGCAAAACCATCGGGTGAAATCATCGAGACTCCCATCAAGGCATCGTTCCGTGAAGGACTGCGAGTGCTGGAGTACTTCTCCTCGACTCACGGAGCGCGAAAGGGTCTCGCCGATACCGCGCTGAAAACTGCGGACTCCGGCTACCTGACAAGGAAACTCGCGGATGTCGCTCAAAATGTGGTGATCACCGGAGCAGACTGTGGAACCAAGAACGGTCTTGCCAAGAAGGCTATGAAGCGAGGCGATAAGGAAGCGATTCCTCTGGCTGCGAGAATTCGTGGTCGTACAGCTGTTGCAGAGATCAAGGATCCGATCTCAGGAGAAGTCGTCATCGAGGCCAATGGACTGATCACTTTCGAGATTGCCAACCGAATTCAGGAGCTGGGTCACGACAAGATTCTCGTGAGAAGTCCCCTGACATGTAACGCAACACTCGGATCCTGCGCCAAGTGTTACGGAATGGATCTCTCTACCGGAAAGGAGGTCGAACAGGGCCTGGCGGTAGGGATTGTCGCGGCGCAATCGATCGGGGAACCGGGAACTCAGTTGACGATGCGGACCTTCCACATCGGAGGGGTCGCATCCAAGTCAGTGCAGGAAGCGACCATCAAAGCTGCTCGAGCTGGCGTGGTCGAACTGCGTGAAACAACTCATGTCACCAGCAAGTCCGGTGATGAAATAGTCCTCAGTCGCAGGGCGACGATGGCCATCGTCAACAAGGATGGCAAGGAACTCGACACCCATGAAATGCAACTGGGCGCAGTGCTTCATGTTCGGGACGGAGCTGCGGTCAAGAAAGGCACGGTACTGTACGACTGGGACCCGCACTCCCAGTCGATTCTCGCCGATGTTGAGGGAGTCGTGGACTACGAGGACATCGTCGAAGGCGCTACTCTCAAGGTCGAGAAGGATCCAGTATCCAACCTGGATCGTAGAGTCATCCTCGAGCACAAGGGTGAGTTGCACCCTCAGATCGTCATCCGGAGCGGCAAGAAGGGACAGATTCTGGCTGCCTACCCCGTTCCCGAGCGCGCCTTCATCCAGGTATCCGATGGCGAAAAGGTCCATCCGGGAGATCTGCTGGCGAAGTCACCGAGAGAGATTACGGGTACCCAGGACATCACCGGTGGATTGCCGCGGGTGACGGAAATCTTCGAGGTTCGAAAGCCGAAGAATCCAGCAGTGATAGCGGAGGTCGATGGTGTCATCGAGATGGGGGAGAAGAAGCGAGGCAAGGCGATCATCAATGTGGTCACGCCGGATGGCGAGATCTATGAGCATGTGATCCCGCCTGGAAAGCACTTCCGCGTCACCAAGGGCGACAATGTGATTCATGGGCAGCCCCTCACAGACGGAGACAAGGTGCCCAAGGATATCCTCAGGATCGAAGGCTCTGCCGAGGTGCAGAGGTACCTGATCGAAGAGGTCCAGGGCGTGTACCTGTCCCAGAATGTGATCATCAATGACAAGCACATCGAGACGATCGTGGCTCAGATGATGCGAAATGTATCTGTCGTGGAACCCGGGGACAGCGATTTGCTACCCGATACAGTTGTCGACCGCCATAAATTCAAAAAGATCTGCTCTGACCTGGTGGAGGAGGGCAAGATGCCTCCCAGCGCCGAGCCGATGCTTCAGGGAATTACCAAGGCTGCTGTGAACTCGGACAGCTTCATCTCTGCGGCGAGTTTCCAGGAAACCACCAAGGTCCTGACCGAAGCGGCACTCAGCGGCAAGAAGGACAACCTGGTTGGCCTCAAGGAAAATGTGATCATGGGTCACATGATTCCAGCGGGTACTGGATACCGCAGGTACTTCGACAAGGGAGTTCGCAAACTGGCGGAGCCGCCAACGATTGTGAAGGAAACGCGCGAACGCGTTCTCATCGGCGAGGAAAAGTCGCCGAAGAAGGCAGTGAGCGATCCGCTGAGAGATTTCTTGATGGGTGGAGCAGTGTCAGATCCGGCATCGAAGGTGTCTGATGTTGACCTGGTCGGAGAGAGCGGTGTGGCTGACGAGGTCGAACCCGGAACCAGCCCCCCCGGCGAGGTCGCGGTCGAGGGCGAGGTCGCGGTCGAGGGCGAGGTCGCAGTCGAGGGCGAGGTCGCAGTCGAGGGCGAGGTCGCAGTCGAGGGCGAGGTCGCAGTCGAGGGCGAGGTCGCGGATCTGGTGGAAGATGTCACATCCGATGTCCCGCCAGTCGATACCGCCTCGGAGCCCGGCATCGTGCCGAATCCGGGTGAGGGGACTGAAGAAATCTCCGAGATACCCGCCGAAGAAGCACCAAAATCGGGAGATGAAGAAGTCGAGTAGGGTTAGAATGCCGGGCCGTACTCAGGGGTAGCCCTGGGCACAAACGGGTTCATTGGAGAACGAGAAGGTATGCCGACGATCAACCAGTTGGTCCGCAATGGCCGCAAGAAGCGACTGAACAAGAGCAAGTCCCCGGTGCTGGAGTCCTGTCCTCAGCGTCGAGGTGTTTGCTTACAGGTAAAAACCCAGACCCCGAAGAAGCCGAACTCTGCGCTGAGAAAGGTAGCTCGTGTGCGCCTTTCAAATGGCAAGGAGATCACCGCCTACATCGGTGGAGAGGGCCATAACCTGCAGGAGCACTCGATCGTGCTGGTCAGGGGTGGGCGAGTCCGGGATCTTCCCGGTGTTCGGTATCACATCGTTCGGGGAACACTCGATTGCTCAGGTGTCGATGATCGTAAGCAAGGCCGTTCCAAATACGGCAAGAAAAAGAAGTAAAGCAGGAGCCTCCTTTGGCAAAGAAAAAGAGCAAGGTCGCGAAGCAGAAGTTCCGCTCAACTCAGCGGTTCCAGAAACCTGATCCCCGCTTCAACAGCATGGTGGTGACCAAGTTCATCAATCGATTGATGTGGGACGGTAAGAAGGCTGTCGCGAGTGCGATCTTCTACGAAGCGATGGATATCCTCGCAAAGAAGGTCACAGACAATGAGCCTCTCGATACGTTCCTGGCGGCGCTTCAGAATGTGATGCCCCAGGTGGAAGTGCGTTCTCGCAGGGTCGGTGGAGCCACCTATCAGGTCCCGATCGAGGTGAGCCGTCGTCGCGCCCAGGCGCTTGCGATCCGCACCATCATCGATACCTGTCGAGGTCGAAGTGGCAAGCCGATGGCAGAGCGTATTGCAGACGAGCTGGCCCAGGCTTTCCGCAGAGAAGGAGCGTCGGTCACCTGGCGCGAAAACACCCACAAGATGGCCGAGGCTAACAAGCTGTTTGCTCACTACGCCTGGTAAGAAACCGCAGGAGTGGCCCACTCCAGGGGAATTGAACCCTGGTGCCGCATCTGGAGTATCTACCGCATGAAATGACGACTGGAGTCACCCTCGCGCCTCGACAGAAGGCGCGAGGGTGATTTTTTCATCCAGCAAGGATCGCCACCTTCACTTGAGAGAAACTGTCGATTGACGGAGAATCTGCAGTAGCCACCACCTCGTCAGCCTCAGACAGCAGGATCGAGACAATGAAAAAGGCGACAAGAAATATCGGAATCATCGCTCATATCGATGCGGGTAAGACAACCGTGTCCGAGCGGTTTCTCTACTACTCCGGTAAAGAGTACAGGATGGGCGAGGTCCACGATGGCAGCGCTCACATGGACTGGCTCGTCGAGGAGCAAGAGCGTGGCATCACGATCACCAGTGCAGCGACCACATTCGAGTGGGCAGACTGCGTCGTGAATCTGATCGACACTCCCGGTCATGTTGATTTCACCGCTGAAGTGGAACGATCTCTTCGCGTTCTCGATGGCGCGATCGGTGTCTTCTGCGGAGTAGCAGGGGTGCAGGCGCAGTCGGAAACTGTTTGGCGTCAGGCCAATCATTACAAGGTTCCTCGCATCGCTTTCATCAACAAACTCGATCGCGTCGGGGCGGACTTCTTCCGCGTTGTCGACAATATTGCAGAAGGCCTCAATTGCAGGGTACTGCCACTCAACATCCCGGTGGGAACCGAGTCCGAGTTCCGCGCCGTGATCGACCTGGTCACGATGCGTCAGTACTCATTCGACGAGGAAAGTCTCGGAGCGAAGGTGGTGGATTCCGAGATTGAAGCGGAGATGGTCGAGACCGCCGAATTGTATCGCCTGGAGTTACTCGAACAGGTCGCAGACCACGATGAGTCAGTGATGGAAAAGTTCATCGAGGGTGAAGAGGTCGATGTTGAACTCCTGCGGGGTGCGATTCGAGCAGGCACCATCGAACAGATCTGGGTCCCCGTTCTGGCCGGTAGTGCGCTCGGGAACAAGGGGATACAGCCACTGCTCGATGCGGTGATCCACTACCTTCCTTCTCCTGAAGATGTGGCGACCATCGAGGCCAGAAAGCCTTCAAACGGTGACCCCGTGACAGTGACTTGCACCGAGCAGGAGCCATTCAGTGCACTTCTGTTCAAGGTTCAGATCGATCCACATGGTGAACTGCTCTACATGCGGGTCTATTCCGGATCTCTGGAGCGAGGCAAGACTGCCATGAATCCGCGCACGGGCAAGCGGGAACGCATCAACTCGATGCACAGGATGCATGCCAATGCGCGCGAGAATCTCGACCGAACCGTGGCCGGAGACATCGTCGCAGTGACAGGCCCTCGCTTCAGCGGCACCGGAGATACACTTTGCGATGCCAAGCACCAGGTGATGCTAGAGGAGCCGGTGTTCCCCGAGACCGTCATCTCGATGGCGGTGGAGCCAAGATCCAGCAACGATAGGGACAAGTTGCAGGAGGTTCTCAGCCGCATCGAGAGAGAGGATCCGACATTCAATCTGGAAGTGAACCGTGAAACAGGGCAATTCGTGATGTCGGGGATGGGTGAACTCCACCTCGAGGTGATTCGCAATCGACTCGAACGAGACTTCAAGATCGATGCCAACATCGGGAAGCCGCGTGTGGCGTACCGTCAGATGGTTGCCAGAAAAGGTTCTGCAACGGTGCGGGTCGAGAGGCTGCTCGGCGGCAAGGAGCACTTTGGTGAGGCGAAGGTGACCCTGGTCCCCTACGAACTGGAGGAGGAAGGGTTCTCCGACATCGACTGGGTCGGAGGCAAGCCGCTGATCGCCCCCGAGTGGACCCAGGCTGTCGAGGACACCGTCCGATCCTGCCTCAGTGGCGGGGGTGACCTCGGCTTCCCCTTCATCCGGGTGCAGGCGCAGATCCAGTTGTCTCCCGTGACTCCCGAAACCACGGAAGCGGGCCTATCCATGGCTACCAGGGAGGCCTTTCAGGGTGCCCATGAGAAGGCAGGAGACCTGCTTCTCGAGCCATTGATGGCGTTTCAGGTCTCCACCCCCGAGAACTACTTCGGGGCGATCCACCAGGACCTGGTGCGGCGTCGAGCTCAGATCGAGAAGGTCGATCTGGGGCAGGAATTGCGCAAGATCGAGGGCACAGTGCCGCTGGCGGAGGTATTTGGCTACACGACCTCATTACGATCCCTCTCTCAGGGCCGTGCCAGTGTCTCCATGGAGCCGGTAGGATTTTCGGCCGCCCCGGACGAGGTCGCAGAGCGTTTCCGCTACTGAGCCAGAGCGGCCCCCACGGTGACCTCGAAATTAGGTCTGAATCGGCCATAATTGTCCTGTCAGCGTTGACAGTCCTGCTCAGGTTCTTACAATCACACGCTTTCGACGATGATGCCCAGACGGTCAGAGTCGGACCCGGGTCGGCTCCCTCCCATCGGGAGAGAAGGACCGCAACGGTTCGCCCGAAAGTTTGTGGCGAGCGAGACTTGAGGCGAGCGTCAGCAGCCACATCGATCGGTTCAACTCGAGCGATGAAAGGCGTGGTCCGCATAATTCTCGGACCGTGGCCGTGGTTGTAGACGAGAATCTGGTGCTGTGAGAGACTCAGTCCGATCCGTATTCGATGCGATCGGTTGTTCTTTGGCAGATTGGGAATCGCGCAGGTGCCGAGTCCGGACCGGGCAGTACGCCGCCTCGGTCGGTCTTTCGGCACGGTAGTTCGTGGAGTTCCACGGCCTGCTCGGGAGATCTGTCGCAACAACCGTAATGGCGGTGAGGTGATGGACAGTACGCGTCGCAGCACGGGTGTGCTGGAGCGTTGATCGAGGGGCAGTGATCGAGCGGCAGTGATCGAGCGGCAGTGATCGACGGTGGGTCGGTCAAGGACGTGCAGGGAATCGGGAGAGACCGTGGCAATGCAGAAGAATAAGATCCGGATTCGCATGGAAGCCTACGACCATAAGGTCCTCGATGGGGCCTCCGCTTCCATCGTGGAAACTGCGAAGCGAACAGGCGCCCGCGTACACGGTCCGATTCCCTTGCCGACACGCATCGAGCGGTACACCGTCCTGCGTTCACCCCATGTCAACAAGAAGTCACGTGAGCAGTTTGAGATGCGTACGCACAAGCGCGTCATCGAGATCAGTGAAGCGAGTTCTAAGACGATGGATGCCCTCACCAAGATCAACATGCCTGCTGGCGTCAACATCCGGATCAAGATCTAGGAGGACCCATGGCTCCGAGAATTCGAAAGACGATCCTCGGCAAGAAACTGGGAATGTCCCAGATGTTCGATGATTCGGGCAACTGGGTCCCTGTGACCCTCATCGAGGCTGGGCCCTGCACCGTGCTGCAGGTCAAGGGCCTCGAAAAGGACGGCTACGAGGCACTTCAGGTTGGATTTGATGCGACACACAAGGAAGCCACCAAACCCAGAACTGGCGTGTTCGAGAAGGCCGGGTGTGGCCCAAAAAAGATGGTCCGCGAGATTCCGCTCTTTGATGATCAGGAATTGGAGCAGGGCCAGGACTTCAATCTTTCCCTCTTTGATGGGGTCGAGCAGGTCGATGTCCAGGGCGTCAGTAAGGGAAAAGGATTTGCGGGAACCGTCAAGCGCTGGAATCACCACATCGGTCCGCAGGGTCACGGCTCGAAGAGTAAGCGAACCATCGGGTCAACCGGACAATCACAAGATCCGGGCAGGGTGATCAAGGGCAAGAAGATGGCTGGCCAGATGGGTAGTGCCAAGGTCAAGGTCAGAAACCTCAAGGTAGTGCAATGCGACAGCGAGCAGAACTTGCTCATCGTTCGCGGAGCTGTGCCCGGTTCGCCGGGGACCTACCTGATCGTGGAAGAAAGTCTGAAATAAGTAACGCAACGAGCTTTTCAAGGTGTGACCTGGGGAAGCCAGAGTGATTGGAACGAGAGTCGTGAGTACCGGACTTGAGAAACCGAAAGAGGTTCAGACACTGGACCCGGTCGAGGTGCCATTTTTCGGCACCGATGGCGAGCAGGAGGGGACGAAGCATTTCAACCCCGGATCGGTTTCCAATTACCCCAATTACAAACTTCTCAAGGAAGCGGTCAGGCGTTACCAGGGACGATTGCGACGGGGCACCGCCAGCACCAGGACCCGCGCCGAGATACATGGGTCGCCACGCAAGCCGTGGCGCCAGAAGGGCACCGGGCGAGCTCGTGCTGGCAGCAAGAAGTCGCCGATCTGGCGAGGCGGAGGAGTGGCGTTCGGACCTCGTCCCCGTTCTTACGATTACGGCCTATCCCGCAAGCAGCGCAGAATTGCCACTCGCCATGCACTTCTCTCGAAATTGGTCGATGGAGAGTCCCTCGTGATCGAGGGAGTTCCCATCGGAAGCCCCTCGACAGCCCCATTCCGAAAACTCGCCACCGCGCTCGGACTCAACAAGTCGTTTCTGATCGGGCTCTCCAGCGAGATGCCGATCGAGGAGCGCAGAAGCGTCTGGCTTTCCGTGAGAAATCTGGAGGGTGTCGAGGTACTGCCGGTGTGCGACTTCAACGCCCATGTGCTACTGCGTTGTCAGAACCTGTTGCTGACCGCCTCTGCTTTTGATGAGATCCAGAACAATGAGAAAAACTTCACCGGTGGAGGGGGCTCAAGATGAAGGATCCACATCTGATCATCGTCAAGCCCGTGATCACCGAGAAGAGCACCTTGCAGACGGAGATGCACAATGCCTATGTCTTCAAGGTGGCTCGCACCGCCAACCGCATCGAGGTCAAGGAAGCGGTCGAGAGAGTCTTTGATGTCAAGGTACGAAAGGTGAACACCGTCAATCAGTCCGGAAAGCGCCGCAGGGTCGGACGATCGATCGGATTTACCAGTGGATACAAGAAAGCGGTCGTGACCCTCGAACCGGGGTACGAGATCGACCTGCTCTGATCCATCCCGGCCCGGCTTTGTTGGCCGGGTTGGATGATAATGGTGGGAATCCTCGTTCAATCGAGGGTTCTGGCCGAGAAACTCGAGAGCCGATCCGAAGATCGGCGAAGGAGATGCAGACGGCATGGGCGTCCGCAAGTACAAACCGACGACACCTGGTCGCAGAAATGCCTCCGTCTCCGATTTTGCGGAGATCACGGTATCGCGTCCGGAGAAGTCACTCTGCGAACCGCTTCACAAGACAGGTGGGCGCAACAACCAGGGGCATATCACTTCGAAACATCGTGGTGGTGGTCACAAGCGCCTGTACAGGCGCATCGATTTCCATCGTACCAAGGATGGAATCCCCGCCCGTGTTGCCACCATCGAGTACGACCCGAATCGCAGTGCTCGCATCGCCTTGTTGCATTATGCAGACGGGGAGAAGCGATACATCCTCGCCCCGCGGGGGCTCGAGGTGGGCTCCGTTCTGGGCTCCGGTCCAGGAGTCGATCCGAAGCCGGGGAACGCCATGGCTCTCGGGGACATCCCGATCGGACTCTCGGTTCACAACATCGAGATGGTGCCGGGGCAGGGAGCCAAACTGGTTCGCTCCGCAGGAGGTGGCGCTCAGTTGCTGGCTTGTGAAGGCAATAAAGCGGTGCTGTCACTGCCCTCGGGAGAGATCCGACAGGTGCATACCGCCTGCCGCGCCACTGTTGGCATCGTGGGTAACGAGGATCACAGTCTCGTGAAACTGGGCAAAGCGGGTCGTTCTCGCTGGCTCGGTCGCCGTCCGCATGTCCGGGGCACGGCCAAGAATCCTGTCGCCCACCCGATGGGCGGTGGAGAAGGCCGAACTGCAGGGGGACGTCATCCCTGCTCGGCGACAGGACGCCTCTCCAAGGGAGGCAAGACTCGTCATCGCTCCAAGGCAAGTAACAAGAGTATCGTTCGACATCGGAAGAAGAAGTAGTCATGGGTAGATCACTGAAAAAAGGACCGTACATCGATCTGAAACTGCTGAAAAAAGTGCAGAAGAATATCGATGACGGATCGACCGAACCGATCAAGACATGGTCTCGGGCCTGTACCATCAGCCCCGAGTTTGTCGGCCAGACCTTTCTTGTCCACAACGGCAGGATGTTCAATTCGGTCTTGGTTAACGAAAATATGGTCGGGCATAAACTGGGCGAATTTAGCCAGACACGCAAACTGGGTAGTCACGGCAAGAAGTAATAACGATCGGGATCCTGCGCAGGCGCGTGGGAATACCCGGAGGTGAGGGACAGATGGTGACGGAATACAAGGCGAGTCACAGATACGCGCGAATCACTGCGCGGAAGGCTCGTTATGTCGTGGACCAGGTGCGCAACATGCCTGTCGAGGGCGCCCTGGATATGCTGAGATTCAGCGACCGTCGGGCTGCACCGATGATCGCCAAGGTGATCAAATCAGCACTCCACAACGCCATTCAGGAGGGCGGGGCGAACCCGGAGAACCTCGTGATCTGGCGAGCCATGATCAATGAAGGCCCGACGATGAAACGTTGGCGCCCTCGTGCTCGAGGGATGGCATTTCCGATCCTCAAGCGGACCTCCCACATCAACATCATCCTCGCTGACCGCGAGGAAGCCGGCGTAGCCGCGAAGAAGGGGAGCTAGCTCCATGGGCCAAAAGGTCAGACCGACGAGCCTGCGCCTCGGGATCACACGAAACTGGTCCTCACGCTGGTATGCCAACAAGAAGGACTTCGGTCCATTACTGGTCCAGGACCAGAGGATCAGGAACTTCATCAAGCATGAGTTCTTCTCGGCCGGGATTCCGGAGATCGAGATCGAACGTAGTGGCCACCAGGTGACGATCCACCTCCATGCTGCCCGTCCCGGAGTCGTCATAGGAAAACGTGGCGCGAAAGTGGAACAGTTGCGTGAAGATCTGCAGATTATCATCGGCAAGGAGGCCGATATTCGACTCAACATCGTCGAGGTCCAGCACCCTGATCTCAATGCTCAGTTGTTGGCTGAGAATGTTGCGGATCAGTTGCGCCGCAGGATGCCTTTCAGAAGGGTCCTCAAGCAGATGGTGCGCGTCACGATGGAGTCTGGAGCCAAGGGCGTGAAGTTGATGCTCTCGGGCCGGCTTGGAGGTGCCGAGATTGCTCGCTCCGAGAAGAGTTCGGAGGGCAGCATCCCATTGTCGACGATTCGTGCAGATGTGGACTATGGCTTCGCCGAGGCGAAGACAACTTACGGAATCATCGGGGTCAAGGCCTGGGTGTACCGAGGTGAAGTGGTGAACCAGAAGAAGGGAAGCGGACGCCATGGCAATGATGCCCAAGCGCGTCAAGCGTAGAAAAGTCCACCGCGGACGAGTGCGCGGCAACGCTACCCGTGGGAACTTTGTTCACATCGGTGAGCATGGCCTGATGGCCATCGAGCCAGGCTGGGTCACGGCCCGGCAAATTGAAGCGGGCAGGATCGCGGGTAATCGCGCTCTTGCTGGTTCAGGGAAGATCGTCATCCGGATTTTTCCGGACAAGCCGGTGACTTCGACCCCGGCCGAGACACGAATGGGAAAGGGCAAGGGGGAACCCGAGTTCTGGGCATCCGTGGTGAGGCCCGGCCAGGTGTTGTACGAGATTCAGGGTGCTCCGGAGGAGACTGCGCGTCTCGCCTGTAACCGGATCTCTCACAAACTCGGCCTGGCAACGAGGATGGTGGGCAGGAGACCGACGGTATGAAGATCAGCGAACTGCGTCAGCTACCGGATGAGGATCTCACGATCGAGATTCTCAAGAGGCGTGAGAGTCTCTTCAAGATCCGGTTCAAGGCAGCCAATGAAGAAACACAGCGCGCCGGAGAGCTCCGGGAGATGCGCAAGGACATTGCCCGCATGAACACGATTCTGCGCGAGCGAACCATGGAGCGTAGTGGCTCCCCAGATCAGGAGGCCCGATGATGAGCGTAGAACCCATCGCTGGGGACGGCGCTTCGGAAGATGGCGCCGCGCAAAAGCCGCGAAGGAGCGTCCAGGGCATCGTTGTGAGTGCGTCGATGTCGAAGACACTCGTGGTCAAGACCGAGCGCTTGGTTCAGCATTCCAAGTACAGGAAATATGTTCGCAAGCATACCAAGTACTACGCCCATGATGAGATGGGTGAAGCTGCTGTCGGAGATCTTGTCGAGATCGAGACATGTCGACCGATTTCGAAATTGAAGCGCTGGAAACTGAAAAGCATCATGAAGATGGCCCCCAGAGACTACGCCCCGTCGCCACAGGAGATGGCCAGGGAAGTGGTCGAGGATGGTGAAGAATGATTCAGATGCAGACCAGGCTCGATGTGGCAGACAACAGCGGTGTAAAAAAAGTGATGTGCATCAAGGTTCTCGGTGGAAGTAAGCGTCAGTTTGCCGATGTTGGTGATGTCATCATCTGCTCGGTGAAGAAGGCTCTGCCATCGAGTGAGATCAAGCCCGGGTCCGTGATCCGGGGAGTGATCGTTCGGACGAAGAAGAGGATTCGCCGCAAGGATGGATCATACGTGCGCTTCGACAGGAACGCCCTGGTGGTTGTCGATGCCGATGGCAACCCGAGAGGTACGAGGATCTTCGGTGCTGTGGCACGGGAGCTCCGTCAGAAGAACTACATGAAAATCATCAGCCTCGCACCCGAAGTGGTCTGAGGCGAGAGAGAGGCGACGACGATGTCCCGGCTCAAAAGTGATGACCTGGTAGAGGTTGTCAGCGGTGCGCAAAAAGGCAAACGTGGCAAGGTGCTGCGTGTAGATCGACGCAGGGGGCGGATCACCGTCCAGGGCGTCAACATGGTCTACAAGCACCTGCGCAAGAGCCAGAAGCACCCGCAGGGAGGGCGCATCCAGCTGGAAGCTGCGATCCATATCTCAAATGTGATGTTGGTGGACCCGAAGTCAGGTAAACCGACGAGAGTGAGAGCAATGGTTGATGGAGACGGTAAGAAGACGCGGGTTTCGGTCCGTAGCGGCAACTCGGTCTGACCGGGTAGGAAAACTAATGTCAAGATTGAAGACAAAATACGAACAAGAGATCCTTCCGCAGTTGAGCGAGAAGTTTGGCATCGACAATGCCATGCGGCTTCCCAGGCTGCGCAAGATCGTAGTCAATCGCGGTATCGGTAAGGCGCTTGAGAACAAGAAACGCATTCAGGCCGCTACCGAGGAACTCGCGTTGATCACCGGTCAGAAACCGGTTCCGACACGTGCGAAGAAGTCGGTTGCGAATTTCCACCTGAGGGAAGGAAATGCGATCGGTTGCAAGGTCACCTTGCGCGGCGTCCGGATGTACGAGTTTCTCGACCGGTTGATCTCGGTTGTGCTTCCTAGAGTTCGCGACTTTCGCGGTGTTTCCTCGACTGCCTTTGATGGCCGAGGAAATTTCTCGATGGGACTGACCGACCAGTTGGTTTTCCCCGAACTCAGGATCGACGATGTCGAATTTCTGCAGGGGATGAACATCTGTATCACTACTAGCAATTCAGATGACGAGAAGTCGCTCTTTCTGCTGTCGCAGTTCGGCTTCCCGTTCAGAAAGAAATAAGAGGCGAGGCTTTGGCGAGAAAGGCCCTGGTAAATAAACAGAAGTTGGCGCCCAAGTTCTCGACGAGGGCGTACCATCGCTGCCATCTTTGCGGTCGACCGAGGGCCTACTATCGGAAATTCGGCATCTGCCGGATCTGTTTCCGCACGTTGGCCTCCAAGGGAGAAATTCCTGGCGTTCGCAAGGCGAGTTGGTAAACAATTTTTCATGATTCCCATGGCTCACCAGTGCGCTGGTCGCACCAGGAGCGAAGGAGACGACAAGAATGAGCATGACTGACCCGATTGCGGATCTCTTGACGAGAATTCGCAATGTGAACGCGCTCGGGCGCCCCTCGGTTCGCGCACCCTACTCTCGTATCAAGGAGCAGATCCTGATGACCCTTCAGCGCGAGGGGTTCATCGGTGAGTTCGAGGTGAAGGGTGAGATCCCGGTAAAGGAACTCGCCATTCAACTGAAGTACGGGCCCGAGGGAGAGCACGTGATCCGCAAGATCGACCGTATTTCGAAGCCAGGATGCCGTGTTTACAGTTCCGTTGCTGATCTTCCAGTGGTCCGAGATGGCCAGGGGATCATGGTGGTTTCCACCTCACAGGGGATTCTCAGTGATAACGAGGCTCGCCAGCACAATGTCGGTGGCGAAGTCATATGCCGCGTGTACTAGGGAGGAGGGCAAGATGTCAAGATTAGGAAAACAACCGGTCAAGATCCCCCCTGGTGTCGCAGTCGAGGTCTCCGGAGACACCGTCAGCGTGAAGGGTCCCAAGGGAGAGGACACATGGAACTGTCATCCTGCAGTGCAGGTGTCAGTCGAAGATGATGTCGTCAAATTTTCTCGTCGTACAGAAGAAAAAATCGCTCGTTCGATGCATGGCACTGCCCGGCAACTGGTTCAGAACATGATCGTCGGAGTCACGGAGGGGTTCAGCAAGACCCTCGACATCATCGGAGTCGGATACAATGCCAAGATGCAGGGCAAGAAACTGGTGCTCTCCATCGGCTTCTGTCATCCGGTGGCGATCGATGTACCCGATGGAGTCGATTGCCAATGCCCCGAGCCGACGAGAGTCGTGGCCCGAGGAGTCAATAAACAGGTGGTCGGTCAGTTCGTCGCCGAGGTGCGCGCGGTCCGTCCTCCTGAGCCCTATAAGGGCAAGGGGATCAGGTATAGCGACGAAGTGGTCCGTCGCAAGCAGGCGAAGAGCTTCGGCTCATAGGCCACAGGAGACATAACGATGCAAATCATCAAGAAAAAATTGGCCAGACGTAAACGCAGGCGTCAGCACATCCGGAAGAAGCTGAAAGGGTCTGCGACCCGTCCGAGGCTGACCGTTTATCGCAGTGCCAAACACATCTACTGTCAGGCTGTGGATGACTTCACCGGCGTGACCCTCGCCAGCGTTTCCACGATGTCCAAGGATGTCAAGGAAGAGCTGACTGCAAACTCCGGTAACGTCCAGGGAGCCACGACGATTGGCGAAATGCTCGCGGCACGCTTGAAGGAGCAGGGAATCAGCAAGCTCAGTTTCGATCGCAACGGATACAAATATCATGGGCGGGTCCAGGCGATTGCCGAGGCTCTCCGCAAGGAAGGCATCGAGGTCTAGGCATGTCCGAAGAAGAGAAGAAAACCGAAGATCCGGCGACCCCGGCCAAGAAAGATGCGGCAACTCCCGAACCTGCTGCCGTACCGGCTGCACAACCCGCAGCTGAGCCTGTTGCTTCAGAAGTCAAGCCTGCGGCTTCGCCAAGATCCGCGTCGGATGGCCGCGGTGGTGGCGGCGGTCGTGGCGGTGGTGGCGG
>QNYK01000070.1 GCA_003973385.1 Bacillota bacterium | reverse complement strand
CTACGCCGGAAGTGCCATCGGCGCCGTGCTCGCCGGCGATCTGATCACCCTGTTCATCGCCTGGGAGATGCTCGCCGTGACCTCTGCTTTCATCGTCTGGGCGCGCGGCGATCGAGAGTCCATCTCCTCGGGGCTGCGATACTTCGGCTTCCAGATCGCGTCCGGCTTCTGTCTGCTGATCGGTGTCCTGCTGCACCAGCAGGCCGGCGGAAGCCTGATCATCGAGGATCTCGGAGTGCTCGATCTGGCCTCACCCGGGGCGCTGTGGATCCTGATCGCCTTCGGCATCAAGGCAGGGTTTCCGCTGCTCCACACCTGGATCGTCGATACCTACCCACGTGCCACGGCGACCGGCACCGTGTTCCTGTGCGTCTTCACGACCAAGACCGCCGTTTACGCGCTGGCGCGCTTCTTCCCCGGCACCGAGGAACTGATCATCATCGGTGCCGTGATGACCTTCTTCCCCATCTTCTACGCCGTGATCGAAAACGATCTTCGCAAGGTGCTCAGTTACAGCATGATCAACCAGATCGGTTTCATGGTCGTGGGGATCGGCCTGGGCACCGAACTCGCCATCAATGGCGCGGTGGCGCACGCCTGCAACGATGTGTTGTTCAAGGGGCTGCTGTTCATGTCGATGGGTGCCGTGCTTCATGTCACCGGCAAGAGTTGCGGAACAGACCTCGGCGGGCTGTGGAAAAAGATGCCCAGGACCACGGTACTGTGCCTCGTCGGGGCGGCCTCCATCTCCGCGGTGCCACTCTTTTGCGGATTTGTCAGTAAATCGATGGTGATGGCAGCGGCCATCGAAGAAGGACACCAGTGGCTCTGGTTGGTGCTACTGTTCGCCTCTGCCGGTGTCCTGGAACACGCCGGTATCAAGATCCCCTTCTTCGCATTCTTCGCCCACGACCGCGGGCTCAAGGCCTCCGACCCACCCGGCAACATGCTGCTGGCGATGGCGATCAGCGCGCTGTTGTGCATCTTCATCGGATGCCGACCGGATCTGCTCTATTCATTACTGCCGTACGAAGTGGCCTATCAGCCGTTCACGACCACTCATGTGCTGACCCAGGTGCAGTTGCTGATGTTCGCCTCGCTCGCCGTGATGGTGCTGATGAAGAGCGGCATCTATCCGCCAGAACTGGTGCGAGTGAATCTGGACTTCGATGTCTTCACCAGACTGGCGGGGCGTTGGGGGCTGCTGCGGCTGCGGGGTCGCTTGACGCACTGGAGCGAGTCTCTTTCGGAACTGGTGCTCGATCGGATTCCAGCGCTGGTCGTCGAGAGTTCGGCGCTTTCAGAGCGGATATCCCCGCGCTGGTTGCTGGTGCTGCCGAGCCTGCTGCTGGTGCTGCTGCTGCTGATCTTCCTGATCGCCAATCTGTTCCAGTAGCACCAGCGGCCTAGCCAATAAGCTCATCGAGATCAAAGTCAGGAATCGATAGGATCAAGAGTTCAATGTCGCCGGGTAAACGGAGTAGAAATGATCGATCAACAGTTCTCGGTAGAGGATTTCGGAGCCCCATCCTTGCAGATCGGAGGATTGCGGCTGTGGATCGCTGGACGTCAATTCCCCGATGCCGATGATGAACTGGATGGGAACTGGCTTGTCGCGACCGCCCACTGTGAGGCGATCGGCGCCAGCGTTTGGGTACAAGGTGCCATCGTCATGGTCACGGATATCGCAACTTTTGGCGAGCAATGCTCTGCCATCGCTGAAGGAGTTTCTCGCTCTGCGGTATTGGATCCGCACGAACCCGAACTGAAAGTGTCACTCGAAACCGTGGATCCTCTCGGCCACATCCGAGCGCAAGTACAAATCTCACCCGACCATCTCACGCAATCGCACAGCATCGCGTTCGAAATCGATACGAGCTATCTTTCAGGCATCATCGAACAATGCGACACGATCGTTGCGCAGTACCCCTTTTTGTAAAACGGAATCATATGGCTGTGTCGCCCGTCGCTGAGGCGAGATCACTGGGGACAGACTCCGTCAGATCCGGGGGCAGCGTGACGCTTCAGTGCCTCCGGCGCCATCTCGACCACTGCTTGGGCCCAGCCTGGATCGTCATTGAGGCAGGGAATCACATCGAATTGCTGCCCCCCTGCCCCGATGAAGGCGGCCCTCACATCGCGATCGACCTCATCGACCGTCTCGAGACAATCCGCGACGAAGGCGGGGCAGATCACCTTGAGGTGGCGAACCCCGGAAGCCGCCAACTTTACCGTCGTCGCTTCGGTGAAGGGTTCGAGCCACGGGTCCCTGCCCAGGCTTGACTGGAACGACACCGACCAGCGCTCATCTGAAAGCCCCAGATCCTGCGCCAGGTTGCTGGCAGATCTCATCACCTGGGCTCGGTAGCAGAAGCGGGTCGACGGTGCATCGATGAAGCAACAGTCCTCGCGCTGAAGGCAGTGATCGCCATCTGGATCGCACTTCTCGATGTGACGCACGGGCAAGCCGTGGAAGGAAAAGAGAAGATGATCCCAATCCCCATCCAGGTGGCCGCGGGTGACATCCGCGAGCGCTTTTCGATAGGCGGGGTGGCGATAGAAGGGCTCGAGAAAGTGCAATTGTGGCGGATCCTGTTGCCGGGAGACGACATCGCGCGCCTTCTCCACGACCGTCTCATAGGAGCTCATCGCATAGTGTGGATAGAGCGGCACGACGATCACCTGATCGACACCCTGTTGCTGTAACTGTTCGAGACCCGCCTTGATCGAAGGCGTGCCGTAGCGCATGCCGAGAGCGACGGGAGCTCGCCACAGTTTCGCCACCTGCTGCTCCAGCCGCCGGGAATTCACGATCAGCGGCGATCCCTCGTCGGTCCACACCCTGCTGTACGCCTCGGCAGACCCTCGCGGACGCGTGTTCAGGATGATGCCCTTGACGACCAGTGCGCGCAGCAGGAACGGCTTGTCGATGACCCTTTCATCCATCAGGAATTCATCCAGATAGCGGCGCACAGCGGGCACGGTGGGTGCATCCGGCGAACCGAGATTGACCAGCAGTAGTCCAGGAGGCTGTGATGAAGACATCGGTATTCCCCGATTTGGCTCAGTAACTGTAGCCGATTCCGACATGGACTGACTCGCTATAGGTTCCATAGCCTGCATCCAGTACCCAACCTCCACCCAGCTGGAATAGAGAACCGAAGGTGGCATGGAAGCCGGTATCGGTTCCGAGGTCATGGTGATAAAAGCCGGTAGGACTCAACACCAGATCCGCATCGAATCGCTCTTCCCACCGCGATACGGCTCCGATACCGATACCGCCATAGATCGACAGCTGGTCGTTGACCTTCCAGGTCGGACCGGCGGCGAGGGTCACGCCATGATGCTCGCGATTGGTGACAGGATCTCCCATCGCTTCGACAGGAAGATCGCCGTAGTGAACTCCAGAAACTGCGCCACTGAATGACGTCTGCAGATGAAGAAACACTCCTGGCTTACCCTTACCCAGCCAGTAGCCCGCGAACCCGACACCGGTGTCCTGTAATCGGATCTTCGGCTCGAACAGTTGAAACACTCCCACTTTTTCACCCTCGGGCAGCGGCAGGATGGCACAACCCGAGATGACACCGCTGCAGGCGATGGCGAGCCAGGCCAATATCCCGACCGAAGATGTCGAGATCCGGGTACTCATCGCAGGTCTCCTCCCGAGGCGGGACCAGTTGTCCAGCAGCAACATAGCATCGTGCATCGGGCAGGCGGGACCTGCAATACCTCTGTTCGTTTCAGAATCGGGGAGCCGACGAGAAACTGCTCTTGCACATCTGGATCATCGGTGTGCCGTTCCAACCGCTGCGCGCTCGGTTATCCTCAGCCGCTGGAGGAACCCGGATGTCATTGCATGGCAGCGAAATCGGCCAGCGCTGGAGTGATGGGCGCAAACAACTGGGGCTCCCCGATTCTGCCGAGTCGTTGCTCGATGAGTTGCATCTTCCCTTCATCGAGATGCTTCAGACGTGGCACCAACGCAAGGGCGACACCGTTGTGGTGGGACTCCAGGGCTGCCAGGGCTCGGGCAAGACCACCCTGTGTCATCTGATCTGCCCGCTCGCTCTCGACCTCCTGGGTCTGCGAATCGCAGTCATCGCCCTCGATGATGTGTACCTGCCATTGCAGCAGCGCCAGCAGCTCGCACGCGAAGAACACCCGTTGTGGATCACCCGGGGGGTCCCCGGCACGCATGACACGGGCCTGGCCTGCGAGATCTTGACCTCGTTGCGCGATCCACAACAGCAGCCGACCATCGTCCCCACCTTTGACAAGGGGATCGATGACCGACTGGGCGAATCCAGTTCGAGAAGCCTCGAGGGAACTTACGATGTCGTGATCTTCGAGGGGTGGTGCACCGGGCTCGGTGCCTGCACCGAGTTCGACTGGGAAACTCCCATCAATGACCTCGAACGCGTTGAAGATGCAGATATGGTCTGGAGGAAGCGGATCCGCGATCAACTGGCAGGACCCTACCAGCAACTATTTGGTCTCTTCGACCACCTGGCGATGATGAAGGTCCCTGCGTGGGAGACGGTGTCGATCTGGCGCGGTCAACAGGAGCAAAAATTACGACAAGAGCGGGGCGATGACGCGACCCATTCGATGGATGCTGCGGCTCTTCAGCGCTTCCTCGATCATTACGAACGCTTGACCCGCTGGACCATCGAAACACTGCCCGATCGTGCAGATTTTGTGGCCAGCATCGCACAGGATCGATCGATCCTGTCGATCAAATAAGACCTGGAGGCACGATGAAGATCTCGATACCGAATCCTGCGTACCGCTTCGCCATCTGCGTGAGCCTGGCTCTGATGATGCTGGCGGTGGTTGTCCCCGCCCAGCCAGTCGCACCCGATGAAGCCGGAGCACCCGATGAAGGATGGGTATCTCTCTTCGATGGAGACTCCCTCGCTGGCTGGACAGGCGATCCCGAGTTGTGGCGTGTCGAAGATGGCACGATCATCGGCGAGGGGCCCGATGGCGGGGCGATCCCCCGCAATGACTATCTGTGGCATGCCACGAAGTGGGACGATTTTGTGCTGGAGGCTACGTTTCGCATCCAGGGTGGCAACAGCGGCATCCAGTATCGCAGTCGTGTCGCACCCGATGGTGAGGCGATCGGCTACCAGGCAGATCTCGATGCGGCCCATCAGTACACCGGCATGCTCTACGAATCGAGAGGCCGTGGCATCGCGGTACCGAGGGGAGTCATGGCGGCGCTGGCCGGGGACGGTTCCAGGCAACCGATCGGCAGCCTTCCCGATGCAGAGAAGGCGGTGCAGCGCATCTCCGATGGCAAGTGGCATCAGATGCGCATCATCGCGCACGGCAATTCGATGCGTCACGAGATCGATGGGGTTCCCGTCTGTGCCTTCACGGACACCGACGCCGACGCGGTGACTCTCGGCCAGTTTGGCCTGCAGATCCATGCCGGAGCTCCGATGCGAATCGAGTGGCAGTCGGTCCGTGCCCGCTCCTGGCAGCCGATCGACGGGGATCCGGTCCGCGACTGCGCGCGCGTCAGCGACACCGGAGCCGCTGGCACTCGGGAGGTTGCGTCACCGCGATGGATCTGGGCACAGGGGGCGACACCTGCCGACCAGAAGATCGAATTGATCCGCTCCTTCAGCATCGATGAGGCGACCGAAGCCACCCTGACGATGAGCGGAGACAACCACTTCGTCGCCTACCTCGATGATCAAGAAATCCTGCGCGGCGACGACTGGGCAAAGCCCGCTCGAACCGTCATCCCCGACCTCGGCGCCGGGCCGCATACCCTGCGGATCGAGTGCACCAATGACGGCGGCCCCGCGGGTCTCTCGGGAATCCTCGCCTGGGCGGGCGCCGATGGCACCGAGGTCTCCATCGTCACCGACGCCCAGTGGCGCCATCTCGACGGCGACAGCAAGCGGCGGATCGCCGACAAGGGTCCCGTCTCCGCGGCCACCGCACCCTGGGGCGATATCGGCATCAGCGAGGGTGGATCGGTGACTCGCTGGAGCCTGCCGGAGGGATTCCACGCCGAGGTGCTTCACCATGTCGATCCCGCCGATGGCTCCTGGGTCTGCATCGCAGTCGAGGCTCCCGGGCGTTTCATCACTTCCCCGCAGCGCGGCCCCCTCAAGCGTGTCACCGTCGACGAGGATGGGGTCACCGTGACCGATTGCGCCTCCTTCGGTGACGCCCAGGGCTTGCTGCTGGTCGATGGGGATCTGTGGGTCCATGTCGCCGGCCATCGAAAGGACCGGGGCGGCCTGTGGATCCTCTCCGATCCTGACGGGGATGGTTTCTTCGACCAGGAGAAACGACTCTCTGCGATGGGACCGGGAGGTGAGCACGGTGTTCACGCGCTGGTGCGAGGACCCGATGGTGCGGTCTGGACCGTGGTCGGCAATCACATCGACGTGCCACAGCAACTGTTGACGCGAGATCGCTACCGCAACTGGCAGGAGGACCTGATCCTGCCGCGGCTGTGGGATCCCAACGGTCATGCAGTCGGCCACCTGGCCCCGGCGGGTCAGGTACTGCGCATCGATCCCGACACCCTGGAGTGGGAACGGGTCGCGGGTGGCTTCCGCAACTCCTACGACCTGGCATTTCACCACGATGGCTCACTCTTCACCTACGACGCCGACATGGAATGGGATATCGGAACCCCCTGGTACCGGTCGCCGCGGGTGGTCGAGGTGGTCTCTGGCGGAGACGCCGGCTGGCGTGGCGGCGATGGCAAGTGGCCCGATGGGATCCCCGATGCTGTGATGCCATCGGTCGAGACCGATCTCTCCTCCCCGACCGGCGTCAGTTCCGGACTCGACGGTCAGTTTCCCGGCCGCTGGCGTCACGCCATCTACATCGCGGACTGGGCCTACGGTCGCATCCTGGCCTACTTTCCTCGTGAAGAGGGAGCCGGTTGGCGCGGTCGCACAGAACCGTTCGCTGCCGCAGCAGCCTTCAATGTCGCCGACATGGTGTTCGGCAGCGATGGAGCGCTGTACGGAGTGACGGGGGGGCGTGGCACCCAGAGCACCTTCTTTCGCATCGCATCCGATGCAGGCTCGCGGCCCGAAGTGGCCGCCCCCACCACGGAAGCGGGTGCCGGCGCCCGGGCGATGCGACGGATGCTGGAATCGGGACATCTGGCGAGTGCCCCTCCGATGATGGAACTCGCCTGGCAGCAGCTGGGCTCTGCGGATGTCGCGATCGGCTACGCAGCACGCGTCGCCATCGAGACGATTCCCGTCGATCAGTGGCGAGATCGAGCGCTGGTCGAATCGGGTCCAGCGGCCCGGATCGCCTTGCTGGCCCTGGCCAGACTGGGAGTCGATGCCGACCGAGATCCTCTGCTCGAGCGCCTCTGCGATCTACCCACGCCATCGAATCGCCGCCAGATCCTCGAGGAGTTGCGTATCGCCACCGTCGCCATCGCAAGACGTGGAGATCCGGCGGGCGCCACGCGGCAACGGCTACTCGCCAGATTCGACAGTTTCTTCGTCTCGAATGATCTCGCCATAGACCGACTCTGTGGTGATCTGCTGGCACGTCTTCGGGCACCCAACCTGTCGCAACGAGTCATCTCCTGGCTGACCGATCAGGGCGCGGAGGCAGAGGGGCTGGCGGCACTGAGGTTGCTTCGATTCACCGCCGCAGACCAGTTGCAGGATGCGCGGATCCAGGCGGCGCTGGAAGTGGTCAGAAATCGCCAGGGAGGTCACAGCCTGCGCGGTTTCGCCGATCAGATCGTGCGCGAACTCGACGATGGCTCGGGCGTTCTCAGTGCTCCCGAACTGGCACCGCCAGTGCTTCCCGACCCGGTCACACGATGGACCGAATCGTCGCTGCTGGCGGCGGTCTCGGGAGGGGGCGGATCTGTCGAGAAGGGCCAGCTGGCCTACGAGCGGGCGCTCTGTAGCCGTTGCCATCGCTTCCAGCAACTCGGCGGTGGCGCAGGACCCGACCTGACCGGAGTGCGAGCCAGATTCTCGGATATCGACCTGGTCCGGGCGATCGTGAGCCCTTCCCGCGACATCTCGGATCAGTACCAGTGGAGCATCGTGACCACCGAGGACGACCTGGGCGTGGGGCGCATCCTGCGGCGCGAGCCGGACGCGATGGTTCTCAACACCGATCCGTTCGGATACCAGCCGCTGACGATGGCCGGAAAAATCATCTCCGTGGAGCCTTCTCCAGACTCTCCGATGCCTCCCGGCTTGATCGATACCCTGGATGAAGGTCAGGTTCGGGATCTCTGGGCATACCTCGGCAATTCCACCCGGATCAAGGATCAGATCGCCCCCTTGCGAGATAACGGCAAGCAAGGACAATAGAAGTGGCTCTGATCATCCAGAATTCCATTCGCAGTTGCCCGCTGTAATCGGTGGTTCTGCATCTCACACTCCAGTGTGAGATGTCAGTCACATAGATTCCAACATGGGAGGAACATGATGTTTCCGCGACATCTTCTCGTTGCCAGCCAGGTGCTGGCTC
Organism: Bacillota bacterium; assembly: GCA_003973385.1. GTDB lineage: Bacteria > Planctomycetota > UBA8108 > UBA1146 > UBA1146 > QNYK01. The sequence continues at coordinate 24,309 of QNYK01000070.1, read as the reverse complement.
TCGTCATCCTTGGTAGTGCCCCGGCGATCGCCGACATCTCACTGAAGGAAGTCCCCACCGTCGAGGTACCAGCACTCGATATCGAAGCGCTGAACCTCGATGACATCGAGCGCGATCGAAATGGTCTGGCACCACGATACGCGGTTCCTGAGCCGGTGACGATCACACCGATCACTCACGGCAGGTGGACAAAGATGAACTCGGAGACCGCTGTCTGGCGACTGCGGACCCGTTGCAAGAACGCCATCAGCATGAACTACGGTTTCAGTCGCTGGCTGGTTCCTGTCGGCGGCGAGATGCGGATCTACAACATGGATAGAACTCATCGCATCCGTGCCTTCACCATCGATGACATCCAGGATACCGGCGTGCTCTGGACCCCCGCCGTTGCGGGCAATGATGTGATCATCGAGATCACCTGTGCACTCGAAGATCGCTGGATGGTCGAGCAAGAGGTAGAACTCTCCTCGATCAACCCGGGTTACAGGGGTTTTCATGAGTTCTTTGGCATACCCCCCTCGACCAACACGGGACCCTCGATGTCCGGTTCGTGCAATGTCGATGTGGTGTGCCCGCAATCTGCCACCTGGGAGAACGAGATCGACTGCGTCGGCGTCATCTCCACCGGAGGATCGCTCTTCTGCACCGGGTTCATGGTCAACAACACGGCCCAGGACGGCACCCCCTTCTTCATGACAGCAGACCACTGCGGTGTCACCGGCGGCAATGCCGGATCGCTGGTGGTGTACTGGAACTATGAGAACTCCACCTGTCGCCCGCCCGGATCCGCCTCCAGTGGCGGCCCCGGAAACGGCACCCTGAATCAGTTCAGCACCGGTTCGATCTACCGATCCGGATCTGCAACCTCGGACTACACACTGGTCGAGTTGACCAGCCCGCCCAACCCCGCCTTCGGAGTTTCCTTCTGCGGCTGGAATGCATCGACCTCTCAGCCAACTAGCGCTGTCGGCATTCATCACCCCAATGTCGAGGAAAAGAGAATCTCGTTCGAGAATCAGGCACCGACCCTGACGACCAACTTCGTGACGGTCAACGACTGGGATCTGGGAACCACCGAGCCGGGCTCTTCCGGTTCTCCCCTCTTCGATCAGAACCACCGCGTCATCGGGCAGCTCTGCTGCGGAAATGCCGCCTGCGGTAACAACTTCTCCGACGACTACGGTCGCTTCTCCAGATCATGGGGCCTTGGCCTCGGCGCCTGGCTCGACGTCGCCAATACTGGCCAGCTCACCGTCGACACGCTTCCGGCAGGTGGAGGCGGCAATGTCGAGCTCTGCTCCAACGGAGTCGACGATGACGGCGACGGCCTGGCAGATTGTGACGACCCGGACTGCTTCAACAGCCCGGCCTGCTTGCCCGCGGGTGCCGGTGACGAGTGCAGCACCGCGTTCATCGCGGTCGATGGTGCCAATGCCATCGATAACACCGGGATGACCACCGGAACCGATCCCATCTCCGACGCTCAATGCCCCGGCACTTTCCTCGGACAGTTCGTCAATGACGGCTGGTACAGCTACACGGCCACCTCCACCGGTTCTATGGAAGTGAGCACCTGTAACAGCATCAGTTTTGACTCAGATATCGCCATCTACAACGGCCTCTGTGGCGCTCTCACCCAGATCGCCTGCAACGGCGACAGCACCGGATGCGCCGGGTTTTCTTCCCTCGTCACCGGCGTTGCCGTGACTGCGGGAACCGAATACCTGATTCGCGTCGGTGGCTGGGATGCGGGCACCGGCGTTGGAAGCGGCACCATGACCATCACCGTTGGTGGTGGCGGACCTGCCACCGAGAACTGCACCAATGGAACCGACGATGACGGTGACGGACTCATCGACTGTGCCGATCCCGATTGCGCCAACAATCCTGCCTGTGGCGGTGGTGGCGGAAACGGCGACGAGTGCATCGATGCAATCCTCGTCACCGAAGGTGCCAACGCCTTTGATACGACCGGAATGACGGACAGTCCTGAGCCTGATCCGACCGGATGCTCCAACGCCTATGGCGAGAACGCCAGCGATGGGTGGTTCTTGTACATTGCCAACTTCTCCGGCGACGTCACCTTCGAGACCTGTGACATCAATAGTTTTGATACCGACATCGCCGCATACTCTGGCAACTGTGGAAACCTGAGCCTCATCGCCTGTGACGGCGATGGTGGCGCGGCTGCTGGTTGTCAGGGCTTTGATTCCATGATCACCATTCCTGGAGTCCAGGCGGGCGATAGCATCATCCTTCGCATCGGCGGCTGGGGTACAGCTGATCAAGGGCCTGGCACCCTCACCATCACCGTTGGTGGTGGCGGTGGCGGTGGCCAGGGTGACGAGTGCAACGACCCGCTCATCGCGGTGGTCGGTTCCAATGCGGTCGATACCACTGGCATGAGCGACAGTGCTGATCCCTTCGACGATGCTGCCTGCACCGGTACTTTCCTAGGAGTGATGGCCAGCGATGCCTGGTACCAGTTCAGCGCACCGGTAAGCGGTACCGCAACCGTATCGACCTGCGATCTCATTGACTTCGACAGCGATCTCGTCGCTTACACGGGTACCTGTGGGGCTCTGACCGAGGTTGCTTGTAATGGTGACGGCACCGGTTGTGGCGCATTCACCTCGTTGATGGAAATGAACGTGACTGCTGGAACCAACTACTTCATCCGCATCGGTGGCTGGGCTGCAGGCGGACAGGGAACCGGAACTCTCGAGATCACTCTCTCGGGCGCTCCGAACCCTGAGAACTGCACCAACGGCACTGACGACGATGGCGACGGGGATGTGGACTGCGAGGATACCGATTGTGACCAGGATCCTGCTTGCGTCACTCCCCCGGAGAACTGCACCAATGGAACCGATGATGACGGCGATGGCCTCGCAGACTGCGACGATCCTGACTGCACGGCGGATCCCGCCTGCCAGGCTCCTCCAAGCGGTTTTGCCTACACGGCTGTCGATGTGACCGCCAGTTACGCTCCTTCCACCGGTACCGGTAGCTTCTCCGCTACCCTGAATATCAGTGAAGACAGCGCCGCTGTTGGATACCCCAACGATACCCAGGGCTTCTCCTTCGGAATCGCCAACGATCCGGGCATGGTGAGTGCCACCACCTGGACCTCGTCAGCGGTACTCGAGGGCCTCAACAGTTCGAGCGGACCGGACTTCATCGACATCAATTTCTACAGCGATGGAGTGACGGTGGGTTGCGTTTACAGCTTCGCCAACACCGCCATCCTGGAGTTCACAAGCGACACGCCGATGGGATCGATCGATTACGACACCGTGCCCTCTGGCCTCATCGGCAATAACACCGGTGCCACCACCGCTCTTTCATGGAGTGGATCGCTCGGTTCTCCCTCCGTGGTCAATATCGTCGTTGTCAATGGTCAGGCGATGGTCGCTGCCCTCAACAACGGCACAGTGACCCTGACCCCGTCCACCGGCGGATTCATCCGCGGAGATATCAACGATGACTCCGTGATCAACATCGCCGATGCGGTGTCGATGCTGGCGGGACTCTTTACCGGAGGCGCCATCAACTGTGACGATGCGGCGGACTGTAACGACGATGGTTCCGTCAACATCGCCGACGCTGTGTACGAACTGGCGAATCTGTTCTCGGGCGGACCGGCGATGCCGGCTCCGACGGCTCCCACCTGCGGACCGGACCCGACCAGCGATTCCCTGGATTGTGCTACCTACACCTCCTGCCTCTGATCGACCCACTTCATCGGGGTTGCCAGTAGCAACGGTCTCGAGGGGCCGGGAAGGAACTCCTTCCCGGCCCCTCTTTCTTCTCGAACCCCCACCTTCTTCTCGAACCCACACCTTGATCGTGACCGAGCACAGAAATGGGCTCCCCCCTTGGCTTGCGAACAGATGTTCGCTACCCTGCTGCGGCTCATCCTTCTCCGATCCGAGGTTTGTCGTGACCGCTAGCCGACCCCTGCTCCTTTCACTGCGCTCCTGGGGTTCGATGTTACGCGGCCTGGAGCCGATCTCTCGCCTCATCGACGAGGCCGCGGGGCAAGGCTGGCGTAGCATCGTGGTCGCAGAGTATCTCGACCTTGGCACCATCGTCGAGGCCGCCAGGGCAGCGAAACGATCGGAACTCAAACTGCTCGCCGCCGCCGAGGTCGATGACCGTTGTGGCCGTTCGGTGGTCGCCATCGCCTGTGATCGGGCCGGTCAGGAAGAACTGAATCAACTGGTCAGCCGACGCTGCCTCGCCCGGGGTGACGACGCTTCCTGCGGCCAGAACCCATCGCAACCGGAGCCCTTCGATCTGGTCGAATCCCTCTGCAACGGTGGTCGCTCCCTGTCGCTGCTGGTGCGCGACCCGATGCTGGCACGGCAACTCATCGATCGACTCGGGCCGCGCTCACGATCGCGGATTCTGCTCGAGATCGATCGCCTTCGCGACCCCATCGCCCGGGAACACCGTGCCCTCGATGCTGCTGAGCAACTGGGGCTTGCAGTGATCGCCTCGTCCCGGATCGGAATGCTGCAACCGGTGACACGGGAGCGCCTCGATCTGCTGGAGTCGGTGCGTTGCGTTTCGACCGTCGATCGCATCGCTCGCGACCGAAAAAATCCGTGCGCTGGGAGCATCTCTCCGATCCTGGCACCGATCCCCACTCCAGACCGCTGGCAACGGTTGTATCGGGATCTGCCCGCGGCACTCGAATCCGCTGCCCGCATCGAAAGAGAAGCGATGGCCGTCGACTTCTGCTCGAGGCGCACCATCTTTCCACCGTTTCCCGTCGCTGCCGGGCAGACCCCATTCGGACTTCTCTACGAGCAGTGCCACCGTGGCCTGCTGCGCCGCTACGGCAGCGTTTCTCGCGCCGCCCTGGAACGGCTCGCCACCGAACTGCATGTCATCGACACGATGGGATTCGTGCCCTACTTCCTGGTCGTCGGCGACATCGTCTCCGAGGCACACAGACTCGGCATCGAATGCGCCGGGCGCGGTTCGGGAGCCGCCTCCATCGTCTCCTACGCCCTCGGCATCACCCAGGTCGACCCGATCGCCCACCGCCTTCGTTTCGAGCGGTTCCTGCACCCGGATCGAAAAGATCTGCCCGACATCGATATCGATCTGTGCTGGCAAGGACGCGATCGCATCATCGACCATGTTTATCGCCGCTACGGTGAAGACCGGACCGCGATGATCTGTACCCGCACCGCGCTGCAGATTCGCTCCGCGCTCCGGGAAGCCGCTCGCGCCCACGGCCTCTCCCCGGGCGATGTCGATCGCCTCTCGCGCCGACTACCGCATCGAACCGATGGAACCAGTGGTGGTGACTCGATCGCCGAATTGCTCTCGGGAGATCCCGCCCTCGCTGCCATCTCCATGTCACCGGCGAAGCGACGGGAACTGCTCGAAGATGCACAATGGCTGCGTGGGCGACCGCATCATCGATCGATCCATCCGGGCGGAATTTGCATCGCTGATCGCCCCATCGATCAGATCACGGCGGTGGAGAGAGCCGCCAGGGGGATCATCATCACCCAGTTCGACATGTACTCCATCGAGGAAACGGGGCTGATCAAGATCGATCTACTCGGCAACCGCTGCGTCTCCGAGATCGGAACGGTGCGCGACCTGATCGAGCAGCGCAGCGGCAAACGCCTCGACATCGCCGCCATCCCGGAGCATTGCGACCGGACCGCACGACTGCTGCAGCGCGGCGACACCCTCGGCTGCTTCCAGCTGGAGAGTCCGGCGATGCGATCGCTGCTGGTTCAGATGAAGGCGGGCAATGCGCAGGAGACGATCCAGGCGGTCGCCCTCATCCGCCCGGGACCGTCCGCCGGAGGATTGAAGGACGCTTTCTGCCGCCGGGCGAGGGGGCTGGAAGCTCCCGATCCACCGCATCCGGCCCTCGCTTCGCTGCTGGGGCAGCAGCGCGGCCTGCTCCTCTACGAGGAGAACCTGATGGAACTGGTCGCCCTCGTCACCGGCGCAAGCCTCGCCGCAGGAGATCTGCTGCGAAGAGCCCTCGCTCGTGCGGTACGCAGCGATTCCCGGGCAGAATTACAACGACTCGAAGACCAGTTCATCGCCGACGCCATCGGCCAGGGCTTCGGCGCCGGGGAAGCGCGCCAGTTATGGCAACAGTTGCAGCACTTCGGACGCTACTCCTTCAACAAGGCGCACGCCGCATCCTACGGGCTACTCGCCTGGCGCAGTGCCTGGCTCAAGACCCACCATCCGGCCGAGTTTCTGTGCGCCCTGTTTCGACACCACGCCGGCATGTATCCCTTCGCCGCCTTCGTCGGCGAAGCGAGGCGACTCGGTGTGCCGTTGCGGCTGCCCTGCGTCGAACGTTCCGCCGACACCTTCATACTGGAGCCGGATGGAGCGATTCGCATGCCGTTGGCGATGATCCTCGGCTCACGCCAGACCAGTATCGAGTCCGTCTTTGCCGCTCGCCCCTTCGATTCTCCAGAGGATCTGATGCGTCGGACACGGATCGGGATGTCGGAACTGAAGGAGTGGATCCTCGCCGGCGCACTCGATCACTTCGAGATTCCACGCACCCGACTGCTGTGGCGTACGCACACCCGATATCGTCAACTGGATGCGACCCGGGGTCAGGCCACCACCGGAGACCTCGCCGGTGTCGTCGATGAGGGGCCCCCTCTGGTCGAACTCTCGCCCCGGAAACTTCTCGAGCAGGAGATCCGGTTGCTGGGAGCAGGTATCAGCGCCCATCCGATGCAATTCCATCGTGATCTTCGTCAGCGACTCGGCTGCATCACGACGAGAGAGGTGCCACGAAGAGCCGGCACCACGATCCGGATCAGTGGCCTGCGCATCGCTTCGCGACATCACCGGATACAGCGAGGTGCGATGGGATTCATCACCATCGAAGACGAGTACGGCACCTGCGAGGTGACCTGCTTCAGTTCCATCTGGCCACGAGTACGACGGGTGCTGCTCGACGGCAGTGGCCCGTTGCTCGTCGAGGGAAAGGTGGAGGAGAGGCTCGGAGCGATGTCGGTGATCGCCCACAGCGTCTCGATGCTACCGATCGAAGGACAGACCACCGAGGGCCCGCAGCAACCCGGTAGAGCAGTCCATCAGTAAAGCAGGTGCTGCTGGCGGAGTTCGAGAAACTGACAACGTTCCGATTCGCGAGCTTCGATGAGATCGCGCGGTGACAAGCCCTGCTCCAACCCGTGGCGCAGATCGGATCCTCCCCACAACAAGTCGATGGCGATCGGATCGGTGACAAACTCGTAAGGGTCGGTGCGCCAGCGAAAAAGTTCGGGATCCTGAGCACGCGTCTGCTCCAGAAAGATCACCCCCAGCAGCAGTGAATCCACCACGGAGGCCTCGATCACCTCGATCTCGATTCCGTGGCACTGTTGTCCTGCATACTTCTGAAAGGTTGGCGTGAAGTGTACCGGCGAGAAGGCCAGCCCCTGCAATTGCATCTGTCTCGACCGCAGATCCATCGCAGAGACGAGCAGATCGGCATCGATCCACGGCGCTCCGACACGGTGAAAAGGCCGTTCGGTGCCGCGCCCCTCCGACAGATCGGTCCCCTCGACCAGGCACATCCCCGGGTAGATCAGCGCCGTCTCCGGCGTCGGCATGTTCGGGGATGGAGGCACCCATGGAACACCACTCTCTCGCTGCATCACCTGGCGGTTCCAGCCACGACAGGGGACCACTTCCAGTTCGGCACGGATCCCGACCGATCCGGTCAATACCCGAGCGATCTCCCCCATCGTCAGACCATGGCGGATGCAGAGGGGCGAGGCTCCGACAAAACTCTCGAAGCCCTGATGTACCGTGCCCCCCTCGACAGCGATGCCGCCGATCGGATTGGGGCGATCGAGTACCATCACCCGGGTGCCGGTGAGCGCTGCCACTTCCAGGATGTATCTCAGAGTCGCTGCGAAGGTGTAATAGCGACTCCCGATGTCCTGGATGTCAAATAGCAGCAGATCGAGATCCTCCAGGGCATTCGGATCGGGTCGCAGGGAAGCCTCGTCATCGCCGTAGAGGCTGATCACCTCGGGCCGACTCGAGACCACCGTCTCCATATCCTGAGCGGTCGTCTCGATACCGTGCTCCGGTTCAAACCAGCGCACCACATCGATGGCCGCATCGAGCAACAGGTCTTCGAGACGAGTTCCGTGACCATCGATGGCGGATCGGTTGCAGCAGACCCCGAGACGACGGCCACGAAGTGGCTCAAAGTTCTCATCTCGCAAACGATCCAGGCCACATTGAAGCGCTGAAGCCAGCATCAGGAGACCGTACCGTCGAGCCCTTGCTTCGGCTCCCTCAGGATCATCATCAATCCCGCACCTGCGATGATCAGGGTGAACACGCCGCCAGCGAGGCTGAGCTTCAACAGCAAGTCCCAGTCGTATTGTTTTGCCCACGATCGATCGGTGGGCTCAGCGGGGACCTGAAAGATCACGCGGGTCGGCAGCGAGAGCGTGCTCGGATGCGGCTGCGAAGAAAAGAAGATGAAAAAGTTGTTCGAAGCATCCCGACCGACCAGGAACACGATCACCCCCATACCGATGGCGAACAAGAGCAGTGCAACACCCGCGAACTTGACCATCTCTCACCTCTCCAGCGGCTGGCGTGTGATTGCATCCTCTTCCCTGGGTCCTTCGAGGTGGCCTGCATCGCCTCGAATCAGCATTCAGGACCCAGCCTCCATGGTGCTCTCCTTGCGACCGCTCAGCAGCAGGAAGACGCCATAGCCCGCACAAACCAGAGCCGCCACGCCATAGTATCTGCCCGTGCTGTTGACCATGATCATCAATTGATCGACATCGATCTCATCTGAAGCCGCCATCGACTCATCTTGAAAGACGCTCAGAGCGATCCTGGTCGAGATCGAGAGGGTATCCCTGGGGACCTGATCACTCATCATCACTCCATTGATGTCGGCCAGGACCATCATGAACGAGCCGACGATCAGCGCGGCAAGAAGCAGGAACAGTACGCCAATTATCCTGGTCAACTCATCCACCTTCCAACGATCACACCCCACCACATCCGTGCCAGAATGAACAGCCGCACTCCGACCGGGCAGAGCCTCCACGGACTCCTCAGTTCCTGGAGCGTTCCCCTGCCAGATCACGCCACATCAGGGACATTCCGTAACCGCCGATGATGAGGGCGAGCAGGCAGCATGCTACGAGGGCGTACTGCACCCGGGTAGCGACCAACTGCGGAGCGGGAGCAGGGGTCGAAATCGTCATCACGACCAGATGAAGCAACTGCTCGGTAAAAAACGAGGCATCGTCGTCGGAAACAGGACCCGGAGCAGCGACCATCGAGGAGAGTTCGATGAATGCCTGACCCGACAGGATGAGCATCAAGAGCGCCAGCACCAGCAACCCTGCGCCGACGGTCCGGGTCCCCATCTACATCTCCCTCGCAGTCTCGAATCGCTCCTCCAGTTGTTGGACGATCTCTCGCGTGCAGGCCTCGATCCCCTCCTTCGCGGTGAGCAACGCTCCTCCCATCAACATCATCGTGTCGCGGCCAAAGTCCTCGATCATCTCCGGTAGTCGCTCGGGCCGCATCCCTCCCGCGGGGACTGCCCACGCTGGCTTCAGATTCGCCAGCGGCTGACGAAGGGCGGCTGCGATGCTCCTCCCTTCAGTTCTGGTCACGGGAAAGCGGCCGCCGCTGTTGACGAACACCGAACCATCGAGCCCTGCCAGCCGCGCCAGAGTTCCGTGAACAATGTGCGCATCGATACCGGAGGAAGCACCGCCGGTGAGGACACCACTCATCGAGGGATGGCCGAGGTATACACCGGGCCACCGACCAGTCAGTTCCCTGACACGATCGAGTCCGATCACCCACGGTGCCAGTAACGCTCCATCGGCTCCCGCCTCGAGGGCGATCTCCAGGCGGGCGTCGAGTTGTTGTGAAGGGGCGATCAGATTGACCAGGTAGATCACATGGCGATCTCCTTGCGACTCGCGGATCGCCTGCGCACAGCGAACGACGCGATCACGGAAGCTCTCCAGATCATCATCGATCAGATTGTGGTCGTCCTTGATCAGATCTCCACCCGCCGTGGCAAACTCGCGACACACCCTGACCAGATCCTGCACCGGGGCGCCCCTGGGTTTGAGAACGGTCGCGACCAGGGGTCTGTCGGCAATTGCGGTCAATTCCCTGACGCCGGCGATGCCATGGCGCGGTCCCTTGAAGCGAGACAGCAACTGATCCGGAAGGTGAAGGTCAACCAGGCGAACGCCTGGCATCATCGAGCAGTTGCCCAGCAGTAAATTGAGCAGTCGGTTCAGATCTTCCCCCGCCAGATCCGCCGCGAGGGCGAGCGTCACCTGGTGAATCCCGCTCTCCACTTCAACCACATCCAGTACATCTGCGACCACATCCGACTCGATCCCGGGGTAGCGAGTGATCAAGGCGTCGGGAACCTCGACGGTCAATTCGACCGCCATCGCTCTCGCCAGCGCCACCGAATCGCTCCTGTCGACCTGAACCCTGTACCTGGCCACGATGGAATCTTTCTGCACCGGGTACCTTTCCAGCCCTCCGGGGACCCTCGGATGGCTCGCTCTTTTATTGACTGGCGTTATTCTGTCTGGGGATGGGAAGCACCGCCACCGGGAATTGACCACAGCATCGGCGTTGTTCCTCGCTGCGAAGTAAACCCGTCCAGACAGGAGTCACCTGATGTCCGTTCGCGTTGGCTTGATGGGATTTGGGCGCATCGGTCGAAATGTCTTTCGTGCCGTCTATGGCCGCGAAGACATCGAAATCGTTGCCATCAACGAGATTGCCGACATCCACGCGATGGAGTATCTGCTCCGATTTGATTCACTGCGGGGACGATTCGAGCAACCGATCCGGATCCTCGACGACGCCCTCTACGCCGGTGGCAAACAGATCCAGGTGCTCCACCACCGCGAGCCTGGTGAGATCCCCTGGTACGAACATGGTGTCGATGTGGTCGTGGAGGCGACCGGCAAGTACCGTGCCCGCCACGAACTCCAGAAGCATCTCGACCAGGGCGCAGATCGTGTCATCCTCTCCACTCCTCCGACCGACGACATCGACCATCTCCATATCCGCGGTGTCACCGCCGATGTGATCGATCGGTCGAACCGTATCATCTCGTGCGGCTCATCGACCGCCAACGCGACGGCGCTGATGGTCAAGGTGCTCGATGATGCGTTTGGCATCGAAGAGGGCTCCTTCACTTCGGTTCACGCATACACTGCCGACCAGAGCCTGACCGATGTGCCCTCTCCAGGAGATCTGCGCCGTTCTCGCGCTGCCATGCAAAATATTGTTCCGCAGACCACCTGGACAGACGAAGCGATCGAACAGCTGTTTCCGCACCTGGCAGGCCGGTTCAAGGGCATGAAATTGAATGTCCCTGTTCCCGGAGTTTCCTGCACCGACCTGACGGTTCAGATGAAGAAGCCCGTGGAAGCCTCTGTCATCAACGAGGTGTTCAGGAGCGCAGCGGACAGCGTCCACGCGCCCTACCTCGCTTTCACCGACCAGCCGATCGTCTCCAGCGACATCAGTGACCACCCCGCCTCCTGCGTCTTCGATAGCCTCGCGACCCTGGTGACCGATGGAGTGCTACTCAAGGTTCTCGGCTGGTACGAACAGGGCGGCGGCATCTCGCACAGGATTGTCGAACTGGTTGCCCAGCTGGGACCGAAGAGCCCCGTCGGCGGCGAGAGGAAGAACAGTTGAAGATCGCCATCAACGGATTCGGGCGCATCGGACGAAGCGTGTTCAGGATCGCCTGTACCCGTGACGACATCGACATCGTTGCCATCAACGACATCTCGGACCCTCAAACGCTGGCCTACCTGCTTCGTTACGACTCGGTGATGGGGCCATTTTCGCTGCCAGTGACCCTCGACTCGGGGACACTCAAGACCGGTCGCCAGAGTTGCCAGATGCTGTCAGAACGGGACCCAGAGAAGTTGCCATGGAAGCAACTGGGAGTCGATGTGGTCATCGAATCGACAGGCCGGTTCCGGACCCGCAGCGACTGCGAACTCCACATCAAGGCTGGCGCCGGCAAGGTGATCCTGACGGTTCCACCGAAGGACGAGATCGATGCACTGCTGGTGCTCGGGGTCAACGATGAGATTCTCGAAGCGGGCCATCGCATCATCTCGAATGCGTCCTGCACCACCAATTGCCTCGCTCCGCTGGTCAAGGTTCTCGACGATTCCTTCGGATTGATTCGCGGTGTGATGACGACGGTTCATGCCTATACCAACGATCAAAGCCTGGCGGACTGGTACCACCAGGATCTTCGTCGCAGCCGCGCAGCGGGTGAGAACACGATTCCCACCTCGACCGGTGCCGCGCGAGCTGTGGGTCAGGTGCTCCCAAAATTGCAGGGCAAACTCGATGGGATGGCGATGCGTGTCCCCGTCATCGATGGGTCAGTGGTGGATCTCGTCGCCACCTTCGAGAATCCGGTGACTGTCGAGGCGATCAATCAGGTGCTGCAGAAAGCAGCGCAGGGACCGATGAAAGGCATCATCGAGTACTGCACCGACCCTGTGGTCTCCTCGGACATCATCGGCAATCCGCACTCGTCGATCTTCGACTCCCAGTTGACGATGACGATCGGAACGCACAGCGCCAAGGTACTCTCCTGGTACGACAACGAATGGGGATATTCGAGTCGGGTCGTCGACCTGATCGACAGGGTCCGTTGACCTCGATGAAGTACCCTTGAATCGACACGAAGAAGCAGCCCCGCAGGATTCACCTGCGGGGCTGCTTCTTGTCGCCATCAGAACCAGTTTCTGAAACACCTCAGAGATACTTCCTGATCTCCTGGAGGCGAATCTCTGCTTCCTTCTGGGCAGCAGAACCGGCGTACTTCTTGCTCCTGGCGAGCACAGCATAGATCTTTGCCGCCTTCTCGTACTTGCCGCGCTTGACCAGATCTTCCGCTTCTACAAGCAGCCTTGCTCCGCCTATCTGGGCCTGGATCGTCTTGTCCTTCTTCCAGGACCGGAGTTCCTTGGTGAACTCCTTGGCGATGTCCATCCCCTTGAAGGATTGAGAACCTCGTTGCAGCGCTTGCAGCCCCGCCTCGAACTTCAACTTTTTCTTGAACTCCGCGACCCTCGCCAGTTCGACCGAGGCGTATTCGGAGATCTTCTGCATCGCATCGCGAGCCGCCTGCTCGACGGCAGGATCCTTGGCGCGTTTTGCTTGCTTCTCCAGGTCGGTGTAGGCCTTACCGAACTGACCCGCCTTCAGGTACTTGGTGGTCTTCACCAGTTGCGGTGGAAGTTCGATCTTGGGGCCGACGCGCGCTCCTTCGATGTGCTTCTCGATGATGGAGGCATTGAGTCCCACGGGGTGCCCCTTCCAGACGATCTTTCCGCCTGGACCCACCAGCCAGGAGTGAGGAATACCGCGCGTCTTGTAGCCGCTGGCTCCGCCTCCGAAGACGATGGGGTACTTTATCTTGTTGCGCTCGATATAGGGTTTGGCCTTGGCTTCAGGTTCATCGGTGACCCCGATGACGACCAGCCCACGATCCTTGAACTCCTTATGAAAGGCGTTCAGGTGCGGGATCTGGCCCTTGCAAGGTCCTCACCATGTGGCCCATTTTTCAATCAAGATCAGTTTTCCAGCCAGAGAATCCCAGGATGTGTTGGCATCCATGTTGATCCAGCCACCCGCATTGACAGGTGGAGCCGCGTCCCCGACCTCGGATCCGGCCTGAACTGGCAGCGACGCCAGCAGCAAGATCGCCACTACACACGTCAGTTTCCTGGCCCTGAGTATCATCCTCATCACAAATTTCTCCCTTCGAAAACATCGCACTGCCGACCACCTCATCGCGGGATTTTGGCATCTGATCGGCCTGTGTCCTCGTCGAAGACGCTCCGATGCGATCGCTTCCTTTGGTGCCAAACTATCGCCTTTGTTACTGGAACGCAACATTGACGCCAACGGGCACAGCTGCTCGAAAGTTCCTGGGTAACCCCGAATCTCGACAAAGGTTGCGATAAGTCGACCCTGCTCCTAGCATCCAGGCACCCGTGTTCGCCGATTCCTTGACTTGGAGTTACCAGTTGTTCCACTCGAATTCAATGATCCAGAGCAATCCCGCTGGTGCCAGGGAGCGACGCTCTTTCGCTGGTTTACAGCTGGTTCTCGCGCTGTTGCTGCTGGCCACCTGCTCGCAGCTGCTGGCCCAGGAGCCGGATATCCCGCCTCCGTTCCCCATCGGGCCAGCCCCCGTCCTGCACCTGGAACAGACGGAGCACGACTGGGGCACCGTGCTCCAGGGAACCATCGTCAAGCACACCTTCCGCATCGAAAATCATGGCAGGGCTCCGCTCAGGATTCTCAAGGTGACCTCGACCTGCGGTTGCACCTCCACTCGCCATGACGAGTGGATCGAGGTCGGAGCTGCTGGTGTCGTCGAACTGCAGGTCGACACCCTCGATTTCAGCGGCGGTCGACCCAGAAAAAATGCCGTGGTCAGGACCAACGATCCCGAATCACCCGAGATCCACCTGTGGATGATGGGCCTCGTCGATCCGCTACTCGAACTGGAGAGCCGCGTCTACAAGTTGCAAGGTCTCTCCTTCGAAACCAAGCGACTCACCACCACCATCCTGCCCGCTACAGAAACACCGCTAGAATTGATCGGCGCAAGATCGAAGAACGGTTCCTTTTCAGTTCATGCGCTGGAACCTCTCGAAAAGGGCTGGCGTCTGACGCTGGAAGCAGGTCCTTCCGAGACGATGGGCAGTCTTCGAGACGACCTGGAGTTGCTGGTGGATCTACCAGAGCGGAAAGCGGTCGCGATTCCGGTGCCCGTCGTGGTCGAGCATCAGGATCGAATCCGCATGATTCCAAATGGCAACATCGTATTTTATAGACGCCACACGGCGCCCCTGGATGGACCTGTTCGCAGAGAGGTCAAAAAAGAGCTGCAGGTGCGATCGGTGCGGGATGATCTGCCCTTCGAGATCGTCTCGGCCGAGATCGTCGATGCCCCCGATGGGTTGTTCGGAATCATCGTCACCGAGGTGCTTCCAGGGCATCACTACAAGATTGTGATCGAGGTTCTCAGAACCCACCCCGTCTCTCAGGCGAAAGGGACGCTGCGCATCCGGCTCGGTGAATCAGAGGATCAGATTCGCGAAAAGCCGATTATTGCCCAATTCCGCCTCAGGAGGCCCGATACTCCCTGACATGAGGCTTCGATCACTTGACGGTAACCGGCACAAGCGGCTATCTTTGAGTGTGATCGACGATTCGCCTCGCTGGGCTCCGGATGGAGCCGTGGATGGCTGATGGTGCATTTGTCGATCTACCCGCGAGAGAGGCGGAAACCTTGAAAGATGCCATTTCCTGGCTGCTGGTGTTGCTCCTGGCACTGTCGATCGGTCAGACACCGATCGCTGCCGTGCAACTCGGAGACAATGATCTGGGCCCCCCGCCCCCTCCTGCCGAGGTGGGCGCCAGGATCTCCTTCGATGAACTCAGCCACGATTGGGGAACCGTGCTGCAAGGCACCAAGGTGCTGCACACCTACCGCTTCCGAAATACCGGCACTGCGGTGCTTCGCATCACCAATGTGAAACCTGGCTGAGGCTGCAGTCGCGGGACCTTCACCCGCGAAGTCCTCCCCGGTGGGGAGGGTGAGATCTCGTTGAGCGTCGACACCTCGAAACTCAGAACCGAAACGGTTCGTAAATATGCCACCGTCAGCTGCAACGATCCACGACAGCCGACGATCCGCCTCAACATCCATGGCATCCTGCGCCAGGTGATCAAGGCAGCACCCAACGCTATTGTCCTGCGAGGCGAGGCTGGATCGCAACTGACGGGTAAATTCGTCCTTACCAAGGGTACAGAGCTGGACATCACCGTCACCGATGTGTCGGCAGCCAAGAATCAAGTGACTCTCGAAGGGATCGTCGAGGTGACCGCGGGAGAGAAGTACGAGATCACCGTCTCCGCAGCTCCTGCACTGATACCTGGAATGACTCGCGACATCATCAATATCGAGGTGATGTGCAGCGATGGAGAGATGCGATCGACCACGGTTCCCGTGACGATTGACCATCAGGCTCCCATCACGGTAATTCCGCGAGGTAACATCGTGTTCCAGGCGAAGGACACGCAGCGCCTCAAGCAGCCGGGCTCGGCCCCGGTGAAGAGAGATCTGCAGATCTTTGCCACATCTCCTGAGACCACCTTCAATATCACGAGTATCTCGGTCGATGATGCACCTGAGGGTGTATTTCGGATCACTCAGCGAAAGGTGCGAAACGCCCAGAGATATGTCGTGAGTGTCGAGGTGATCGAGAGTCGCCCCGAGCGGTCGATCCGCGGCACACTGCGCATCCAGACCGATCTCAAGTCGATGCCCGAGGTCACAGCACGGCTCTACGCCCAGTTCGCCGTCAATCCGACCCGAACTCCGCCAAATCGGACCTCACCCACTCGCACCAAGGTGAAGCCGCGTCCAGGCCTCCAGCCACTTCCGAGGCCTGGCGTCGTCAAACCGCGCATCGGCCAGGTGAAGCCGATTTCACCTCCTGTGGGTCCAGGAAGAGAAAATCAGACCCCGAAACCGCCGCCAAAACCGTGATTTGAGGTTTTTTTTGATTTTCTCGAGGTAAATCCCTTGTTCAGAGGGCTATGAGTATACGGCACGGTTCCCTCGGGACCGTGTTTTTTTTGTATCTATAGCCAGATGCTTGACTTACGTCGCCTTCATTCAACCTTCCTGCACGATCTGTCCCGCCAGCACAGCAAAGTCACGAATTGCAGCTCGCTGGCCCCATTCTGACCGCGTCCGTCATCTCTCATCGGTGTCATTTCTCATCGTTGCGCGGGAATTCGCCCGCCTTCAGCTTGCGGTCGTATTCCCGAAGCGATGCCACGGCGAGTCCCCCCAGTATCAAGACGATGGGGATGTTGACCACCAGCATCGTGCCGGTGCCGAGATCTGCCAGCAGCAGCATCTGCGTGGTGTCATCGATGCTGGTGGCTCCGACGATGGCGAGGATCAGGAATGCGATCTTGTAGGGAAGTACACCTGCCATCCCGAACAGGTAAGTGACTCCCTTCTCGCCGTAGTAGCACCAGGAGATCATCGTCGAGATGGCAAAGAGCCACGCCGCGAGTGTCACCAGGTACTTGCCGAGACCATCGAAAACACGGTCAAAGGCGATCGCCGTCAACTGCGCTCCCTCGTGTTCCTTGAATACCCCCGCACCGCCACCTTCGACCTGCTGAATGTTGATCTCTCCGGGAATTCCATCCCAGGTACTCTTGGCCAGTTCCACGGCAGCCCACTTGATGGCCAGCGCTTCCGCGGCATCCGGGTTGGCTGGAATCGCCACGATCTTGCCCTTGATCTTGATCGTGGATGCTCCCGTGTCGCTACTCTTCAGTCCGGTCACCTCTGCCAGCAGGAAGACCTTGTCTCCCTTGGCCCAGGGACCATGTTGCTGATCGGGGAGATCACTGATCGATGCAGTGGTCTTCACCTCGTAGTGAAATGCGCTATCACTCTCGGCCGCCTCGATGAGTTGCACCTCTGCCCCCAACGGTCCGATCGCCTCTCGATTCCAGGTTCCGGTGGTGAGGATCACCAGTGCGGTCAGGGTGCAGATACAGATGGTGTCGATGAAGGGGCCGATGCCACCGACGATCCCCTCACGGGCGGGTTCTGCCGTCTTGGCTGCTGCGTGGGCGATGGGGGCCGATCCCTGCCCCGCCTCGTTGGAGAAGAGCGCACGCTTCATGCCGACCATGAAGGCAAATCCCAGCGTACCCCCGACAAAAGCCCCCTGCGATTCGAGCGGCGCGAAGGCACTCTGGAAGATCAGCGCAAAGGTCGCTGGAATCTCACCCGCCTTCACCACCAGCACCGCGATGCCAGCGATCAGGTACAGCAGGCACATCACCGGAACCAGTTTCCCTGCCACCGTACCGATGCGTCGAATGCCACCGATGATCACCATCCCCACGACCAGTGCGAGGATGATGCCGGTCGCGATCTTCGGCACTCCGAAGTAGCTCTCGGTCAGAATGGCGACATTCCAGGCCTGGAACATGTTGCCGCCGGTGATGGTGGAGATGATCAGGGTGACACAGAAGATGCCTCCGATGACGCTGCCCATCGTCGCCCACATGCCGCCCTTCTTGCCCATCACATGGCGTACGACATGCATCGCTCCACCGCTCGGATTGTCGGGATCCGAGGTGTCGCGAAACATCATCGCCAAGGTGATCTCGATGGTCTTGAGTGCCATGCCGAAGAAACCGACCACCCACATCCAGAACAGCGCTCCTGGCCCGCCGAGAGAGATGGCCAGTGCCACGCCACCGATGTTGCCGAGACCTACCGTCGCCGACAAGGCCGCCGACAGTGCCTGGAAGTGGTTGATCGCTCCCGGGTCATCGGGATCGTCGTAGATACCCCGGATCACATTGATGCCATGGGTCATGATTCGATACTGGGTAAAACGACTCCACACCGTGAAGAGCACTCCCGCTCCCAGCAATCCGATGAAGGTCGGGGGACTCCAGATCAACTTGCCAATCTCGGTGATGAACATCCAGAACTGGTCCAAGGTGCTGTTCCTTCCCTGGTGACTGAGAGCGGCGAGGGAGCCCCGCCGGAGCCGGACACTAGGCAATCGGAGGCGGTGAAACAAGGGTCGAGGTGCGACCTCGGCGGGGGTCACTGCGGCGAGAGCAGCCTCGCCAGCCGTTCACTGGAGACATTACCACCACTCACCACCGCAACATGTGTGCCCCCTGGAAGTGCGGCTCCGGAGCGAGGCGCCAGCAGTGGTGCCGACGAACAGCATCCGCTCGGCTCCGCCAGGATCTCCAGTCGCTGGTGCAGAATCGACAGGCTGGCCATCAGTTGCCCCTCACTGATCACCTCGGCAGCCACTCCAGCACGGCTCAGCAGTTCCCAGTTGAGTTCCCCGATCGTCAACGGCAGCAGGCCATCGGCCTCCGACACCGTCTCTTCCAGGTGTAGACGCTGATCGGCCTGCAGCGACCTCGCCAGAGCCGCAGATCCTTCCGGCTCGACGGTGTGAACCTGACACTCCGGCATCTCGACCGATGCCACTGCAGCACAGCCCGCTGCGAGCCCGCCACCTCCGACCGGTAACCACAGATGCTCGAAGGTGCCGATCTGTTCCATCAGTTCCAGCACCAGAGTGCCCTGTCCCGAGATGATCCACTCGTGATCGAAGGGAGGCACGAGCACCCAGCCGCGCTCTGCCGCGATCTGCTCGGCGCGAAGCTTGCGCTCGTCGGTGGTCGGGCCCACCTTGACCAGTTCCGCCCCCGCCTCGATCACCGCTGCCGCCTTGACCCGATCGATGCTGTCGGGGGCCACCACCAGAGCCGCCAACCCCTGCCGCGCAGCCGCCTCTGCTACTGCCCGACCATGATTGCCGCTGGAGTAGGTCAGCACTCCTGCAGGGGTCTGCTGCGCCAGCAACCGGGCGATGAAGTGAGCCGCCCCCCTCGCCTTGAAGGAGCCCGAAACCTGCTGATTTTCCAGTTTCAGCACCAATCGATCGGGTCCGGGCGGTAATAGTTCAGCGGGGACCTCCCGCACGGGGGTACAGGAGACCAGGTCGCCGATCTCGACCCTCGCCGCACGGGCCATCGTCGCCATCTGGCTCAATCTTGCTCCGGCTCCCACGATGAGGTTTCCTTCCGTGACCACCGGACCCATCGATCCTGCGGCATCCTTGATGGCTCCCGGTGGACTGCCTATCGTACTCAGCATCGAGGAGGGGGAGCAGCAGCACCAGCCACTACCTGGCGACAACCAGGATGAAGTGGTGGGCGGCCCGGTGGAAACTCATCCCCCCATCGTCAGGCTCCAGTACCAGATAGATTCAACGCCAGATAGATTCAACGCCAGAGAGATTCAACAAGCCCCTGTTCCCGGGAGGAACCAAGATGGTCCGCAGTTCATTCGATGCTCCCTGCCTCTCCGAAGAACACCTGCGCTGGCATCAGGATGCCGTGCAACGATGTCGAAGAGCCATCATCCAGATGACGAGCCTGGCCGCTTCCGGTCACCCGGGGGGATCGCTCTCGTCCCTCGACCTGTACCTGGTGCTGTGGTCGTGTGCCCGGGTCGAGGCAGAGAATCCCTGGATGGATGGAAGAGATCGCATCGTGGTCAGTCACGGTCATACCTCACCCGGTGTCTACTCGGTGCTCGCTGAAATGGGATTCATCGATGGGGAAGAGGCGATCTCGTCGTTTCGAAGTACTCAGAATCTTTTCGAGGGTCACATCGAGCGCGAGATTCCCGGCGTCGAGTGGACCACCGGCAATCTCGGACAGGGGCTCTCTGCCGCCTGCGGAATGGTGCTGGGAGAGAGGATCCACGGACGAAATTGCAGTGCCTTCGTACCGATGGGCGATGGCGAGCAACAGAAGGGGCAAATCGCCGAGGCGCGCCGCTTTGTCGTCAAGTACGGTCTCCACGAGATCACAGCCATCATCGATCGAAACCAGTTACAGATCGGCGGTGAAACCGAGGAGATCATGCCGCAGCAGATCGCGCTGGGCTGGGAAGCGGATGGCTGGCGTGTCGTCGAGGTGGACGGACATGATCCCCAGCAGATCTTCGCTGCCCTGCAACAGGCGAAAAAGGACGATCAGCGGCCCTGGTGCATCATCGCCCACACCGTCATGGGCAAGGGAATCTCCTTCATGGAGAACCTGTCCGATTTCCACGGCCGCGCACTGAATCCGGAAGAACTCGCCAGGGCCATCGAGGAACTGGGTGAAGATACTGCGCTCTGGGATCTCGAACCGCTGCAAGAGAGGCGCCTGCGGCGACCACCCAGCAGTGTGCCTTCGATGCCAAACAAGGTTCCTGCCCTCGATGGCGGAGAGCCAGTCACTTACGCCGTCGATCAGAAGACCGATTGTCGCAGCGCATTTGGCCAGGCGATCCACGATGTCGCCCGTGCATCTTCCGATGGGACCCTCTCGCCACCGATGGCCGCCTTCGACTGCGACCTCGAAGGCTCGGTCAAGTTGGGCGCATTCCACAAGCAATTTCCCGATCGTTTCTTTCAGTCGGGCATCCAGGAACACCACACCGCCACCTGCGCCGGGGCGCTCTCGACCTGCGAGGTGACGACGGTATTCGCTGACTTCGGCGTCTTTGGCGTCTGCGAGACCTACAATCAGCACCGCCTCAGTGACATCAATCACGCCAACCTGAAGATCGCCTGCACCCATCTCGGACTCGATGTCGGAGAAGATGGAAAAACCCACCAGTGCATCGACTATGTCGGCTTGTTGAGAAACATCTTCGGAATGCGCATCTTCGTTCCCGCTGATCCCAATCAGACCGATCGTATCGTCCGACATGCACTGACCACATCGGGGATGGCCTTCATCGGCATGGGACGATCGAAACTGAACACCATCACTGACGAGGCGGGCGCGCCCTTCTTCGGCGGTGAATACACCTTCACACCCGGAAGACTCGATCTCATCCGCACCGGAACCGCAGGCATGGTGGTGGCGATGGGCACTCCGACCGGTCAGGCCCTCGATGCCGTCGATTCGCTCCGAGGAGAGGGACTCGATATCGGTCTCGCACATGCTGCGACGCCGACCGATCTCGATGCTTCATGCATCGCTTCGCTGGCGCAGCAGCCATTTGTCGTCACCGTCGAGGACCACTCGGTCCGCACCGGACTCGGCAACTGCATCGCAGAGGCGTTGTTTGGCGCCGGAACGGCGATCCCACAGTTGCGAATCGGCGTCGAACAGTACGCCCCCAGCGGACCCTCCGTCGAGGTGTATCGTCACTGCGGCCTCGATTCAGAATCGATCCGTGAACGGGTCCAGGCCTTCGCCCTCGAGCGGCAGTAGCGCCGATGTTGCCCCTGCAGTTTCGGCGTCCATGCGGCCGACACGCCCGAAACTGCTTGTCGCTGGTGTTGTTGCTGGTGATCGCCGGCGGTTGCCAGGGCATCCGCTCTCGTTTCGGTAGTTTCTCCAAGCGTCCCCCGTCGATGGTGATCTTGCTCGCAGACGATGCCGGTTACAGCGATTTTGGATTCACCGGGTTGAGCCAGATAGAAACCCCCCACATCGATCAGATCGCCCGCCAGGGCGTGGTGTGCGAACAGGGATACGTGTGTGCCTCGGTTTGCAGCCCATCACGAGCTGGATTGTTGACCGGAAGATACCCGCAACGCTTCGGCCACGAGATGAATCTGCCTGCGGGCTCTGGTCTGGGATTGGCGCTGACCGAGCGCACCATCGCAGATCGATTGAAACGGCTCGGATATGCCACCGGTGCCGTGGGTAAGTGGCATCTGGGTGAGGAGCCACCCTATCGGCCGCGACAGCGCGGCTTCGATAGTTTTCAGGGCTTCCTGGGCGGCTCGCGAACTTACCATGACCGTGCATCGCTGGCGCGCAGAACCGTCTGGCTCGATGGCGACGCTCCTGCGCCACTGCCGGATCCCTACGTCACCGATGCCATCGGTACTGCCGCTTCTCGATTCATCCGCGAGCACAGCGACGAACCGTTCTTCCTCTATGTCGCCTTCAATGCCGTGCACACTCCGATGCAAGCCCTCGATGCAGACCTCGAACAGGTCTCCCCTGGCATCCAGAACAAGAGGAGACAGTTACTGGCGATGACCATCGCCCTCGATCGTGCCGTCGGGGAGGTACTCCAGACCATCGATGACGAGGGACTCGGCGAAGACACCATCGTCATGTTTCTCAACGACAATGGCGGAGCCACCAATAACGCCAGCGATAACGGTCCCCTGCGCGGCATGAAGGGCTCCAAGTTCGAAGGGGGCATCCGGGTGCCATGGACGGTGCGTTGGCCCGATAAGATCCCTGCCGGAACCCGGCACCTGCATCCGATCAGCACCCTCGACATCGCCGCAACGCTTCTCGCCGCCGCCGGGGCAGACCCGGACTCGCACCAGGATCTCGATGGGGTCGACATCTCCAGACATCTGGCAGGCGCTGATCCGGATCCACCGCACGATGCCCTGTTCTGGAGACGGTCCGTGGCTGCTGCGGTTCGCAGCGGTCCCTGGAAGTTGATCCGCGTCGAGGGACTCTCGCCGCAACTGTTCCACCTTCAGGATGACCCCGGCGAACGAAACGACGTGTCGCTCGATCATGCTGAAGTCGTGTCCGATCTGTCGGCGCGCTTGCAAGATTGGGAGCAGCAACTGACCGAACCCTCCTGGCAAACGGGAGAGATCTGGAGAAAAAATCAGGTCGAGAAGCATCGGCCCGGTTTTTTTGGGCGTGAGAAGGAGCGATCTCGCCCCTGAATCGAGGAACCAGGCCGCCATTCGAGACCTTCCCGGGCTGCTACAATTGTCATTACCCACCGGAAAATAAGAACTTATTGCCGGATGTTGGTGATTCTGGGCGACAACATCTGACCTTCCCTCCCCGAGATTCACATCTGACAGCACTCTCTCAAATGACCCGGTTGCTAAACTCGCCATCGTCCAATAAAGTTGTAGATACGGTTCGGAGGACTCTCCCTTCGAATTGCTTGGGCTGAGCGAGGTGTACTTCAAGAAATCAGCTGCGTCCTCCCACTATCGGGAGGTGGTGGTCTTTCCTGCGGCTCTCGCGCATTACAAATTGCAAATTGGTTTGTTCACCTGAATTTCCGGTTATCGGCCTCACCATCGAGGCTCGAGACACCGATACCGCTTCGAGAACAGAAGGAAGGCCTTCCCATGAGTGTTTATCGTTTCTGTATGACCATCGCCGCGATCGCTGCGCTTGTCATCGCAAGTCCTGTAGTGCATGCGGATGATGAATGTGCGACCGCAAGTCCAGTAGTTGATGGCGCCAATGCGATCGACACCAGCGGCTACACCTCCAGTGCCGAGCCGAATCCGACAGGTTGTGCCAACGCTTATGGTCAGAACCTGGCCGACGGCTGGTACTCCTGGACCGCTGGCTCTTGCACAACCGTGACCGTCGAGACCTGCGATGGAGCTAGTTTCGATACCGACCTCGCCATGTACGATGGTGGCTGCGGTGCTCTCAACCTGCTCGCCTGTGACGGCGACGGTGGTGACGCTGCTGGTTGTCAGGGTTTCGACTCCAAACTCACCGATATACCGGTCACCGCTGGAACGACTTACCTGTTGCGAGTCGGTGGCTGGGGTGCTGGCGAAGAGGGTCCTGGTACTTTGACCATTACTCCCGGCGGCTGTCCTACTCCCGATGAGTGCGCTGGTG
>QNYK01000009.1 GCA_003973385.1 Bacillota bacterium | reverse complement strand
CGGTGGAACCCGCGCCGGAGCCTGCGGTGGAACCCGCGCCGGAGCCTGCGGTGGAACCGGTACCCGAGCCAGTGGTGCAACCCGCGCCAGAGCCTGCGGTGGAACCGGTACCCGAGCCAGTGGTGCAACCGGTGCCAGAACCAGCCGAGACTCCCGACGAACTGGGACCTCCGCCGCCCGTTGACGGTGGTGGTCGGTTCTGAAGGGCCAACGGGGCCCTCTCCAGACGAGCCGCGGCTGATACGCGTCGAGCCTTCCGATGTCGGCGAACGACTGGACCGTTGGCTGTCACAGCAGATTCCCGAGCACTCCCGTTCCGCCATTCGACGCTTCATCGATGAAGGTCGGATCACCATCGCAGCGAAGCGATGCCGAGCATCTCACAAGATGCACCTGTCGGAGGAGGTCCTGTTCGATCCTCCTCCGGTCCCCTCATTGATCCCACTGCCCGAGGATCATCAACTTGATGTGCTGCACCAGGATGACGAAATCATCGTGATCTCCAAGGAAGCAGGAATGATCGTTCATCCGGCACCCGGTGCTGCCCACGAGGGAACTCTCGTCAACGCACTTCTCGGGCATACGCAAACACTCTCCTCGGTTGGTGATCCAGGGCGGCCAGGCATCGTCCACCGACTCGATCGCGAGACTTCAGGTGTGATGGTGATTGCCCGGACCGATGCGGCACACCGTGAGTTGTCGAGACAGTTTCACGATCGGGAAGTTTCGAAGGAATATCTGGCGCTCTCGCATGGCACACCGACCACGATGACAGGAGAGATCGACCTGCCGCTGGCAAGGTCCTTGACTGACCCCAAGAAGCGTGTGGTGAGACATGAACAGAAGGCGCGTGAATCCTTCACCGCATGGAAACTGGTACGAAAGCTCGGAGATGGCCCTGAAGAGAGCGCATGCTGGTTTCATTGTTTTCCCCGCACAGGAAGAACCCATCAGATCAGGGTTCACCTGCGCGCCATCGGCCATCCAATCCTGTGTGACTTCCTGTACGGCCGAGAATCAACCCTGGAACTGTCCCGGTGGGATGACGATGCGCCAGCCGCAAGGCTCCAGCGCCATGCTTTACACGCCTGGCGCCTCCACTTCCGCCATCCGGGAAGCCAGCAACCGTTACAGTTCGAGGCGCCACTGCCAGCAGACCTGAAACCCTGGTGGGAGGCAGCAAGGCCTCTCGATAGCGACCGATAACAAGGCTGCGGCAAGATTGCAGCATCGTCTCGAAAACGCTAAGGTGTGGATTCTTGGAGGCTTTTCGATCCGGAATCATCCGGAATTCAGGGTCTTCGATGAGGGAGCTGAATCTTGAGCGAATACGTCGAATCCTTCCAGAAGGTGCCCCTGTTCGAGGGACTCTCCCCTTCCGAGATCGCGGATTTATTGCGCATTTCGGAGGATATCTCGGCCAAGAAGAGCGACACGGTTGTGCTGCAAGATACGCCCGGAGATGGGTTCTACATCATCGCAGCTGGTGCTTTCGAGGTCCTCAAGTCTGGCAATCGAAATGAAGTCCTCGGTCGGCTCGAGGAGCTCTCCTTCTTCGGTGAGATGTCGCTGATCAGCAGCGATGTCCGGAGTGCGACCGTGATGTGCGTAGAGGATGGTCGCCTCAAGAAGATCCCTGCAGCGCCTTTTCAGCAACTGCTCGAAGAGGGCAACATGGTCGCATACAAGGTGATCCTCAACATGGCGAGGATCCTGGCTCAGAGACTCGCGGCATCTGACGACCGCCTCGTCTCCTGATCGACTGGAAGCACGGCTTTGGCTCCTTCCGACTCGCTTCGAATCGCCAGCGGCCTGCTGCGCGGACGAAAGATTGCTGTCCCCTCAGGCTCGATAGTCCGCCCGATGAGAACCCGCGTCAGGGAATCACTCTTCAACATCATCCATGAACAGCTGGACGGGGCGCGCG
Source organism: Bacillota bacterium (assembly GCA_003973385.1). Taxonomy (GTDB): domain Bacteria; phylum Planctomycetota; class UBA8108; order UBA1146; family UBA1146; genus QNYK01. The sequence goes on along the minus strand of QNYK01000009.1, from coordinate 32,805 downwards.
TCCTCGATGTGTTTGCAGGATCGGGAGCTCTGGGAATAGAGGCGGTCTCGCGGGGCGCTCTGCAGGCAGTTCACGTCGAGAAGGATCGCAAGGTGCTGGCGCTGCTTCGAAAAAACCTTGAACGGCTGGGTATCCAGGCACAGTGCAAGGTGCTCGATCAGGACGCATACCGCCTACCAGCCCGGCCAGCGGTCGGCGGAGGATTCGATGTGATCCTGCTCGATCCCCCCTTCCCCGACTATTCCCGTCCTGGATCGATCCCATGGCGACTGGCCATCGACCTCGCTGGAGGAGACTGGCTCGAGCCTGGTGGTGTACTCGCCATCGAACACCCGTCCCGCGAAGAAGCGGCCACTGCTCCCCCGGGCTTCGATGCCGAGCAGAGTCGCCGCTACGGGGACACCCGACTCACGATCTGGCAGCAGCAGGATATCGATCAGCCGTCATAACTGACATCGACCTCGTGGGCGCGGTCCAGGAATCCCGTCAGTAATGCCACCGTCGCTTCCAGATCCCTGGCGTCGATGGTCTCGACCACGGTGTGGACATAACGGCAGGGAACCGACAGTGTGATCGCAGGTACAGCGCTTCCACCGCGCTGGATCCCCCCGGCATCGGTTCCACCCATCGTCAAGATCTCCATCTGAAATGGAATCTGCTTCTCGCGTGCGATTTCTCGCATCGCCTTGACCATCTTCGGGTTCGAGATGCTCGACGAATCGTGGACCTTGATCGCAACCCCATCTCCGAGGCTCGTGATCTTTTCATGTTCGCTGGCGCCGGGAGTGTCGCAGGCGAGCGTCACATCGATCGCCACCCCGCAGTCGGGCGCTATTCGATGTGAGGCTGTCATGGCGCCTCGCAATCCGATCTCTTCCTGGGTGGTCGCCACAGCATAGACGCTGACATTTTCATTGGAGTATCGTCGAACCGCCTCGATCAGCGTGTAGATCGAAACACGGTTATCCAGGCTCTTGCCGCTACACCGATCACCGCTGACCTGAAACTGCTGCTGGAGCGTCACCGGGTCGCCAATCTCGATACGAGCACGAGCATCATCTGCAGACAGATTCACATCGACAAACAACTCCGGCACCGTGGGCATCTTCTTGCGGTCTTCAGGGGTCATGATGTGAATCGGCTTCGACCCGACCATTCCAGTGATCTCTTCGTTGGTACTGGTGATGATGGTGACGCGCTTGGCAATCAAAGTCTTTGGATCGAATCCGCCCAGCGGTGACAGGCGGATGAAGCCCTTGTCATCGATGTGTTTGACCACGAAACCGATCTCATCCATGTGTCCGGCAAGCATCACCTTGGGAGATCCTGGTTTGCCCTCCTTGATGGCGATGCAATTGCCGATGCCATCGACCTCGATCCGGTCGACAAGAGGTTCGATCTCACGACGGAAGATGGCCCGGATACGATCCTCGAACCCCGGAGCTCCGTATGCCTCACACAGTTCCTTCAGAAGCTTCATCCAGGTGCCCCCCTCTCGATTTTTTTCGCATCCTGCGACTCAGGTTGGTGGGTCCAGCAGCGATCTCGTCGGTGAACCGGAATCCAGATCCTTACCGCCAGAGACTCTTCTCGTCAAGGGAAGGACCCGGGAGGATCTCCATCGCTGGCTTCATCGGCAAGTCGACTGAGATTGACCGAGCCTGCCCGCTGCGGCGTTCCGCCGGGGAGAGCCACTCTCCAGCGTTCAGCAACCAGGTGATGCTGCCTCGAAAATGGGTGCGGGCGAGGATGTCTGAGAATCTGAAAAGTGATGGCGCTGATCTCATCGCCTCGATTCTCGATATCCACGACATCGCAACGGCCCAGGTGCTGCTGGCGTAGCGAGGTGCCGACGAGACGCGCAGGTTGCTCGAACAGCCTCCTGAGCTGTGACCGGGCCCTGGATCGAAGCCTCCAGCGATTCCACCAGCGACCGACCATCTTCAGCAGGTTCAAGAGGAATCTCGCCTCTTCCTGCTGATCCGATGCAGATCGTCGCGTTCCTCATCGCTGAGGGCATCGATTCCTTCCCTGCTGACCTTGGTCAGCAGGTGATCGAGGCGCTCTTCCTCCCTGTGGTCGCGGTCACCGGGCGAAGCAGTCGGATAATAATCTGCCGGATCCCGTCGCCCCTGGCCACGCACTGAGGAGCCCGACCTGTTGGTGGCAGAGTCAAAGTTCGAGAACTTGAGGGCTCGAGGAATGATCATCAAGACGAACAACCCGAACAGGATCCCTCCGAGATGTGCGGCGTGACCGATTCCGGTGTTGCCACCATTGATCTGGGTGAGCAACCCCTTCAGGTCGAAGAAGGCAAATGCCGCGACGATGAGCCAGGCCGGAGCCGGCAGGATGCCCCAGATCAAGATGACGTTTCTCGGGTAATAGATGGCATAAGCCGTGGTGATGGCACACACCGCACCGGAAGCTCCCAGCCCCGGCAAATCTCTCAACCCCCAGAGTGTCATCGTTGACATCAGGAACGAAGAAAAGACTGCTGAACCGAGATAGAAGTAGAGAAATCGTCGTTTCCCCCAGCGAGCCTCAAGCACCGGTGCAAAGGAGAGAAACACGAGCATGTTGATGAAGAAGTGGAACAACTCGTTGTGAGAAAAGGCTGCCGTCAGAAGGGTCCAGATCTTACCGGAGGTGAGCGCGCTCCAGTTGACCATGAACTGACTTCTCATGAGTTCTTGCGGCAACACGGCCCAGGCGACGAAGACAGAAAGGTTGAGGATGATGATCATCTTCACCGCGCTCATCTGGCGGATCATGTTGCCGGTACTGCCGGGCTCTTGCATGTAGTCGCGATCAAAGATCCCCAAGTTGACCTTTCCTTCAGGATTCCAGAACTGCCGAGTACGCCTCGTGGTGGAATCCCACGATGAGTGTCTTACCGATCCTCAGCGTCGGCGCTCTCAGGTTGCCGCTGGGTCCCACGATTCCCTTCGCGAGGACGTCGTCATCGGGAGCATTATTCTTCATATCGTAATCGACAAACTTCTTCCCCCGTGCAACCAGCACTCGATGGGCCGCCCGTGCCAAGGAGATCGCCTCATCGGCATCGATGCGAGACTTCTTGGCATCGACAAGTTGCCCGCAGGCCGGGTCATCTCCCAGGAACTCCTGGGCTCGTTTGCAGGATGTTCAGCCGTTGCGATGATACCACCAATCAATCTTCTTCATCGAATCCTCCAGAAGCATGTCCCCCAGGAGCAGCGTTGAGGGCCGACTCATTTTACCCGACCGGGCAACGGCACCCAAGTGTGACCAGATGATCTGTGTGTTGAAAAAGGCTCTGGATGCGACGCTGACGATGGGAGCGGCCAGTCGTGTCGACGCTCGTCAGGACCGTGCCGAGACCTGGTTGTTCCTGGGCAGGAGTAATCCCAGCAGGCCAGCATGGGTCTCCAGCAGGGTCTTTCCGCGGCCGCTGGTGAGGGTCGCCGGCTCAGGATCGGCGAGATAGGCGACGGCTCGAACCGCTCCATCGGCACGAAGCGGAATCACCGCCAGGCTCTGGACTCCCGAACTGTAGAGTTCATCCATCGCTTGCACCCTCGGCTCATCGACCACCCGCGCCGCGAGAATCGACTTTCCACTTTCCCAGACATCCTCTACCGCGGCGAGAGCGAGCCGCTCGTGGTATCCCTTGAGCGGTGCTCCAGCAGCATCTGCGGCACAGATCACCCTCACCTCGTCCCCGCGACGGACCAGAAGCCAGCCCTGACTGGCTCCAACCGAACGAACCATGCAAGCGAGCGCTTTCGGGATCAATACCCTCGGCAAGGAGGCAGAAGCTGCCTCTGTCAGAAGTGAAGCGACCCGCAACATCTGCTCGGAATGAGTCTCGGGGTCACTCACCTCGACCTCACCGCTCTTCACTGTAGCGCGCTGGATCGGATCGGAGGCGGGTTCTTCAGCGGGGATCTCCCGAGCGGTTCCTTCACCTGCAGGCCCCTCGCCGATGTGGTTGCTGGTCAGGTAATGATCCCTCAAGGCATGGGGCAGTCTCTCTGCGAAGGCCTGGTGCAGCTCATCCGCCTCCTGGTAGCAGCGACGAGATTCTTCCAGATTCCTCGATTCGATGTGAAGTTCCGCCTGCTCCAGCAGTGCAGCGGCACGGAGCGGTCGATCCCCACAGTCTCGCCCCGAGTGCTCGGCCTCTACCAGAAGTTCGAGAGCGGTCGCACTGTCGCCACCGCTCTTCCTGAGCCAGCGCGCTCTCAGCAAGCGGGCCTTACCCTCGAATCCTACATGAGAGAGGTCAGCAAGGGCTGCCGTGGCACGCTCCAGCTCCTCATCGGCTCGAGAGATCTCCCCCGCCTCGATGTGAAGTTCTGCCAGTTCTAGCAGGCATTCGACCAGGCCGATCCCTGTTCCGGCACGTGCGTGGACTCCCAACGCACGGAGAAGATCACCTTCTGCTCCGCGGCGGTCTGCCCTGAAACGACGGATTCGTCCGCGGGCAAGGTGGTTTCTGACTCCCAGGAATCTCATTCTCTGATCCTGGCTGATCTCCAGTGAAGCCTCGATTTTCTGCTCGGCAGCATCCAGATCACCGCAGATGAGCAGCACCTCAGCTTCTCTGTGCAAAGCGATGGCCCTGCCCGAGAGATCTCCTACCTCATCCGCCATCTCTATCGCCTGCTGCGCCAGTTCCAGCGCCTCGATCGGCTCTCCTGCGGCCAATTGCGTCTCTGACAGGGAATTGAGAGAACTGATCATGGCGGGCACATCGCCGAGGTCCTCGCGGATTTCCATCGCGCGCCGATGAAAATCTCTCGCCTGGTCCACTTCACCTCGGCAAAGAGATGCGCTTCCGATGCAACTGAAGAAGATGGCGTGCTCCGCGGATTTTTCTTCATCTCCTGCGAGGGAAAGCCCCTCACCGCTGATCTTCATGGCACGGTCGTAATCGCCGATACAAACCTGAAGCCATGCCAGTTGGCTGAGCACTCGAAGTTGCTCACCATCACGATCGCCACCTTCGAGGCGTGAGACCACCTCGGACGCCTCGCGTACCAGACGGAGTGCCCCCGGATAGTCCCCTCGAATCTCATCGATCTTTCCGAGTTTTCTCAGTGCGCGAACTCGACACAGGTCCAGTTCGACTGTCAAATCTTCCGGATCGATTCTTGTCTCCTGGATGATCTCCAGCGATGACTGCGCCAGGTCCAGTTCCCCGACCACCGTTGCTGCATCCCCGATCCGCTCATGGATGGCAAACCAGTCGGCGATATGCTCTTCTCGCTGCTCGATCTGGAGCAAGGCCCCTCGGTAATGCTCAAGAGCCTTCGAGTGGGCGTGCATCTCCTTCATCGCATCACCTGCAGCCAGAAGGTGCTCCAGTGCACGCTCTGGATGATCGGAGAGCTGGTAGTGATGCGAGAGCTCTTCCCTGACGGGGTCGAGATCTTCGTGGTGATGCTGCTCGATCGCATCGGCGAGCATTCCGTGCAACCTCCGCCCCTCACTGGGCGGGATATCCCTGTTGACGATCTCTCGCAACTTCGGTTGCATGATCGAGTAGACGGGCCTGCCTCCCTCGAGAGTTCTGCCGATCATCCCCCTCGCCTCCAGTTCCCTGATCTGCTGGCGAAGGCCTGCTCCCAGACCGTCAATCGTCTCGATCAAGCGCAACGGCACCGGTCGACCATGCAATGAGATCAAACGCAAGATGCTCCTCGACTCCTCGCTGATCACCTTCACCCTGCGATGCAGAACCTGGTGGATCCCTGCGGGAAGTTCGACACGGGCCAGATCTCCCCCGCCTCGAATGCTCCACGCCTCACCCTGGCGCTGGATGATTCCCTCTTCCTGAAGCACCTTCAGCATCTCCACGATGAAGAGTGGATTGCCTCCGGTTCGCTCCTCCAAACGGTCTAGGAATGTCGATGGTATCTCCTCTACTTGCAGAACATGGTGGATCAATTCTGTGATCTGGGTCCTGCCGAATCTTTTCAATTTCAGTTCGTCCACAACAGAAGATTTCCGAACTCCATCCAGGAATTCTGTAGTGACCGCAGATCGCTTCTCATCATCTCGAATCGTGACAATGACGAGCATACGGCCGCAACTTCCATCGCGTTGCAGTCTCTGAATCAGGCGCGATAGCAAGGCGATGCTCGGATCGTCTGACCAGTGAAGATTGTTGAGTACCAGCACACAGGGATGGATCGCCGAGGCCTCCTCAAGGAACGCTGCAATCCGGTCCATGAATCGAACACGTTCCCGATCGGGCCGATCTCCACTCTCCTGCACGGCCGTCTCGGATGCATCTCTCAATCGCGGACAGATCCTGCGGAGCGGCTCCTCATATTTGCGAAACAACTCGGAATCGAGTCCCATCGACAGGGCTTGCTGTTCGACTATCGAGCGAAATGGATGGTAGGCATCGCGAACCGAATCGTGACAGTTACCACTGAAGAGCGGCACCTCTCTCAATTTCAGATGGTGGCTAAACTCGTCGATGAGGCGCGACTTTCCGATTCCAATCTCACCTGATATCAGCATCAGGGGACGACTCAGATCTGCCGGACGGTGCTTCCCACCATCCCGAAGTGATAGACCCAGGTTGCGCTCTGCGCTCTCCCTGATGTGTTCCAGTTCAAGGCGGCGCCCCACCAATCTGCTGCTGTGCAGGTAGGAGAGCTGGGTTTCAGCGGTCTCCACCTGCCAGTGACGACCCGCTCCCGCGCTCAGTGCATGGATGATCTCTCGGGCACTCGAAAATCTGTCCTCCGGGTCTTTCTCCAGCAACCGCAATACGATCTCGATCAGGTATTCCGGCTCCCCTTTCAGGTCCGCACGCATCTCTTCGCGCCAGTTTCCACCAGAGCGGCCGACCGAGGAACCGTCTGGAGCTACAAATGGCAAGCGACCGGTCAGGATCTGATGCAGCGAAACCCCGAAGGAGTAGAGATCGGCTCTCCTGTCGGGAGTGCCTCCATCAATGATCTCGGGAGCCACATAGTGGAGGGTCCCCTTGATGGCAAAATCAAAGGTCCCGGAGATCTTCTCTGCGAGGCCGAAATCGATCAACTTCGCGCGCGGGGGTCCAAGGCACCTGTCGGTAGAAGCTGGTTGGTCCTCGATCTGGACGATCTTCGATGTTTCATCATCGCCAATTTGTCGCGATCTTGTCACGAGGATGTTGTCTGGCTTGATATCGAAATGGACATAGCCCTGGGCATGGATGTATTCCAGAGCCCTGCAGATCTGCACGACAACATCGAGAAACTCCTGCTCCTCGAAGGTCGTGGAGGCCCCGAGAAGATCGTCTCCGCGAATGAACTCACTGACGATGAACCAGTCGTGGCTGTCGGAAACCCTGCCGAAGTCATGCACTCGCGCCAGGTTCGGGTGGCGTAATCTGGTCAGTGCCTCGTACTCGACCTTGGACCACTCCTCCGAATCCTCGACTCGATCCGATCGAAGCAACTTGAGTGCAACCTTGCGGCGGACCTGGAGGATGTCCTCACACAGGAACACGGTACCCATCGCTCCGGCACCCAGTTGCCGCAGCACCCGATACCTGCCGTTGATGCATTCTCCTGCGCTGAAGGAACCCATGATGACCCCGGGAACGGGGCTCCAGGGCGCCGCAGACGACACCTACCGTTCCTGGATAAGAATACGACGAAATCGACGATGTCGCCGATGCCCAGCAACCACGGATCAGCGCAATCGGGGGCTACTGGGGCCAATGGGCGAGGAAGAGCACCTCAATGGCGGTTGAGGGCAGATGCCTCGATCAACGAATCTGCCGGAAAGGGTCCTCCTGGTCGAGTTCGAAGCGCAGTGTGTCGATCTTCGAGATCCACTCCTGGGTCGCGTCTCGGACCAGGGTTTTTATCTCCAGATCGAGCGCCGTTGCATCCAGCACGCGCGACAGGTCATCCGCTGCTTCTCCGAGGACTCCGATGGCAATCCCCTGCCAGTAGTTCTTCTCCTGGGCAGCATCGGTACTGCGAGAGCGACGGATGTACTCGGCGGCGCGATCATCGACCCAGAACTGAACCCGCTGAAGTATGATCTGTGCCTCCTTGATGGTCATCGGTGGCGTGTATCCTCGGACATCACGAAACTGTTGCGCCTGGTCCGCGTTCAATCCTCCGGAACCGCCAACAGGCATACCGACAATGCCCAGCAATATTGCAACCAGCACCGGCATGACGACGGCCGCTACAATCCCCAGAGTGAGATCACCGAAATCCAGTTGATCTGAATCGGTCTGACTCGACGCCTTGGCTGCTGCACGTGGAGGAGAGGGTTTCTTTTTTGGCACTGAACTAATCCTCGACATCCCAGTCTCCATCCAGAGGAGCAACGTGAATCAGGTCATTGATGAGCGTCGTCAATTGCGTGAAATCCGTGTTGTACCCCGAGTACTCCACAGGCAGTGTGCCGTCCGGTTTTTTGACATCCTTGAGCATTTCCCTGAGCATATCCAGAGTGGTTCCTGCGTACTCGTTGGCTACGTTCCACTTCCTGGAAAAGCGCTCGTTGTCATCATCACTGCGCAGTTGAACCACCTCTCGCACGAGGGTTTTGGACTGGATGATCCGGCGCTTGATGGCGTTGTACTCCGTGTTGGTGTCGATTTCGATCACCACCGTATCGACCTCGTCGGGGCGGTTAACCAGCGAATAGACGAAGAAGACCCCCGAGATGAGGAACAAGACCAGGGTCCCGATGACGACGGCTGGATGAGCGCCATTCTTGGCGGGAGGCCTGAAGGATGGGCGCCCATCACGGGCCGATCGATCTGCTTCGGAAGATCGAGCATCTCGATTGCTGGAACCTGCGCGAGGCGGGCGTCTCCGGTCGCTGGACATCTACATTCCCTCCCGGGAATCGATGCACCACTCCACGAAGGTCCCCGTGCGCATCGTCCCGATCCCCGATGGTAGCCAGCGGTCCTCACAGCGTCAACGCACACCCACAGGTGAAGATGCGCAAAGAACCCAACTATCACTGCTGGAGTTCATTTCCTGGCATGTCAGGCCCTGAGCGCTGGCTCCCCGAGAAGGCAACATGAAGCGAACATCGCCGTCGCCAAGTGGTGATTCATGGCCCTCGAGGTGCAGTTGCCCCTTCAACACGACGACGATGGAGAAGCAGCGCGGATCCGCCGGCCAGCGGCCTTGAAACTCGCCATGCAACTCATCGAGAATAATTGGTCCACCGCAGATGGGACGCCACCAGCCCTGATCCTCCGCTGGCCTATCGATCGGTCCTTGATCGATGGATGGAGGAGTCGTCGTCATCAGCACCTGGTCGAGATGCAACTGGCGCGGCTTTCCATCGAGGCCCACACGTCCGCCGTCATCGACACGCCAGGTCACATCTGAGGATTGCTGGATCTCTGCCAGCAGTATTCCAGCACCTATCGAATGAATCGTGCCAGCGGGCAGATGGATGATGTCACCTCTACTGATCAGATGTTCTCGGAGAGCCTTCGAGATGTCCTGTCCAGATCTGGCCAGTTCCACCAGGCTCTCCACGGTCCAGCCCTCCTTCAAACCGACCTGGAGTGTCGCACCGGGTATCGCATCGAGGATGATCCACGCCTCACTCTTCCCCCACGGGCCCAGGCCAAGTCGCCTTGCGAGCTCGTCATCGGGGTGGACCTGCACCGATAGATCCTGGGCAGCTTCTATGAACTTGAAGAGCAATGGAAGTCTGGGCGGCGAAGTGCCATTTGCGATCTGACCGAGGATCCGCTCGGGATCGGCTTCTATCAGGCTCCGCAATGACTGGCCTGCATCGGATCCGTCCGCAACGACGGAATGCAGTGACGCATCTTCTTCTCCCACATCGGACACCTCCCAGCATTCCCCGATGGGAGGCAACGCATCCAGTTGAGGGCGAAGTTGTGCAATCCGTTGGTCGCCTCCCCACGGCCTCCTCACTCCAATCGGCAGCAGATGGAGCAACTCCTGGCGATGATTCAACGATCCGCTTCCGGTTCCAGAATCTGAGCCTCCTCGAGCATCTCGCTCGCTTCCGCAACAGACCTCTCGGTGGCTCGATCGCCTCTCAACATCATCGCCAACTCCTGAATCCTCTGGTCGCCAGATACCTCCTCGATGCGTGTTCGGGTCTGCTCGCCCTCCATCTCCTTGATCACGCGAATATGTCTGGTGCCATGACATGCGACTTGCGGCAGATGAGTGACACAGAGCACCTGGTGATCTCGGCCGATCTGTTTCAGTTTTTCGCCGATGGCATCTCCGAGTCTGCCACCAACCCCGGAATCGATCTCATCGAAAACGAGAGTTCCCGTCTTCGTTGAACCCGCAAGTACTCGTTGCAGGGCGAGCATCAGACGTGACAGTTCTCCACCGCTTGCGACATCACCGATCGATCGCATTTTTTCGCCCGGATTGGCGCAGAACAGCATCTCGAAATGCTCTGCTCCTCGCTCGTCCATGCCATTCCAGCCAGTTCCGGAATCGAGTGGCTGCAGACATCCTTCGAGCCGAGCCTTTGACAGTCCCAGATCGGCAAGGTCAACAGAGACCAGTTCGACCATCTGGGCCACAACACCTACCCTTGCTTCGTGCAACCGTTCAACGCCTTCGCGGAGGCGTGAAACACATCGCTGCAACCCTTCATGCAACTCTGGCAGTTCTTCATCCGCTCCACCGAGCAGTTCCAGTTCCTCGGAGCACTGCTCCCGAAACTCGATCAGATCCGTTCCTGATCGGTGATACCGCTGTTCGAGGGAGACCAGTTGATCGACACGTTGCCGCTTCTGATCGAGCAATTGAGGATCGAGATCCAGGCTCGATTCCACTTCGGAGAGTCCTCTCAGGGCTTCTTCGAGCAGGATGGATGACTCGCGACAGTTCTGAACCAGCGCCTCGATCCCCGGGTGAAGCGCGGTCATCCCCTGGAAATCTCTCCCCGTTTCGCCGATCTGGTCCAGGATACTGCTCTCTTGCTCCTCGAAGCGATGTCGAACCGATTCGATGCAAGCGAGTAATCGATCGCGGTCCTCTAGAAGCACCAGTTCCTGTTCCAGATTTTCCCGTTCATCCCCCGACAGATTCGCACCGTCCAGTTCCTCCAGGATGTGTTCGAGGAACATGCGACGGTCGCTTCTCTCCCTGACCCCATCTTCGATGTGGAGGATTTTCCGCTCCAGTTCACGGGCTTCCAGCCATGCATGGGTGTGTTGCTCGCGCAACTCCAGCAGACCGCCAAAACGATCGAGCAGATCCAGCTGAGCGCCAGGCTGCACCAACTTCAGGGCGTGCCCCTGCCCGATCACATCGATCAATATCGGCGCAATGCGCCTGAGCAGGGTCGCTGTGGTTTCCCTGCCATCGATACGGCATCTGCTTCGCCCTTCTCGTCTGACCTCACGCTCGATGACCAGTTCGCCATCCTCGATGTCAGTTCCGATCAGTTGGGAGATCTGCATGGCGACCGGCTCGTCGAGTTGGAAAATGCCGGTGACCTTGGCTCGATCTGCCCATCGACCGACCAGATCCGAGCGTGTTCTTTCACCACGCAAGATCGCCATCGAGGCCAGAAGCATCGACTTTCCGACTCCTGTCGCACCGGTGAGGACCTGGAGACCCGGGCCCATCTCCAATCCGGCAGTTTCGATGAGCCCAAGATTTTCGATCGAGAGATGAACCAGCACGTGACGCTCTCTTCCTCAGTGAGCCCGGGAACCGGGAGCAACCTTGCCATCGGGTCCGATGAGCCGTACGACTCCCTCGTCCTCGACCGCCAGCAACATCCCTTGCGATGTCTCCCCGCGGATCGTCGCGGGCTGGAGATTCCATACCACCATGATGGTCCGACCTAGCAGTTCGTCTCGGGTGTAGTGAGCACGCACACCTGCAACGATCTGGCGCTTCTCATCTCCGCCGTCGATGGTCAGCAGCCAGAGGCGGTCCGCTTTCGGATGCGGCGCCACGTCGAGCACGGTCGCGGTTCGCAGTTGCACCCGGGCAAAGTCATCGATGCTGATCAGATCGGTCTCCGACGTTGTTTCAGATCCGCTTTCGGAAGTCATGTCAGGGCCCCTTCTGGCTGGTTCCTCGATCGAGATGACCGTTCTAAGCGGCTGCCACTGCGGGTGCAATCCCGGGATGAGAAGGAGCCTGCGAACATCTCTGTGCGCAGGCTCCCGCATTGCGGCTGATCTTCGTCACCGGTCAGTTCTAGAGACCCTCTTCCAGAAGGCTGTCTATGATCTGCTGGATTCGAGCCTCGTCGGCAGGATCAAAGCCCTGGTTGACAATTCGCTCCAGTTCGCTGCCGGCCACGACCTGCTGTTCTCCCAGTTCATGGATCTTGTCGAGCCACCGCGCCGACTCCGGACCCGAATCAAAGGTGTCACCGGCGCCAATTCCAGGGACGGTACCGTCGCCGTCCTGGGGACCGTCGAGGCCTCCTGCTCCGTCAGTCTTGGGAGTTGGCTCTGGCCGCTCCGGTCCGTCAGGACCGCCAACTGAACCGATTCCATCCACTCCATCTGTCACCATGGGAAAACCCCTCTTCCCTCCGAGGCTGCGAAAACTGGTTCCAAGCAGGGTCCCTCGAACTCCCTACCCTCCGTGAGACCCATAAATCGGTCTCCATGAGGTTCTTCGACCACATCTCGGCAAGACTTGAATACAATTTGAAAAAAATCTGAAGCCCTCTCCAGCCTCACTGCCGGAGATCGTACACACCTCAAAAAACACCGCAACCCCTTCCTGCACAAGGAGTTCGGAAGGCTATACCAGAGCGAGACTTGGGCCGAATAACGGTGGTCAGAGAGCACGGATGGACCCAGGAAATGCGCCTGCGCCAAAAAAAAACGAGGCCTCCCCCGGACCTTCCGGGGGAGGCACCTGATTCGGTGCCCCCGAGTACGCACGCGCGGGACCCGCGTATCGCGCGACGCACCACGAAATGGGGAGCACTGTCTCTGGTCTTCAGGAATTCTCGACGACCATGCATCGGCGAGAATCACCGAGGATCGGCTACAACACGATCCTCCCATTGAGGGTCAGGACCTCGTTCTTCAAAGGGTCCCTGTTCGCCTTGGTTCGCTTCTTCTCGACAGGCTTCTTCTTGACGGGCTTCTTGGTTTTCTTGTTCTTGTTGGCTGCCGCTTTCTTTTTCCTGGCTTTCGCCTTCTTGTTCTTAACATCGTCCTCGGCGATCTTCTCGATCAGGATGGTCCTTCCGTGACCCTCACCGCCACCGAACTGGATCGCTCCACCTTCGAGATCGTCGATGATCTCCTGGATGGCAGCCGGAATCTCATCGATGTTTCCATTCCACTCGATAACTTGCTCGTCATTATTCCCATCATGTTCAATGATGGTGTGGATCTTGATCTCGCCGTTTCCCTCGTGATTTCCGCCGACCTGTTTCAGAATGCGCTGGATGTCGATGGGCATATCACCATCACTGTTGATCCGGATTTCGAATTGCATCTCGGAGTGACGCTCATCTCCCTGCCGCTCTTGGTTTCCATCCTGGCGATCCATCTTCCACTCGAAGACCCGTTCGCCGATCTGTCCACCGCCCTCATCTCCTCGGAAGTGACGCACCTCGATGTCAGCTGTTGAGCCTTCAGCACCTTCGACACCATCCAGGAGATGACGGATCTCATCGGGCAACTCTCCGTCGAAATCATCGGCGTGGATTATGATCATCTTGGCGTTACCGGATTCTCCGAACTGGAAATCACCGCGGTGCTCCAGGTGCAAGTTGACGTCATCGAGATCACCATCGAATCGCATCACGCGTTTGATGATTCGACGCCGACCCTGGCCGTCGTCCTTTCCTGCACAGCGGGGGCATGCATCACCTTCGCTGCAGCCATTCTGGCACGATTTCAGGACATTCCCGAAAGCAGTCCGATCTCCACCGATGAATGTCGAGCCCTGGCAGTTGGCACAGATCAGGCCGGCACCATGGTTCATCGGCATCGCGATGCCCAGGTGGCCTTCGACCGACTGGACAAATCCCATCATCTTGCCGCGATCCATCATCTGACCGCGGCCCGCCATCGCTCCACGGCCCATCACCTGACCGCGACCCGACATCGCTCCCCGGCCCATCGTCCGGCCACGCATCGCCATGCCCCCGCGACCCATCGTGGCTCTGCGGTTCATCTCAGGCTGACCACGACCGCGCGCGCCTCGGCGGTCCCTCATCACCTCAGCACCGCCTTGCGCGGCACCACGCACGATGAAGACTCCATGATCCGAATTGCCCCGGACGTCGCTACCCATCATCCGGCCTGCGGGAGCGGATCGATCGAGATCCACGATCATCTTCACATGATCGGTTCCAGGCATTCCTCCAGGCGCCTTCGCCGCAGCACCTCGAGCCTGCCGAATCGCAAGTTGTCCCATCCGGATCGCACGCTGTGCACCCATCGGAGCAGCGTCGGGTTGATCACCGTCGGTGATGAACATCCTCGGCATCCTGGCGTCACGCCGCGGCTCTTCACCACCACGATTTGCGCGATTTCGTTGCTGACGACCTCGCTCTGAACGTTTTCGTCCCTCTCTGTTAGCGGCTTCGCCCAATTCACGCTGATCGATCCGCTCCCGGAGTCGATCTGAACGTCCTCGTCCGTCTCTGTTAGCGACTTCGCCCCGATCTTGCCTCTGGTGCAATTGTTCCAGTTGCTTCTCGACTCGACCGATCTCCTGATGGAGTCGTTCCAGTTGTTCGACGAGGTGCTGGACCTGTTGATCCGCTCGATCATCGCCGTGACCTCTGCCTCGACCCTCGTCAGCACCGAAGTCATGTTCCTGGGCGAATGCGGACTGCCCAGGGTGGACATGGATGCATGCTGGCAGCACGAATCCGCAAACGACCAGCAAGAAGCCGCAGTAGATGGGTGATTTCATGGTGGCGGGTTCCATTCCTGGTTAGAAGCGCTTGGGCTTCGTTTCCTTGATCTTGATCGGCGCCAGACCTCGGGAAACCCCTTGCCTGACGATCTCGATGTGCTGGTCATTGTTTTCATGGAGTCGAAGTAAGTGATTCTGCGCATCCTCGAGCGACCCGATCGGGGTTCCATCGATGGCCGTGAGGACGTCATGGGTCTTCCAGCCAGCGGCCTGCGCCGGACTCCTGTCTCGGACGCTGGATACGATGACTCCGCCCTCGACCAGCCGCGGCAGATGCGCTCGCAGGGACGGATGCAACTCCTCGAGGGTCAGCCCCAGAGGCTCGATGGAAGTGGTGCTTCCCGAACTGTGACTCTCGAGGATGACCTGGCCATCGCGGGTGATACGAACCTGACTCGATGTACTCCAGCCACGCTCTTCTCGCCCTGGAAACAGTCGCCGATCCAGGCTGGTCTTTCTCGTCCATCCTCGACCGGAAGGAAAGCGACGAAGCAACTGCTGTTCCAATCTTTTCATCTGCTCCTCGGCCCTGAGCATGGCCTCGAAGGGATCCTGACGACCGCCAAGAGAAATTGGATCGAACGGTCGTGGAAGCAGATCGATGGCGACCGGTTGGCCACCTATTTCGATGGTGACCCTGGCTTGCGCATTCCGACCCGATCCGGGGGCAGGGATCTTGCCGTCAACAGGGTGTTGAAGACGCTTCCGCAGCTCCAGAACTTCCAGAATTGACCGCGCCTGGGTCCTCACTTCCGGGTCCTCGCTGGTGAGCGCCCGCTGCAATCCCGCGCGAGCTGACTCCCCTGCAGCAGTCAGAGCCGCGCTGGCTCGCTGGCGGTCGCGCCAGGATTCGGAGCCCAGATCCGCAATCCAGGGGTCCATGTTGCTCGACTGTAGCGTGTCCTTGTCGGCGGCACCGACTGGCGGATCGATTTTCGAGTGCTGCTGCTCGGGCACCACCGCAACCGGATCGTGCGAGACCGGATCTTGCGAGGGGGTCACACTGGGACGGGATTCACTGGCGAGCGCAGCGACAGGAGCACCGAGGGCTTGCACCGTTTCGAGTAATAATACCGGAACCCCGGGCACGACGAACAGGGCGAGGGCTACGCCCGTCGTCACGAGTGCCAGAACTCTCTGTCGAGCAGTTCCGGGGAGGTGTTGGGCTCGGGAGGACCCAGGGCTCCGGTTCTTTTCAGTGCTTGGTTTCAAACTTCCACTTCCCCTCACCGGATTCGATCAAGTCACCGGGATACCGGGTAAATAGCAAACGTCGAGCCATTTTCCACCGCGTCTGAACGTTTTTCCACCAGTACCACAAGCCCATAAATACACTGGACTTAGAGTACTAATTAAGAACTGTGATCGGCGCTATCGCGCGTGGCCGGCGGCCATTTCACCCCGATTGCTCTCCAGGCTACCCCGGATGAGGTCTTGCCTCGGGAAAAACACGCACCGATCAGGGATCGATCTCGAATTCGAGGAATTCGGTGGTGCCCTCCTTGACGAACACGTCGTAGGTCGGAGCGTTCTTGATGCGAGTGGGCGTCCCGTCACCACGTCCAAAATTGGTGACCCTGACCGTGTACTGTCCACTCGGCAATCCGGGGAAGGAGAAGAAACCCTTACGATCTGTCTGCACTCGACCGTCGGTACCCTTTGCGCCACCCGAGAGGAGAACCTGGGTTCCTGCCAGCCAGTTGCCATCGAGGTCAGAGATTCGCCCCTCGATGATGCCGCCAGCGCCGATGGCGACCACCAGATCGGATGTACCACTGGCCACACCATCGATAGCCACCGTGATGTAGGCGCGGTGCTCGACCTTGAGTCCCACCACGGGCACAGCGAGTTCGATGAACTCGAAGTAGCCGTCAGCTCCGGTCAATTTCTGATCTCTTCGACCACTGCCACCACCTCTGAACGAGGTATTGAGGAAATTTCGATTGCCGCCGACGACCGTGACCTTGGCTCCAGCCACCGGCTGATTGGTCGAGGCGTCGATGATGCGTCCCATCACCCGGCCTCCCTGGCCGAGAACCACGGTACCCACATCAATCCACTGATTGGATCGAACCAGGACATTCTCGATCACTTCCTGGGCAAAGCCTGGCGCACCGATGATCACGGTGTAGGTGCCAGGCTGAAGGCCATCGTAATCAAAGCGACCGTCTTCGCCCTGAAAAGTCCTTGCTGGCACCCGGGTGACCTCTCGGTCTCCTTCGATGATCCTTGGTGAGACGCTGAACGCCCTCAGCGGAGTACCGGTCTCATCGATCACGACACCATTGAGGCCACCGAGTGCCTCCATCTGAACCGTTATGGCGGCGCCATTGACGGCGACCTCGAAGAGGCGGATGTCCGCAAAGCCCCTTTTTTCGACGATGAGATCGACCGGGTAGCGGCCCAGGTCATCGAACCGAAACTGTCCTGTCAGATCGGAAGTACGATTGACCTTTCGCAGTCCTTCGCTGGTATCGATGGCGATGAGTCTCGCTCCCTCGATGGGAATTCCACTCACCGAGGTGACCAGCCCCTCCAGTACTGCACCTCTGACCATCTGCAACTCGACACCACCATGATCACGCCCCTCGGCGACGGTGATGCCACTCTTCTCGATCATCAGGTATCCAGGAACGGAGCAGATCAGAGTGTGGTCTCCATCGGGCAGACTACGGATGCTCCACTGACCGGCGGCATCGGAGTATCCCTTGTTGGGGAGAGATTCCGGATTCACTTCCGAAAACCAACTATCTCGAACTGCAATCACAGCACCCTCGATGGGAGTGCCGACCTCATCGATGACGATGCCGCTGACGGCTCCGCCTACCTTCATCACCAGTACCATCTGGTCCACTGAGCCGCCAGCATTGAGGTCGAATCGCTCCGACTCACTCGAGAGGTACTGTGAATGCGATCCTTCAAGAAACAGTGCTGTTCCCGGCGAGACCTCGATCACCTCGAAACTTCCGTCGGCGTTGCTCACCACTTCCGGCGCCGCGTTGACCGTCACAGGATTTTGTTCCGAGTGCTGCTTCTTGGCGCTGACGGAAACTCCCTGCAAGGGGCTCCCGTTGGCATCGAGGACAACTCCTCTGACGACTCCGTTTCGTTCGAGGTAGAAATCCTGTCCGGTACTTTCTGCACCGTCAGTGACCTCAACCTGCACATTCCCTGAGCGCATGAAACCCGTGGCTGTGACGCTTACATAGGCAATCGGACGGCGCTGTTCGGTGACACCCCGGACATAGTAGCGACCATTTCCATCGGTCACTGCACCCTTCTTCACGTCAGCAACATCGTTCACGGTCACGATCGCACCGATGATCGGGGCACTTGTCTCTGCGTCGAGAACGCTGCCGCTGATCGCAGCGCCATCACTTAACTGGATGCTGAGTGAATCGCTACTGGGACGGATTCTGAGTTCCTGGTAGGTGGCAAAGTTTGTCGAGCTGACAACCAAGCGGTAATCAGTCTCCTCGAGAGTATCAAAAGTGAAGGTTCCATCGACATCGGTGAGTATTCCAGAGTCCGTCAGATCGATGGGAGGACCATCGGAACGTGCTCCCATCGGATTCACCTTGCAACGGGCATTCTCGAGGGGAGAGCCTAAGGGATCGTAGACGGTCCCCTGGATCACGGCCCCGGGTTCCAGCACCACATCGACTCGCTCCGACCCTCCGGACTCGACCATCAGGTTTCCGAATTGGCGCGGTTGGAAACCAGAGGCTCGTGTCACCAGACGAAAATTACTCCCTCCTCCGAGTTGATCGAACTCGAAGAAACCGCTTCCATCCGAATTCGCCGTTGCCAGTGGCGGCATTGCTCGTTCCTGGATGATCTCGATGATGTCCTGAGTTCCTGTTTCGCGATAAACCTCTATCAGGGCATCCGCGATCGCCGTCCCCCCTGGATCCTGGACCGTTCCGGAGAGTACCCCTCCCACTTCAAGTACGAAATCCACCTCGGTGCTGCCTGCGGGAATGTAGCGTTTTTCCTCCGGAGAGAAGCCCCTGGCGACGGTCTGAAGGCGATAGGAGAGGTTCTCCAGACCCGCGATCTGATAGAAACCAGACGAGTCAGAGACCGCCACGATGCCATTTTCTTCCTGCATCTCCTGCAGTTCGAGCAACACCTGAAGCCGCTTCTGAAGCGGCGCTTCCCGCTCGACACGCTCCTGAAATGCAGCGATCTGTGCATCCGCCACCGGCTTGCCAAGAGGACCGAGAATGGTACCGCTGATCGTCATCCCTGAGGTGAGTATCAAGACCACTTCCGGGGCCGACACACCATCGATCAACGTGACCTCGGCTCGATGGCTCTGGTATCCGGTGAGGGTTCCCTGGAAGCGGTACCGACCAGCGATCAGATCATCAAAACGGAAGCTGCCGTCATTGGCGACAGACTTCTCCGCGACCAGCGAGGCGGAAGCGATACCGCTTCCACCCTCGAGCCGGTGGACCGTCACCTTGGTGCCCGGAAGTGGAGTCCCGGCGTCATCTCTGACGACACCAGAAATACTCGACTTCAATATCTCCCGTTCTGGAAGCCGGTTATTGGTGCGGCTCTCCTCGACGACAGAGGAGTTGTCTGTTCCGTTTCCGGTGCCCCGACCGGGAGGACCACCATCGTCGTCGCGGAGGAAACTCATCAGGCCGAAGCCAATGGCAACGATGATCAGAGTCAGTGCTCCTGCTTTCAGTGCCGAATTCATCGATCTTCTCCTTTGTCGTGAGGCTCGCGCTGGAACCTGCCCACACTATTGATCCTGTACACCGCCGGGCCGTCTCGATGACCCGGCATTGCTGTTTTCGTCCGGCTCATTCCCGAGCCCCCTGCAGCGGACCTTCCGCTGCAGAGCCTAGGCGATGTGGCCCTCATCGGGGATGATTCCATCCGGGAGGACCCCGTTCTCATCCTTCAATCGGTACTTCTTGATGCGATACTGGAGTGTCTTGTAGGTGATCCCGAGCATTCTGGCTGCAGGTTCCAGTCGTCCACTGGTCCTATCGAGAGCTTGCTCGATCAGGTCCCGCTCCAGATCCTCCAGCACCAGTCCCTCACTGGGGAGCAAGAACTGGCCATTATCGCCATTCCCAGCCCGAGCCCCGATCGACGTGATGGTCGGTGGA
Organism: Bacillota bacterium; assembly: GCA_003973385.1. Lineage (GTDB taxonomy): Bacteria > Planctomycetota > UBA8108 > UBA1146 > UBA1146 > QNYK01. The sequence goes on along the minus strand of QNYK01000009.1, from coordinate 12,791 downwards.
AGCAGTTCTGCCCCGAGCATTTCGGAGTCTCCGAGCACCATCATCCGCTCGAGAGAATTTTCCAGTTCCCGGACATTACCGGGCCATGAATGGCCCTCGAATGCCGCAAGGACCGGCGCCGTCACTCCCTGGAAGTTCTTGCCGTGACGACGACTTCCTCTGGCGAGAAAGTAGTCGATCAGTAGTGGCAGATCATCCTTGCGCTCGCGAAGCGGCGGGATTTCCAGCACGATCACATTGAGTCGGAAGAAAAGATCCTCGCGGAACTCACCGACCTGCACCGCTTCCTCCAGGTCACGAGCAGTGGCGGCCACGATCCTGCCCCGGAACGGAATCATCTGGGCCGAGCCCACGCGAGAAAACTCCAGTTCCTGTACAGCACGCAGCAACTTCGGCTGCAGATCCAACTGCATCGATCCGATCTCATCGAGAAACAGTGTTCCCGCGGCAACATCTTCGAACCTACCCGCCCTGCGCGCGGTAGCTCCGGTGAAGACGCCCTTTTCGTGTCCAAACAACTCGCTCTCGATGAGATTACCTGGAATGGCTGCGCAGTTGATGGCGACAAAAGGATCGGCTGTACGTGGGCTCATCTTGTGGATCGCCCGCGCAACCAGTTCCTTTCCCGTTCCGCTCTCTCCGCGGATCAGGCAGGTTGCATCGGTACCGGCGACTCGATCGATTACCGAGAACATGTCCGTCATCTGGGTGTTCTTACCGATGATGCCGCAATATCCGCTCTCCCCCGAAAGCAGCAATCGCTTGAGACTTGCATTCTCTCTCGCCAGTCGGGATTTGTCCGCCGCCGATGTGATGGTGATGATGGTCTTCTCGAAATCGAGCGGCTTGGTCAGAAACCCGAAAGCTCGCGCTTTCCCGGAGTGAAAAGCCACATCGTCCGTGGCGTAGGCGGTCACCAGCACCACTTCGCAAAGGGGGTCGTCACGACGCGCCTGCTGTAGCAGTTCCAGTCCCTCCTTGTCGGTGGGCATCCTCAGATCGGTGACCACGACACCGAAGGGATCATCCACCTTGCGAGCCTGTTCGAGTGCCGCAAGAGCCTCGGGAAGACCCGGAACTCCCTGGGCGCGAAAGCCCTCGTCGCAGAGTGATGAGACGAGGATCTCGCGCTGTGGGCGCTCGTCGTCAGCGACCAGGATCCGTACCGATGGTTCCTTCAACGCGCTGCTCCTTTCTCGGCGGGGAGCAGGAATCGAACCTCGGTACCGACTCCCACCTCCGAATCCAGTTCGAGACGGCCACCGTGGCGCTCCGCGACTCGACGAGCGATGGCGAGCCCGAGGCCGGTTCCGCCCGGTCTCATGGTGACATAGGGGAGCATCACTCGTTCCAGGTCACGATCATCGATTCCCGGTCCATCATCGATGAACGAGATCACGATCCATTGTTCGTCAGAGCGTGCTGTCATCCTCAGGGAGCCGCCGTCTGCCTCCATCGCCTGCAGAGCATTCATGGCTATGTTGAGAAATGCACTTTTGGCCTCGATGCGATTCCAGAGCACTTCGCACAGTCCATCCTGGATCTGAACATCGAGTTTAACTTTACGGACTGAAGCTTCCTTCTCGAGCAGTCTCCGCAACTCCTCGAGCAGTTCTCCTGGATTGATCTGTTCAGGATCGTGAGTGGCTGGCTGCGCCAGCTGCAGGAAATCGGTGACCAGGCAATCGAGTCGTTCGATCTCCTCCTTCACATCGCCTGTGAAACTGAGGAACCGCTTGCGGTCTTCGGCCTCAGTGGGGACAAACTCCCGCCGGATCCGACCGACATGCAATGAGATGGCACTGAGTGGATTGCGGATGTCATGGGCAACACCTGCAGCCAGATCTCCCATCGACTGGACTCGTTCGCGATGTTCCAGCCCCCTCTCGATATTCCTGGCATCTTCGATACGAAGGACCATGTCGTTGAACTGCCGTGTCACGAGACCAAATTCAGGGTCATTTCGCTCTCGTAATCGCACCGAGAGTTCACCCTGGGCGACCTTTCGCATGCCGTCGACCACCTCCGTGACCGGTTGCATCAACCGAGTACCGAGTACCCAGGCGAGCACCAGGCCGACCAGAAACACGGCAATTGTCGCGATCAGGTCGTAGTATCGTGCTTCGTTGACCAGTTGCTGAAACCGATCGAGGTGGGGCTTGAGTTCGATTCCCCCCAGCATGACATCGTCTGGATCCCCATCGATGAATCCTGATTCCATGTCCGACCTTGAATCAAAGAAGAACTTATCTTGGCCACCGATGTCCGAATCGGAGGTCTGGTTTCGATCCATCTCCAGACCCACTGGCGACGAATCCAATGCCGTGGGATCTTCAACCGCCATCGCCATTTTAGATGGGACCTGTGTCCGCTGCCTCGATGCTGCCTGAGTTTCATGTGCCGATGAGTAGAGAGGTTGCTTGGCCTTCTTTTCTCGCTTTCGGCTGCCTTCCTTATTCCTCAACGGAGACGCCGTTTGAGTCAAAACGCCCACATCGAAGGCAAGATCGGGGTGGTTCTTCTGGATCAATGCTCTCACCAGATCGTCGGTTCCCGATCGAAGTAAGTACTTCTCGGTCGGGCCCAGCGAATATTCCGACTGCTCAAAGAGAATCACCCTCTTCACATCGGTGATGAACCGGGTGGTCTCCTCGCTGAATTGCAACTGACGAGTACCAGGGCTGAGCGTGTTGGCCTGAAAAGTCACCTGCCAGTTGCTCTTCATCGGTGGAACCACCGCGGGGACCATCGCTGTCGCTCGGATCGTCAACTCCACCGCCTCTGCAGCGATGTCTCCGGCCATATGCTCGACGGCCTCGATCAGGCGTTGACGCATGAGCTCGTCGAGGTAGTCCTGGACCGCCAGCGTGCCCGCCAGCAGACAGGCCAGCAGCAGCACCAACTTGACCCTGAGGTTCCAGAGCTGGCTCCATCGTTGGGACTTGTAGGAACCTGGAGACACGGAATCATTTCCTTTCGTCGGCGTCACGTGGGGGCCCCGTCGAGGCCCTCATCTGCCAGGATGTAAGCAAACCTCGTTCCTCCCGGTATCCAAGCCCGCTCCAGCTTCGGCTGAATTGCGTATTCCTCCGTAACACGTTTGGAATACACAGGTTAGGGCGCCGTCTATGGCGAGGCACGGAACCCGGTCCCGGTGCCTTCCCCCATATGAGACCCCATTTCGGGTAAAAGTGTAGTGAATTTATGCATAGTTTCCTCATATAGGCGATGCGATCCGTGCTGCCATGCAGGCGCTGTCCGTGAGAAGATCCCCCTCCCTGAAGGTGATCTGGAGGAACGACCATGACAAGTTCATTACTCATCTGCCTGTGGATTTCCCCGCTACTGGTTCCCACCGGACCGTTGTTGACCGCGGAGCCACCGGACTGGGAAGCGGCGATGAAGTCATCGCTATCGACCCTGGTCGATAACCAGGAATCGATGACAAAAGAGAAACAGAAAAAACTCGACCCCGGCCAGGTCGAGGTTCGCGAATGGCCCTATGAAGGGGTCTACCGCGAGGGCGGAGAAATCCCTCCGGGTTATCGCGTCGGAGGCACCGCCATCGTGATGCGCTCCTTGATCGAAGTTCCAGGGATAAAGAAGGACAAGAAACGATCGGAATCGGTACTGCGAGGACTCTCATTCCTGCTCGAGGAATCACTGCGAGGCCCACGCATGGGAGTCGGCTTTCGCGGCGGCTACGATGTTCGCGACTGGGGTCACATCGAAAGCCTGGAAACTCTGCTGAGGATGAAGGAACTGAAACTCATCCCCGGCAAGCTGCGGAAGCGTTGCCATCAGTTGATCGGTGAACTGGTCGAAACGCTGATCGAGAACGAGATCCCCGGAGGCGGCTGGAACTACTCTCGCCGTCGCAGAGCGAACAGTCCCAGTCCCGCTTCACCCTTCATGACTGCGCCCGCAGCGATGGCCTTGATGAGAGCCAGAGATCACGGTCTGAAATTCGATACCGCGGTGATCGATCGCGCTCTCGACACCCTCGAGGCGGCGCGTCTCGAAACCGGAGCCTTCCAGTACTCGACAAATCCTGACCGGGTCACCGGTGAGGGATTCGAGGCGGTCCAGGGTGCCTGTGCCCGGATGGCTGTCTGCGAGACGGCTCTCTGGCTGGCGGGCCGTGCAGACACTGCTCGCGTCCGTGCATCCGTGGAGGCATTTCTGGAACACTGGGAATGGCTCGAAAAGAGACGCTCCCAGACCGGAACTCATAATCCGCCCTATTTCATCGCCCCTTACTACTTCTTCTACGGCCACACTCATGCTTCACGCGCCCTGCTGGCACTTCCGGAGGATCAGCGGGAGCCTTTGAGGAAGCAAATTCTGGCACGGCTCTGGCAGGTGAGGGGAGAGGACGGCTCCTGGAACGACCGCGTCTTCCCGCGCAGTTCCTCCTATGGCACGGCCATGACGATCCTGGCTTTTCGAGCCCCGCAGAGCCCGTTACCTGAAAAGTTAGTGGCGAAAAGAGATGAGGGTGCTGAGGAAAAGCCCGCTCCGCTGAGGAGGTCAGAGCTCTAGTCGACCAGTTCCTCTCGAAGGCGACGCACGAACAGGCCAACATCGGTGACGATACCGAGCGTCTGCGCCGATCCTCGATCTGCCAGTTTCGTCACCACCGCCGGATGAATATCTACGCATACCAGCGGCACTTTCGCCGACAACATGTTTCCAACGCCGATACCGTGCAGCATCGATGCCAGGACGATGACCAGGCCTGCATCCTGAAGGTGTTCCGAATAGCGTTCCTGCGCCTCGATCAGATCCATCTGTGTGTCCGGCAGAGGGCCATCATCTCGGATCGATCCCGCCAACACGAACGGCACCTGGTTTTTCACGAGGGCATGCATCAATCCACCCTCGAGAACTCCCGAGGCGACGGCCGCCTCGATGGAACCCTCTGCGCAGATCCGATTGATTGCGCGCATGTGATGGGAGTGGCCCTGCTCCACGGCGCTTCCATCCGAAATCGAAACTCCGAGGCTGGTGCCGTGCAACTGAGCCTCGATGTCGTGGACCGCCAGCGCATTTCCACTGAGCACTGCGTCGACCCAGCCGGCGTGTGCGAGTTGAGCCAGATCACTCGAAGCGCCGGTGTGGACCACCACGGGTCCCGGCACCCAGACCACCTTCTTCCCCGCCTGGCGCGCCGCCCGCGCCAGATCGGCAACACCGCGAGCTTGTATCTCGACCCTGCGTTCAGAAGAAACCTCGTTGACCATGAAGGCAAACGCCGGGGCTTCCTCCCGCTTCTCGCGGGTGACCAGGCGCACGCCCTCGTTGCCGACCAGCACCGCCTCTCCGGCGATCAGATCGCGCAATTGGGTACAGGTGAGTACTCCACTGCTGTGGGTGACACAGGCGTCCATTCTCTGCTTCTGTAACGGTTGCCACTTCCCCGCCTCGAAGACCTCGGTCTCGTGATGGGTGGTGCTGTAAAAGCCCGTCGGAGCGACACCTGCAACCGGAGCGTCTTGCCAGCGGGCGACAGGTGGTTGCGGCTCCTCGAATCCGAGCGAGACCAGAGAAGACACCAGTGCATCGCCGGCAGATGGCTCCGGTGCCCGCACCTTCAACTGCAGATCGGAGTCGGTCAGCCGAAGCACCTCTATCTCCCCCTGCTGTGCCTCGGCTGCCTTCATCGCCGCAGCAAGCAGAGATGGGAGATCTTTCCCCGATCCAGCAAAGAGGTTCTTTTCGAATGTGGACGACATGGTGAGACTATTCCCTGTGCTTCCGACCCGAGTCCCGTCACCCTGTCGGAGCCGCAGGATAGCATGGCTCGGTTGCCAGGCGAGGGGGCCCATCGCCTCCATCAGGAAAGGTATTTTCTTGCTGCCCAGTCGAAGGCACTCCCCCGGCGATACCACCGGAGCCGGGAGTTCACACGACGAGACCCGACCGCTGCAGGTCCCTCGACTCGAGCGGATCGGCACCTTCACCATCGAGGAAAAGATCGGTGAAGGTGGCATGGGTGTGGTCTATCGGGCGCGTGATCCTCGCCTGCAGCGAACCGTGGCCATCAAGCGCATCCACCCCCGTCTGCAAGGCCGCGAAGAAGTGCTGGATCGATTCCTTTCCGAGGCCCGAGCGATTGCCGCCGTCAGTCACCCCAATATCGGTCAGATTCACGCCATTCACGATGAAGAGGATCTGCCCTACCTGGTGATGGAATTGTTGCAGGGTCCCAGTTTTGATCAACGGGTAGAGAAAGAAGGTCCACTCTCTTCCGCGGAAACGATTCGAGTTGCGATCTCTGCAGCCAGGGCGCTCAGTGCGGCCGTGCGCAGTGGCATCATTCACCGCGACGTCAAACCATCGAACCTGCTCGTCGATGCCAGAGGTGAGGTCAAACTGGTCGACTTCGGTCTCGCAGGTAATCTCGGAGAAAATCCGCAGGACGATCCGGAGCTGCTCTGCACTCCTCAGTACGGCTCGCCGGAGCAGATCCAGGGCTGGGCCCTCGATGAACGCTCTGACATCTACAGCCTCGGCGCCACGATGTTTCATCTACTGACGGGCAGGCCTCCCTTTGAGCGCGAAACTCGAGTCGACCTGATGGTGGCACAGGTCAACGAACCGGCACCCCATCCTTCTTCGATCCAGCCGGGGATCCACCCCGAGCTGGCAAGCCTGGTCAGGAGGATGCTGGAAAAGAAACCTGAAGATCGTCCACACGATCACGAGGCATTGCTCGAGGAACTGACCGCACTGCAACAGAAGATCGACCCCGCAGCTGCCAGGAGCGTGTCGAAATTGCTGCTTGCCAGCAGTGTCGTGACGATCATCGGAGCCGTGGTGCTCAGCATTTTGTGGCCCGACCGCAATAACGGTACGGGTATCCAGGTCGATGGGACCCTGCGCGGGGTACTCACCGCAGCCGCGCCCTACGATCAATTGACCTACGATTTCAGCGTTGAGGGTGACCGACTGGAGAGGTTCTTCCGGCTTCCCTCGCTTCCCCAGGACCCGACGGGACACAACAGGATCGCCCCCGTGGTGCTCGACGGAGTGTTGCTCTGGGCCAACGATCCGCGACCGATCTCCTTTCCCTATCTGACCGAACTGCGTCGCTGGCGCATCGAGGGGCTACGCTTCCTCGGTTCTCCCGACCTTGAATTGCGAACCGGGCAAGATCCTGAGCGGCCCGGGGATCGGCTCCGGATCGGTCTCGCTGTGGGTCGACAGATCTCGCCACGAATCGAGGTGCTTCGTTCGGGAATGCCGGTGCCTGTAGAGATCGAGGAACTCTCGATCACCTCCTTCATCCAGCAAGGGATAGACCACTCCATCTCGCTCGAGAGAAGGGCTTCCGGGGACTCTTCAAGGGCCAGGTACCGTCTACAGATCAGTCGACAGACTGAACCGGAGACCCTCATCACGTCGCTCATCTTCTCGCTTCCGATCGATTCAGTTCCCAGAGGAGCACTCGCCATCCGATGTGAAGGAGACCTGACTGGCTGGAACTCCCGTATCAAGAGGGTTGAGATCCTGGGACTCCTCGACCGGGACAGGATCCAGCGAAGCTGGATCCTCGAGGGGGGACCTTGAGCACTCGACTTCACATCTGCACTCCTGAAGGCGGCTTTCGTGCAGTCGACATCTCTGTCGAACAGGCTTCCTCTGAAGGAGTGGTCATCGGACGCGACCCCTCGGCGGATGTGTTCATCGATGATCCAGCGGCGAGCAGATTTCACGCTCGCCTGCTCTGCGATGACCTGCAGTGGCGAGTGCTGGACCTCGAATCGTCGAACGGAACGTTTCTGAATGGCGATCCGATCCATGAATCTGAACTCGCTCCCGGCGACCGCCTCGGCATCGGAGACTGTGAACTCCGGCTCGAAGCAGCGATCTCCACGGCATCTGCTGCAGGCTCGAACACCCAGGTGATACAGCGTATCGAGGTCACTCCTGCCCCACTCGACGGCAAACGCGCCGCAGAGATCCTGGTCGCCCTTCATTCCTGTGCACCGCTGCTCGGCAGTTGCATCGTCGAGAACTCCCAACGGCTGGAACAGGGGTTACGGCACCTGGTGGAAGGAGCCAACGCCGATCGAGGCGCCATCTTGATCGCTGAAGAAGGCGGCTGGTTATGCCGAACAGCCTGGTCTCGGGGCGGAACTCCGATGCGAGGATTCGTACTCAGCCACACGATTCAATCGGAGGTGATGCAGAGCCGTCGAGCGGTCATCTCCCGTGATACCACCGTGGATGCTCGCTTCCTCGACCGTAGAAGCGTCGTCGGAGATGAGATCCGGTCGGTGATAGCAGCGCCGATTCCTGTCCAGGATGGAATCGGTGGGATCCTCTACCTCGATCGACTCGACGGAGACAAGCGACCCTTCGGCAACGAGGAGTTGTGGGGAACAGGAGTCGCGGCAGGCATCATCGGTGCTGGATTCTCCGTTGGCGCAGAATTGCATGAACTCTCCTCCGATCGGGAAGAACTGGTCCGGACCGTGATTGACTCGATACCCATCATCGGAAACTCGGACCCGATCGAGCAGGTTCGTACCTTCATTCGAAAAACTGCGCCGACGGAAGGGACCGTATTGATCCGCGGCGAGACGGGAACAGGAAAGGAACTGGTCGCTCGCGCAATTCACTACCAGGGCAGTCGTGCAGCCTCTCCCTTCATCGCGTTGAACTGCGCCGCAATACCTGAAAACCTGGTCGAGAGTGAACTTTTTGGTCACGAAAAGGGTGCTTTCACCGGCGCAGACAAGCAGAAGCCTGGCAAATTCGAGGTCGCTTCAGGAGGAACCGTTTTCCTTGACGAGATCGGAGAACTTCCTGCCGCTACACAGTCAAAAATGCTGCGGCTCCTGGAGGAAAAAAGGCTCGACCGCGTCGGCGGTAACAAGTCGATCGAGGTCGATGTGCGCATCCTCGCCGCCACTCACAGAGATCTACAGGAAGAGGTTCAACAGGGACGATTCCGTGACGATCTGTACTACCGCCTCGCAGTTCTGGAAGTCGTGGTCCCGCCACTGCGAGATCGACCCGGTGACATCGATCTCCTCATCGATCACTTCCTCGACCTCTGTAGCGGCAGGGGCCGCGAGCGCAAACAGATAGCACCTGAAGCGAGGGCAGCCCTGCGTGTCCACTCGTGGCCCGGCAATGTCCGCCAGTTGAAAAATGTCATCGAGAGTGCCGTGATCCTCTCCACCTCCCCGCTTCTCAAGGTGAGCGACCTGAGGCTAGACAAGACGGCAAAGCTCAGGAGTTCTCCCGGTTCGACAGACGGCTGGGAGCCGATCACCCTGAAGAAACTGGAGCGACAGCACATCCTCCGGATCCTTGACCACGTCAACTGGAACAAGAAGAAAGCTGCAGAGTTGCTCGGGATCGAGCGGTCAACTCTGTACTCTAGAATCAAGAACCTCGAAATCTCACCGCCGGAGGACTCCTCTTGATCACTGTAGTTCTGGCTTCCTGGATCGGATTGATGATCCCGTTGCCACAAACGGGGGAGTCTGTCATTCCCTCCGGTTCCATCCCTGCTGGAATCGTGTTGCAGGGTTGGAGTGTCCTGACCGAGCAACAGGTGATCACCGAATACTCGACTCTGGGTCACCGCCCGCTGAAAATGATTCGCCCGCTGAGACTTTCAGTTCCCGGCTGTGAGATTTTGCTGCTGGGAATGCTGCGTTCAGAGGGGATCGAGTTGAAACCGATTCGCAGAGGACTGAGCAAGAGTGCGCACTGGGCCACCACCGATCCATCCGCCTCACCACCGCTGGCTCGCTACGAAGTGCGTGTGATTCGCATCGAACATGTCCATCCAGAACCGATCTGCAAGTTGCTGCGCAACGAGGCGGGCAAACGAGAAGCATCGATCGGGCCGCTCGACAGGAGGAGTCGATTCGTCCCCGATCTGCGCAGCGGATCCGTGATCATCTCCTGTACATCTCCTGCCCGTCTCTCGCGCTACTTGAAACTGCTGGCAGCCGCCGATCGTCCACCTGTGGCTGGCACCCATCGTCCTGTTCTTCGCCACTGGTCGACTCGTTTCGGACGGGCCAGTGAACTCGCTCTGGAACTGGATCAAGCGTGGACAGATCGGGGAGGAGTGCCGATTCATGTCGTACTCCACGAGCCATCCAACACCCTCCTGATCCGGGTCCCCAAGCACATCTGGCCCGCCGTCCAGACGCTGCTGGAGCAACTCGACCGCGACTCCGATTTCTGACCAGACCGCCTCACCTGTGTTCGATTCTCATACACATTTCACCCCAGATAGGGTTGCAGCTGGCCGGATGAAGGTTACCGGATGTTCCCTAACTCCTTTTGAAAAATAAAGTTGTGGAAGTTGCTCCGTTGGCATGGACGGGCATTTCATTTGCGCAATGATGCTATGACCTACGCCCTTCCTAGCCGAGGGGCCCATGAGGTCAACGCCGTGGCCTCCAGTTGGATCCGTCCCGCACGAAGAATCCGGGATCTTCTCGAAAGTGAAGTCTCGATCCAGCCGATCAAGGAGAGAGGAAGCACCATGAACCCGACAATGGAAGGGTGTGTCAAGATGGCCCGTAATTTGAAGGTCTCCCGCCCGGAGACTCTGATACCCAGCTCCCTGAAGGCACTGGTGGCCTTGCTGGGACTCATCCTGTTGATTGGTCTTGCCGCGCCTGGCTCGCTACAGGCGCAAGATCCTGCAGATCCAGCCTCGACCGAGGGCAGCTCCCCCGACGGCTCCGATGATGAGAACGCCGATGAGGACGAAAGAAATGCGACCGATGCATCCGGCTCCAGCAATGCTTCAGGATTCGACTCCTTCGTGATGTCAGAGGGCAAGTTCCCGGTTCTGAGTCTGCTTCGGTTCATCCAGCGCACTTCTGGCAAATTCGTCAACTACCCCTCCGCCTCCAATGATCCGGCGTTCGCAGAGGAAACCTTCGTCGATGTGGTCGGCGACGTCGACCCGCTCACCTATCCCATCGTGCAGGCCATCCTCGAAACCAACGGTTATGAGCTGTGGGAGAGCACCCTCGACGACGGCACAGTGGTGATCAATGTGCGAGCCACGACGGCACGAACTCAACCGCCGTCAGATCCGGTCAGCCCCATCATCGTGGCTGGCGCGGAATCGACAGGAGCAGCGGGGGAAGCACTCGCCACCCTGGTGCTGCAACTGAAATTTGTCGAGACCAGCGTCGTCAGACAGGCACTTCAGGAACTTCTCGGCATCCAGGGAGCCGGTAGTCAGACCGGTAGCCTCAAGATCGTCACCGTGACCAATAATGAAACTCTCATCATCAAGGCCAAGATGCGTGTCCTCGATCACATCCAGCGCCTCGTCGAATACATCGATGTCCAGGTCGAGGGACCCGAAGAGCTGCTGGTGATCCGTGAGCTCTTTTACGCCGATGCCCAGGACATCGTCAGCATCGTCCAGGAGGCACTGAACGACAACTCCACCTTTGGATCGACCGGACGCAGAACAACACCAACCACTCAGCAGGGCAGAGCCACTGGAACTGCCAACCGCAGTTCGCTCGGCCGCGGCAGTGCTCTCGCAGGTGAAGCGACTCGCCTGATCGCCGACAACCGAACCCAGAAGATCATCATCCAGTCCTCGGATCCTGCTGAACTCGACCTGGTACAGCAGTTGATCGACGAACTCGATACCAAGATTCGCAATATTCGCAACACGACCTGGATCTACAAGGTCCACTACCTCAAGGCTGAGGAACTGGCAGACACCATTCGCCCGCTCGTCGATGAAAACGGTTCGCTTCGCCGAACCGGCAGTTCCAGCAGAACCACAAGCCGCACCAGCGGCCGAGGCACCGCCGGCGCAGGTGGCGTCCAGCAGCAGCAGCAGTTCACCCAGACCCAGATTGTCCCCCACGAGCCGACCAACTCGCTGATCATCCAGGCGGAGCCGGAGGAATACGAACAGATCGAGATGATCCTGAAGCAGATCGACAAGAGACGGCGGCAGGTATTCCTGGAGGTCGCGCTGGTGCAGGTGAAGGACAGTTCGAGCCTCAATTACACTCTTGAGTTCCTGGCAGGCAACCTGGATGACCAGGCACTCACCGGTGTTCTCCTGAGTGCCTTTGGAGGCAGCGAGGTGGTTCCCAATCTCGACCCCAATGGTGTGATCACTGGCATCAACAGGATCCCCGGGATTGGCGGTGCAGGACTCAGCGCCGTACTCCAGCAGGATGGTCAGTTTCCATTGATCATGAACGCCCTCAAATCGGATGAGGATTCAAATATCCTCGCCACACCCTTCATCCTCGCCGACGACAATCAGGAGAACTCAATCTCGGTCCAGACCGAGATCTTCTACACCACTTCGAACACCACGAACGTCAACACCACCACTTCTCAGCAATCGGAAAGTGCCGGAATCACGCTATCGCTGATTCCTACCATCTCGAGTGAAGTGGTGTTGCTGGCACTGGAACTGGAGGTCTCCTCCTTCTCCGGTATCAGTGACGGAACAGGTGCACTTCCCGATCGGTCTACGAATGTCATCAGTTCCAAGGTGACGATTCCCGACGGAGGCATGTTCATCATCGGGGGGCTTGCTCAGATGTCAGCAGGTAGGATCCAGAGCAAGGTGCCCCTACTGGGAGATCTACCCTTCATAGGGTCGCTGTTTCAGTCGAGTGGAGCGAACACTTCAAGAGACAACCTCTATGTGTTCCTCAGTGCTCATATTCTCGATGACGATCGCTTCAATAACCTGGGTGATTTCACACGGGATGCGATCCATGGAGTGCGTTCCTTCCAGGATGACCTGAGGCTGCAAC
>QNYK01000007.1 GCA_003973385.1 Bacillota bacterium | reverse complement strand
CAAACTGCTGAGGCGGGTACATGTGGCGCGACCATCATGTGGGCGGCTCCGACGACCACCGATAACTGCCCGGGAGCCACGCTCTCGAGCACGCACCAGCCAGGAGAGAACTTCCCGGTCGGTACGACCACGGTGACCTACACCTCGGATGACGCCAACGGGCTCTCCAGCAGTGGCTCCTTCGATATCACGATCACTGACGACGAACTGCCTGTATTCGATTCTGCTCCTGGCGACATGGCGCTCGATACGGATCCTGGCAACTGCAGTGCGGTTACGACATGGTCAGATCCGACGACCAGTGATAACTGCGGCATTCAGGGTTCAGGTTCATCGCACTCCTCTGGAATGAGTTTCCCGGTGGGCGATACGACCGTCACCATGACTCTGGACGATATCAACGGTAACTCTGCGTCGCACTCGTTCACGATCACCGTCACTGACAATGAGGCTCCGGAACTGGCAGCAATGCCGGGATCGATGTCCTCTACCAATGATCCTGATCAGTGTGGAGCCAGCGTCAGCTGGAGTGAGCCAACCAGTTCTGATAACTGCCCGGGTGAAGGCACCACCAGTTCTCACACATCTGGCGAGTTCTTCGATGTTGGTACGACCACGGTCAGTTACATCGTCACTGACACTGCTGGAAACAGCAGCAGCTACTCCTTCGACGTGACCGTCACCGACGATCAGGCTCCCGACTTCGATTCGGCTCCCGCCGATATCTCGCTCAGTTCTCTGCCTGGCGAATGTGGGTCGACGGCTACCTGGCCAAGTGCGGTGACCAGTGATAACTGCGGCAGTGCCGATCTCACCAGTAGTGCAAATTCAGGCGACTACTTCGATGTCGGGACTACAACGGTGACGATGAGTCTGTTGGATCTGCACGGTAACACTGCGCGGCACAACTTCACGGTCACGGTGATCGATGATGAGTTCCCGTCCTTCGATAATCTACCGGCCGACATGTCGATGGACACGGATCCCGGAGAGTGTGGAGCGATCGCTTCCTGGACGCCGCCGACTGCGAGTGACAACTGTGCACTTGGCGCGTATGTGACCAGCCATCTTCCTGGGGACTTCTTCCCGGTCGGCACGACAACGGTTTCGTTTACCCAGTCCGATGTGAATGGCAACATTGTCTCTGGTACGCTCATCATCACGGTAGCTGACAATGAAGGTCCGACGATCACAACCAGTGGCGATATCACGGAAGCGGCACCTGTCGGTACCTGCATAGCAACGCTGACGATTCCGACTCCGACGATCACCGACAACTGTGTTGTCATTGATCTCTACAACAACCTCAATGGCACCGACGATGCCAGTGGCACATTCGATCACGGCACGACGACCATCGTCTGGACCGGTATCGACAACCATGGCAACACGTCGGAAGTCCTGCAAACAGTGACGGTCACCGTTCCCCAGGCGGATTGTAACGCCAACGGTAGTCCGGATGTCTGTGACCTGGCCTCTGGAATCTCGGAGGACTGTGACGGCAATGATGTGCCTGACGAGTGCGATGTCGACTGTAACCAGAATGGTTCACCTGACGCTTGCGATCTCTCCGGAGGGACCAGTGTTGACTGTAACGGTAATGGTGTGCCAGATGAGTGTGACCTGGAGAACATGGATAGCCTCGATACCAACGCCAACAGTATCCCCGATGAGTGCGAGCCTTCGTTCCTTCGCGGCGATGCCAACGAGGATGCAGGTGTCGACATTGCTGATGCGATCTTCATGCTCTACGCACTGATGCTGGGCGGCGCACAGTCCGGGTGTGTTGACGCCACCGACGCAAACGATGACGGTGCCCATGACATTTCGGACATCATCTTCGTGCTGAACTACCAGTTCCAGAACGGTGCTCCTCCGCCGGCACCGGGACCGCTTCAGTGCGGCATCGACATGACCCCTGATGATGGCCTCGGTTGCGACAGTTTCGGAGGTTGTCCGTAAGCAGCCGCTGACATCGATTGAGATTGGGCCCGGGAAGGTACAATACCTTTCCGGGCCCTTTCATTTCCGTGTTTGGATGTAAGATCATGACCAGCAGGTCAGCCAGGTCTGCAGTCAGTGCAGTGCCAGGTATTGACCTGGTCGATCCTGGAAGGGGGTCTCATGGCCGATGATCCTTCAAAGGAGATGCAGGATCTGGAGTTCAGGGTTGCGTTTCAGGAGCGAAATAACGAGAAGTTGAAGCAAGAACTGCTCGACATGGAGAGGCGCCTCACCTCCGCAGAGGGGAGGATCGCCTCGTTGATCCAGCAACTGAACACAGGGTCTGGAGAGCAGGGAACCGACGCTCTCTAGGCCTCGGCCTCGTGCTTTTCGGCATTCACATCGTTGCCACTACCATCGTTTCCGTTGTCATCGTCATCATTGCCATCGCCCTCGTCATCGTCGTCATGGAAAAGCTCGGGGGCTACTTCCTCGACGGTATCGAGCAGGATGGATGCAACTGCACCGACATCGTGCATATCGATGTTGTTCTCTTCATTTAGCTTTTCGAGAGTCATGAGCATCGCCTGGTGAAATTCATGATCCATCTGCTCGAGCTTCTCAGCATCTAGCTTTTCGATGTCCGTGTCTTCGTCAACTTCCATTCCGATGTGTTTGACCTCAAGTGCCTTCTGGAACTCCTCGAAACCCTCGATGAGCATCACGAGAGCGTTCTGAATCTGATCTTGATCTGACATGTTGTTGTCCTCCTGGTTTCACGAGCATCTTACTGCACATCGTTGCAGAATAACCGTGATCTCGAAGAAAGGAGGCTCCGCCCCCAGGCCGGGGGTGGAGCCTCATGTGCCGAATATTGTCCTGGAAAAGCGCTCAAGCTCCTTTGGCAGTGGGCTTTTCCTTCTTCTTGCCTTTGCTATCACCCTTCGGTGCGGCCTTCAACATCTGGATGTACTTGGCAGGATCGAGGGCCACCTTGGAGATACATCCCTTGCAGCAAACCTTCACGAGAGTGTTGCCGACGACCACATTCTTGGCCGGACCCATGCTTCCGAGGGGCTCCCCGGAGATGACGCAGTTTTCGAGCGGGTACTTGCTAGCCTGAGCCTTGATGATGGCCTTATCAATTTCCATGAACATCTTCTCTGGGACTTTCGCCTTGATCTTTTTAACGCATCCGCCGCAGCAGACGCGCACGAGACGATTGTTGACGACGAAGCTCTTGGCCTTGTCATCCAGTTTCTCACCGGATAGCACACAGGTATCCAGTGGATAGCTGGCTTTCTGGACTTCGATGATCTTGTTGTCGATGATTTTGAAGAACTTGGCCGGTTCTGCATTGAACTTGGGAACGCATCCCTGGCAGCAGAAGCGCACCTGTCGCCCTTCGTGGACCACTTCGATCGCTTTACCCATCGATCCGAGTTTCTTCCCGGAGACAGCACAGATGTCGAGCGGATAGGACTCGGCAGTGGGAACCTTGTCGGCAGGCGGGGTACCCATTCCGATCACCAGTGTCAGGAGCAGCGGAAACATGAAAACCTCTTTCTCTTTTCGGGTCTTGTAACTGAATGATTGCTGCCGGGACCTCGTCGCGGAGCAAATACCAACAGGGACCGTCGGTCAGACGGACCATCGGAGAACCGGGTCATCGAAACAGGAATGAACTGCCGGATCAACCGTCCTTTTTTGCTTCTGTTGTGGCTATTTCGATCCTGATCCGTGCTTTTACCGGGAAATGATCACTGTAGCCCTCTTCCCAGTTGCCCCTGAATTTGCGGAACCGAGCCGGTCTGAAGGCATTCTTCTGAGAATCGCGCAGAAACTCGGGGCAATGAACCTCGATCGAGCCCGAGACCAGGCTGATCCCGGTTTCATCGAGCATTCCCGGGCTGACGATGACCTGGTCGAAACAGTTCCAGCTCCAGTCATTCCAGTAGTAATAGGTCCCCGTGTCGGAACCGGCGGCAAAGGACCAGGATGGATTCCACAGGCGAGGGGAATACTTTCCATCCCGACCCGGCTGAAGGTTGGCGGGGTGGACGACGCTTCGCAGTTCGCGCACCGCATTCAACTCCCTGCGGACTGAATCGTCCCAGGGATCGTCGTTGAGATCTCCGACGATGAGAATGTCGCTGTGGGTCTCCACTGCGAGGCGCTGGTCGACGATCTGGCGCACCGTCTGAGCCGCTGCAGCACGCCTGGGAGCGCTCTTCTCTGCTCCTCCATAGCGAGATGGCCAGTGATTGACGAGCACCCACAGTGGCTGCCCTCCGGCCATCATCGGCACTTCCAGAACCCCCCTGGTGGGAGCTGCCCCGGTGCCGAGATCGATGGGGTGCAGTACCGGTGCCCCTGCCATCGAGAAGGGTGCCCGGTACAGCAGTGCGAGGTCGATTCCGCGACGATCCGGGGAATCGAGGTGAGCGATGGACCAGCCCTGCTCGGCAAGAATCGGCTGCGATACCAGATCTTCCAGCACCCTGCGGTTCTCCACCTCACAGACCGCAAGCAGCTGGGTATCGAGCGAATCGACTGCGCGCGCCAGATGGTCGAGTTTCCTCAGGTACCTCGCCTCGTCCCACTCCATTTCGGGCAAGAATTCGTCGTCGCCAGGGTTATCCGGGTCATCCTCGAAGTCGAAAAGGTTCTCCAGATTCCAGAATGAAACAGTGGCCTGCTGCGCTTTCCTGTCCGGCTCATCTGCGAAAGTCGACAGCAGTAGAGATCCGAGGAACAAGAGCGAGGTTGTGATCGTCATCTGCATGGTGCCTCCATTGTCAGGGTACAGTGCGCATCGTCGGTGCAATCGAGGCTTCAGGCAAGCCTACTGGCGATTGCGACTTCCCCTGGCACCGATATGGGGCACTATTTTGGAAGAAACAGCAACAGATCAGCGGCTATTGCCACAGATGAAAGGTGAGCAGTGATGAGAAATTATCGTACTCCAGGGTACCTGGTACTGGGCCTCGCGGTGCTACTGCTGGGAGCGTGGATCCCGGGAGCGGCCAACAACGGCCTCGCTCTTGCGGATTACGAGAACCTGATCGGAGCGTGGGAGTCGGAAAGTGTCAGGGAGAGTTTCGAGATCTCCATAGGGGTGACCGCGCTAGGAAAGCCACGACAGATGAAGCGTCATGAAGAGGATCGTACCCAGCTGCTCGTGCCTCAACACTACGGCAACCTGGTCGGAATTACCGGAAACGGAGAGTCTTCCGTCTTCTGGTATCAGGATGGAGAGGGTGTGGTGAGAAATGTTGTGGTCCCGGATTCAACCCAGAATGCGGTACGGATTGAATTGCAGAATACGCGTAATTTCAAGGTGAAGACCGTGCGGAACTAGACCTGAACGGCGGCCTTCACCTCGCCGGTGAGGAATGGGATCACCTCATCGGCGCGAGACTTCGCATCGGCTTCACCGAGTGACAGCAACGCCTCGATGTATTCGGGTTGGAACATCAATAGCGACAGTAAATCGTGGTTATCGGTCTCCTGGGTTCCGAGACCCCGCTCAAGAAATCGAAAGGGTCCCGGCAAACGCGGCTCGAAGTTGGCGGCCAGGATTCCCAGATCCTCGCTCGGTCTGGCAGTGAGCAGGTCTACAGGGCGAAGGCCACATCTCTCCTCTACGGGTAATTTTTTCAGCAGGGAATTGAACCGTTGTGTGGTCGCAGAATCGAACTCGAGGGCGTCGAGGAAGACAGCATTCATCAATACACCAGCGACCTGGGCTGGAGGTGGGTATCCACGCGCAGAGGACCTCACCGGATCGATACCCTCCGGCAGGTTCTTGGTCGAGATCGCCAGGATCCGGTTTGCTCCCAGATGCATCGCAGGGGAGAGGGGGGTGGTCTGCCGAACTCCGCCGTCACCATGCCAGGAGTCGCCGATCTTGATCGCAGGAAAGATGATCGGGATCGAACTGGAGGCCATGATGTGGTCGAGTCTGATCTTGGTCTCGACGCCTTCACGATAGGTCCGATTCCATGCGTTGGTGTTGTTTCCGTGAATCCAGGTGACGGATCTGCCTGTAGTGTAATCGGTCGTCGTGATCGCAAGGGAATGCAGCCGCCCTCGAAGGAGATTCTCCTCGATTCCTGGGATCTTCCCGTTGGGTAAGCAATCGGTTTCGCGGCACAGGAAATTTCTGAGTGGGGTGGTGTCGACAAGACCGCGTGTGGTGGGAGAAAAAGATGATCCACCGCTGATCAATCGCAGTCCCCAACGTGCCACCATCCCGGCAAGGGATCCGGTATTCGCATCGAAGACCTGGTCCATCGTCAAGCCAGCCCAGAGTTTGCGGAGATCTTCCATGCACTCCCCGAAGGTTCCTCGGTGTCGCGCAAGTTGAACGGCATTGATGGCGCCAGCTGAAGTGCCGCTGAGAATTGAGAAGCGGAAATGGGGCAGCCTTCTGGCGATATAGCGCAGGAATCCGGCCTGGTAGGCAGAACGCGCTCCACCACCTCCGAGAACGAGGCCGACCCTGTTTTCCGTTTCCATCTGCCACTCCAACCCGGGTTTTCTTTACATCCAGGATCCGATGAAAGAATCGCATCTTCTGGAGAATTCGGCACATCCGACGATCGGGCAGGATGTCGGGCTTGCCCGGAGCAGTTCGGTGTGCCCTCATCTGCTTGTGGAGCGGTCTCAGCAGAAGACATCTCCATACCCTGCTGGCTTGTCACCGGTAACTGCGAGGAGAACGCGTTGCTCTCGATAGTAATTCCGGTCCGAAATGGAGCGTCCCTGTTAGAGGGGACGGTGGAAGCAGTGCTTCAGTTCCTGGATAAACACGATCCAGCTGATGGTGGGGAGTTGATCGTGGTCAGCGATGGCTGTGTGGATGCACCTGAAACTGTACTCGAATCTGTACTCAGCAAGGACTCGAGGCTGCGCCTCGAGAGACTGGATCGTTCCCGAGGTAAAGGTGCTGCAGTCCGCCATGGAGTGCTGATTGCGCGAGGAGGGCAGATTGCATTTCTCGATGTGGATCTTTCAGCACAACCGCAGATGATTGCCCGCTTACTCGCTGCACTGGATGCGGGAGCAGATCTGGCGTGTGGGTCCAGGCACCAGGCAGGATCGAAGATCGAGATTTCTCAGGGGATCTTCAGAGCCTGGCTCGGAGCGCTATTTCGATTTCTCGTGAGGATGACAACTCGACTTCAGATCGGCGACACGCAATGCGGGTGCAAGGCGTTCCAGCGCGATCAGGTGGCACCGATTTTTGAACAGATGGTCGAGGAGGGGTTTGCATTTGACATCGAATTGTTGCTGGAAGCTCGACGCAGGGGGTTGGTCATCGAGGAGGTACCCATCGAGTGGGCCGATGGTGAGTCAAGCTCAGTGCGACCCATCCGTGACGGACTGAAGATGCTGCTAGCGCTCCTTCGACTGACAATCCGCGACCGGTTCCGAAGCAACGGGTTTCGTAGCGACGGGTTTCGAAGCGACGGGTTTCGAAGCGACAGTGCCGGAAAAAGCGCGAGGTGATGCTTCAGAGGGCAGTTTTTCTCGGCGGTGGAATGGGTTCGACACCCATCTCCGAGAGCAACTGCTCAAGTGCAGAATCGAGGCTATCACCCCGGACATCCTTGAACCGGATCACCCCCTCTGCATCGATCAGGTAAATTGTCGGCCAACCGCGTACTCCCCAGCTCGTCGCGATGGGTCCTCCCGTTCCTCCTCCGTCGTAGAAGGAGTTCCAGGTGATGTTCTCACGCTTCATCGCCTCCCGGAGTTTATCTCTGCTTCGATCCGAGTTGACACCCAGAATGACGAACTGGTCAGAGTGCTTCTCCACGAGCGACCGCTCGTGTGGGTACATCGCCCTGCAAGGCCCTCACCAGTCACCCCAGAAGTCTAGCAGTACGATTTTTCCACGGTGATCGGAGAGCTGGACTGCAGATCCTGTGACATCCACGCCGCTGATTTCAGGAGCAATTTTCCCCACCTCCAGCGCATCGGGGGAGTGGGGGGATAGCATCGCAGTTGCGATGGCGCGATAGGTGGTGTCACGGAAGGCGAGATCGCCGTATCGATCGCGCAACTGCTCCAGTAACCTCCTGGCTTCATCTGCCTGGGGCTTGTCCTTGCTTCTTCGCAGTCTGCTCGCCTGCGCGTGAATGGCTGCGGCGTCGACCCTGTCATGTGGGCTGGCATCGATCAGGAGGTCCAGCAGCGGTGTGATTCCCTCGCGGCCATAGAGATAGGAATACTCCGCGATGCGGGTCAGCTGGGGCGAGTCCTTGTAAGTCTTGATCAGGCGTGTGGCGTGAGCGATGGCAACCTGCTCCATCGTGCCTTGCGCCCGTTTCCACCAGTGATTTCTGAGTATCCAGAGTTCTGCCCCGAGGCCCTGCTCTGAACCCGCCAGTCTTGTTGCCATCTCTTCGAATCGCGGCAGGAATTTACTCGCCACTTCCCTCCGGTTGGCGCCATTTGCCTCGGTATCGTGAAGTTCCTCCAGTTCGCTGACCTCGTCCAGTTCTGATGCGTAGAACCCCACCGACAATTCTGGACTCAGGGCCATGAGAACGGTGCTCTCGGTAGTCGGAGTTGCTTGAAGAAACAGTGCGAGAATCAATGCGGTCATGACATCTCCTTTCGGGACACGATAGCATTGATCTGGTGCAATAAATGCGATGAACTTGCGCCAAATCGACCTGAGATTAGGCTATCTGAATGGAGGAAAAGCAGATGGGCCAGTTGCGTGTCAATTGCAGGGTTCGGATCATCCCGATGCTGTTACTTGCCACGGTTGTATCCTGCGGCAAGGAACAACTGCCCGTATCTCCCACTGGTATTACTGATCCGGATGTCGCCCCAGAAGTGAAATCCACAGTACAGGATCACAACGGCGTGGGCTCAAAGGATGACCTCGATGCCACTGAAGATGTGGGGCTGACTGCCGCCGATGAATCGACAGTAGTTGAGGTATCGGGAAATCTGCCATCGCTCCGCCTGCTGGAAGATCCCGCATTTCAGATGAGGGCGAAACTGGGTCACCTGGTGGCGAAGAGACGCTGCATCCTCTGTCACAAGGTGGATGGTAGAGGGGGCATCCTCCAGCCTCCGCTGCTCCAGGTCTCTGTTCGCCGCCTCGAAAGAATGAACACCATCTCGGAGCATCTGGCACGGCTGCAAGCAGATGATCCCGATCGCTACCAGACCAGAGTAGATCTCTTCAACTCCATCGAGGCCGAGCCAGATCAACTACGCAAGATGTCGATCTGGCTCCACGGATACCTGAGTTATCCCACCTTCGACAATGCCGATGCGAAGATGCCTCTCCAGGTACTCAAGCCGGAGGAGATCGACCAGTTAGCCAGTTATGTCATCCAGCTCGCCATCGAAGGCGTGAAGTCGGGTGTTTCTGGACCAGAATGAGGGTCATTCATGGCTTTCATTCGACCTGACTCTCCTCCCAACGAAGTGATTCCTGCATCTGAGGAACCACCGACATCACCATTGTCACGGTGCTGGGCATGACTTCGGATGTCACCTTCCTCTGACGTCTCGGCAGGGGTAGCCGAATTTCCATGGATGGGTATCTTGGACATCACTTGAGTTTCTCTCCGGTGCAAAGGCGATTCAGGCAGACTTCGGGGGACGTCTCCTGACACGGCTTCGGCAGTGCGCCCTGTACCACCGGCAGCCTTCGGGCTTGCAGGATCTTCGTGGGAGAAGCGGGGGACGATGTGGACCTCAGGCCTCGCCTGGGTCCTCGCACCCTCCGGCCTGACTCCTCGGGCCGGGGGGTTTTCTTATTACATGATGGCCGAGAAACTCGATGCACAGCACCGTGCTAGATTCCTGCAAGCCCCATGTCACTTTCATCGAGGCAATTGAATCCGTCTCGCTTGAGCAGGTCGAGAGCCGTGTCGTTCTCATCGACATGCATGATCAACACACCGAAACCGTGTGGTCTCGTGAGCATCGGATATGCGTAGTGGATGTTGATCTCTGCCTGAATGAGGCTGCGGCAGATCATTCGAATCCCTGCACGCTCATTGGGGACCTCGACGGCCAGGATCTGGTTGATGGAGGTGGGTACTCCTTTTTCGAGAAGTACCTTGTGAGAGGTCTCGACCCGGTCGACGACCAGCCTGACGATGGCGTGGTCGGCACTGTCCACGACAGAGAGGGCGTGTACGAAGATGTCCTCACTGGTCAGATGACGCAGAACCTCGCGTAACTTGCCCACTCGATTGTCCAGAAACAGGCTCAACTGCCTGACGAAGGGATCAGAGTAGTCCTTCTCGGTTTTCAGCATTGCAGGACCCTATCCCGCGTGAGCGAAGGCCTGAAGCAGATCATATTCATGCAGACCCGAAGGGTGCTCAGAGGGCTGACGAGGTCAATAGCCCCCATTTGTTCGTCCTGAGCCGCCGTTGTTCGATCCCCCGCCGGAGTCGTTGCTCCCGCCGGAGTCGTGACTCCCGCCGGAGTTGTTACTCCCGCCGGAGTTGTTACTCCCGCCGGAATTGTTATTTCCGCCACCGCCACCCCAGCCACCCCCTCGCCGTCCGCCTCCGGTGTCCTGAGGCATCTCAAGGTAGGCTTCGTATTGAGTGGGAGTGAGGATCTGTTCCACGTCCGCGTTCAGGTCGGTGCGCGATTGATCGAAGAGTCCCCGCCATCCGCCTCGATCGAAGCCGAGTTCACGAGCTTCTGAGATCAGATCCATTCGCTCAGCAGAATGGTCAAGTAGTAATGAAGTGAATTGATCTGCCCGCGTACCTGAAAGGCCTAACTCTTCAGCCATCCGATTTGCTCGATCCTCCGCTCGATCTTGCATCCGGTCAAGCATCTGCTGTTCGCGCTCCATTCGTTCCTCGTCACGAACGGAAGCGATCGTGTCGCGGACCTGCTGGTCAAGAACTGCAGTGTCAACCGGAGCCGTTGGGGTCGAAGATGGAGTGGAGGAGATCCCTTTTGCAATCGCACCCAGCGCAGTTGTATTTCTGGCGAGTTGCATGGCGATGGCCTCGACCAGCTCTTCGGGAATCTCGGCGATGGCTGTTCCGGAATCCGAGGATGGCACCGGCAAGAATCCATTTTCTGAAGGGTCCATGTCCTGCTTGGCCATGTCGAGCTGCTCGGTCAGTGCCTGGATCCGATTCTGTAGCACCTGGATCTGATCGTTGACCTGCTTCATCTGATTGAGATTCTTCAGCGCTGCTGATCCGGTTCCGACCACAACCAGTGAAAGGATGATGAGAGCGGCTTTCATGTTCCTCCTGAACTAGACCAGGTCACATGTGAGCCTGGTGATGGGGTACTCCAGTTAGGATAACCCCGAAAAGACGCGATTGTTCCCTCATGAATCGAGGATTTCTTCGAGTCGCTCCTGACAGCCCTTCTGGACCTCTGAAGCCTCTTTCAGGAGTACTGAGACCTGTTCCTGGATCTCTGACTTCCACTCTTCATCAGCGACTTCGAGGAGATTTATCCTGACATTCAGGATCGCTCCCTCGAGCCCGGCCCGCGCCATCCAGCAAGCAGTTCCGGCATCGGTGATCCCTGCAGGTAATCCCCGCAGCGCCGCTCTCAGTGCCAGCGCCATCACCTTCACGCACATCTCGGCGGTGGATAGGGGCACAAGGATGGCGCGACGGTATCCAGCCTCGATAGCCTGTCGCCGCAGATCCTCTTGCTCGGCAGTTCCCTGGGGCATTCGAATCGCTTCGATCACTCCTTCGAATGCTGCAGTATCCAGATCCACAGCACGAAGCAGTTCATCTTTCAGGAGTTGTGCCTCAAGAGCGATGGACTCCATCTCATCCCGGCGCTTTCGATACTTCCTTTTTGTGAAGGTCAGGTTGGCCACCATCGAAGATAGTGCTGCCGCCAGTGATCCAGCAAGAGCAGCGATGGATCCTCCACCTGGTGCTGGAGAGTCGCGTGAAACCTCATCGACAAGATCATCGACACACATGCCGGCAAGAGATCCTCTTGTGCTGGGATTTCCGAGGACTGAACGATCGGCGTCGAAAGGAGAGATGTCGGAGAGTCCAAGCGATTGAATGGCGGTATCGATACGGTCCTGAACTGGAACTCCCCGACTCGATCCCTGTGATGCCAGGTAGTGTTCTCCACTCTCCAGGATGGCATCGTAGGGAACCACGCCGACAATCTCGGACCCGGTCACTGCGAGCCCCCGCTCAGAGGCAAGGGCCCTGCAGGTGTCCACGACATCGTGCATGTTGGTGTGATGGAAATTGGTCAGGTTGATGGAGATCTGTGCTCGCCCATATTCCGGAATCACCCATCCCACAGCCCGACAATCTCGGAAGAGTCCCCGTTTCATCACCATCTCGCCGTCGAGTGCATCCAGATCCTGGCCGAAGAAGACAGTCTCCTCCTTCAAGGAAGTGCCGTGATCCAGCAGGTGTTTCTCCAGATCTTCTCGTGAGGAGAAGACTTCGCCCGTCAGCCCAGACGGCCAGACATTCTCGCCAGGGAGGTATCGAAGTAACTTGCCACTGGAGTAGTAGGGAGTCCTTGGTTCGATTCGAACCGCTCGGCCCTTCTCCCGGATCTCCATCGCCAGGTCATTTGCCTGGCTCTTGTCTCTGGTGTTGAGATTCACATTGTAGGCGATCAGGAACTCGCGGGCACCGACGGTGACCACACCCGGGCCGGGCAAGAAGGTAGCGGGTCCGAAATCGGGTGTCCAGTGCGGGTCCGCCAGCTTCTCGGGGAGTGCTTCGTATTCCCCTTTCCGCACATCGGCAAGGGATCTACGCTCGGTCTTCAATGCGGCCTGATCGTACATGAATACAGGTATGCCCAGTTCATCGCCGATCCTCTTGCCAACGCTCCTGGCCAGTTCGATGCACTCCTCCATCGAGATTCCACTGACAGGGATGAAGGGACAGACGTCGGTGGCTCCGTGACGCGCGTGAGCTCCGTGGTGTGTTCTCATGTCGATCAATTCAGCAGACTTTTCCACCAGTCTGAAGGCGGCTTCCGAGATGGGACCAGGGGCTCCAACAAGAGTGATCACCGTACGATGAGTATCTGCACCGGGATCCACATCCAGAACTTCTACTCCTGGCACTGCGGCAGCTGCGGCAACGATCTGATCGATCTTTGCCCTGTCCCGACCTTCGGAGATGTTCGGGACGCATTCGACCAGGCTATTTTGATGCACTTCTTCTGCCATCGGTTCCTCCCTGACGGGGTCATCTTGATCGCTGGTTGGTGTCGAGTCGAGCCGACTCCCGGTGGTCATTCCTTGTGGGCTTTCTCAAGGTGCTCCCGGAGTGGTGAAACATCCAGATCGCGAGCCGGATCTCTTCGAACGATGTGAACATGACCCGGAAACCGCGCGAGGTCCGGATTTCGAAGGTTGGCGGTGGGACTTGTAACCGGATCCGGTGTAATTCGAACCAGTTCAATCAGCATCGTTGGACCATGTATCCGATAATAGTGGCGCTTCGAGCGGTCGATGGGACCCCACCAGCAGAAGCGGATCGAATCGGGATTTGATTGATCGATGCGTTCTCTCTCCGAGTTCATCAGCGAAGGCTGCATCAGTCCAAGGTGGACATCGATGAGTCGATCGAGCAGTGCGCGTTGTTGAGGGTCCAACTGATCTCGGCGTATCCCCTCTGGTTTCACCGTTACGCTGCGGCCAGGCCCATGACGGATGTCTCTGGGTAATCCCTCGGAGCGAAGTCCCAGTTCTTTCTGGTTTCCATGCAGACTATGGGCCAGGTCGAGGGCGAGAGTTTCTTCCGGTCTCAGAACCTCGATGCCGACATTGGGTCCGGTACTGGCGATGGTGGGTGCAGCACCGAGAAATGCAGGAGTTGATGAGAGCAATCGATTGCCATGAAACAAGAATCTGAGGGAGATGTGGTGCCCCTCGACTCGCCACCCCCATGGATTGGATCCTGCAGGGTCTCCAACGATGGCAAAGGAGTACTGACCAGGAGTCCGAGAAGGATCGGGTGGACTATTATCCCAGGTGCTCAGTTCTCGCAGCACATCCTCCAGCGCCACGATGGCATTCCACTTCAGGTATCCCGAAGAGGAGAGAGTACTTCGAACGAGTTGCTGGGAGCGAATTTGTTGTGGGTAGTTCATCTGATCGATACGGAGGCCCGGTCGCTTCCCCGGTAGAAAGTTCCAGTTGAAGAGAACCCCGCTGCCCGGAGTGCCAGGTAGTGCATCGGCATGGAGTCTCTCGCGATTGCGACCCGTATTCTCCTTCAGCAGTTCGAGAGCAGCCTCCGAGATGCTCCTCATGATCGCAGGGTCGATGGCGACCCCGGGCTCTTCATCGATGGTGGGGAAGGATCGGGCCAGGATCGGGGTGAAGATCAGCAGGCTGATGATGACCAGGATCGACCTGGAGCTGGAGACTGCTGAACTCTGGACAGTTTCGCCTGGTGCTGAACAAGCCATCTTCGACCTCCCGATCCGATGCAAGAACCACTCATCGCTTCAATATAGAGCCACCAGAAGAATCCACAAGATCAGGAGATACCAGTCGATCAGACGATATTGCGACGGCTCGCCGACTCCAGGGTGGGGTTCTTGCCCTGCGGAAGGAGTGAGAAAGCAATGCGCTATTTTGAGACATCCTGGCCACTCCTCCGTGAACTTGTTCGCGGATGAGAGTGCGGCAAGTGATCGTCACCTGAAGATTCTTGAGACTGAGGGATCTCTCTTGAGCCGTTGTGCGTTCCATTCCCATGCCTGGGGTCCGCCAAGAGGGACGCAGACCTGAATTGCGTTCCTGGTCTGTTCAGCGAGGAATGGGTGTTCTGCACGATGAAAAAGTACGCAATCCTGATCGCGATGATCAGTATCGGAGTCTGGTTAGCCTATGAACTCTACAGTGAGAAGTGTGAATACAAGTCCTGGAAAGATGTTACGCATTATCTTGTGTCAGGTGAACCCGATACCGAATCAGCAGTCGTGGATCTCGAGCGATTGAGCGACCAGTGCAGAATGTATCTATCCAGGCAGGTCACCTACATCCAAGAGCGCCATGCAGAAATCGAGGTGGAGACGGTCGCGAGGACACGAGAATACCAACTGGATCGTCTCACGGAACGCATCGACCAATTCCGAGGTGAGATTCATTGCGTTTCAGAAGGATGCAAGAAACAAGCAGGCGATCAAAGCCCTCTGAATCAAACCTGTGATTGTGAGTCGAAGAGCGCATTTTCATTTATGCAACTGCACTCCATATCGGATGTCGTTGAAAGTGTATTGTCCTCAAGCAGTTCCACTTTTCTATCAAGCCTCTCTGCGCCATCGCGGGTTGCAGCAGACGCAATGGAACTCCGGACTCATCGAGAGTTGCTGAATAGGCTAGAAACTGACTACTCCAACAGGTTGTTGGAGTTCAAGGAAGCGCTCATGAGAGAGCAGGATCCTGCTTCCGCCTGGGCTCAATCAGCTCTGGATGATGCGGTGAGGTCAGCGGAATATCTTGTTCATGTAGAGCTGTCAGCGGAAGAGTTCTCAAGCGCGATCAACACCCTGGCGACCACTGTCACGACCGTGACTCAGGCCTCATTCTCCAGGGCAAGGGAATGGGCGCTGTGGTATTCGATTGCATTTGCGCTATTTGTGATCGGCGTATTTATTATTCTCATCGGTTATGTCAGGTCTCTGACCATCATCACGGATGAGGCCAACAAGATCCAGGATATCCCCGTTGCCACGGTTCGTTTCAACAGCATATTCCCTGTTCTTCATAGGCTGGGAATAGCTGTGAAGAGTCTGTCTGACGGCAAAGAGCGGATCGCCGTGGAGTTGAAGCAATCAGAGCAGCAGTACAAGCAACTCAAGAAACAAAAGGAACTGGAAAAGCAACTTGCCGGAGTGGTTGCTCATGAATACGGCAACAAATTGATGGTGATGGAGGGAAACCTGCTGCTGCTGCAGACGAAGTTGGAGTCACCTGAGTTACTGTCCTTGCTACTCAGGGCCCTGACAGCGTGCCAGCAGGCAAAGGTCATCACCGATGGATTTCGTTCCAGCGCCGGTAGGCAGGTCCATCAGAAACCGACTTCGGTGGCACTGAATGGTCTGATCGAGGGGCAGATCGAGGAGATGGCTCCGACATTTGCAAGATCGAAGCAGGTTGTAGAACTCGACCTCGATCCCCAACTGAAGTCGGTCGTTGTAGCCAAGGAAGACCTGGAAGGAATCCTTCTCAATTTGATTCTCAACGCAATGGAAGCCAATGAAGTCGGGGGAGGCAAGAAATTAACCATCCGTACCTTGTCAGAGGAGAAGGTGGACCTTTCAGATATTCCGGAGGGTCTGGCATCAAATATTGACTCCGGCATCAAGTACGCTTGTTTCGAGGTGATCGATGAAGGCGTTGGAATCACCCAGGAACTTGGGCAACAGGTCTTTACCCTAGGAGTGTCCACCAAATCGGGGTTGCGATCCAAGAATGTGGAAGATGGATTCGGAAGCGGACTTCATATCGTCTGGGACAGTGTCTCTGCCAACAATGGAGCGGTCGACTTTGTCAGGAACGATTCAACGGGCGTCAAATTCAGGGTCTTTCTTCCCGCTGGTTCAGAGGTTCCTGAAAAGCAATCAGATGTGAATGTCATTCCCAGGTTCCAGGCGGAAAAGGGGAAAGTACTGCTGATCGAAGATGATGAGGATGTCAGAGAGGTGACCTGTGCGGTGCTTCGGGAGAGTGGCTGGGTTGTGGAGCCGGTGGCATCTGCTGAAGAAGCTCTGGAGTTGTACGAAGACAATTTCAGGATGGTGATTAGCGATATTCGTCTCGGTCCAGCAAGACTGGATGGGCATCAACTGGTCGAAGAGGTCCGCGCCAGAGGGTCGAGGATCCCCATCTTGCTGGTCTCTGGATACACGCAAAAGGAAGTCAGGATGTGTGATGGCCCGGACGAAGGGATCGTGGGTTTCCTGAAGAAGCCTTTCCTTCCTGAGGAGCTGCTCTCTGCCATGGAGGAAGTGCTCAGAAAAGCTCACGCTGAAGACGCTGGTGGGGGCAATGAAAACATGTGCGGAGCTCTACTCGCATAGATAAGGATAGTAGCAGCCCCGGCTACTCCTTGTTGTCAGGATCTGCCTTTCGCCTCGAGCCCACCTCGGGTTCATCGAGTGTTCCCCCGATTTGAAATCTGAGTAATCGATTCGCAATGTCCGACAGCAGTGGGGCTCCACCGAGGGTCTGAGGCTCCATCACAAGACTGAGTCTCTTGTCAAATCCCACGATGCCTTTTCCTAGTATCTTTCCTGCCGGGCTGCTGAGGCGGATGGATCCCATTCCCTTGAATTCGAAGAGATGATCGTGAATCGAAAACTCACAATCGGCCTTCTTGATGCGATTATTGCGTCGGTTGAGCCCCTCGAATGGGTTCAGAAGAACTCCGGCGATGATGGGAATTTGAGCCAGGTTGCCGTCCCTGATGGAGAAGGCGCCGTTGCCCAGTATCGAGTCGGTAGAGCCGACAATCCCATGGACCCTCGCCGCACCCTCTGCGATTCCTTTGACACCTTGTTTGCGAAATAGCATCCGAGATCCGAGAGAGAGATCCACCCTCTCAACACTGGTTTCGCCCGCGAAACGCCCCTCACCGGGGGAGAGATCGGCGAAGAAGAAGCCGTCGAGCGAGCCCCCATAGATCTCGCTGGGTCCAAGTTCTGCTTGAAACACCTGAGATCGGTCGAGAGGCATCTGCTTGAGTAGCCAGGGCGATGGAAATTTCTCATCGAGCGGATCCTGGAGTTGTAATCGTGGGTGGTTCATACCGTAGGTGAAGTGTAGTGACCTCGCCGTGGGGACGATTGCGCGAAATCGAGAGAACCGAAAGTCTCCTTCGGTGAGTTGACCTGCAAAGGTGTGCTTCTGTCCCGGCTCGATTCCACCGTGAATCTCGAATCGTGCCGAAAGTTCCTCGGCGCGAAGCGCGAAGTCAAACCCACTGTTGTTCAGTTCACCTTCCACATCGTATTCAACAACTTCGATGGGGCCATCGCCGTCCCCCTCTTGATGACGATAGAGAACCGAAGCCTTTCCAGAGACTTCTCCTGTCAGTTTCATTCGCTCGAAAAAGTTCTTCAGGTCGAGAGGGAGATTCTCGACCAACTCTTGCTGAGAGAGATCCAGCCCGCGCTCGTCGGGTCCCTTCTGGATGTCAATGTTCATGGCAAGAAGCGTCGACTTTTGCTGTCCTCCGGTGGTTTCGATGCTGTCATCGGGACCAATTTCACCCGAGACGATGACTACCGGCGATTTGTTCGGATCAGTCTTCAATTCGTCGAGTCGGATTCTGCCCTCGGTACTGGAAAAGACAACCTGCCCCTGATGGAAGATCAAGGGATAGGGAAATTTGTGGTAGCGAAGTTGGATGGGATCTTTTACTCGGGCGCGGACATAGATATCGAATGGTGTTTCTTCATCGATTCGAAGTTCGACGACGGTGTCGAGAGACCCACCTCCAGCAAGAATATCGAGTGATCGCAGGCGATCTGCGACTGCTTCTGGAAGTGCCGAGAGCAACTCATCATCCGGAACGAGATGTGCGCATTCGATGGGGATTTCAAGACGGCTTGTCTTTCCATTCGAATACTCCACCACACCAGCGGGCAGTGAGAGGTCACTCTGACCGTGCTTCCCGGTCAGCCTCTGAAAAAGCACCTTTCCTCTGGACGCTTCGATGATGATCTGCCCTCTGAGTTCATCAATTCGGTAGGGAAATGCCTCATGAGTGATGCTGGCGCCCTGAGGCTCCAACAGGATGGTCAGATCAAGAGGATCCTCGAGGGACAATTTTTCCAACTCTATGCGAACGTCCGAACGCCCTGTCGGAGAGTAGGCGTCAAAGATGGGAGAGTAGCGATCTCCCAGAGCAGTTCGAATCCGATCATCCAGTGGAAGAGATTTCCCCTCCATCACGAGGTGCATTTTCCCATCTGGAATCGTCTCGAATCTACCCCGGAACCGGATCGGTTCCCCGCTCGCACCGCCTGAGATGTCCAGTTCGATGCTGTCACCGAAGAATCGGAGTTCACCCATCAGATTTCGTAGCGGATACGGATAGTGTAATGAACTGGCGTCTGCTCCCGCTAGAGTCAGTCGAAGTTCATCCAGGGTTGGTGGAAATGTATCGCCTCCACCGGATACCTGGAGTCCGAATCGACCCGACGGAGAGTAACTATCCCAGGCCTTCTGCAGGCTAGGCGGCAGGATGCTGCGCACCCTGGGTTCAAAGGCAAGATCATCGATTTTCAGTACCAGATCACTGCGGCCAGGGGTCAGCGCATCCAGTTCGATCTCGCCCAGCAACCAGGCGTCCGAGCCAAGAATTTTGCCCTTCAGGGGATCCCTGAACGAGATGGCGTCGGTGGTAATCTCCAACTTCCCTGACAACTGATCGATGACCAGATCAGGTTCAGAGAGATGAATCGAGCCGTTCTGGATGGTCAGGTAAGTTGAGTTCTTGACTGGCTGGGCATCTCTCAGCACCAACTCGTGGCTGACGCTCGCCAGCCCCGAGGGCTGATACCGATCCCATAGAAGGCGAAGTGCTGGTGGGATTCTCTCGCGCAGGCTCTGGTTCAACTGGATCTGGTCCACTTCCAGAGCCAGTTCGAAATCGCCGAGCGACAGTCTTCCTCCGCCGTCAAGACGGATGCTCTGAACCGAACTGTCGAAGGCCACTCCGTTGAGCACCCAGAGATCGGGGTCATCTGGAGAGACTTCCAGGCGAAGGCTCGAGACGTGGAGTCCATCTGGACTGTGGGCAACCGTGGCAGGACAGGTATCGACGCGCAAGTCGGTGATGATCAACTCAGGCGGAGAGAGAGAGGAGTTGAATGAGGTCGGATCCGCGTCTGGCAATTGGGGACCCTGAATCGGTGCAGTGGCATCGCGAAGAACATCCAGGATGGTCAGATCTCCGAGGTGATCACGTTCTAGCACCAGGTTTGATCCTGTGATCTCGACTCGATCCAGCAGCACTTCTCCCAGAATCAGGCTCCACGGATCGAGCCCGATATTCAGACGTTTAATCCTGATCAACTCCGCATAGCGGCTACCGGGAGGAGAGTGAATCACGAGATTGCTCACCTCGATGTGGGATGGCCAAATCCAGTTCACATCGCCGAGTGAAAAGCCAGTGGAGAGTCGGTCTGCAAGCAGCGCCTGGGCTCTGTACTTCATCTGATCCGGGCTCATCACCTTGGTGCCGACCCAGAAGAGTACAGTGGTGATCAGAAGCGGAAGTATGACCAGGAAAAAGATGTAGCGCTTGAGCCGCGCCCGAAGGCGGGTACGTGTCGGTTTGTTCTTTCCCCTGGGAAGCGGCACAGCAGGAGGTGGGATGTCGATGTCGTGAGACTCGGTCATCGATTTACCTCCCTTCCAGCTCAAGTTCTTTCGATAGCGCGGACTGGTGATGCCGGAGCATTCTTCTTCCCAGCAGGCAGGTCACTTCGTAAGGAACAATTCGACACCAGCGAGCGATCTCCTCGATGGAAATCTGCTCTGATCCATCCGACCCGAGAAGTGTCACCTCGTCTCCGACAGCCGTACCCTCGATATCCGTCACATCGATGACCGTGTAGTCCATCGTCACTAGACCAACCACGGGTGCTCGCTTGCCGTGCACCAGCACCTCGCCTCTGTTCGACATGGTGGATGGAAAACCGTCGTGATATCCGATCGATAGCGTGGCCAGGCGACAGTGACGCATCGTCGTGAAGGTACCACCATACCCTATCGGTTGGCCCGGTGGGTGATCTCGCAGGTATACGATCTGGCTCTTCAATGTGAGGATGGGGTGCATCAGGTCGGTACCAGGAGTCGCACTGGCGAGGCCGTAGAGAGCCCCCCCGATTCGCACCATGTTCGCGTGCGGATCCGGGTCACCGAGGGCTGCGACACTGGCATCGATATGAACCAACGGCGGCTCGATTCCCCTGGAGGCCAGATCTCCAGTGATCTGCGCGAACATCTTGCGTTGCCTCACCACCTCCTTCGCGTCCGAAGGACTCGAGAGGTGGGTACCAATTCCTTCCAGGCGCAGATGCGGCTGCATCGAGATGGTGCAGGCGTGGTGAACAGCCTGCTCTGGACTGACCCCCAATCTCGACATTCCTGTATCGACAAGCAGGTGGACTGGCAGCGGTCGATTGACCCGGCTCGCAGCATCCTGCAGTTCATCGATGCGGCCAGGAGAGTGAATCGTCACCGACACGTTCTGATCGATGAGCATTTCAATCTCCGGCTCAACCAGCGCGCCGAGTACAAGTACCGGCGAGGTAATACCTGCATTGCGCAGGTCGAGAGCCTCCCTGGAAGTCCCCACGCCGAGGTAATCGATACCCCCGTCTTCGAGTTGTCGAGAGATGGGGATGGCTCCTAGCCCGTAAGCATCCGCTTTCACCACGGCGAGTATCTTTTTATCGGGTAGCAGCGACCGCAGCGCACGGAGATTGTCCGCAAGCATGTCGAGATCGATGTTGGCCCAGGCACGATTGGGCTTCATGCCTGTTCCTCTCCGGCGAGTCGTCGTCGTCTCACCTCTTCCGCTCGACTGACGCGCAGATAACGGGGATTCAGAGAGTGTGGCGAATCCCAACCAGCAGGTGGGGTGGCTCCATCGAGGATCTGGTGGACACGTGCAATTGCCAGTCTCAGACCGTGCTGGGCGGTCGGATGATCCCATTCGACAGGACCGGTCGGGAGTGCGGGCACGAGACCCTCGATGCGACTGCCAGAGCCGATGAATCGTGTTCCCTCGGCAGCGATCTCGGCCAGGTCGTCCCTGTGGCCGGTGCGCTCCTCACCATCCTTGCTGGCTCCGTCAGCGTTCACCTCGTAGAAGGCAATATCCAGATCACCACTGCTGGCATCGAGCAGGACTCCCCAGCGTCCCGGTTCCTCGATGTTGCAGGCGATCACATCGAACGAGGAGATGGCAAGGGCTGGAATCCCCAGTGCCCAAGCCATCGCCTTTGCGGCGGAGACTCCGATCCTGGTGCCGGTGAAGGAACCGGGGCCAGCACTCACTGCTATCACGGATAGCTTGCCCCTGGCCTCGTTTCTCTCGACCAGGGCATCGATCCGTGGCTGCAGTTCCTTGCCGTGCACAAGACCTGGACTGAAACACTCAAAATCGAAATGATTTCCATCGAGTGTGCCCAGCGCAACCGAGCCATCGCGTTGACTCGTTTCGATCATCAGAATCCAACCATCCGGGGTGATCTTCATCAGGTGGTCTCTCCATATCGCTGCTGAAAGTTGATCGCATTTGTTGCGTACTTGTCTGCGGATGCATGAAACGCGACCCGCTCCATCTCGGTCACCTGTCGAATGGATCGACCAGGAACACCGACGACGAGTGAACCCTCTTCTATCTTTGTTCCAGGAGGGACAACCGCACCCGCTGCAACGAGACTGCCCGCACCTACTACCACATCTTCGAGCAAGACTGCCCCCATGCCGATCAGCGCACCATCTCCTATCGAGATGCAGTGGACGATGGCCCCGTGGCCGATGGTCACATCGTCACCGATGATGAGGGGCTTTTCCGGATCGGCGTGAAGCACCGATAAATCCTGAACATTGACCCGCTCACCGAGCACGATGGGCGCGTCATCCCCTCGCAGCACTGCGCCGTACCAGATTCCGCATCCGGACCCTATCCGCACATCTCCGACGATGGTGGCATTTCCCGCATGAAACCAGCCATCCACCTGGTGAAAGGTCGCTCCGATGCGCAGGTCGACCGTCTCTCCAGGCACACATCCTGTGGGATCGGGGCTGGCCGGTTGCTGGAGATCATCGGGTGGCATCGGATCCTCTTTCAACTTGCCCTCAACTGGACGCTTGTCGCTGGTCGCTCCCGCTCACGATAATCAGCCCATCAGCAGGCGGCAACGCCTGCACGAGAAGGAACAGAACTGCCTCATGCGAGCATCCGCGGCACGCCTTCACTGGACGAGATCTGGCTCAAGTTCGAGCCGACTGACGATGTGGATGGAGCGATAGTCCTGCAACTGGAGTCTGCATTTCTGAGGAAGGATCACGGCCAGCTATTGATTTGCCGCCTCGATCAACGCCTGAACTCGAGCTACATCCACCTCGCGATCGACATCTCCATCGACCTTCAGTGAAGTGCCGACGATGGCAGCATCGGCGACCGACAGGATGTGAGCGACATTGCTGATGTCGACCCCGCTACCGGCGATCAGCGGTGTCTGTGGGATCGCTTCCCGAACTTTCATCAGTACGTCCCGATCGAGCGGTGCACCGGTTGCGCTTCCGGTGATGATCACGGCATCCGCGAGGCCTCGACCGACCGTTTCCACGGCAGCCTTCGGTGCATCGAACCCGTCTGGATGCAGGGCGTGCTTGACCCCTACATCGGCGGCGATCGACACGGAACCTGCATCCGTGTTTCGCTGCTGTCGAAGCGTCTCGTCGGCGCGGCCCGAGATCCAGCCCTGGTCGGTGAGCACCGCAGAAGTGTGGACATTGACGCGGATGAAGCGCGATCCGGTTGCTGCCGCGATGGCGAGCGCCGCCGAGGCGTCGTTTCTGAGCACATTGACTCCGACCGGTGTGTCACCGGTGATGGAATGGATGGCGCTGACGATGGCAGTCATCTCGGCGACGGTGGTCGGCTCGACAGCAGTCGGGGTGAACGGCGCATCTCCAAAGTTCTCGACGAGGAGACCACTGACTCCTCCGTCGATCAGGGCCTGAGCATCGGTGAGCGCAGAGTCGAGAAGCTGCTGGCGAGAGCCACGGTAGCCGGGACTCCCCGGCAACGGTGCCAGGTGCACCACCCCGATGATCGAGTTCGATTGCAAGGGAAAGGGAAAACTCATCGCGCTCCTTCCGGATCAACTGGAAGTGTACCTCGAAGTGAAAGGTGGGTCAGTGGAGATCGAGGAGGAGAGCCATCAACGGTGCGGCCGGTCGAAGGATCGGACAAGATCGGTGATCTCCCTGTCGGAGAAGTTGCCGCTGATGACGAACTTGGTGAAGACGGCATCGTTGACCACGGCCAGGACGACGATCTGATCATCGATGATCATCGCCATCCTCTGGCCGATCATCCGACGCGAATATTCTCCCATCTGGTCTCCCGCAGTCTTCGTCAGCGTCACCGCAAGAGCTGGGCTTCCCACATCATCCCGGGTCGCAGTGGCCGCCTCGATGTCGGAGGGTTCCAGGTTCCACCGATCGATCACCCACTCGACCCTCACCTTGGCGGGGTACGGCAGCTGCGAGGCACCCGCATCGACCCCGGAATCGACCACCCTGGCTATGGAGATGCTCGACAGCGGCTGAGGATTCGCGGGAATCTGTGGATCCACGGTCGATCCAGGCCCGGAGGATGCTGAGAACAACTGCATGGCTAACCACCCGCAGCCGAGGCCGATCAACAAGAGGATCGCCAGTTCGACTCCAACCCTTGTATTAGTCATGGGTTACGACCTTTCCGCAGGGCTCGGTGATAGTCGAGGGAAGTTCTCATATCCAGGCTGGCCTCGCGGCTCCCACAGGCGCTTCTCCCGGACCTCAGAGAGACCTCTTTTGAGACCGATGACAATTGACCCAACTCCAGTAGATGCAATAGGTTGACGCTTTCCAGGCGGTTCGCTAGCCTGACCCTTTGCGGCCCGGATCGCCGGATCAGATCCGGTGGTTCATGAGGCTCTCTTCGACGCGGCCTGGCGGCGTGGATGCTGGAGAATCGTGGATAGACCGACCATCATCGCGGGGAACTGGAAACACAATCCGGATCGAATTCGAGGGGAATCTCTCTGGCAGCAGATCTCCGAGGGTACGATGTCGAGGATTCCCACCGGTGGTGGCGAGCACTCGGTCCGGGTGGTGCTGTTCGTGCCATCGCCCTGGCTCGGTTGGCTGGCAGCGGCAACCAGCAGTGCCACTCCTTCACCGATCGAGGTCGGTGTTCAGGAGGTCTCCGATCGCCCCCTCGGTGCCTTCACCGGAGAGGTCGGTGCACAGCTTGCGAAGGAGTTTGGAGCCGGGTGGGCACTCGTGGGCCACTCGGAGCGAAGGTCGATCTTTGCAGAGACCGATCAGCAAGCGGCGAACAGAGTAGCGGCAGCAGCCGCAGCGGGGCTTCGACCGATGTTGTGCATCGGTGAATCGCTGCAGCAAAGGGAAGAGGGGCAAACCTTCGAGGTGGTTTCGAGCCAGCTCGAGAAGGGGCTCTCGCTTCTCGAAGAGGGAAACGAATTCGCGCTGGCCTACGAGCCAGTGTGGGCGATAGGAACCGGGCGTACTGCGACGGTGGATCAGGTCGAAGAGGTGCATCAGTACCTTCGAGACCAATTGCGCCAGCGCAATGAATCCTCGGCGGATCAGGTTCCGATCCTCTACGGGGGAAGTGTCAAGCCGGACAACGCAGAGGCGTTGCTGGGAATCGATGCAGTGGATGGCGCCCTTGTGGGTGGAGCAAGTCTCGAGGCTGAGAGTTTCCTCGGGATACTGGACGCGGGAATAGCGACGGCGTGAGTCTGGACAGCGCCAATCAGCTGATTTTCGCCCTGCAGATGAGGTACTGAGATGATGGTTACAATTTTGATGATTACGCTGGGGCTCGTCACCTTGCTGCTTGGGTTCGTGATCCTGATCCAGGAGCCGAAACAGGCAGGACTCTCCGGAGCCTTCGGGCTAGGGGGTGCAGAGCAGATGATGGGAACAACGTCGAGCAGTGGTATCGGCCGCTTCACCGCGTATCTGTCGGTGGTCTTCCTGATGCTGTGTATCACGGTCGGGGTCATGGCACGTGGTGATAAAGATACCAGTCGACTCAAGGACCCCCCGCCAGAGCCAGGTTTCGGCGCGGTGGATCCAGGGACCGGTGGCACTGATATTGGAATCGGAGATGCCATCGGAGATGGTTCGCCAATTATCATCAACACGGTTCCGATTGTGGGCGATGGCGATGGTGATGCCGTTGTACCGGATGAAACGGATGGCGAAACTGCAGGCGATGCTCCGACAACGGATACTCCCGCGACCGATCCTCCAGTTGTTGAGCCGACACCAGAAGAAACTCCAGCGGTCACACCGACCGATGCTGCAGCCGAGACTCCAGTTGAGGAACCTGCCGTCGCGCCTGCCGAGACGGAATCGGGCGGGGGTAGCGGCAATTGAAAGCAACTCTGCGTAGCATGACGGGTTTCGGATCTGGATCCCGTGAGGCGACGGGGTTGCGGGTGAAGTCAGAGGTGAGGTCGGTCAATCACCGGCACCTCAAGATCTCCAGTCACCTTCCAGAAGCCTACATCGGTCTGCAGGTAGAGATCGATTCGTTGCTGAGAGAAAAGCTGGAACGAGGTTCCATCTCGCTGTCTCTGGTGATCGAAGAGAGTCAGCAAGCTGTCGAGTTATCCGAGGTTGAATCAGTCAGGCACACATACGAAAAACTGTGCGCACTGAGAGATGAAATCGCTCCGGGTCAGGAAGTGACCCTGTCAGAAGCGATCCAGTTGCGATCGGAGCAACCGGGCATCGTCAGTGATCCTGACCAGGAAACGACCCAGCTTGTGCTCGATACGATCGGGGATTCGCTGGCGAACCTCCGTCAGATGCAGGCCAATGAAGGCGAGCATCTGCTCAAGGAGTTCCATCGCATCCTGGGCCGGATCGACTCCGGTCTTGACGAGGTCGAAGCAGTGCTGCCTGAAGCGATGAACTGGCTCCAGGAGCGGTTCCATGAACGAGTGCGACAGCTGGTGGCACCCGGCGGCGTGGAACTGGAGTCGAAGGACCTCGCCAGGGAGATCGGCGTTCAGGTCGAGAGATCGGATATCACCGAGGAAATGACCCGCATGCGTGGACACCTCGCGGAGTACAGGAAGGTTGTCTCCGAGGGGGGACGAGTCGGCCGCAGGCTCGACTTTCTGACCCAGGAGATGTTTCGCGAGGCCAATACGATGACCTCGAAAGTGGCTCGATATGATCTCGCCCACAAGGTGGTCGACATCAAGGTCGAGGTGGATCGTCTGAGAGAACAGACGCAGAACATCGAATGATGAAAACCTGCAACCCTTGTCGGGGTTGAGAAAGAGGTGACGGTGACCGCTCGCGGGATCCTGGTCGTGCTTTCAGGACCTTCCGGAGTCGGCAAGACCGCCGTCAGCGAGAGACTCGTTCGGGAGGATGGAATCGTCCGCGCCGTCACGAGCACAACGAGACCTCCCCGCGAAGGGGAGATGGATGGAGTGGATTACCACTTCCTTGATCGTGCCGACTTCGAACGGCAAGTGAAGGAAGGTGGATTTCTGGAGCACGCAGAGGTGCACGGAAATCTGTACGGAAGCCCGCGCGATGGGATCGAGCGACAGCTGATCTCTGCCAGGGCAGTGCTGCTGCTGATCGATGTTCAGGGTGCGCAGTTGCTGCGCCAGGGACA
Organism: Bacillota bacterium; assembly: GCA_003973385.1. Lineage (GTDB taxonomy): Bacteria > Planctomycetota > UBA8108 > UBA1146 > UBA1146 > QNYK01. Next base: position 7,520 of record QNYK01000007.1, on the reverse strand, counting down.
AGTCGATGCACTGGAGATCTTCCTCGAGCCTCCGGGTGAGGAAGAACTGAAGCGTCGGATCGTCAGCCGTGGCGAAGAAGATGATGATTCGATCGATCTCCGTCTCAGGAATGCCCTGACCGAGATCGCCGAGAAGGACAAATACGACCACTGCGTGGTCAATGACGACCTCGAACAGGCTGTCGAGCAGATTCGCTCGATCATCGAGGGCGATTGGCAGAGCAGGGGTGGAATCAGAGATGAAACCGAGGAGACGTCGCCCTGAGAGGTGTCGGCTCCGGAATGGAGGAACCGTGCTCGATGTAGATATCGAGGACCAGCTCGTCGAAAAGACGGGCGGTAAGCTACAACTGACCTCGCTGATGCAAAAGCGTCTGGTGGAACTCAAGCGTGGTGCCAGACCCCTGGTTGTGACCGATTCTCTAGATCTCCTGGATATCGTTGTACAGGAGATACTTCAGGGCAAGGTCGAACTGGGTGAACTGGAAGTCACCGAGGCAAACTTCCTCGATGATGCTCGGAAACTCAAAGATGGTGATTCCGATGAGGAGAAGGGTGTCTACGGCTCCGACCTCAAGAAGGTCAAGGAAGAGCGGATCAAGGAACTGTCCGAGTTCCTCAACCCGACCAAGGAGTGATGGAATCCGATGCGGAGTACGCGGAGTACGCTGAGTACATCATGCATGCTCCGCGTCGCCCCCATCGCCTGAGATGCGCTTCCTGAAGAGGGATAGATCATGAGCTGGGAATCCCGCAATATCATCCTCGGAGTCACCGGAGGAGTTGCTGCCTACAAGGCGGTCGAACTCGCTTCTCGATGGACCCAGCGTGGTGCGACGGTGCGTGTTCGAATGACTCCATCTGCCTGTCGGTTCATCCAACCTCTTACCTTTGAAGCCGTGACCCGATGCGAAGTGGTGTCAGAGATCTGGCATCCCATCGGCACCGGCGACCGACCCGAGCACATCGGTGCCGGCGATGATGCGGCGGTACTGGTGATCGCTCCCGCCAGCGCAGATCACCTGGCACGGCTTGCAAATGGATTTGGTGACGATGTGGTGTGTCTGACCGCGCTCGCCTGGGATGGACCCACGGTGGTGTGTCCGGCGATGAATGATCGGATGTGGAACCACCCGGCGGTACAGGCCAACATTGCCACGCTCCAGCAGCGCGGAGTTGTCGTGGTCGCCCCTGCCGAGGGCCATCTGGCCTGTGGTTCGGTGGGTCCTGGTCGTCTCGCTGATCTCGATCAGATCGATGAGGTGGTTTCAGGTTTCGTACTGCCGAAAGAACTGTCTTGAATCCCCCGGTCCTGTTGGTCACTGCAGGGCCGACGCGTGAGCCGATCGATGATGTCCGCTATCTCAGCAACGGTGCCAGCGGAATCCTCGGTATCGAAACGGCTCTCGCCGCAAGAGATGTCGGCTGGCAGGTTCACCTGGCACTGGGACCGGTGTCCAGCCACCCTCCCCTCGAGGGGATTCACCTGCATCCATTCACCACTGCCAGAGATCTGGAAGAAATTTCGGTCGAACTGTGGTCCGAGGTCGACTCCCTGGTCGCCACCGCTGCTGTTTGCGACTACCGACCCGCCGAAAAAATCGACGGAAAACGCAAGAAGTCCGCTGGAGACTGGAACCTGCGACTGGTGCGAAACCCCGATGTACTGGCGGCAAGAGGAGCCGAAAAGGGCGATCGGGTGCTGGTCGGTTTTGCCCTGGAAGCGACCCTGGATGTGGAAGAAGCGCTACGAAAGGCCGTGAACAAACGGCTGGATCTGGTACTTTGCAACACGCCGGGGAACATGGGCGCAGCCATGGGGGACTACGTCTGGATTGAACCCGGAGGGCACACTGATTCCTTGCCAGCGATCTCGAAGCGAGAACTGGCGCAGAAGTTGGTGGAGTTCATCGGCACAAGGGTCGCTTCTCGCCGCAGGGACCGTGCCTTCAACGGGGAATGATGACATCAAATCGCACCAAGCGAAGACGTCGTGAAAGCACTCGCAAGGAGCCGCAACGTCTTGGTCAGGAAGCTCTCGCACTCGCCTTGCTGGCGTTGAGTGCCTTCTTCTTCATCGCACTCTACAGCGAGTACCTCGTTGCTCAGGGTCGCAGCGCATCCAACGCCTGCGGTTCATTTGGGCACTTCATCGCCATGACCCACTTCAACATTTTCGGCCCACTCGCCGGCTTCCTGCTCGCGGGGATGTTTGCCGTGTGGGCAGGAATGCTGCTGTTTCAGGTGCGGATACAGTCGTGGTGGCCACGGCTGGGCGGGCTGGCACTCTTCTGCCTTGCCGTCTGCTTGCTTGAGTTTCGATTCACCGACCAGTCGATGCTGGGATCGGCGTACGAATACAAGGGCGGGCTCCTCGGCATGTACATCGGCCAGGCGACCTTCGACTTCTTTGGACTCACCGGCACCACCATCTTCGCCTTCCTTGCGGTGGCGCTTGGATTGATGTTCACGACCGGCATGCCGGTGGCCAATCTCCTTCGAGTGGGACTGGCGATGATCGGCACGGCGGCCAGCGGTGTTTCCAGAAAGACACCGGGTGTCGCACGCCGGGTCGCCGGCAGCGTCTCTCAGGCTGCCAGCGATACCATCGCGAAGGTGACTCGTTCAACGAGCAAGGCAGATGCTGCTGAAGTCAGCGATGAGGAAAAAAATCTGCTGCTGGGAGACGAGGAAGAAGAGGAATACGAGTACGAGGACGAGGAAGAGGAAGATGGTCTCGAGGAGTACGACGAGGACGAGGAAGAAGAAGAGGACGAGGAGTACGAAGAGGAAGACGAGGAGGAGGAAGAGGACGAGGAAGACGAGGAGGAAGAGGATCTCGAAGAGTACTCAGAGGATGAGGAATACGAGCAAGAGGATGCTGTAGCACCATCTCGAACCATCCGCCTCGGTCCTGAAAAAGATGACGAGGCGATCGTCACCTTCGAGGAGGAGCAGCTCACCTTTGATGGGGTCTATTCACCTCCTTCCATCTCCTTTCTTTCGGAGCCTCCCATTGTCGATCATGAGGAGGGGATGGAAGAACTCGATCAGGTCGCCACTCTCATCGAGGAGACGTTGCGCTCCTTCAAGATCGAGACCGCTGTCACCAATGTTCAGCGTGGACCCGTCATCACCCAGTACGAACTGAGTCTCGCTGCGGGTACCAAGGTTCAGAAGATCGTCGCTCTCTCCGATGACCTGGCGATGGCGCTCTCTGCCCAGAGCGTCCGGGTCGTGGCACCGATTCCTGGAAAGCCGACCGTCGGCATCGAGGTTCCCAACAAGCAGCGAGAGACGGTGGTCCTTCGCGAACTGCTGCAGAGCCGCGTCTACCACGATTCGGAGATGAGGATTCCGTTACTTCTCGGTAAGGACGCTGCAGGAGAACCGATCGTCGAGGATCTCACCCTGATGCCGCACCTGCTCATCGCGGGTTCCACCGGATCGGGAAAGTCGGTCTGCATCAATGCGATCATCACATCGATCCTGATGACTCGTACCCCCGATGAACTGAAGTTGATCCTGGTCGATCCGAAGATGGTCGAACTCTCGATGTTCGAGGACATCCCTCACCTTCTGACACCGGTGATCACCGACATGAAGAAGGCGCCGGCGGCACTGGAGTGGTTGGTTCGAAAGATGGACCAGCGCTACGAGTTGCTGTCAAAGGCGGGGGTCAAGAACCTCAAGGACTACAACGATCTGGAAGAAGAGGATCGCTACAACCGCATCGCTGAAAAAACCAGTCATGAAGAGGCGGAGCAGACTCCCAAGCAGTTGCCCTATCTCGTCATCATCATCGACGAACTCGCCGATCTGATGATGACGAGCGCCAAGGAGGTGGAATCGACCATCATCCGCCTCGCTCAGAAATCGAGAGCGGTGGGGATCCATGTGATCCTCGCCACCCAGAGGCCATCGGTCGATGTCGTCACGGGCCTGATCAAGTCCAACATGCCCGCGCGGCTCTGTTTCAAGGTGGCCAGTCGCATCGATTCCCGTACGATTCTCGATCGGATGGGCGGCGAACGGCTACTCGGCATGGGGGATATGCTCTACCTCGCGCCCGATACAGATATCCTCAAGCGAGCCCAGTGCACCTACCTCTCCGACAAGGAACTGCGCAAGGTGGTCAAGCACCTGCGCAAGGAGGCGAAGCCGCAGTTCTCCCAGGAGATGGATACGTTTCTCGACGGCAGACAGGATGGAGCCGGTGGAGCCACCGGGGTCCCCGCGGACGCTCTCCATGAAGAAGCGGTGCGGGTGGTGCTGGAAACAGGCCGTGGTTCGACAACGCTATTGCAGCGCAGACTCGGTATCGGCTACACCCGTGCGTCGAGACTGATGGATGCGATGACGGACCAGGCGATTCTCGGTCCCTTCCGCGGTGCCAAGCCGCGCGAAATCTTGCTCACGATGGAAGAGTGGGAAGAGAGCCAGTCACAGACGTGAGCAAGCCGTAGCCACCGTCAGTTTCGGCCCATTACTGGTCGATGACATGACCATCATCGATGGTCAGAATTGTGCCAGATCTGGCAACAAGCGAAGGGCTGTGGATTCCGCTCTCACGATTCCCTACCTGCACATGTGCCAGTTGCCATCCGAGGGGCCTAATCTGGGTTGGGCATGGTAAAGGACTTGAGCGATGAATCGTGCGACAATGGAGCGGGAGGTCTCGTGACCATTCAATACAAATTTCTCGCCGTGCTGATGGCGGCACTGATCCCCGCAACTGGCCATCCCCAGCAAGCTCCCATCGAATTCGCCGCTCCGGTGTCGGTGGTGATGGCGGACAAGATCAATGCCGTCCGGATGGTGGACGTCGATTCCGATGGCCACCTCGACATCATCGCCTTGCAGGGGGAGCCGTCACTCACTTCGGGGATGTTCGTCGCTCTCGGCGATGGCAGAGGTAACTTCGATGCACCCATCTTCAACCAGATCTCCATCAACTGGCCCTGGTCGGTCGATGTCGGGGATATCAACGAGGATGGAGTCGTCGATGCGATCGTTACCGATTTTCTGAGCGGGCAATTCGCCTACCTTGAAGGAAACGGCGACGGAACTTTCAGTGAACAGCCGCGGTTGGTGCCCGGCTGGGGAGGCGGAAATCCGCAGGTACAGGTCGCCGATATCGATGACGATGGACACCTCGACGTGATCGCCGCCGATTTCTTCGGTTCGCGGCTGCAGGTGGCGTGGGGCACAGGAATCGATGATCCGCTGGCAGCGTTCGACGGCCTGTCGGTGGTCCCGTTGACGGGATTTCCACTCAGCTTCGATATTGCCGATCTCGATGGCGATGGCGACCTCGACCTGTGCTGCGGTTTCAATAGCGGCAGCGGCGGTGGGGTTGCGACCAGCCTCTATCAGGGGAACAGGAACTTCTCTGCCGAGGAACGCGCGATCGGCGGGCTGACCGATTCTCACTGGTCGACGATGGCCATCGATCTCGATGGCGGACTTCCCGAGATCGTGTCCGTAGAGGAGGGTCTGGGTAACCTTGGAATCTTCACCCTGGCTGCAGGGATTCCCCAGGCCGGGATCCCGATCTTCACCGGGTCGAATCAGCGCCACGCTGCCGGTGGGGATCTCGACCTCGATGGCATCGCGGACCTGGTGATCAGGAACTACGCCTCCGGCGGGTTTCTCATCCTGCAGGGTATCGGGGCCCTGGAATTCCTGGAAGTGTGGACCCTCGACGGACCGGTTGCGTTCTCGGGCCTGGAACTGGTGGATGTGGACGAGGATGGAAGTCTCGACATCGTCGCCGGCAACTACGACCAATCGACCGTCTCCTACTACCTGAACCTGACGGTCAGCGGAGCCTTCAGGCGCGGCGAACTCAATGGCGATGGAAACACCAACATCGCCGATGCCGTGTTCCTGCTCGCCTACCTCTTCAACGATGGGCTCACCCCGGGTTGTCTGGATGCTGCCGACACCAACGATGATGGGGGGGTCAACATCTCCGATGCGGTGACCTTGCTGGCGGTTCTCTTCAGCGGGGCCGCTCCACTGCCGGAGCCGGTCGGCTCGTGCGGTCAGGATCCGACCGATGATACGCTCGAGTGCGAAGATTCAGGAGATTCCTGCCTGTGAGTCCGATGGCGGCCGCGCTGGATCGGTTGGACCTCATCGGAATCGACCCCATCTGCATAGACCCCATCGGCATCGACCCCATCTGCACCGACCCCATCGGCAACCAGGCAGCGCCCACTTCATTTCCTCGAGGGTAGTTCCCTCGGCCCTTTCCAACCGGGCGTCTTTGGGCCCGTATTGGGCTTCAGACGCTACTAGCAGCCCCCACAGATCCTTTTTGAAATAATTAGTCCGGCCCCCCCGGTGAAGCGGATCACCCTGTAGCGGGCAAGAGCCTGCTGGGTCGCCGGCACCCGCCTCCGGTGTCTAGTGGACGGAAAGTTGGTGAAACATGACAGCAATAGTCAAACGCTTCGGAGTCTGGGGTCTGATCTTCTTCACGGTGAAGGGCCTCTTGTGGTTGGTAGTGCCGGGCATGGCCGTTTATCTGGGAATTGGTGGCTAGCAGCGCCGCTGGAACTCGACCTCTTCCCCGGGAACGGGTCTCCACGCCCTCCACTGCCGGATTTCCCCGGAGTTGAGGGCGTTGGCAATTGAGAGCTGCAGGGGAGCGGGTTCTGCACGGAGCACGACCCTGTAAAACCCCGTCTCTGGCCACTAATCAGCGATTTAACCCAATTTCGATCCCATCTCTCGATCCACAGTAGTTTTCCGGTCCGGTGATCCCCCAGGTACGGATAGATAGGTAGCGGGCGAGTGCCCGCAGGGAGAGCGGGCCCGCACCCCGCGACTTTTAGACGGCAAGGTGGTGAAACATGACAGACTCCAGGACCAACGAAATCGACCGCGAGACGGTTTCCAGCGAAAATACCGATCAGCCCGGCAGCGGACGCTCCGACGCGCCCGCCAACGCCAAGCAAGAGATCACCTTCGCAAAGAGGCTGCGCGCCGAGACCGCTCAGGCACACCGCTTCGCCGAATCCACCAACTTCGTCAAGGGCATCTTGAAGGGTGTCATGGACCTCGCCAGCTTCGGCAACATGCAAGCCGGCATGTACCTCGTCTACGAGGCGCTGGAGGAAGAACTCGAGCGCCACAAGCACCACCCGATCGTGAGCCGCATCTACTTCCCCGTGCTCAGCCGCAAGGCCGCGCTGGAAGCCGATCTCGAGTACCTCTACGGCGAGGACTGGCACAGCCAGGTGCGCAGCACACCCGCTCGCAGGGAGTATGTCGAGCGCATCCACTGGCTCGGCGACAACGATCCCACCCTGCTCGTGGCCCACAGTTACACGCGCTACCTCGGTGACCTCTCCGGCGGTCAGGTGATCTCCAAGATCGCCCGTCGCTCCTTGGGACTCGAGGGCAGCAACGGCCTGACCTTCTTCGATTTTGACGAGATCGATGACGGCAAGGCCTTCAAGAACGAATATCGCAACCGTCTCAGCCAGTTGCCGCTCGACGATGTCCGTGCA
>QNYK01000006.1 GCA_003973385.1 Bacillota bacterium | reverse complement strand
CCATCGCCATCGATGTCGTTGTCGGGATCGAGCGGACAACTGTCCACATCACCACAGATGCCATCGCCATCCACATCGTTGCTCGGATCTGCTGGGCAAGGATCCACATCGGCACACAGCCCATCACCATCGCTGTCATTCTGACCATCCAGAGGACATGGATCGACATCGGCACACAGACCATCGCCATCGATGTCGTTGTCGGCATCGAGCGGGCAGGGGTCGTTGCTTTCGCACAGGCCATCGCCGTCGAGATCGTTTGCTGCATCCAGGGGGCAGGGATCGACATCGGCACAGAGGCCATCTCCGTCGATATCATTGGCGGGGTCGAGAGGGCAGGGATCGACATCGGCACAGAGGCCATCTCCGTCGATATCATTCTGAGGATCCAATGGGCACGCATCGACACTCTCGCACAATCCATCTCCATCCGCATCATTCGCTGCATCCAGAGGGCAAGGATCTACATCCCCACATACTCCATCGCCGTCAACATCGTTATCAGGATCGAGCGGACATGGATCACAGAAATCTGCCGTACCATCCAGGTCCGTGTCGGTTGCATCATCACCGCCGGGACATACATCCACGCTGTCGCAAATTCCATCGCCGTCACTGTCATCCAGAGGATCCAGCGGACATGGGTCCAGGTTTCCGCAAACTCCATCCCCATCGATGTCGTTGTCAGCATCGAGAGGGCACGCATCCACATCTGCGCAGAGCCCATCTCCATCTGCGTCGTTGTCGGCGTCGAGGGGACAGGAATCGACATCGGCGCACAGACCATCGCCATCGACATCATTGGCAGCATCCTCAGGGCAAGCATCGCAGAAGTCCGGGGTGCCATCCTGGTCTGTATCGATGTTGTCGTCGCCACCTGGACATGAATCTACACCGTCACAAATTCCGTCTCCGTCACTGTCGTCCAGTGCGTCAAAAGGGCATGGGTCGACATCTCCACAGACACCATCCCCATCAATATCGTTCTGGGGATCCAGCGGACAGGAGTCGACATCCCCACAGATCCCGTCACCATCTGCATCGTTTTGAGCATCCAGAGGGCAAGCATCAACGTCCGCACAGAGCCCATCCCCATCCGCATCGTTGTTGGTATCCAGGGGGCAGGGGTCAACATCGGCACAGAGCCCATCTCCATCGACATCGTTTTGAGCATCCAGGGGGCAGCTGTCGCAGAAATCGGGAGTTCCGTCCAAATCGGTATCAAGAGCATCATTTCCACCAGCGCAGATGTCCTCGCTGTCGCAAACGCCATCTCCATCACTGTCATCCTGCGCATCTAGCGGGCAAGCATCGCAGAAGTCAGGAATTCCGTCGAGATCGCTGTCGATGAAATCGTTGCCGCCGGCACAGATGTCCTGGCTGTCACAAACTCCATCTCCATCACTATCGTTATTGATGTCGTTCGGGCATGCATCGCAAGCATCGATGATCCCATCGCCATCGCCGTCTAGCTCGCAGGCATCATGAATGCCATTATTGTTGCAATCATTGATGGCGACCGTGCACTCATCGGGAACGCTGTCCGAATCACAGTCAGTGCTGGTTCCGGAAGCTATATCAGTCGAGTCCGGAATTCCGTTGGCGTTGCAATCTGGCGCACTATTGGTCACGATGATCGAACCACTCACCCCCGCGAAGTTTGTCGGGGAATTGACACTCGCAATACCGTCAGGGTTGATCGAAAGAACGCCGTTGGTGGGCAAGGAACTGTAAATCACCTCATCACCGCCGGAGTAGATCACCTCATCACCGTTCACGAGGAACAGCCCTGACGGGATGATGTAGTCGGGGGGCGGAGCTCCTGGAAGAGCGGCATAGGCTGCAGTACCCACCAGCATTCTCCGGTTTGCCGTCAAACTGCTGGGCAGATCTACAGGAAAGTTGAAGGTCTGACCGGCAGCATTCTGCAAATCTTCGCCGGCCATGAACTGTTCATCGTCCGAGTCATTCGTGAATTCAACAAACTGCACGGTTCCATCGGCACTGGAGAAAATCTCGCTGATCAGCCAGTTGTGGGCATCAGCATGTGTCGATGTCGGTGACATCAGGATCAAGCACAGGGCAAACATCATCGTTTTTGATATCGTATTCATGACTGATGCGCATGAACCTGAGTTCGTCATTCCAGCACTCCAATCTGGACAAATTGGTCTCTGACCGTGTTTATTTATTGTGTTGCAACGCTCAGCAGAAGGATGCCAAGTTCTCCTCCACCACCTCAAATACAGATTTACTGACTGTATAATTTCAAGGTTCCCGTCAATTGGCGTGTGAGTCAAGTTGGGGTTGACGGTTGCAACGATTGGGATGAGCCCTCTTCGGCTGTAGATGTGACATCTTCTCGTTTTGTCAGGAATGACATATAGAATGCCAGTAACCTTACCGCGAGCAACATTGCCCGGTCATATGCAGCGCGTCGGTGGATCACTCGGATTGATCAAACATCGCATGCAAGATAATCTTCCTCAGGAGAGCTCGGTCAGATCGGAGAAGATAGACGATGATTGTCGCTGCTAGATGGCAAGGGAATGCTGACGGAATCCTCTGTATCGATTGCGAGGAAGAAGTGATCGAAATCGACCGACCAGGGGATCTGGTCTCGCGAATGATGCAGGAAGAGTGTGATCCCATACTACAGGCGGCGATCCTCGTTCATGGCTACTGCCTGGCAACGCGGGGAGTTCGATTACCTCACCTGGTGCGCCAGGTAATGCGAAAGACCAGCGGTTTCATCCGAAGTGTGTCGATGGATTCGATGCCCCTTTATCAGGCCGTAGAGCACTTCAATCTATTTGTCACTGATTGTCCCCTGGAAGGTGCTGAGCTTTGCGAAGCTGTCCTCACCGAAGCCAAGCGCTATCACCAACAGTTGATCTCCATCTCGGATGAGAGCCGTTGACCTTCAGGGGTGGCACAATCAGATTCGGTTCTGACTGGAACAGCACTCGACAAGAGACTCTTTCCAGGTTGCGATGCTCCCATGAATGAAGCGATGTCACCCACCCCCGAGGAAAATCTACAAAAGACTACCGAGGTTCTATCACGTCGGCACGCGACATTACTATTTGTCGCCATTCTTGCCCTGATCATCCTTGCGGACCTCTCGTCAAAAACCTATGTCTTTGATCTGCTTGAGACAGAAATACGACACGCCGCAGATGGCACTCCCTATCTGATACAAACTCCGATGCACAAGTTCTTTCCAGGGTTTGCTTTTGAAGCATCCATCAACCTGGGTGCATTCAACGGCTGGTTCGCTGGAGTGACATGGCTTCTGATCGGTGTCTCTGGCTTGTCGATTCCGGTTTGTTTCTGGTTTGCTCTTTCAATGCCAAGGCGCTCGGTTCCGATGGTCGTCTCCCTGGCACTGATCGCTGCAGGCGCAGCTGGAAACTTACACGATCGCTGGTTCCATGGCGGCGTCAGAGACTTCATCCGTTGTTCGGTAAACATCGGAGAGAAGGAGTGGGTCTGGCCCAATTTCAATATCGCTGATAGCGCCATCGTTTGTGGTGTTGCCATCATCTTGATGCGGGAATGGATTCTGATGAGACGCGCTGCAGAAGTCTCGGCCGAATAATACGCCTACTGCCAGGATCCCCTTCGCGATGATCGGATGTCACACACTCCCAGGATCAATGATCAGAGTAGCCTTGTCATCACATCGAAGGCTGGCCCCCTCGGGAAGCCATAGCGTTGTCGTACTTGAAGTGATCATTGCCGGCCCTGTCAACGGTTGTCCCTGGCGGATGGATCCATGATGAACACGGGGGACTTCTGTGCGTTTTCCTGTCGCATCGAGTACCACCAAGGTCGTCGTGGCCTCTCCTTCCGGTTCCGCTGGAGACGCCGAAATTCCTACCGATGGAATCGTTGCCGAAACACGGATCGAGACCGCCTCGATGTCCCTATCTGGCATCCGATAGCCATACCGTTGCTCGTATAGATCTCTAAAGGTGGATTCTGCATCATCCCCGGGAAGATACTCCATCTCATGGGCCTGCCCGACATGACGCCCCCGAAGGGTCGTTTCGATGACTGCTGCGCTCTCATCGCCTCCCGATTGGCGGATCTTCTTTCGGGCTATATCGGCGAGTTCCAGTGCCAGTTGATCCAGTTGAGCATCTGAACCCGTGCCCAGGGGGCGGAGCATGACCTGCTCCACTTCCTCGCTCCATGGAGCCTCCAGCATCCCGATGGCGCTCAGCACACCTGCGGCTGCGGGCAGACGAATCTCGCCCATTCCGCAACTGCGAGCGAGCGAGACCGCGTGCAATCCTCCAGCGCCACCGAAACAGACCATCGTCATGCCGCGAGGATCGGCTCCTCGTTCCTGACTCACCCTGCGCAGAGCTCGTTCCATCTCGGCGTCGACCACCTCGATGATGCCACACGCTGTCGCCTCCACCGTGAGTCCAAGTCTTGCTGCAAGTTTGCTCATCGCCTTCAGCGCCGCCTCGACATCGAGTGACACGGTACCGCCGAGGCGAAGATCTGCCGGGAGCCTTCCCAGCACGATGTGAGCATCGGTGACGGTGGCTTCGGTTCCACCGCGTTGATATGCCGCCGGACCTGGGTCTGCCCCCGCACTACGCGGGCCAACCCTCAGGGCACCTCCCGCATCGATCCACGCCAGCGAACCACCCCCGGCACCCACCGTATGCACTTCCAGAAGGGGGACGGCCAGCGGAATCCCGCCAACGCTGAATCGATGATTACGAGCAGCACGTTGACCATTCTCGACCAGTGCAACATCGGTGCTTGTTCCACCCATGTCGAAGGAGATCGCGGATCGTTTCCCTGCCCGAGTGGCTGCGGCCACAACCCCGCCCGCTGGACCGGATAACACCGTTCTCACCGATCGGTTGGAGATCCTCTGCCACGGAACTACAGCACCGCAGGAATCCATCACCTTGAGTAACGCAGGGGAAACTGACTGATCGAGGCGTTGCAGATAGTCTTGCATCACCGGCGTCAACACTGCGCTAGCACAGGCTGTGGTAAAGCGTTCCCATTCTCGAGGTTCCGCCGCAGCCTCGCACGACAGGATCACGGGATAGCCTGCCGCAGCGAGTATCTCCCCAGCACGGCGTTCGTGATCTCCATTCTCGGTGCTATGCAACAGCCCCACGGCCACCGACTGATAAGGCCCGGCAGCAAGCCGCGAGGCCAGTTGTTCAAGTTGACGGAAATCGAGGCCTTCGAGCACCTTGCCACCGGCTGCCATTCGGCCGCAGATCCCGAAGCGATCCTCGCGTGGAATCAATGGAGCAACCGGGGATGGTTGCAGGTCATAGATATCAGGTCGATCCTGCCGACCGATGTCGAGCAAGTCCTCGAAGCCGATGTTCGTGACAAATGCTGCCCGTGCATGACGGCGCTCCAGCAGCGCATTGGTCGCGACCGTCGACCCATGCACCACCTCATTCGCGGTGTAGTTCCGAAGAACCGAGAGGATGGCGGCAGTTGGATCGGAAGGAGTCGATGGAACCTTGACCAGTTCAACCCTTCCCCCGAAATCGAGGATGAAGTCGGTGAATGTCCCTCCGCTATCGACGCCGATCCTCAACTTTTTTACCCTCCCTTGCACCGTACTGGCACGCCCGTCAAGATGCCCATCGAAGGGGGATCGATGAGACGATGGGCGCCGATTTCATGGCAACATTGTGCCTCGGTGATCTCGCTGATGCTGCCGGTCGCCTTGTATATCCTGACCACCACCAGTACCGCATTGATCCTCTCCGGCTGTGGCAGTTCCTCGCAGCGACTGAACACCTATCCGGCGACCGATCGTCCGGCTGTCAGACAGCAATGGAATGCCGCACGCACTGCATGGCTGCTCGGTGATGTCGCCACTGCCCAGGCTGCGTTCTCGCGCTTCGCAGAATCCAATCCTGAAGATCCTCGTAGCGGTGAAGCGCTTCTGACAGCGGGAATCTGCGCTCAGAGGCGGGGACGAGCCGAGGAAGCGGATGGGCTGTTCAGAGAAGCTCAATCGAGGGGTGGGGCGATCGCCGCCAGGGCGCTCCTGCAAAGAGGATACCTGCTGCTGGTTGACCATCCTGAACGGGCAGTCCATTGCTTCGGCGAAGCATCCAGACTTGCTCTCGATGGAGAAACTCGAGCAGAGGGATGGCTTCAGCATGGACTCTCGTTGCAACGTTCAGGACAGTTTGCACCTGCAGAAGCGCCTTTGCAGAAGTGTGCGCATCAGAAGGATGCGCCCGGTCTGGCGGCAAGAGCCCGATTACTTCTTCAGTACGATCCCTGGTTTACCGTCCAGGTCGGCGCTTTTCTTGAAAAGTCAAATGCCCAGCGTCAACTTCGCCGACTAGAAAGTGCCGGACTGGCGGCCGAGCACAGGATTCCCGGTCGAAGTGGATCGCCGCTGCATCGCGTACTATCTGGACGGTTTGAGACCAGAGAAGATGCCATCCGTCATTCACTTCGAGTAAAAACTGTGCTGGGTACCGATGATGTGAAGGTGATTCCCTGATGCAGAGACACTACCCTACCAGCGGAATGACCTTGTTACCGTTGCTCGCAGTAGTGGTCATCGCCTTGTTTTCCTACCTGTTTTTCCTCCAGCTGTCGCCCCAACAGGCGGCCCCAAAAACCGGCCCGCAATCCACTTCAACGCCCTTGACTGTTCCTGTCACCTCCAGCGATCCCGTGCGCCAGAAGCCGGCTCCCTGGGCAGGGGTCATCGCGGATGCCCTGGCTCAGCCGATCGCAGGAGCCACGATCGAACTGGTGACTGAGGAGGGTGGGGTCGCTCACTCAACGCTCTCCGACGACCGGGGAAAATTCATCTTGTTGCTACCCCCGGACCAGCCGCCGTTTGTTTCCATCAGGGCAGAGGGGTTCTACCAGGTGCAGGTCCAACTTGGCAGTAACCCGGATGAGATGTACGTGCTATTCAGGGGAGGAACGCTGCGGGGTAATGTTCTCGGCCATGTCTTTGTACTCCGCAGCGAGGAGTTGCCCCCACCCGAGTCAATTGCTGGCGCAAAGGTCGAGGTCGCTGGAATGGGTGGATGGTACACATCCGTCACCACCGACTCCAACGGGAAATTCAGCGTTGCGGTTCCGCCGGGCAGGATCATTGTCACTGTCCGGTCCAAATTTCACGCCGATGCGCGGTTCGATGATCTCGAGGTGGGCAGAGGAGAGGTGCTGGAGAGAGACCTCATCCTGGCTGCCGGAGTCACTTTCGATGCGTTCGTGTTCAGTAACGAAATCCCACTTATTGGCGCAAGGGTACGCATCTTCAACGACATTCAAGATGAAGCGGAGGGGTTCACCGCAAAAGATGGAAAAGCGCGTATCCCGGGTCTCGCCGCCGGAGTGGCCAGGGTTCATGTTGTCCATCCTGGCTACCAGGAACACACTTTCGATGTCATCATCCCGGCCGACAAGATCGGCGTACGAAGACCGTTTCTGATGAAGAAATCACAGCCATTTCAAATCGAGGTCGTCGACAAGAACAACCTGTCCCTCACAGACGCACGGGTTCGGATCCTGAGAGCCAGGATCGAGGTTGTAGATACCACCGCAGGCGATCTAGAAGCGCTCGCCGTACTGGCAAGCGGTGAAACTTACATGGTCGAGGTGCGGTACTCATTCGAGAAAGAAGGCGTGGAAACAACGCTTCCTCCTCGTACATTTCGCTACACGATGCCCAAAGAAGGAGAAGGCCAACTGAGTGTCGAGTTGCGACCTGGTGGCCGCATCACCGGAGTGATCCTGGCCCCAAACCGATACCCGGTTCCGGGGGCGACAGTGCTGATCAAGGCTATCGAGCTGGATCCTGGTGAATCTCCGCCACCACGACTTGTAAAAAGCGACAATAACGGACTGTTCAGAAGTCAGCCGTTCACCGCCGGCAGCTGGATGATCAGCATCAGTCATCCACAACTCGGGGTCATGAGTCTGCAGACCTCTGTCGAGGAGGGAAAGGACAGGGCGCTGGGCGAGCTCGTTTTCCCGATCCGCTGACCACCCATTCCCTGTCCGCTGGCGAGAGCCGATCCCTTGCTATTCCTCCCCGAGCCAGTCGGCAACAAATATATTTGTCTCGCCTTGCTGGCTGTTGTTTCGGTTGGAACAAAAAACCAATCGATTGCCGTCAGGAGAGAACATCGGAAAACCATCAAAGCCTGGGGATGTAGTGACCTGCTCCATGCCGGTCCCGTCGATGTTGACCTTGAATATGTCAAACTCCCTTCCTCCGTCGGTTCCCATGTTCGAGGAGAAAAGCAGGCTCTTTCCATCCGGAGTGAAAAATGGAGCAAAGTTTGCAGCCCCGTTATCCGTGATGCGTACAACATCACCGCCATCACTGTTCATGACAAAGAGATCCATCTTCGACGGACGCACAACACCCTCAGATAACAGTCGGCGAAACTCGGTGAGTTCATCACCTTGTGGATGCCTGCCTCTATAACAGATCATGGTTCCATCTGGTGAAAAGAATGGTCCTCCGTCATAGCCAGGTGTTGAAGTCAGCCTTTTCACGTCGGATCCATCGGCGGCCATCGTGTAGATGTCCAGATCTCCATCTCTCATCGATGTAAAGACGATCCTTGATCCATCGGGTGAAACGGTTGCCTCTGCGTCGTACCCGGGATTGTTGGTGAGCTGTACCAGTTCTCCATCTGGCAACTGTTTGGAAAATATGTCGTAACTATCGTAGACGGGCCACACATACCCCTGGCTTCTGTCGGGTACAGGTGGGCAGTCACTCGAGTTCAGATGTGTGGAAGCCCACAAGACTGTCGAGTCATCTGGTGTCAGGAAATACGCACAAGTAGTCCTGCCGTCTCCGCTGGAAATCTGTTTCAGATTCCCCCCGTCAACATCCATGATGTAAATCTGATCACAGGAATGCGGCGGCCTGTTGGTCTGAAAGATCAGCCGCTGGCCGTTGAAACTCCAGTACGCCTCGGCATTTTCTGCTCCATCGGTCAACTGAATGACGTTTGCAAAATGATTCTCTCCAGGGAAGTTATCGATCAGTCTGGGTAGAGGGTCGACTTCAACCAGGGACCGTGTCTGGGATCCGCTGGGTGCCGTGGTACCTCCCTGATTCGTGCATCCAGAAAACAGAAGCAACAGAAACGGCAGTGCGAGCCTGCAAAACACGGTCATCTTCTTCACCATTCCGGTTCAGTGGGTTGTGCGAACGATTCTGAGAGCAGTAGACTCGCCCATCAAGCACGGACGAGGAACAGGGGGACCAAAATTTTCGGGGAAACGATCACTTTTGAGACCCCGGGACGGGGACTTCACGAGATTACCGAGCCAATTGCCGAAGCCGTGGAGAGGGCTGACGTCGAGACGGGGCTGTGCTCGATATTCCTCCGGCACACCAGCGCCAGTCTGCTCATCACTGAAAATGCAGACCTATCTGTTCGCAACGACCTGCAGAATTGGATGGAGAAGATCGCACCGGAGGGGGACAGCGCCTACACACACACCGCTGAAGGACCCGACGACATGCCCTCGCATCTCCGGGCGGCAGTGACCCGAACTTGCGAGAACATCCCTGTCACCGATGGCAGCATCGATCTCGGACAGTGGCAGGGAATTTACATCTTCGAGCACAGGTCCAGGGCACACCGTAGGACTGTCAGCGTCAGGGTCTGGGAATGAGATCTTCCCTCGAAACTGCACTACAAACGATCTCGGAATTCTGGCAGGAACTCCCGGACATCGCTCAGGCCGGTGGCATCATCCTTCTCTCCATCATCTTCGCGATGCTTACCGGATGGATCCTGACCGCGATCATCGGTCGCTGGGTCGGGAAAACTCAAACCACCATCGACGACGAGCTGATCTCATTAATGCATCGACCCGTGTTCCTGATCGTACTTCTGGTCGGCCTGGGGATGGCAGCTGAACGGACCGGAATGCCAACTCGCGTCCTGACAGTGACGGTAGCCGGCTTGAAAACCATCGGGATCATCGCCATCTGTACGTTTCTCATCCAGGCCTCGCGTATCGTCATCGCTTCGCTCAGCAAGAAGCGGGACAGATTTCAGTTGATCCAGCCCCGCACGGTGCCTCTTTTTTCCAACCTATCGCTGCTCATCATCATCGGGGCTGGCGTGTATTTTCTATTCATCGCCTGGCAGACCGACCCGACTGCGTGGCTCGCCTCCGCCGGGATCATCGGCTTGGCGCTCAGCTTCGCTGCCAAGGACAGCCTTGCAAATCTGTTTGCGGGAGCGTTCATCCTCGCCGATGCACCGTACAAATTGGGAGACTTCATCATCCTTGATAGCGGAGAGCGCGGCATGGTGACCGCGATAGGTCTCCGTAGTACCCGGATGCTGACGCAAGACGATGTCGAAATCACAATCCCAAATTCAGTGATGGGCAACACGAAGATCATCAACGAAAGCGGTGGACCTTATGAGAAGGAGCGTATCCGAATTCGAGTCGGAGTTGCTTATGGTAGCGATGTAGATAGGGTGGAAGAGTTGTTGCTGAACATTGCCCTGTCCCATGCAGATATCGTGGAAAAGCCAGAACCGCGCGTGCGCTTTCGAGCCTTCGGAGAATCCGGCCTGGACTTCGAATTACTGGCCTGGATAAAGGAGCCGGTACTCCGAGGCAGAGTGTCTCACCTGATTACCAAGGAGATCTACAACTGTTTCAATGAGGAAGGCATCGAGATTCCATATCCAAAACGTGATGTGTACATCAAAGGAACTGTAACTAACGCACCCGAAGTGCTTGATCAGTAACACACCAGAAATCGGTAAGGATAAACATGACTGGCCCTAAAGTACTCGTTGCTTGCATTGATTCTGAATTGCGAATGAGTTGCTTCAACCGGGTCTCCTCGCTCGGGGTCAGGGTCGACGCGGTAGGGGATCAGCGTGGCTTTGCGCGCAGAACCGAGAAGGACGAGTACAAGATGATTCTCCACGATGGTGCGCTCGAGATCGCCGAGGATGCCGCCGACCATGTACTGCTTGTGGAACCCGATGGCGAACTCGATAAGGACCTCGAGGAACGGGTTCGCACCCTGCTGGATGTACCTGTGCGTGAAATCGACGAAGATGAGGAGATCGAAGACCCGCCACCGCCCTGGATGAAGCACAACCAGCGCGGCTGGTAGTCGCCCGGCTAATTCGCTGGATCCGAATCAACGACCCAGGCTTGCGACCCATGCAGGTATCCCGACCGCTGTCACCTCTTCAGCAGCCCGAAGGTCCTGGCCCAGTTTCTCCATCTGGGTCGTGGGCAGTGGAAACCGCCATGTCGCTACATCTTCAACGAAGAGCGATCGTGGATCTTTTAGCCACGCCTCGATTCTCACCAGATGGTTTGCTTCTCCCTGAACCTGGGGAGGCAATTGAAGACGAAGACCTGAGATGGTTGCCGGCCTTCCGATCGCATTGAAATCATCTCCGTCGAGATGAAATGCTTTTTCGGCGAGCCATGTTGCAGCATTTCCGCCACTGGGAACGCGCAATAGGGTCCGGTGCGTCCTGGTTCTTGCCACGATCATCGGAATGTTGATTCGCTGTCCCAGCGACCTGAACACCTCCTCGATTCTTCGAAACAGCACCTCGGAGCCGGTGCCTGCCCCCTGCTCCTCGAATTGAATCCGATCCTTGCCAAATGTCACACGGGACACTCCGCTACCCGGCTCGGGGCTCGATTGAAGCTGCGCTCCAGTTGCGGTCCTGGTGAAGTTTTCATAACCACAGGTTCCAGAAACCTCGACATATACTTCTCGCAACATCTCGGTCGTGACCTGTATCGGCAAATGGATCAGATCAACAGACACACCCAGAGTGCTTGGATCTGGAGCCGACATCGATTCCGTCATCGAGATCCCTTGGTCGGTGGCTTCAACTGAAGCGCGTCATCGCTTTCAATCCGAACAAGCCAGCCCTCCTTGCGAATCTTCTCGATGAATCCAGGCACCGAACCGTCGGCTGCCTGGAGTGCTCTTCCGGGGATGAGGATCTCGCCCCTGCCAAGTTCGAGATGCTTCACCTTTTCCTGGTCGAGCAAGTCCCGCAACGATTTGCACCGATCGGGTCTCAAACCAGAAAAGATGATCGCTGGTCTCGCTTGCACCCAGTCCATATCGCGACCCCAGTCGCGTATCGACACTGCTACTGTTTCAGGAAGCGGATGATCACTGGCATCTTCGAGTACTTTTCGAATTTCGTCCACGGTAAGGCCGGATCGTATCCCGGAACGCATCGAATCCGGAGTGGCTCGGAACCTGCGTACTCTTTCTGCTGAAACTCGCTCCGAAAATCTCGCCAGCTCAAGTTCGAGACACATTCCATCAACACCTTCGGTAAACAACATGATCTCGAAATCCGGATTGACGAGGATCCGACATTCTCCCGCTTCACAGGGGTGTCCAAACTGTTCATGCCCGAGGGAAGTGAGCCGAACCGCTGCCATCGAGCCATCGACCTGTCCGATCTCGCACATCCCGAGGCACAGAAGTCGATTGACGATCCAGTAGGCCAGATCGGTGCCAAGGCGGTGGAACGGGCTCTGGAGTCGCTTCTGGGCAAAGTCCTCTTCTCGGCGCTGGCGTAGAGACTCCGCGACTTCGCGTTCTTCCAGTTCGAGAAGATAGGTGCCGACCGTCTGATCGATCAAAGCCTCCAGAGAAATCCAATCGCTGGTGGGCCGCATTTTCAATACGTCGAGGAGGATGTTGCGCAGGCCCTCCTGGTGAAAGGACCACCGCTCTCCGGCACTCTCGTCAAGAAAGCGTTGCAAGAGAACTTCAACCTTGCGACGAAACTCCAGTTTTCTCCAGGCGGATAGTCGATCGTCGTTGACTCGGAGTTCACCGGCAAAGTTCTCGATGATGCCGAGCCGTACGGCGACTCGAAGAACTCGTGTAACAGAGTCTCCCTCGAGGTAGCTCTTGAGCCGCTCGAGCTGCATCCCTTGCCGGCACTGCTCTGCTAACCTCTTGGGGAAATTTCCGGCTCGGGTCAACCGAACCGGTTCGTGCTCGACCTGTAGCGCAAATCGCTCCAGATCGATGAAGAGATCAACTCCGGCCTCGATGATCTGATCTGGTTCCCCTACATCCTCAAGTCGATCATTGGCCCTGAGTTGAATCCACTCCTGAAAGATCACCAGAGCGGGATTGGGGATAAGGATGCCGAAGTCCTGCAGGCTGACACTGCCAATCGTCCCGATACCCGCATCTTCGAGCACGCTTCTCCAGGCGATCAGATCGGGTTTTGTTAGACCTGAGGACTCGAGTAACTCATCCGCCTCATCGGATGACAGATCAATAACACCACGTTTTTTCAAGGCCAGCAGGCAAAGCTCTTTCAGCGCTGGATCTTCAAGTTGCTCGATCCGCTCCTCGACATTGCCATTATCGAAATCGATCTCGAAGGGTAGCCGTTTCTGGCTGATGACATCTGCTGCCGAGGGTGGCTCACCTTCGACATCCAGCACCCGGCACAGATGCTCAGCAAGCTCATCGGGTATCTCCATCATCTCTGAACGGGTCCGACCCTTGCCCATCTTTCGAGTTATGAAGCCACGCTCGATGAGCTGGCGAAGCGTCGATTCCACTTCGATTCTCGATGCCCCACCTGCCGCGAGCGTCTCCTGAAGATCTCCGAGTATCGCTTTCGGTTCTGGTTTCGACAGCACTGCAGTGATCAATCGGCGCTGTGATTGGCTGAGTCTCGCAACTCGCTCTTCGATCCCGGTGCCAAGTTCGAGAGCCTTGGCAACCCGTGCGCGCAGCACTTCCGCACGTGACTGGACCGACTCGCCAGGAAGCCAGAATTGATGAATCGTCTGCAGTTCAGCCTTTTTCAGGCCCTTCAAGAACTCGCAGACCGCACTCATTGAAGTACCTCTTCTTGTTCTTCGATTTCGTATTGATAGCCCTGCTCCATCAGGAATCTCTGACGCCGCAAGGCAAAATCCTGGTCGCGAGTATCGCGTGTGACCAGGGAGTAGAAGGTGGCTTCCCTGCCATCGGACTTGGGCCGCAGAACTCTGCCGAGCCGCTGCGCCTCCTCCTGCCTCGATCCATAGGTTCCAGAGATCTGGACTGCCACTGAAGCATCCGGAAGGTCGACGGCAAAGTTACCCACCTTGCTGACGATGAGCACCGGAATCTCTCCGCAACGAAACGCAGCGTAGAGCCGTTCCCGCTCATCCTGTGGAGTGTGGCCGGTGATCAATGGCGCACCGATCGATCGGGAGACATCCTTCAATTGTCTCAGATACTGCCCTATCACCAGAATTCGATCATCGGAATGGCGCTTGAGGATGCTGTGCAGACGGATGAGTTTCATCGGGTTTTCCGAGGAGATTCGGAAGCGGTGTCGCCGGTCAGCCGCAAGGTATGCATCCCTCTCCTCCACGGGTAGATCCAGGCGCACCTCGACGCAGCGAACCTTTGCTATGAAGCCTTCCTTCTCGAGATCGCGCCAAGGCATGTCGTAAATTCTTGGCCCGATCAACGTGAAGACCTCGTCTTCTCGACCATCCTCCCTGACCAGGGTCGCGGTCAGGCCCAATCTCCTGCGCGCCTGAATCTCGGCCGTGAACCTGAACACGGGCGCAGGAAGCATGTGGACCTCGTCGTAGATGATGAGTCCCCAGTCATTACTAGAAAACAGATCCAGATGGGTAAACTCATCCGTCTTTGACTTTCTGTGAGATGTGATCTGATAGGTGGCGACGGTGACGGGTGCGATTCCTTTTTTTGCACCAGAATACTCTGCAACATCATCATCTGTGAGGGTCGTCCAGCGGACAATTTCTTTTCGCCATTGGCGGACGCTGGTGATGTTTGGCGCCAGAATCAAGGTCTGACACTTGAGCCTCTCGATCAGTCCGATTCCCACCATCGTTTTCCCAGCCCCACAAGGAAGCACGACGACTCCAGATCCGCCACCTCCGCCCTGATTGGAGAAGAAAGCGTTTACCGATTCGACCTGGTAATTTCGAAGTTCGAGTTTCGCAGTGTCGGAGTACTCGATGTCGACCGAGGCACCCGACTTGAAGCCTGCCCGGTCCGCGATGGGGAAACCGGAGCGAATCATCGCAACCTTCAGGGCACCCCTCATGGAAGGCGCAATCACATAGGAATTTCCCTCGCCCGGATCGACCAGGATCTTCGTCAGTGACGGGCGATTTGCCAGCACGCAGAGTTGCCCGTCCGTCTTCTCACGTGGACGAAGAATCAACTCGTCGCTCTCATCATCGCGCACCAGCTCGAAGCGGCCGAAGTTTGCAAGCGCCTTCTCGATGACCTCGATCAGCGCCTTTGGTACCGGGTATCTGGCATTGTCATGGAGAAGGTCGAGGATGCGTTGCTGGCTCCAGCCTGACTGGGCAGCGTTCCACAATGAAATCGGCGTGATCCGGTACTCGTGGAAGTACTCCGGACTCTTCTCCAGATGGGCGAAGGCCGCCAATTCATGTCGGAGCCTCTGCGCGGTGGGATGATGCACCTCGAGAAGCAGGGTTCCATCGCTCTGCACGATGAGCGATTTGGCTTCGGTAGTCATTTATCAGGGGTCGAGTGAACCGATCGCGGCCTGTTGGCCGGTGCGGACGGAGGACTCCTTGGTCCCTGACGTCGCAACTCTCGCTTCCCCGACGATTCTCCTTGTGAATTTCAGGCAGTGGCCCCGAAGAGCCAGTAAACCTTATGGATTTCCCCGGAACTCACGACTTCGATCTCGGAATTTCCCGCCCCGGAACGAAGTCAACGATGTGCCGGAAGATAGTACCCGTACACCACCATTGATGCCGACTTCCCCTGATTCCCCTTTTCCCCGAATCGGCACCGCGCGAGTTGTGAGTAGTACTGCACCACAGAGCCAGATCGCGCATCTCGTCTGGTCGACTTCCACCCCCCATCATCGCGGGGGGCTACATTCTGAATCCAGAACGGAATTGACGATCAAGAATGATATGCCACGAACCAAGCCAAGAATCTACCACCCAGTTTCGAGTTGTTTATTCTTGATCCGGCTCGGTTTCTGGTGTTTCGCTGACAGACTCGACCAGTTCCATGCCGATGACGCGGTCATTTTTCTTCACATTGATGAGACGAACACCCTGAGTATTCCTGCCAATGGGCCTCACGCCGGTCAAAGAGATCCTCACCAGCATCCCCCCGGAGGTCATCAACATGGCGTCACAATCCCCAGAGAGCGCCTTGGCAGAAACAACTGAACCGTTTCTCTTCGTGGTTCGGATATCGATAAGGCCCTTGCCACCACGTTTCTGGCTACGGTATTCGCTGAACTGAGTTCGCTTTCCATACCCATGCTCACATACGGTCAGAAGGGAACCAGATTCGTCGACGACGGTCATCGAAACCACCTGATCCCTGGACCCAAGGGAGATTCCATTCACACCCGCAGCATCGCGTCCCATCGGTCGAACATCTTGCTCTGAAAAACGGATCGACATGCCCGATGCAGATGAAAGCACCACTTCATCATCGCCGGATGTGATGGCAACCCCGATCAACTCATCATCTTCGTTGATCTTGATCGCCTTGATCCCTGTTTTCTTTGGCCTTGAGTATGCAACCAGCGGTGTCTTTTTTACCTTGCCGAGCCGCGTTGCAAATAGCAGTTGTCGATCATCAAACTCCGCAACTCGAATCATGCGCAGGATCTTCTCCCCTTTCTCGAGTTGCAGCAGATGAACGACCGGCTTGCCTTTGGCGGTTCTGCTCATGTCGGAAAGCTCGTAGACCTTCAGCCAGTAGACTTTCCCTCGATCGGAGAAGAGCAGCAGCGTGTCGTGGGTTCCTGCGACAAACAGGTTCTTGACGAAATCGTCCTCGCGCACCGATCCACCCGATACCCCCTTGCCGCCTCGCCCCTGAGAGCGGTAACTGGTCAAGGGAGTTCGTTTGATGTAACCCTGATGGGTCAGGGTCACGACAACGTCCTCCTCGGTGATGAGGTCGGCGTAGTTGATATCTTCAGCATCTTCCTCAAAGGTGGTCCTGCGAGCGTCCTTGAAGCGGTCTCTCAGTTCGTGGATATCCTCGCGAATGATCTCCGTCACCACTGAAGCATCGGTAAGCACCTTGCGATGATAGGCAATCTCTTCGCGGGTTTCCCCGAGATCGACCTGCAGTTTTTCCCTCTCCAGTCCGGTCAGCCGCCTCAACTGCATCCGGAGGATGGCTTCTGACTGAATCCTGGTCAGCCCGAACTCGGCCATCATCGATTCACGCGCATCATCCTCGCTGTGCTTGGAGCGAATCAATTCGATGATGCGGTCAATGTTGTCGGTCGCGATGATCAGCCCGTCAAGGATGTGCGCCTTTCGCTCTGCCTTCGCCAACAGGTGCCGGGATCTGCGACGAATTACTACTCCCCTGTGATCACGATAGGCATGAAGCAGATCGAGTAGCGGAAGGGTGCGAGGCTTGCCGTCGACCAGTGCGATCTGTTGAATTCCAAATGTCGTTTGCAACTGGGTGTGCTTGAAAAGCTGATTGAGAATTACCTGGGCGTTCTCATCTCTCTTCAGTTCAACCACCAGGCGAATACCGGTGCGGTCAGATTCGTCACGGATATCCGAGACTCCCGTGACCCGTCCATCTTTGACCAAACCGGCGATATCCGAGGCAAGTTTTGCCTTCGAGACCTGATATGGGATCTCGGTGATGACGATCACTTCCTTCTGCCTCGTCATCTCCTCGAAGTGTGTCCGGGCCCTCAGGGTGAGGAGGCCTCGCCCCTTGGAATAAGCATCAAGAATCCCTCTACGTCCACAGACCACACCACCGGTCGGGAAATCCGGACCCTCGATCACCTGCATCAACTCTGCGAGATTCGTATCTGGATTATCGAGAATCATCAGCAGCGCCGAGCAAACCTCTTGCAGGTTGTGGGGAGCAAAGTTGGTCGACATTCCCACTGCAATCCCGGAGCCACCATTGACCAGCAAGTTGGGAAACTTCCCGGGCAACACTGTCGGCTCATCGCGTGTGTCGTCGTAGTTCCGGGTGAAATCAACGGTCTCCTTGTCGATATCCGCAAGCATTTCCATCGACGCCTCGGTCATGCGGGCCTCGGTGTACCTCATCGCTGCTGGCGGATCTCCGTCGATGGAGCCGAAGTTGCCCTGGCCGTCGACCATTGTCTGGCGCATATTGAATGGTTGCGCCATCCTCACGAGCGTCGGGTATATCACCGATTCACCATGTGGGTGGTAGTTACCAGAGGTGTCACCAGCAACCTTTGCACACTTGCGGTGCTTGGATCTGGGCCCAAGATTGAGGTCATTCATCGCGACCAGAATCCGCCTCTGTGAAGGCTTCAGGCCATCTCGAACATCAGGCAGCGCTCGCTGGATGATCACGCTCATGGCGTATGTGAGGTAGGAACCCTTCATCTCTTCTTCGAGTGTGAGGGGTAGGATCCGCTGTTCTTCGCTCATCGGTTTTCCGTCTCCTGAGTAATCGGCTACATGATGCCAACCGGGTTCAAATCACAGATTCATTCAGACCGCTACGCAAGAGGACTCAGCCTCTTGCACCATCTTTGCCAGCAGGCGATTGGCAGGCACTTCGATTCCTGCACTCTCCGCAATGCGCACCACGGCGCCACAGATCCACTCCATCTCGGTCGGTCGTCTGGCCTCCAGATCCTGAAGCGTGGAGCAACGGTTGGTGGAGGTATCCCGACACAGGTCCCGCAACAACTGCTCAGGATCATCCTTCGACAGATCCACTCCGACTTCCCTGGCCACCTGGATCACTTCACGTGACGCCTCGATGGCGAGCGGGAACAACGGATGTCCCGGTACTTCTCCGTTCTCACGGCGAATCAACGCGGCAACAGGATTGAGTCCGGCATTGAGAGTAGCCTTTCTCCAGACCAGCTCGGCACCATCCTCCACGGCCTCGCTCTTTAGCCCGGCGGACCTGAACCTGCCGACAAGCCATCGCGACGCCTCGAATGCCTTCCCGATATCAAATCCCGGGGCGATCGGGCCAACCGTCACCTGGCCTCCCGCACCACGCTGCTCCACCGCACCGCCTTCGACTGGACACAATCCGTAGGTCACGGTTGCTGCGAGGCAACGGTTGATTCCCATCTCGGCGAGAGTATCTGCGTGACCGAGCCCATTGCTGAGTACGGCCGACCACCCTCCTGGCGACAACAAACTGGCGGTCTCTCGCGCAGCCTCCTTCAGATCTCCGGCCTTGGTACAGTACAGCAGCCACTGAATCTTGCCGGGCTCGCAGTTCTCCGCCGGCATCGACTCGACCTCCTGGTCGAGCGTTGTTCCAGCCCCTGTCACATGACACTTCAATGTTCGAGTCATCGACCCGGGCCTGGTCACCAACCTCACTGCTTGACCGCAAGCCTGTAGTCGTGCTGCCAGCCAGCGCCCCAGCGCTCCCGCACCGACAACGGTAACCAGATCCTGAGGATCATCGTCCGGGGATGCGAACTTCTCCGGATTAGCCACTCAACTGCCGTTCAGATTCCGGATCTACATCCCCTTGTTCATCTTCACTGGAGGCCAGAAACGATTCCGAGTCGTCAGGAAAACGACCCGCTTCCACATCGTTCTGAAACGATTTCACGGCCTCGATCATCGTGGTTTCAACATTCGCGTATCGGCGCACAAACCTGGGCTGGAAATCTCCCGAGAGTCCGACCAGGTCGTGGAAGACCAGGACCTGGGCATCGACCCCCTGGCCCGCGCCGATGCCGATGATCGGGATGGAGGTCTCCTTTGCGATGGCGGACGCCAGTGGTGCCGGGACACATTCAAGGACCACGGCAAAGGCTCCGGCTTGCTCGAGCGCCATGGCGTCCTGCGCGATGCGAGCGGCGGACTCGGGATCGTTTCCCTGCACCCTGTATCCGCCCAGTTGGGTTGCGTTCTGAGGGGTGAGCCCAAGATGTCCCATGACCGGGATCCCCGCCTCGACGATGCGCTGGATGGTCGCTGCGCGTGGGCCGCCACCCTCCAGCTTGACCGCATCGGCGCCACCCTCCTGGACCAGCCGGCCAGAGTTCAGAACCGCCTGCTCATCCGAGACCTGGGCAGCAAGGAAGGGAAGATCGCCGACGACAAACAAGGATGGAGCACTCCTGCGCACTGCCGCGGTATGGCACACCATGTCTTCCATGGTGACAGGCACGGTGCTGTCATGACCCAGGATGACGTTACCGAGCGAATCGCCAACCAGCGCCACCTGAACCCCTGCAGCCTCCAGGACCCTGGCGCTCGGCGCATCGTAGGCAGTCAGGCACACCCAGCGGTGGCCCTCCTGCTTCCAGCGTTTCAGATCCTGTATGACAACCCGCTTCATCGATCCATCTCTCATTTCACGTCTTCTAGATATCCAGTTCTCGCGCCTCGAGGGCGTGTTTCTCGATGTACTCCCTGCGAGGAGCGACCTCGGTACCCATCAGCTTCACGAACAGGTCATCGGTCGCCTGAGCATCCCCGATGGTCACCTCGAAGAGCGTGCGCTTCGATGGGTCCATCGTGGTCTCCCACAACTGATCGGGATTCATCTCTCCCAGTCCCTTGAATCGTGTGAGCGCTACCTTGCTCTTCATCAGCAAGAACATCTCAGCAACGACTTCAGAAAGTGTGTCTGCGCCCACCTCCACGGAGTCGACACCAAAACGGTATGTCGAAAGGTCCTCAAAACCCTCGAGAGAGAAGTCGAATACGGGGACACCGAAATCATCGAGAACCACATCTTCGGAGAGGATCTCGTCGGCAGAAATCCCCAGCGCCTCTAGTTTTTTGACAGTATCCGTTGAGGCTGCAGCTGCCGGCACCTCGATCGCCACGGCACCCTCGCCATGACGGCCAAGAGCCTCTTCAAGGGCGGCGGCATCTTCATGGATCACATCTTCGCCGTCGGCCCTGAGTATGAACGAGGGGACCCGGCCCTCCAGTCCCCAGCCGCTTCGCAGCCATTCGTTGAGACGAAAGCCTTTCTTTCGCATCCTTGATTGCGCCTCGCGGAGCTGGTGGACAGCATCGACCACGAAACGGAAGTCCTCACCTTTGATCTCGATGGAGCTGCCCGGCTCACCGATTCTGAACACTCCATGGTCTGCAGCGAGGTCGATAAGGGTCTGGTCCAGGCCCTCATCGGAGACGATGTATTCATCTCGGCTCTTCCATTTGACCCGGTAGAGCGGTGGTTGAGCGATGAAGATGTTTCCGTTGGTCACCACCTCCGTGAGATGGCGGTAGAAGAATGTCAGCAGCAAGGTACGGATGTGGGATCCATCCACATCGGCATCGGTCATGATGATGATTCTCGAGTAGCGCAACTTCTCGATGTCGAACTCATCACCGATTCCAGCACCCAGAGCCGTGATGATGGCCTGGATCTCCTCATGCTGAAGCGCCTTGTCGATGCGCGCCTTCTCGACATTCAGGATCTTTCCCTTGATGGGCAGAATCGCCTGCAACATCGAGTCGCGTCCGCCTTTTGCGGACCCCCCCGCAGAGTCTCCTTCCACGATGAACAGTTCCGTCTCATCGCGGTTGCGGCTGCGACAGTCGTGCAATTTTCCAGGAAGATTCCCGGCACTGAGTAGTCCCTTTCTGCGAGTCAGGTCACGAGCCTTGCGCGCAGCCTCGCGCGCCCTGGCCGCCTCCAGCGCCTTGGTGACTATCTTCTTGCCAACCTTGGGATTCTGATCGATCCACTGGCCCAGAGCATCGTTCACAAGAGACTGGACGATTCCCTCTATCTCGGTGTTACCGAGCTTTTCCTTGGTCTGGCCTTCAAACTGCGGATCGGGAAGCTTGACGCTGACCACCGCGGCAAGCCCCTCCTGATAGTCCTTGCCGTCGGGATTGGAGTCGTACTTGAGCAGGTTCATCTCCTTGGCGAATCGATTGAGGGTCCTGGTCAGCGAGGACCTGAATCCGCTCAGGTGGGTTCCGCCATGGTGAGTGTTGATGTTGTTGGCAAAGGTGAGGATCTGTTCCTGTGAATAACCATCGTTGTGCTGCATCGCCACCTCGATGACCACGTTGTCCACTTCTTTCTGGAAGTAAACCACGTCATCGTAAATGGTTGTTCGCTTCTCGTTGATGTCCTTGATGAAAGCGATGAGCCCCTCGGGAAAGTGGTACAACACCTCGCGGAGGTCGTCGTCTCTTCGCTCGTCAATGAAGTGAATCTTGATTCCTGCATTGAGGTAGGAGAGTTCTTTCAGGCGCTTCGCTAGCACCTCGCGCTGATAGACAATGGTCTCGAAAATCTCGGAATCGGCGACGAAGGTCACCCGGGTACCAGTGCTATCGGCTTCGCCGATTTTCTCGAGTTTGCTGGTGGGAACCCCCCGCGAGTAGGACTGGCTCCAGAGGCCCCCATCCCGGCGAATCTGAACAACCAGCCGCGAAGAGAGGGCGTTCACCACGGAGACCCCGACACCGTGGAGGCCACCGGACACCTTGTAGGTTTCGTTGTCGAACTTACCCCCGGCATGCAACTTGGTCATGACCACCTCTACGGCAGACATCTGCTGGTCCTCATGCCAATCCACGGGAATCCCGCGGCCGTCATCTTCGACGCTGAGAGACCCATCTTCATGCACCACAACCGTGATATTGTTGGCGTATCCCGCCATCGCCTCATCGATGCAGTTGTCCACGACCTCGTAGACCAGGTGGTGAAGACCTGTCGGGCCAGTGCTTCCGATGTACATCCCGGGGCGCTTGCGGACCGCATCTACCCCCTCGAGTACCTTGATATTTGAACCGGAGTATCCGTCTTGTTGTTGTTCGCTCAAGTCTCGCGTCCCTCTCCTGGGGCCAGGCTGTTGGGCCTATTGCCGGTCTGGAATCTAATTGTGTGCAATCCCTCAAGCCCCAGCCCGATCAGGTCTCCAACGAGGGCCTGGCCACTGAAAGACTGTAACTGGGATGTAAGTGGCGCGGCGTCAACCATCACGGTCAACACGCCTTCTCTCCATCTTGTCGGCGTCGAGTGTCTGGCAATCTCTTCACCAGCGGCTTCTCTCCAGATTTCTCTGGCTTGTTGAATCTGGTTCATGGGGTCGCTACCCCTGCTCGGTAATAACTTCTTCAGGATCGCATCGAGTCCAACCTTCACCGGTCGACACCGGGCGGCCGCCTTCTTCTCTCTCTCTTTTTCCTGCTCAAGTTCGTGATACCTGGTCAGGGGTTCCAGGGGCTTCTTCAAGCTTCTTGCATCTCGTTCACAACAAGAGGCATCACGATATGACGGTAAGAAAACTCATCATCAGGAATACTGAACAGGCCGGCAGTCTTTCCATCTCTGAGCCCACAACGGACCTTTGGATTGTCGATTTTATTGAGGAGTTCAATCAAATAGTCCGGGTTGAAATGGATGGAGAACTCATCATCTTCCCCCTCAACCCTTTCCACCGCGAATTCCACTCTCGACTCGCCAACATTACTTGCTGAACTGGAGATGGTTGCTGAATTGCTCCCAAACAGAAATCTCACCGAGTTGGTTTCCTTGGTTGTCATCAATCGTGCTTGCCGAAGCGCCACCAGGAGGTCTTCCGTTGCGACGATGTAAACATTCTCCAGTTTTTCAGGAATGGCTCTCTCGTATTCAGGGAACTTACCCTCGACCAGCCGGCAACTGAGTGAAACTCTATCGGAAACATACGTGACTTCATTCTTGTCGAGATGAAAAACAACCTGCTCTTCGTCCTCTGATGACAGAATCTTGCTCAGGAGATCCACTCCCTTGAGAGGAAGGATGTGTTGTCCTTCCGGTGTGGAGTCTTTGCCGTCAGAGGTCATCGGAAGAATCCCGATGGCCATTCTTTTTCCGTCGGTGCTAACCACCCTGAGTTCGTCGCCCTGACCATCGAACAAAACACTATGCATATTGAAGCGAGTGGCATCTTTTGCTGCAGCGACGCTGACTCTGTTGAGGGTTTGAAGTAGTGCTTCTCGGTTCATTTTCATGGACGGTCCAGGAGGTGAAAAATCTACCTCTGGAAATTCATCGATAGGACCTGTTGGTAGTTTAAATTGAGCACTTCCTGAGGCTATACACGCCTGGCCGGCGGCATCGACTTCAAAGACCACCTCTGGATCGTGAAACTCGCGGAGAATCTTCAGTAGTCGAGCGCAGGAAACCAGGCACGAACCTTCCTGTTCCACCATCACTTCATCGACTTGAACCCGAAGCCCCACTTCCAGGTCAGTAGCTTCCACCTGGAGACCATCTTGAGTCGCGTTGAGGCGCGCCTGTTGAAGAACTGGCCTGGTTGGATTACCGGGGACAACTCCAGAAACCAGAGACACCGCTTCGAGTAACTGGCGTGAATGGCATTGGATCTTCATGGCGACTCCTCCGTCGATACTCTTGTTTCTCTGATATTGACAGGCCGGCCGTGGTTCTCCCCGCAGGCTCCATTACAGGCTCACCAGGGACCTAGCAGACCCCTTCCCGGGCGACTCAATGAGTTGTGATGAAAGTTCCAGGTAACGGCTGCTGCACCCTATTATTTCACCCGGAATCAACCCCTCAGGGTGGAGTCTTATTCTAGGTCAGAGCACCGTTTCAGGCAATCCGAAACGGGTTCAAATCCGGATCCATAACCAGAAATTATATAGGGATTTAGGAATGCATCTTCGGGGGTTCATCGAGGCTATTTGAGGACCATCCTGAGTGACTAGATGACCATCAAAATTAGATCAATTCGTTATCTTTATACATAGGGGCCCCGCGATCTGTGGAAAACGAGGGGTGGTTATGTGGTAACTCCAAGACCTGTAGTGTTTTATCAAGAAACTTAGCGCTGGATTGGTTGTGGAAAACAGGATGGATCCCCGCGCACAGCCTGGAGCACCGGGCCGGGTTCTCCAGAGCATCCTTTCGGCGACCCAGGAACCGCACCTGGTTTCCACCTTCGGGCGACGATCTCTCCACGGTTCCCATGGTTACTTTTCCACCAACTTCAATCAACATCATCGACCCAGACCGGCGATCCGGGTTGTTGCAGGGTGAAGCGAGACTCCAGCGGAGCACCTGAAAGGCGGGGCACCTGAAAAAGGTTGCCTTCAGGAGCGCCTCAACTGCTCCTCAATGACCTCGGTACTGCGCCGAAGACCGGCATCCAGGGGCAACCCGTTACGGATTTTTTCGATGGAGTGAAGCACTGTTGAATGATCACGACCACCAAAATACTGGCCGATTTCACCGAGGGAACAATTGGTAAATCGTCGTCCCAGATACATACAAACCTGCCGCGGGAGGACGATGGATCGGGTCCTGCGAGCCGAATGCAACTGGCTGGTGGTCACCACAAATTCTTCACAGACCAGCTCCTCGATCTTGCGCAGGTCGATCCTGGTACTGGAATCACCCAGCAGCTCATCCAGCGTCCTGGTGACACTATCGATCGTTATCGGGTGGTTTTCATGGCGGACCATGCTCTCGACTCGCAAGACAGCCCCTTCCAGTTCCCGGATATTGTCACGCACCCGCTGGGCCATCACCTCGACCACATCCAGCGGGATCGAGATCCCGCGAGCCTCTGCTTTTCGCTGGATGATGGCCATCCGGGTTTCCAGGTCTGGCGGGTCCATCTGGACGACCAGGCCGAGCCTGAAACGTGATACCAGACGTTGTGAGAGGCCCATGATCTGAGAGGGGGCGGCATCGGATGTGAGGAAGATCTGACGTTCCTGATTGTAGATCTCGTTGAAGGTGTGGAAGAACTCCTCCTGCGTGGCTTCCTTGTCGCAGAGGAACTGGATGTCGTCGATCAACAACGCTCCTGCATTGCGATAACGAGATCTGAATTCATCGATCTTTTGTGAAGAGAGCGCCGAGATGAAATCGTTGGTGAAGGAGGCGCAGGAGATGGTCACGACATTCGAGACCCCGCCAGAACGCAGCCGGTGCGCAACAGCTTGAAGGAGGTGAGTTTTCCCCAACCCGACAGACCCATGCAGGAAGAATGGGTTATAGGAGCCACCCGGGTTATCCGCTACAGCCAATGCTGCGGCGTGCGCCAGTTGGTTTGAAGGTCCAGTGACGAAGGCATCAAACGTGAGACTCTGGTTGAGGGGAATGCGACCGTCATTGTGGCCTGGCTTCGAGTGTGAAACTTCATTCACTGTTGCTGTCGTCACACGATATTGGATCTGTTTCTCGTGTCCGTCATCTCCCAGCACCTCAACAACGATGTCTTTCACCACCGAGCTGAAGCGTTGCTGGATAAAGGTTGAATGAAGCATGTTCGGCACCTCAACCACGATTTCCCGCCTCTCCTCGACGAAGGTGACGCCGTCGAACCACGGAGACCATAATTCTGGAGGAACCTGCTGCTTGAGTGCGTTCAGGATCCGGACACCAGTTGGTTTATCGGTGGCGGGTGGGCGCACAGTGACCTTTCGGGATGGTGGTGATACGGCAGAGCGATCCGAATGTGGAGCCTACCGAAGTGTGAGAGGGGGATGCAAGTACCTCCTGTGAGACGGGGTTGCCTTGCCGAGCAGTCAGGGTCGCGATAACATTCCGGCACACCATTCATGGTGCGACCGTGCCGAAGGGTTGTCACGGAGAGGTGGCAGAGTGGTCGATTGCACCGGCTTGCTAAGCCGGCGTGCCTTCACAGGTACCGAGGGTTCGAATCCCTCCCTCTCCGCCAACTATTTACCATGGCATCCGCTTTGCCCGCCTACATCGCAGTAACCGCGCGGAAAAGGTCGAGAACTATTATCCGTCTAGCGCGAGCAGGACGAGTGTTTCGAATATCTACAATCGCCACCCTGAAAACCGTTTCGGGGATACAAGCACACAAGAATAGGAGCGTTAAATCTATTCCGGAAACTCAAATTAGCGCTCAAGAAATACCGGAGATATCGCAATAAAAAGCGACTCAGAGCTTCATTCCGACGACTGTGCCCTCGAAAACTCGTTCCCCCCCGACATATCCCTGGGCGGAAAATTTGGCCAATTTGGAGCGCAAGACGGTCACTTCTCCGATCATCAATAGTTCTGATCCAGGGTTCACAACACCCCGAAACCGGACATCCTCGCAGGCAGCAAACCCGAGGATATCGTCACTCTCGAGGCTTTCACCGAAGTAGAAGGAACACAACTGACCGGCGGTTTCGATCATCAAAACACCAGGCAAGATGGGCCGGTCGGGGAAGTGGCCGCGGATCCAGAACGCATCATCTCGGACTTCGTGGACGCCAGCGATGGTGGAATTGTCGGGGTCGTAATGGACGATCCGGTTGAGCATCTCCATCTCGTGTCGCTGGGAATTGCGGCGCCGAATCTCCTCCTGGCCAAAGATGGTGATTCCCAGATCGATGGATCCTGGATCGATGATGGATTTTGACGGCATCCGCAGTTTCCTCTCCTTCGTTGAGGGTACACGACCAGACGACTCGCTGCGAGAACTGGGACTGAAGCCCATGTGGTTGTAGAATGCAGAGTGAAGAAAGGACTCTCAATTTTGTCGAGCCTACACATTTCCTACGAGCAACGCGTCACCAGGGGCGATCAGGAAACTCCCTACACCTTGGTCCAACTCGATGGCTTCATCGATGCCGCCAATTACCCCCGTTTCGAGTCGGCGCTGGAGAGGTTGGTCGAGGGTGGCAGGCATCATCTGATACTCGATTGCCGAGGAGTTCAGTACATCAACTCGACCGGAATCAGCGGGATCATACGCTTTCATAACCAGTGTAATGATGCCGGTGGGGCGTTTTTGCTCGCTCGTGTCGCGCGCAATGTTGGCATCACGATGCACCTGCTCGGAGTTACATCGGTTGTCCCCGTCGCCAAGGACCTCGAAGAGGCCGAGGGCTTGCTTCTGAACGGGGGTCTCGGTACTGCGCAGCTGGACGGATCAGATCCAGAATCGAAAGTTGCACCCAGCGTTCCAGTAATGGCAGATCCGAAGCTTCCCTCGGGGTCGGTAGCGATGCTGCTTCCGTCGACGGGACACTTCTCTCAAATCTGCAAGAAGAGGGTCGAAAGTCGTGGTGGAAAGGCATTTCTGTTTCATGAAGTTTCCGGCCTGATCGAGGGGATCGATGCCATTTTGCCAGATTTGATCGTTGTCGATAAGCGAGTGTCTGGCAGCGAAACGCTGGTCGAGAGCATCAAACTCAATCCTCGACATGCGCTCGCATCGGTGATCCTGATTCATCCTCGAGGTGCTGATCTGAATGATATCTCTGGCTTCAGGGTGTGGGAAAACGATTCGTTGGTGGATCCGTTCGACCTCGGCAACCTGTTTATTCTCACCGAGACCGAAATCCGACGCGTTGCAAAGGACCGCAAACTTTTCACCCAGCAGGTGCGCTTCCAGTTCCAGGGAAATCAAGATTCGATAGACCAGGGATTGAGTCTCGGTGGAGCGCTCATCGCCAAGCTGCCATTGACCGAGTCGGAGCGGAACGCTCTTCATTCGGCGCTCAAGGAGGGTGTCGATAATGCAGTTCGCCACGGTAATCGTGCTCAGCCCGAACGGCGAGTCACGATCAATTATGTGGTAGATCCGCGCCGGGTCACGATGTTGGTGGAAGATGAGGGGGATGGTTTTGACCACGAGTATTACCTGGGCCAGATCGAGGAAAAGGATGCTTTCGATAGAGCCAAGGAGAGGATGCGCGCAGGGGGACGCGGCGGCCTCGGAATCCTGTTGATGCACCGCTGCTCCGATCGCCTCGAGTATCTCGGCAAGGGCAACGTGGTTCGGATCGAGAAGCGTCTGTATGCCTGATGGGGTGGTCAGGGTGCTCGTGTAGGGCAGCGGTGGCCACCATGTGTTGACAGGGCCGAACCAGATGCGCACAATCGGCCTTGAATCCACCGGACAGGGATTCACTGGATGTACCGGCCAGAGCGGGTGTAGCTCAGGGGTAGAGCATCACGTTGCCAACGTGATTGTCGTGGGTTCGAATCCCATCACCCGCTCCATTTTTTCTCACCACTCCGCAATTCCAGCGAAATTCAGTCGATCTAGGCGAAAATTGGCCAAATCAGGAGCATCGGTTCGCCTGCATGCGTTGACACAATTGAGGGGTGCGACCATCATTTCCGATCGAGGCATTGTGCCGTGCCCAGGACTGAGGGCAGAGAGGACCCCATGAACGACACCGAATCCGCCGATGTGAACACCACCGAAGAAGACGCCACGGCGTCAGGGGATAATGATGGTCAGCAGATGAGCCAGGCAGAGTGCTCCTCCGAAGGTCCTTGCCGCAAGCGCCTCCAGATAGAAGTCGCCCAGAGTACCGTTGCAGAAGAGCTCGAAAAGAACTTCAAGCAGCTCAGAGATACGATTCAACTGCCTGGGTTTCGCAAGGGAAAAGCACCACTGGCGCTGCTCAAGAAACGATTCGGTGAACAGGTCAAAGAGGATGTGCGAGAAGAATTGATCGGACGCGCAGTCGAGGAGCAGTTCGACTCGGCCGAATGGAAACCGATCGGGATTCCGGAGTTCGAGAAGGTCGAATTTTCAGAAGATGCCAACTTCACCTTCGAGGCCGTTTTTGATGTTCAGCCAACCTTTGACCTCCCTACCTACAAGGGTGTCGAGATCGAGGGCAAATCTGTAGAGGTTGAAGAGT
Source organism: Bacillota bacterium (assembly GCA_003973385.1). Lineage (GTDB taxonomy): Bacteria > Planctomycetota > UBA8108 > UBA1146 > UBA1146 > QNYK01. The sequence goes on along the minus strand of QNYK01000006.1, from coordinate 5,626 downwards.
CAGAAATCGACCGCGAGGTCGAGATGATCTGCGAACAGGCCTCATCGCTGGAGCCGCTCCCCGTTGGTGAACACGCCGAAGGCGACTTTGCGGTGGTCGATCTGTCGATGGTGATCGATGACGAGCCCATTTTCGAACGCAAGGAAGTGCTGCTGAAGATCGGCGACGACCACATCGATTCGATAAAGATTCCGGATCTCGGAAAAGGGCTGGTTGCAGCAGCGCAAGATGATGTGATCGAGAACTCGGTTCAGGTGCCGGATGATTTCCCCGATGCGGATCATCACGGCAAAACAGCCACGCTGAATTTGACCCTCAAGGATGCAAAGAAAAAGGTCACACCTGAACTCGATGAAGCCTTTCTGAAAAAACTGGGCCTCGAGTCGGAAGACGACCTGCGCTCAAAAGTAAGAGAGAACCTCGAGAATCGCCGTAAGACTCGGGAAGAATCGCGACAGGAAGACCTGCTCGCCGAGATGGTTGCAGATTCTGTCGAGATGGAATTGCCGGAGGCGATGGTCGAGAAGCGCAAGGAATCAAAGACGCAGCGTCTTGAGATGGATTTGATCCAGGGTGGAAAGTCGGAGGAAGAGGCGAAGGAAGCGGCGCAGAAGGACGCCAGCGTCGAGGCCGAGGCTCGCAAGGAGTTGTCTCACATCTTCGTACTCGACCGCCTCGCAGACGAGGAAAAGGTGTTTGTCACCGAAGACGAGGTGGTTCAGCGATTGCAGGCGATTGCCACCACCTATCACCAGCCGCTTGAACAGGTGGTCGAACAGTACCGCAGCGGCGGTATGCTGCCAGAACTTCGAAACGGTATGAGGCGTGAGAAGGTGAAGCAGATGCTCCGCAAGAAGGCAAAGGTTTCCAGCTGATGATAAAATACAGACCCACTCATGAATCAGTAACAAGAAACGTGAGCACAAGAAACACGAGAACCAGGAACCCGAAAACCATGAATTGCAGGGGGATTCGATGAACGACGAGTTGATGCGCAAAATCGATGACATTCATGACAACCTCGTACCCTTCGTCATCGAGAGGACGGGGCGTGGGGAGCGTTCATATGACATCTTTTCGAGATTGCTGAAGGATCGGATCGTCTTCATCGGCGATGGGATTCAAGATCACACTGCGAATCTTGTGATCGCTCAGATCTTGTTCCTGGTCTCCGACAATCGGAACCAGGACATCAACATTTACATCAACAGCCCAGGTGGATCTGTTACGGCGGGGCTGGCGATTTACGACACCATGCAGTTCGTTCAGTGTGATATCGCTACCTTCTGCATCGGTCAGGCCTCCTCGATGGGCGCGGTTCTTCTTGCAGCAGGGACGCAGGGTAAGCGCCATGCGCTACCGCACTCTCGTATCATGATCCACCAGCCGTGGGGTGGTGCTCAGGGAACGGCGATGGATATCGAAATTCAGGCCAGAGAAATCAAGCGCAACAAGGAGGTCCTTTGCGAGATCCTCGCGCGCCATTCGGGCAAGGGCCCGGGACAGATCGAGGATGATTCACACTGGGACTTCTTCATGTCTGCGCAAGAGGCCAAGGATTACGGCCTGGTGGACCAGGTGATCGATACTCTCAAACCGGTTGCAGAAGTGTCGTAGGACAAGGCACAGCAGATGTCAGACGAGAAGAAAGATTTCGGATCAGATACGACTGGCGACCCGCCGCAACGTGGCGAGCGCTGTAGTTTTTGTGGCAAGAGTGCCAAGGAGGTTGCCAGGCTGATCGCCGGTCCTCCTGGAGTCTGCATCTGTAACGAGTGCGTGGATCTGTGCCACACCATCATCACGGAAGATTCATCTCCCTTCAGTGTCAGTGAACCACCAAGAACACTCGATGACGTGCCGAGCCCCAAGGAGTTGCACGAGGTGCTGCAGAACTGGGTCATCGGCCAGGAAAATGCCAAGCGCACGCTTGCCGTGGCGGTGCACCTGCATTTCCGCAGGCTCGTGCATCTCGATGCGAAGCCCGAATCTTCCGATGATGGCGATGACGAAGTACAGATCGAGAAGTCGAACATCCTCCTCATCGGTCCGACCGGGTGCGGAAAAACGCTGATGGCTCGCACATTGGCGCAGGCCCTCGATGTCCCCTTTGCCATCGGGGATGCGACCACCCTCACCGAGGCGGGATATGTCGGGGAGGATGTCGAGAACTTGCTGCTGAAACTGGTGATGGCAGCCGATTACGACATCGAAAAGGCGCAACGAGGGATCATCTTTATCGACGAGGTCGATAAGATCGGCAAGGCGACGCAGAATGTCTCCATCACCAGAGATGTCTCCGGTGAAGGGGTACAGCAGGCGCTGCTCAAGATCCTTGAGGGAACGGTCGCCAATATCCCACCCCAGGGTGGACGCAAGCATCCAGAGCAGCAGTACATTCAGCTCGACACAACCAACATTCTCTTCATCTGTGGCGGCGCATTCGACGGCTTACCAGAAATCATCGCAGAAAGACTCAATGCCAAGAAAGTCGGATTTCGCAGCGGTGATGGATCAAACAGCAAGGATAGAGAAGCGCTAGACCTGGAAGACCTGCACGAAAAGGCCCGCCTGTTCCAACATGTTGAAGTGCAGGATCTGCTGCGCTACGGCATGATTCCGGAATTCGTCGGGCGACTCCCTGTGATCACGGCACTGCAGCCCCTGGATGACGATGATCTTGTCAGGGTTCTGACGGAACCCAGGAATTCGCTGGTTCGCCAGTATCGCGAGTTCTTTCGCATGGAGGATGGTGACCTCAGCTTCACTCCCGAGGCGCTGCAACTGATTGCAAAACTGGCCAGGCGCCGTGGCACCGGTGCTCGGGGATTGCGTTCTGTTATCGAGGACCTGATGCGAGACATCATCTTCGAGGCGGGCGGAACGAAATTGAAAGGCCTGCATGTAGTGGTTGACGAGCAGAGAGTGCATGCACTCTCTGATGAGAACAGTTCATCGGACAACTTGATAATTGAAGAGACGAATGAAGATGACGATGAGGATCAGGCACCCGCATCCCCCCAACCCGATATCGATGATGAGCCCGCCGGCGAGACGGCCGCACGATTGATTTCCTGAACTCGGACTCATCGTCTGGAACTCATCGTTTGGAACTCATCGTTTGGAACTGCTCGGGCGGACAAAACCGGATCAATGACCGGATTCGACCGTGGTGAGGCGCATACTGGCCAGCGTCAGTCGCAACCCTTTTTACCGAGCACTCGCCACGGTTTGACGACGCGACTCTTTCCCTTCAGCGGTGTTTCCTGCATCTCTTCGAGCAAAAACTGATGACCACAGGACTGGGCGGTTGCGGGACCGATGACCACATCGCCTGCCTTGGCGACCTGGGATTCAAGGCGGCTCGCAATGTTCACGGTGTCACCGATGACGGTGTAATCACTGCGCTGAATCGATCCGATGTCTCCCACAACAGCGGGCCCCGAGTTGATGCCGATTCTCATGCTCAGCGGCGGCCAATCGGGATGCTGAGCAGACATCTCTCGGATCCTGTTTTGCATCCCCAGTGCGGTACGTACGGCACGAGCTGGGTGGTCATCCTGTTGTTCCGGAGCGCCAAAAAATGCGATGAGGGCATCTCCGATGTACTTGTCGAGGGTCCCATCTTCGAGGAAGACCTCAGCTGTGAGCTCTTCAAACAACTCGTTGAGCAGATCGACCACTTCACGAGGAGCCATCTTCTCCGACATGGCCGTGAAGCCAACGAGGTCGGCAAAGAGCACCGTGATGTCCGCCTCCATCGATCCTAACTGTGATTCTCCAGCGAGAACTCGCTCGACAACATTCGGAGAAAGGCGGCAAGAGAGTTCCTTGCGGCGTCGTTTTTCAACTTCTACCGATTGATGCAATCGAGACTGTTCGAGTGCGCTGGATACCATCAGCGCAAGCACAGAGATCAGATCCAGATGCTCTGGTTCCAGCGACTTTCCCGATTCAATGCAGTCAACGTAGAGTATCCCGACGACTTCACCCTGTACCACGAGTGGCGCACACATCGCTGAAAGGATGTGCATCTGGATGATGCTGTCTGCTGTCGACAGGTTATCCATGTTTCCGGTGTCACGGATCAGCACTGCGCGATGTTCATCGAGGACCTGTCTGGCGATGGTGCGGGAGAGTTGCATCCGGCGATTTCCACCAAGCCCTTCTCGGGACCCTGTGGCGTGGGGAATCAGCTGATCATTTTCGACCAGGCTCAAGAAACCACGGTCAATCGGTAGCGATCGCAATGCCAGGTCGATGGCTCCCTGAGTGACCTCGGAGAGACTGGAACCGGTCAGTAGCGTTTCGGCGGCATTCTTGAACAGATCCAATGCGACACCAAGGTCGGCGACCACACCACCCTCGGCGGGCTTGCCCAGCAGTTGTTGTTCCAGATCATCGATGTTCAGCGATTCCAGCACCCCCTGATCGGGCAGGTCGTGATCGAACTGGAGGTCGAAGACGCTCTCCGGGTCACCGTCCACGAGAATCGATACATTCCCCATCCGGATCACCATACCTGGCCGTAATTCCGTGGATGTGATGCGCTGGTTGCCGATCTGAACCCCGTTACGGCTATCGAGGTCCTCGATCAGGAATACGCCATTTCGCTCGATGATCCTGGCGTGATTTCTGGAGATGGTGTCGTCCTTGATACAGACCTCGCAGCTCGACGAGCGCCCGATCAGCATCGTCCCCGAGCACACCTGCAGAAGCCGATCTCCGCTCGAATCCCTGAATCTGAGCATCAATGGAGCAATGGCCGGGAGCGTCATGGATTCGCCTTTCTGGCACGATGGTAGAGGATCAGGAGTCCGAGAGCCACCCTGGCGAGGTCTGGCAGGGGGTCTGGAAATTGCTGTCTGCGAGCCAGTAACTCGGCTTCCCTTGCAGCGAAGCGGCTCGATTCGTACGATTCCAGGTCACAGCCGTCGAGGATCAGTGCCATTGGCTCGTCCGTGACGGAGATTTGACCTGAGGGACCCCGGGCCCCGAGGCTGCGTGTGCGGCCGGCACCGGGATATCCTGCAGGGCGAACCGATGAAGACCGGAGATCGATTCGATGAAGAAAGATACTCACCCTGATAACTACCGTGAAGTCGTCTTCCAGGACAGCAATGCGGAATTCTCCTTTCTCACCCGCTCGACGGTGCGAACCACCGAGACGATCATGTGGGAGGATGGCCAGGAGTACCCGCTCTACAAGCTCGACATCTCGAGTGCCTCGCATCCCTTCTACACCGGCAAGCAGACCTTTGTCGATACCGCTGGGCGGGTCGAAAAGTTCAAACAGCGCTTCGACTGGGAAAAGGGTAAAGCAGCGGAGGTGATCGACAAGGCGGAAGAGAAACGCACAGAGAAGCATCGAAAGCAACTCGAGGTCGAAGAGTCCGCCCGCAAGGAAGCCGCCGAGCGCAAGGCTGCCAGGGAAGACCGACGTCGAAAGATCCTCGAGGGCAAGAAGAAGAAGGCTCAGGAGGCCCAAAAGGCGAAGGCTGCAGAAGAAGCTGCTGCAGAAAAAGCAGCCGCGAAGGCGTCCGCAGAAGAAGCCCCTGAAAAAGCGGCTGCTGCTGCCGAGAAGACTGCTGCTGCCGAGAAGACTGCCGCTGCCGAGAAGACTGCT